>NZ_JQKB01000006.1 GCF_000745835.1 Belnapia moabensis DSM 16746 | reverse complement strand
GTGGCCCGCTGCGTATGCTTGAGCGGGCGGTTCCGGTCGCCGATGATCGCACTCAGGCGGGTGCGGTCGGCCGATCCAACGATGACACTGACGGTCTGGGCCATAGCCGGAGAATTCCACCGCAGCGGCCCGCTGTGAATCCTCCGTCTGGGTCAGTGCACTAGGAGTGTGCTACCGCACCAGACGCTCACCGCCCTACGGCGCTGACGCAGAAGGGCGCGCCCGGGGACTGTGCTAGCACTGCGCTAGGCACGTGCAGCCGACGCAGCACAGCATGCCTGCTTCTAAACTCTTGATCTTCTTGGGAGAAATGGTGCCCAGGGGCGGAATCGAACCACCGACACTGCGATTTTCAGTCGCATGCTCTACCAACTGAGCTACCTGGGCCCAAGCGGCCCCCGCATCGGGGGCGCGGCAGAGGGCCGGGGATGTAGCGGAAGCCCGGACGCCTGTCCACCCGTTCAACGGCCTTCCGTGTCATCTTCCTGTCGCTCAAGGTCGTCGCCCGGGATGACGTAGTCGCCGGCCAGCCAGCGGCCGAGATCGACCTGCCGGCAGCGGGCCGAGCAGAAGGGCCGGTGCGGCGCGGGCGGCTCCACCGGCTTGCCGCAGACGGGGCAGCGGGGAGCGGGCGGATTATCCGCCATGAGCGGCCTCCTCGATGGTCCAGTGCGACCATGGACGTGCGGGGTCCGGCCGAAGTTGCAGGGGCTGACCGATGGCCTCCCCCGCTTCGGCCAGAGCGCCGGTGAGCGCCTCCAACGCCGCCAGCACGGATGGCGCAGCGGCGAGGGCGAGGCGGCGGCCAGGGCGCGCGGCAGCCTCGCGCACTGCCTGGCGCAGGGCGGCGAGGCCAGGCGTGAGCGGCCCGGCCAGCACCTCGTGCAGCGGCGGGTGGATGCGCTGGCGCAGGATCTCGAACAGGCCGAGCGGGCCGAGGCCAAGCAACCGGGCCAACCGATCGGGCGCCAGGGCCCGCGCCAGGGGTTCGGAGAGGGCGGCGCGCCGCTTCACCGTCATTCCCGCCAGATCGAGCAGGATCGGGCCAGCGAGGTGCCGAAGGCGAATCTGCCGCCCCGCCTCCGCCACCGCCGCCTCGTTGACGCGGCGCTGCGCCTCCGGGTCGCGCGCGCCGGCGGCGCTTCCGGCATCGACATCGAGGGCCGTCAGCGCCGGCGTCGGGTGGATGAGGATGCGGCCACCGCCGGGGAGCAGTACCTCCGGGCCGGCGAGCGCGTCGAACTCGGCCTCCAGCGCCTCATCGAAGACCGGTCGGGGGGAGTAGGCGGCACGGAGACGGGCGGCGAGGGTGGCGCCATCGCTCACCAGTTCGGCAGCAGGATGGGCACGGGCGAGGCGGAGCGGGGCGTCCGGGCCGCGGGCCAGCAGCAGGGGCGCATTGCCTGGCGGGACGGCGGAAACACGGGCCTGTTCGGCGGGCGTCAGGCGGGCGGTGACGCGGGCGCCCTTGCCGCCCTGCGGGGCGCGGGTGACGCGGACAGGCAGGACCAGCCCCTCCTGCACCGAGCGGGCGATGGGCTGGCGGGCGGCGCTGGCCTCGGATTCGGGAAGGAAGCCGGTCTCGCCCCCGGCCAGCATCAGGAAGGCGCCAGCCATGGCAGGGGCGAGGGCAGTGACGCGGGCACGGTGCAGGTCGCCGACGCCATCGGGGCGAGCAGGGCGCTCGATCCAGGCCTCGTCCAACCGGTCGCCGCGCAGCAACGCGGTGCGGACTTCACCCGGGGAGACGGACACCAGGATCCTCACGGGCTCAGCCAGCCGACGCCCCGCAGCAGTTGCGCCGTCTCGAACAGCGGCAGGCCCACGACATTGGAATGCGATCCGGACAGGAAGCGGACGAAGACCTCGGCCCGGCCCTGGATGGCATAGCCGCCGGCCTTGCCGCGCCATTCCTCGCCGGCGACGTAATCCTCGATTTGCGCCTCGGTCAGCCGCTGGAAGGCGAGGATGGTGTCGACCAGCCGGGTGCGCAGCTTGCCATCCGGGCTGCGGAGGGCGACGCTGGTATAAACATGATGCCGCCGGCCAGAGAGCAGGGCGAGGAAGCGGCGCGCCTCGTCGGCATCGACAGGCTTGCCCAGGATGCGGCGGCCGACGCCGACCACGGTATCGGCGGCCAGCACCAGCGCCTCGGGCGCGCGGGCACCTGCGACCTCGGCCTTGGCGGCGGAGAGACGGGCAGCGAGCAGTCGCGGCAGCTCGGCCTTCAGCGGCGTTTCGTCGATATCCGTGGCCAGCACGCGGTCCGGGGCGATGCCGATCCGGGCCAGCAGCTCGAGCCGCCGCGGGCTGGCGGAGGCCAGCACCAGGGGCGGTTTGCCTGTGCTCAAAGGAATTACTTGAAGCGGAAGGTGATGCGGCCCTTGGTCAGGTCATAGGGCGTCATCTCGACATTCACCCGATCCCCGGCGAGGACGCGGATGCGGTTCTTGCGCATCTTCCCGCTGGTATGGGCCAGGACCATGTGCTCGTTGTCGAGTTTCACCCGGAACATCGCATTGGGCAGCAGCTCCTGTACGGTGCCGCTGAACTCGATCATGTCCTCTTTTGACATCAGGAACCTTCATGCTGAACGGCGTGCCGGGTCCGCGCCTGGTCCGGATCGGACGGCGTCGGGCCCTGGGGCACGCACTCGGGGGGTTGACTTCGCCTCGGCAAGATGATGGCCAGGGAAGGTGGGGTCAAGCTAGCCGGCGCGCAACGCTGAGGCCATGGGCTTGCAGCCCTTCCGCCTCGGCCAGTGCGACGGCAGCCGGGCCGATGGCGGCGAGGCCGGCCTCGCTCGCCTCCACCCATGTCGTGCGCTTCAGAAAGTCGAAGACCGAGAGGCCGGAAGCGAAGCGCGCCGTCCGCCCGGTCGGCAGGACGTGGTTCGGGCCGGCGACATAGTCGCCCAGCGCCTCCGGACACCAGCGGCCGAGGAAGGCGGCGCCGGCATGGCGGATGCCGGCGAACCAACCGCGCGGGTCGGGCAGCATCACCTGAAGATGTTCGGGCGCGAGGCGGTCGGTGATGGCCTGCGCCTCCGCCCAATCGCGCACCAGGATGGTGGCGCCGTGGCGCCGCCAGCTCTCGCCGGCGATGGCGCCGCGGGGCAGCGTCTCCAGCTCTGTCGCAACGGCGGCGGCGACCGCCTCGGCGAAACCCGCGTCGTCGGTGATCAGGATGGCCTGGGCGCTCTCGTCATGCTCGGCCTGGGCCAGCAGGTCGATGGCGACGAGGCGCGGGTCGTTCGACGCATCGGCGACCACCACCACCTCGGACGGCCCGGCGATGGAGTCGATCCCGACCCGGCCGAAGACCTGCCGCTTGGCCGCCGCCACATAGGCGTTGCCCGGCCCGACGATGCGGTCAACCGCGGCGATGGAGGTTGTGCCATGGGCCAGCGCCGCCACCGCCTGCGCACCGCCGATGCGGTAGATCTCGGTGACGCCCGCGCGCCGCGCCGCGGCCAGCACCAGCGGGTTGAGCTGTCCGCCTGGCGTCGGCACCACCATGGCGATGCGCGCGACGCCCGCGACGCGCGCCGGCAGCGCATTCATCAGCACGGAGGAGGGATAGGCCGCCTTGCCGCCCGGCACATAGAGGCCGACCGCATCCAGCGGCGTCCAGCGCATGCCGAGCGTGAGGCCGGCCGGGTCCGGCAGTTCGAGGTCCGCCGGGCGCTGGGCGGCGTGGAAACGCTCGATCCGCTCAGCAGCGAGGTCGAGGGCGGCGAGCAGCGCGGCCGGGATGCCGGCGGTCGCAGCATCGATCTCCTCGGCGGTGACGCGCAGCGCCCCGGCATCGATCGGCGCCCAGCCATCGAAGCGGGTGGTCAGCCGCAGCAGGGCGGCATCGTCCCCGGCCCGGACCTCGGCGATGATGCCGGCGACGGCGTCATCCACCTGCGCCGTGGTCTCGCGGGCCATGTCGAGCAGGGCGGCGAAGCCGGCCTCGAAGTCCGGCGCGCTGGTGTCGAGGCGCAGCATCAGGCGAGTGCCGCGCGGAAGCGGGCGATCCAGGCGCCGATCCGCTCCGGCATGGTCTTCAGCGCCGTGCGGTTGACGATAAGGCGGGAGGTGACATGGGCGATCACCTCCGTCTCGACCAGGCCGTTCGCCTTCAGCGTGCTGCCGGTCTGCACCAAGTCGACGATGACGCGGGCGAGGCCGAGCGAGGGCGCCAGCTCCATCGCCCCGTTCAGGTGGACGACCTCGGCCTGGATGCCGCGGGCGGCGTAATGGCGCCCGGCGACGTTGGGGTACTTGCTGGCGACCGCAATGCGCGACCACCGGCTCGGGTCGTCCTGGCCGGCGGTCACGGCAGGCTCGGCCACGCTGATACGGCACTTGCCGATGCCGAGGTCGAGCGGGGCGTAGATCTCCGGGTAGTCGAACTCCATCAGCACATCGGCGCCGCAGATGCCGATCTGGGCCGCGCCATGGGCGATGAAGGTGGCGACGTCGAAGGGCCGGACGCGGACCACGTCGAGGCTCGGGTCGCTGGTCTCGAAGCGCAGGCGCCGGCTGTCCTCATCCGTGTAATCCGCCGCGGGCTGGATGCCAGCACGCGCCAGCACCGGGCCGAGTTCTGCAAGGATGCGGCCCTTCGGCACGGCGAGGATGATGGGTGCGGCGCCGGCGGCCGTGGCGGGGTTGGAGTCGGGGATCGGAAGGTCCATGCAGCTCAGCCCGGAAGCCGCTCTATATCGGCCCCGACGGCGGCGAGTTTCTGTTCCACCCGCTCATAGCCGCGGTCGAGGTGATAGACGCGGTTGACGATGGTCTCCCCCTCCGCCGCCAGCCCGGCGAGGATGAGGGAGACGGAGGCACGCAGGTCGGTCGCCATCACCGGCGCGCCTGAGAGCTTCGGCACGCCGCGGACGATGGCCGAGGCGCCATGCGCGTTGATGCGGGCGCCCATGCGGTTCAGCTCCGGCACATGCATGAAGCGGTTCTCGAAGATCGTCTCGGTGATCATCGAGGCGCCCTCGGCGATGGCCATCAGCGCCATGAACTGCGCCTGCATGTCGGTGGCGAAGCCGGGGAAGGGCTCCGTCATCACATCGACCCCGTGCAGCCCGTTGAGGCGGGAGATGCGGAGCGCATCGCCCTCCGGCTCCACCGCGACGCCGGCCTCGCGCAGCGTGCGGGCGACCGAGCCGAGGTGCTCGGCCCGCGCGCCCTGGAGCAGGACGGAGCCGCCAGTGATGGCGGCGGCGCAGGCATAGGTGCCGGCCTCGATCCGGTCCGGCACGATGTCATGCGTGGCGCCGCCGAGGCTGCGGCGGCCCACCACATGCAGTCGGTCGGTGCCGATGCCCTCGATCTCGGCGCCCATGGCGACCAGGCAGCGGGCGAGATCCTCGATCTCCGGCTCGCGGGCGGCGTTGACCAGTTCCGTCTCGCCATCGGCAAGGCAGGCGGCCATCAGCAAGTTCTCGGTGGCGCCCACCGAGACGACGGGGAAGATGATGCGCGCGCCCTTGAGACCGTGCGGCGCCTCCGCCTCGATATAGCCGGCATCGAGGGTGATAGTGGCGCCCATCGCCTCCAACCCCTTGAGGTGCAGGTCCACCGGCCGGGTGCCGATGGAGCAGCCGCCGGGCAGCGAGACGCGGGCCTTGCCATGGCGGGCGACGATCGGGCCGAGGACGAGGACCGAAGCGCGCATCTTCCGCACCAGGTCATACGGCGCTTCGAGGCTGGTGGCCTCGCCGGCGATGGACAACGACCGGGCCTCGCGGTCATGCTCCACCGTCAGCCCGTGCTGGATCAGCAGGGCCCGCATGGTGGCGATGTCCGCCAGGTCGGGCGCATTGCGCAGCACCAGCGGGCCGCTGGCGAGCAGGCCGGCGGCCATCAGCGGCAGGGTGGCGTTCTTGGCGCCGCTGATCGGGATGCTGCCCTGGAGCGGCTGGCCGCCGCGGATGCGGATGCGGTCCATGATCGCGGCTATTCCTTACGATGTCGACAAAGGGAGGCCGCCTTGGTGCCCCGATTTGCCTGCCGGATTCTTACGGCAGTCCGCCGGATGGGGACCGGCCGTCTGGAAAACGGTCGGGGCGGGATACAAGGACTCTCCCGGCGATGCAATCGGGCATCGCCGGTCGGCGCCGTGCTTGCTCAGCCTCCCCTTCGCTCGAAGGCCCAGCGCAGGGTCCGTGCGACGCCGAGCGTGCCGGCGCGGACCAGCGGGCGGGCGCCGAACGGGCTTTCCATCCCATGCATTCGCTGCGCCCAGGCCGGCAGCAGGTCGATGCCGGCCTGCATGGTGATGGCTTGCAAGGGCTCCGCCGCCCGGCTCGGCGCCTTCTGGTTGAATAGAATCCGGGTGACCTCCGCGGTGCGGACGTCGTAGCGGAGCTGCGGCCGCATCGCCCGGAGCAGGCGCTGCGCCTCGGCCCGGCTGCGCGGCACGGGGTCGGCGCCGAGCGCCTCGGCGACTTGCGCCATCTCGGCGAAGTAGCGGTCCTGATCGGCGCCGGCCATGCGCGGCTCGGCATAGCGGACCCAGCCGGCGAGGAAGCTGGTCGCCTCGGTCACATGCACCCAGGCCAGCAGGTCCGGGTCGTTGGCGGCATAGGACCGGCCATCGGGCAGGCCCCCCCGCACCTGGTCGTGTATGCCGCGGACGCGGGCGATTACGGCCTCGGCCTCGGCGCGCCCACCATAAGTGGTCAGGGCGATGAAGCGGGCGGTGCGGCGCAGGCGGCCGAGCATGTCGGCGCGGAAATTCGAATGATCCCAGACGCCTGCCAGCACGCCGGGGTGCAGCATCTGCAACAAGAGGCCGGCGATGCCGCCTACCATCATCGAGGTCACGTCGCCATGCACCCGCCAGGCAACTGAGCGGGGGCCGAACAGCCCGTCGGGCTGGGGCACCACCGGCCGCTCGCCACGGGCACGGTCGTTGAATACGGCGACGACCTCGGCGGCGATGCGCTGCCGGATCGGCCGGGCAAGGCGCTCGGACAGCGAGAAGGGCAGGAGGCTGGCGGAACCGGCTGGCATATGGGGAACTTCACTTGCGCTGCCGGCTGTTATGGGTCTCATCCCGGTTTTGGTAAGGCGTGGCCGTGCCAAGCTGCCCACCGCACACCGATCGAGGGCCGATGCCGAGCCAGCAGACCGCCCCGGCCGGGGCCACCCGCCAGGGAAACCGCGCAACCTTGTCCGAGGGGCCGGTGGCGCGAGGCCTCGCCCTTGCCACCGCCCCACTCGCCATCGCGCTGGTCATCATGTTCGGCATCCAGCTGGCCGAGGCCTGGCTGACCGGCCTGCTCGGCCCGCATGCGCTGGCAGCACTCGGCTTCGTTATCCCCATCGTGATGACGGTGATGAGCTTCGGCATCGGCCTCGGCGCCGGGGCGACGGCGGTGGTCGCGCGGGCGCTCGGCGCCGGGGAGGCGGCCGGGCGGCTCTCGCTGCATGCGCTGCTGCTGGCGGCGGCCGTGGCGCTCAGCCTCGCCCTGCCCTGTTGGTTCGGCGCGGAGGAGCTGCTCCGCTGGCTTGGGGCCGAGGGCGAGACGCGGCAACTGGCGCTCGCCTATCTGCGGACCTGGCTGCTCGGGGCGCCACCGCTACTGACGGGGATGGTCGCGCTTGGCATCGTCAGGGCAGCGGGCGACATGGGCTTCGGCGGCTCGGCACTGGCCGGGGCTGGCATCCTCGGCTTCCTGCTCGACTGGCCGCTGGCCTTCGGCGTGCCGGGGGTCGTGCCGGGTCTCGGCCTGGCGGGGCTGGCGGCGGCGGCCGACCTGGCCTGGACGGCAATGCTGCTGGCCTCGCTATGGCGGCTGCGCCGGCTCGGCCTGCTCACGCTCGACGGGCCCCTGATGCACGGCTTCGTGGCCTCCACGCGGCGGGTGCTGCGGGTCGGGCTGCCGGCGGCGGGAACGAATGCGATCATCCCCGTCGCCAACGGTCTGTTCACCGCCATGCTGGCGGTGCAGGGGAGCGCGGCGGTGGCGGGGTTCGGCCTCGGCTCGCGGGTCGAGAGCCTGGCGATGACGGCACTTTTCGCCCTCTCCGCAGTGGCCAATCCCTTCGCCGCGCAGAATGCCGGGGCGGGGCGGCTGGACCGGCTGCAGGCGGGGATACGGGCCTCCATGGGCTTCTGCCTGGCCTATGGGCTGGCGGTGGCGCTGCCGCTGGTCGTGGCGGCGCCCTGGGTAGCGGCCGCATTCACCGGTGACCCCGCGGTGGAGGGCTCGACCACGCTCTACCTGCGCATCCTGCCCTGGGGATATGGGGCGATCGGGGCCATCGCCGTCGCCTGCGCCATCTTCAACGGGCTCGAGCGGCCGATGACGGCGGTGGCCATCTCCCTGGTGCGGACCTTCGTGCTCGGCGTGCCGATGGCTTGGCTGGGCGGCCGCATCGGAGGCGAGGCCGGGACCTTGGCCGGGCTGCTGATCGGCAATCTCGGTGCCGGCGCGCTGGCCGCGGCCTGGGTGCTGCGGGCGGGGACCCATGAGCCGGCCAGAGGGCGCATCCCCGCCACCACCTGACCCGGCTTGAAACCTTGGCGAGCGGGCGGCGGAACGGCGCAGACCACGCCATCGGGCCATGCTTTGATGGCTGCCGTCCGGGCGATAAGAACCGAGGAGACGAACCATGTCGACCGCCGCGCCAGCGCCTGAGGGAAGCCCCGCCGCCACGCAATGCCCGCCCTTCGACACAGCCCGGCTCGACCGGCTGCTGGCCGAGGCGGATGTCGATGCGGTGGTCACCACCTCCCGCCAGGCCTCGCAGTACATGCTCGGCGGCTACAGCTTCCCTTTCTTCGACCACCGCGACGCCATCGGCCTCAGCCGCTACCTGCCGGTGATGGTCTATGTGCCGGGCAAGCCCGAGCTCACCGCCTACATCGCCCACCGACTGGAGAAGCACGAGAAGCAGCTCGGCCGCTTCTGGACGCCGGTTGTCGAGACGGTCTCCGGCACCTCGACCGATGCGGTGGGTCATGCGGTGCGGCACCTCCAGCGGATCGGCATCCCGCTGCGGCGGATCGGCGTGGAGCTGGCCTTCCTGCCCTCCGATGCCGCCGCCGTGCTGCGCGACGGGCTGCCCAATGCGGCGCTGGTCGATGTGGCACAGCCATTGGAACGGCTCCGCGCGCGGAAGAGCCCGGCCGAACTGGCGCTGCTGCGTGAGGCCTCGGACCGCGTGGTGGCCTCGATGCTCGCAACCTTCGCCGCCTGTGAGCCAGGTGTCACCAAGGCGGATCTGGTGGAGCGACTCCGCCAGGAGGAGGTTCGCCGTCGCCTCACCTTCGAATACTGCCTGATCACGGCGGGCACCGGGCTGAACCGCGCCGCTTCCGATCAGAAAATCGTACCGGGCGACATCATCTCGCTTGATTCCGGCGGGCGCTACCGTGGCTATATCGGCGATCTCTGCCGCATGGGTGTGGTCGGCGAGCCGGATGCTGAGCTGGCCGAGCTGCTGGCCGAGGTCGAGGCCATTCAGCAGGCCGCCCGCCAGCGTGTGCGGGCCGGGGTGCCCGGCGGTGAAGTCCAGGCGGCGGGCGAGCGGGCGGCGGCGGCCTCGCCGCATGCGGAGCACATCGAATTCCTCGCCCATGGCATGGGGCTAGTGCAGCATGAGGCACCCTGGCTGACCGCGACCGGCCCCATCCCCTACCAGGCGCATGACGCGGAGCGGCCGCTCGAGGCCGATATGGTGCTCTCGGTCGAGACGACGCTGCTGCATCCCCGCCGCGGCTTCATCAAGCTGGAGGACACCATCGCCGTGACCGAGAGTGGCATCGAGCCGATGAGCGATGCCGGGCGCGGCTGGAACCGTACCGGGGGCTGAGCCCCGGCCTCAGCGTCCGGTCAGGCGGCCGGTCGGCGCATCGGGCGTGACGAGGCCGCCGCCCTCGAAGGCGCGGTCCGCCGGATCGGACGGCATGAGCGCGAGCTGCGACCCGCCGCCATAGTCGCCACCCCGCAACCCGCCGCCGGCATAGGCCCGGTCGGCCTCGGCGATGGCGCCGCCGCCATAGGCCGGCATGCCGAGCCGCGGCGCGATGTTGGCGACGTAGCGCATCGTCTCGTCCGGCAAGATGCGGGAGCCGGCAAGGAAATCCGTCACCCGGTCCGGCCCGGCATTGTAGGCGGCGAGGAAGGCCGGCGCGCCGAAGCGGTCATGCATCTCCCGCAAATAGGCGGCGCCAGCGAGGATGTTGTCGCGCGGCTCATAGGGGTCGGGGCCGAGCCCGTAGCGCGATCGCAGGATGTCGTAGGTCCGCGGCATCACCTGCATCAGCCCCATCGCCCCGACCGGGGAGGTGATCGGCAGCCCGTCCCCGCCGGTCAGCCGCCCGCCGCTCTCCTGGCGCATCACCTCGCGAATCCAGCGCTCGGGCAGGCCGAAGCGCCCCGAAGCCTCGCGAATATAGGGGCCCCAGGGGTCGTCCGGCGTTCCCGGCACGGCATAGGCCGGCGCCGCCAGGGATCGGTAACCCCGCGCCTCGGCCCGGGAGGCGGCGAGGTCGTAGCCGTAGTCGCCATTGCCGTCATAGCCGCGCCTGCCGTCCCAGACCGCGGCCTGCCGCCCGCCCGCGCAGCCGCCGAGCGCCAGCAGCAGGAGAAGCAGCGCCGCCCGCATGCCCATGGTCCCCATCCTTCCCCCTGGTACCGGAAGGATAGCCGCAAAACCGATGCCGGTGTGAGACGATGATGGCCGGGCGGATGCGGGCCTTCACCCCGGCGCCAGCGGCGAGCGCGCATAGGCCGCCAGCAGGTCGGCGGGGTCGCGGTAGAGCGCGATGCAGCCGGCCTCGCGCAGCACCGCTTCGGGGAAGCCGCCGCAGAGCAGGCCGACGCAGCGGAGCCCCGCCTTGCCGGCCGCTTCGGCGTCATAGGGGGAGTCGCCGACCACGATGGCCGCCTCGGCCGGCAGCGGCTTCAGCTTGGCAAGCGCGGCCTGGAAAATGTCGGGGGAGGGTTTGGAACTCTCGGCATCGTCGGCGCTGGTGGCGCCGTCGATCAGCTCGCCGATCTGGGCGATCTCCTTGTAGCGCTCCAGCTCCTCGCCCTTGGCGGAGCTGGCGAGGAGGATTCGCTGGCCCTCCCCACGCAGCCGCTCGAACAACGCCCGCACGCCGGGGAAGGCCCGCGCCCGGCCAATATAGTCCTGCATGAAGAGCTTGCTGCGGGCCTCGGCGATGGCCTCGCCCTCGCGCTCCACCACCTCCGGCGGGAGGAAAAAGGGCATGAGCTGGTCGCTGCCCTTGCCGATCTGGCCGCGGATCTCGGCCTCCGGCACCGCATGGCCGAAACGGCGGAAGGCCTCGGCCCAGGAGGCGGCATGGAAGTCGTTGGTGTCGACGAGCGTGCCGTCGACGTCGAAGATCACGGCCTTGGTCATCTGGTCCACCCCGTCTGCCTGGGGGCAACCCGGTGGCGGGTCCGCAAGTTCCCCCACCGCTGCCGGTCAGGTCCGGGGCAAGGTCACGCCCCGCTGGCCCTGATACTTGCCCTGGCGGTCGCGGTAGGAGGTCTCGCAGACCTCGTCGGACTCGAGGAACAGCACCTGGGCGACGCCCTCATTGGCATAGATCTTCGCTGGGAGATTCGTCGTGTTGGAGAATTCCAGCGTCACCTGCCCCTCCCATTCCGGCTCGAAGGGGGTGACGTTCACGATGATGCCGCAGCGGGCATAAGTCGATTTCGACAGGCAGATCGTCAGGACATTCCGCGGGATGCGGAAATACTCGACCGTCGCCGCGAGGGCGAAGGAGTTCGGCGGGATGATGCATTCGTCACCCTCGAAATCGACGAAGCTGCGCGGGTCGAAGTTCTTCGGGTCGACCATCGCCGAATAGACATTGGTGAAGATCTTGAAGTGACGCGAGCAGCGGATGTCGTAGCCATAGGAGGACAGGCCGTAGGAGATCACCCGGCGGCCCTCGACTTCGCGCACCTGGCCCGGCTCGAAAGGCTCGATCATCCCGTGGTTCTCGGACATCTGCCGGATCCAACGGTCGTTCTTGATGCTCATGCCCAATGGTCCCACGCAGAGGCGCCGCGATGGCGCGCCAGCCCGGCCCTGCTCGCCGGGAAGGCTGATTGAAGACCCTCCCTCTACCCGAAGGCGCCGGATCGGCGAAGGGCTCAGTCCGCCTTGTCCTCGGGCGCCGGGACGGGCTTCCCCTCGTCCTCCCGGCCGCGGGCCTGGGCCTTGCGGCGGCGGAGATTGGCGCGGAGGGCGGCCGCGAGGCGCGCCTCGCGCTCGGCGCGGGCGCGGTCGGCCGGGGTCTGCGGCGGGTCGGTCGGGGTCTGGGCCATGGCGGGCGAAAGGTGTCCGCCGCCCGCCATGCCGGTCAAGGGCCAAGCGACGGCCTTGCCGTTGCCGCCGGCGCGAGCTTGACCCGTCGCCAGACGGCGGCTTACAGCTTCATCATCTGCCGTGCGGGGATGGGCCTACAGCAAGCCGAGGGCGCGAAGCTCGGCGCGGAGGCGCTCCGGCATCGCCTCGGCCCCCTCGCCCTCCGCGCCGGCCAGCACATCGGGCGGCGCGACATCGGGGGCGAGGTAGCGCCAGCCCTGGAAGGGCTTCACCGGCCGGGCGGCGACCGGGATGAGTTCCGGGTCCAGCACCAGGCCGGCGCAGCGGGAGCCGTCGTCCCAGGTTTCTTCGGTGATGTCGACGATGCGCTGCCGCACCTGCACGAAGCCGGCGACCACCCAGAAGATGGAGCCGCCCTCGAGGATTTCGGCGGCACGCTTCGGCATCATCCGCGTCTGGTGGCGCAAGGGCGGCTCGGCCATCGCCCGTCGGGCCTGAATGGCGCGAAGCTGCCCCACATCCTTGGGGCCGACCGAGAGCTTGATGAGATGGAGCACGCCCCCGGATGTATCGCGCCGGGGGCGCTCCGCAATCCCCGTTATCGAGTCGTATCGAGCGCGGCGGTGCGGGCCGGGGTGCTGGTCATGCGCTGCTGCGGCTCCCTGCAGCCGGGGGCGACCGGGCGCCAGTCCATGGTCCGGCATTGCCGGCCACCGCGGCAATAGCCGACGACTTGGCCGCTGGTGTTCACCAGCGTGCTGACTGAGCAGGCATGAACAACCAGGGAGGGGTGAATCTTCAATTCCTCCCAGGTCACGCTCGGGCCGGACATGGAGACCTGACGCACCGCAGCGAGTTCGGCCTCGGCCTGGCGGTCAGCCTCGGACATGGCGCAGCCGGCAAGGACAAGCGCCGGCAACAGGAGCAGGAGACGCATCCTTCCTCATCCTCAAGCATCGGTGGATCGGGCCGGACCTTGGGCAACCCCTGGGCCGGTGCCCGATGCTTTAGCGGAAGCGCACTGTTGGATGTCGGAACTATACCGTGTTGTGACAAGCCTGTGTTCGCAATAAACGAACAGGGGAAATTTATCGGAATATTTCTACTCTTTGGATAATAGAGCGACCGCTCCGGCCAATGAGCGCAGCGGCTTCCCTGGCCCCAGGGCGAAGCATGCCGCCACATGGCCAAGGGCACATCGGCGAGGAGGATGACGCCAGGCATCAGCGCCCTCGAACGGCCTTCCCGCCGGCAGGTCAGTCTGAGACGGTGTTTTCCAACACTCCTACCTTCTCCACCTCCACCTCGATCCGGTCGCCGGGCACCAGCCAGCGCGGCGGGGTGCGGGTTGCGCCGCTGCCCTCGGGCGAGCCGGTGGCGACCACGTCGCCCGGCAGCAGCGGCGTCACCGCCGAGAGGTAGGCAATGATGGCGGGCACGCTGAAGAACATGCGGTCGAGGCCGGTACGCTGCACCTCGTCGCCATTGAGCCGCGTCACAAGGGTGAGCGAAGCCGGGTCGCCGACCTCGTCGGCCGTCACCAACCAGGGGCCGAAGCCGCCGGAGCGGATGAAATTCTTCCCGGCCCAAACGCTGTGCTTCTGGAAGTCCCGCACCGAGCCGTCATTCAGGCAGCTGTAGCCGAAGACATGCTCAAGCGCCCACTCCGGCGCGATGTTGGCCCCACCGCGGCCAACGATAAAGGCCAGCTCGCCTTCGTAGTCGAACTGCCGGGAGGCGGTAGGCGCCTGGAGCACCGCCTTGTGCGGCACCAGCGTTTCGGCCGGCTTCTGGAAGATGGCGGGGAATTCCGGGCCGCTGACCATGCCACCGGTCGGATGGACTTTCGGGTAGTTGGCGCCGACGCAGAAAATGCGGCGGGCGGCGGGGATCGGCTTCAGCCAGGTGATGCCGGCAAGCGTATGGCGCGGGCCGGCTGTGGCGAGCGCCGCTTGCGCTTCCGCCATGGCATCCGCCTCGATCAAGGAAAGCAGGGTCGGGAAGCGGCGGCCCAGCCGGGCGGTGAGGTCGACGACCGCATCGCCCTCCACAGCGCCATAGCGCGCCTCGCCGCCGATCGCGAAGCTGATGAGCTTCATTCGCCACCCCTCCCCTGGCCCATACCGCATCATCGGCGGCGGCCGACAGGGCCGCAAGCAGGGCTTCGGCACGGGTGCGATCAGGTCGTTGCGGCCCTACCGGGCTTGGGGCAAGCTTCCTCCACAG
The DNA here is from genome assembly GCF_000745835.1 of Belnapia moabensis DSM 16746. Classification (GTDB taxonomy): domain Bacteria; phylum Pseudomonadota; class Alphaproteobacteria; order Acetobacterales; family Acetobacteraceae; genus Belnapia; species Belnapia moabensis. The sequence goes on along the minus strand of NZ_JQKB01000006.1, from coordinate 179,670 downwards.
GCCCACAGAGGCCGGCAGGAGGAATTCAGGATGCGTTCAAGGGAGTCGCGCGCGTGACGCCGACCGACATCAGCAATCCCGACTATTTCCACAAGGTCGTCGATTGCCAGTGGGCCTGCCCGGCACATACGCCGGTGCCCGAATACATCCGGCTGATAGCGGCAGGCCGCTATTCCGATGCCTATATGGTCAACTGGCACTCCAACGTCTTCCCCGGCGTGCTCGGCCGCACCTGCGATCGCCCCTGCGAGCCGGCCTGCCGCCGCGGTCGGGTGGAAGAGGAGCCGGTAGCGATCTGCCGCCTCAAGCGCGTCGCCGCCGACAACAAGGAGGATGTGCTGGCGCGGATGCCGGCCATTCCCTCCGTCGGCAACGGCAAGCGCATCGCCTGCATCGGCGCCGGGCCGGCGAGCCTGACGGTCGCACGCGACCTCGCCCCGCTCGGCTACGAGGTCCATGTCTATGACGAGCAGGCGAAGGGTGGGGGCTTCATCCGCAGCCAGATCCCGCGCTTCCGCCTGCCGGAGAGCGTGATCGACGAGGAGGTTGGCTACATCACCGGCCGCGGCGGCGTCGTCACCCACTACAATCAACGGGTCGGCAGCCTCCGGGCGCTGCTCGGCGAGGGCTACGATGCCGTCTTCGTCGGCGCCGGCGCGCCGCGCGGGCGCGACCTCGACGTGCCGGGCCGGCGCGAGGCCGCGGCGAACATCCATATCGGCATCGACTGGCTTTCCTCCGTCTCCTTCGGCCATATCGAGAAGGTCGGCCGGCGCGTGATCGTCCTCGGCGGCGGCAACACGGCGATGGATTGCTGCCGCTCCGCCCGCCGCCTCGGCGGCGAGCAGGTTACGGTCGTCGTCCGCTCCGGCTTCGAGGAGATGAAGGCGAGCCCCTGGGAGAAGGAGGATGCGCTGAAGGAGGGCATCCCCATCCGCAACTTCCTGGTGCCGAAGCAGGTGCTGCACGAGGACGGCCGCCTCACCGGCATGGTCTTCGAAGCGGTGAAGGCCGAGCGCGACGCCAAGGGCCGCCGCCAGCTCGTCCCCTCCGGCGAGCCGGATGTGGTGATCGAGGCGAATGACGTGCTGGTCGCCATCGGCCAGGAGAATGCCTTCCCTTGGATTGAGGGCGATCTCGGCATCGAGTTCGATCGGTGGGGCCTGCCGAAGCTTGATGAGGCGACGCTGCAATCGACGCTCCCGCAGGTCTTCTTCGGCGGCGACGCGGCCTTCGGGCCGAAGAACATCATCTGGGCCGTGGCGCATGGCCACCAGGCCGCCGTCTCCATCGACCTCTTCTGCCGCGGCGAGGACGTGTCGCAGCGGCCGCCGCCGGATGTGGTGATGTCCAGCCAGAAGATGGGCATCCACGAATGGAGCTATGACAGCGCGGTCTCGCTCGACCTGCGCTTCAAGGTGCCCCATGCCGAGAACGAGGTGGCGCTGCGCGACATCAAGACCGAAGTGGAGCTCGGCTATGACCGAGAGCTGGCCTTCAAGGAGGCGCAGCGCTGCCTCAACTGCGATGTGCAGACTGTCTTCAGTGCCAAGCTCTGCATCGAATGCGATGCCTGCGTCGACATCTGCCCAGTGGACTGCATCACCTTTACCGAGGATGGCGAGGAGATGGAGCTGCGCGACCGGCTGAAGATGCCGGCGCATAACCTGGAGCAGGCGATCTATGTCGCGGATGGGCTGAAAACCGGCCGTGTGATGGCCAAGGACGAGGATGTCTGCCTGCATTGCGGCATGTGCGCCGAGCGCTGCCCGACCGGCGCCTGGGACATGCAGAAATTCCTCCTCGAGAGCGCGAAGCCCAAGGCTGAAAGGGTGCATGCATGCGCGATCCGGTGACTGCGGTTAACGACTTCGTCGTCAAATTCGCCAATGTGAACGGCTCGGGCTCTGCCAGCGCCAACCAGCTTTTCGCCAAGGCGATCCTGCGCATGGGCATCCCCATCGCGTCCCGCAACATCTTCCCGAGCAACATCCAGGGCTTGCCGACCTGGTTCGAGGTACGTGTCTCGGGCGAGGGCCATCTCGGGCGGCGCGGCGGCGTCGACCTCATGGTGGCGATGAACCCGCAGACCTGGGAGCGCGACGTCGCCGAGATCGATCCGGGCGGGTACCTCTTCTACGACAGCACGCGGCCGATGCCGCAGAGCCGCTTCCGCGAGGACATCCACGTCATCGGCGTGCCGCTGACCGAGATGTGCAACGCCGCCTATACCGAGGCGCGGCAGCGGCAGCTGCTGAAGAACATCATGTATGTCGGCGCGCTCTCCGCGCTGTTGCAAATCGACCCGGCAGTGGTGGAAACGCTGCTGTCCGAGCAGTACAAGGGCAAGGAGAAGCTCGCCAAGCCGAACCGCGACGCCTTCGAGATGGGCCGCGACTGGGCGCTGGCGAATCTCCCCTGCCCCATCGGCCTGACGCTGGAACGCGCCGACAAGGTCGGCGACCGCATCTATGTGGATGGCAACAGCGCCGCCGGGCTCGGCGCCGTCTATGGCGGGGCGACGGTCTGCGCCTGGTATCCCATCACCCCTTCAACCTCGCTGGCCGAGGGGTTCGAGCGCTACGCGAAGAAATTCCGCACCGACCCGGATGGCCGTAAGCGCTACGCCATCGTTCAGGCGGAGGACGAGCTGGCCTCCATCGGCGTCGTCATCGGCGCCGCCTGGAACGGGGCGCGGGCCTTCACCGCAACCTCGGGCCCGGGCATCTCGCTGATGCAGGAGTTCGTCGGCCTCTCCTATTTCGCCGAGATCCCCTCCGTAATCTTCGACGTGCAGCGGGCCGGTCCCAGTACGGGCATGCCGACCCGCACCCAACAGTCGGACGTGCTTGCCGCGGCCTATGCCAGCCATGGCGACACCAAGCACATCGTCCTCTTCCCCGAGGACCCGCATGAGTGCTTCGCCTTCGGCGCCGATGCCTTCGACCTCGCCGACCGGCTGCAGCAGCCGGTCTTCGTGCTGCTCGACCTTGACATCGGCATGAATGACTGGCTCTGCGAGCCCTTTGCCTGGGACGACAGCCGGCGGATGGACCGCGGCAAGGTGATGACGGCGGAGGAGCTGGAGGCCGGGCGCGTCTTCGGCCGCTACCTCGACGCCGACGGCGACGGCATCCCCTACCGCACCTATCCGGGGACGCACCCGAGCAAGGGCGCCTTCTTCACCCGGGGCACCTCGCGCGACCGCTTCGCCAAGTACACCGAGGTCGGCGCCGCCTATGTCGACAACATGCAGCGCCTGCTGCAGAAATTCGAGACGGCAAAGTCCCTCGTGCCGCACCCCGTGCTGCGCCAGGCGAAGGAGCCGACGCGCACCGGCGTGATCTACTACGGCAGCTCCTCCGCAGCCATGAAGGAGGCGCTGGCGGCGCTGGAGGCGGAGGGCATCCATGTCGATGCGCTGCGCATCCGCGCCTTCCCCTTCCACCAGGATGTGGAGGCATTCGTCGCCGCCCACGACCAGGTCTTCGTCGTCGAGCAGAACCGCGATGCCCAGCTGCGGACCCTGCTGATGAACGAGTGCAGCATCGCCCCCCAGCAGCTCATCCCCGTGCTGCACTATGACGGGACGCCGATCACCGCGCGCTTCATCCGCGCCGCCATCGGCGACAAGGTGCTGGCCCAGATTCTTCCCTTCGCCGGAGCAGCCGCGGAATGAGCTTCCTCCCCAAACCCAAGCTGCACCACCCGAAGCTGCCGACCAACGCGCTCGGGTACACCCGGCGCGACTACGAGGGGGCGATCAGCACCCTCTGCGCCGGCTGCGGGCATGACAGCATCAGCGCCGCCATCATCCAGGCCTGCTTCGAGCTCGACATCGAGCCGCATCGCGTCGCCAAGATGTCCGGCATCGGCTGCTCGTCCAAGACGCCGGACTACTTCCTCGGCGCCTCGCACGGCTTCAACTCCGTCCATGGCCGGATGCCGAGCGTGCTCACGGGCGCCAACCTCGCCAACCGGGAGCTGCTCTATCTCGGCGTCTCGGGCGACGGCGACAGCGCCTCAATCGGCTTCGGCCAGTTCGCCCACAGCATCCGCCGCGGCGTGAACATGACCTATATCGTCGAGAACAACGGCGTCTACGGCCTCACCAAGGGCCAGTTCTCGGCGACTTCCGACAAGGGCTCCAAGGCGAAGAAGGGCACGGTCAATACCGACGAGGCGATCGACCTCATCGGCATCGCCCTCCAGCTCGGCGCCACCTATGTCGCCCGCAGCTTCTCGGGCGACAAGGACCAGCTCGTGCCCCTGATCAAGGGCGCGATGCGGCATGACGGGCCAGCCTTCATCGACTGCATCAGCCCCTGCGTCGCCTTCAACAACCACGAGGGCTCGACCAAGAGCTACGACTTCGTCCGAGAGCACAACGAGGCAATGAACCGGCTCGACGTCATCACCGGCCGCGCGCCGATCACCGCCGACTATGCGCCAGGCGAGGTGCGCGAGGTGGAGCAGCATGACGGCTCCATCCTCCGCCTCCGCAAGCTCCATGCGGAGTACGACCCGACCGACCGCGTCGCCGCGATGAACCACCTGCATGAGCGGAAGGCGGCGGGCGAGATCGTCACCGGCCTGCTCTTCATCGACCCCGATCCGCGCGACCTGCATGCCAATCTCGGCACGGTCGCCAGGCCGCTCAATCGGCTCGGCGATGCGGCGCTGGTGCCGGGTGCGGCGGCGCTCGAGGCGATTAACGCGGGCCTGCGATAGGCGCCGCCGTCAGCGGCGGGTCGCGCAGCCCGTCCTGACGAAGGCTTCCTCCGCCGCGGTCAGCCGCTCACCCTGCTGGAACCGGAACAGGGCGCGGCTGCAATTCGGGTCGATGCGCGGCTTCGGCGCAGCGGCCTGGCGCAGCGGTGGCGGGGGTGGTGGCGCCGGGGGTGGCGTGGCAAGCGCAGGCTCCTCCTCCACCGCGGCTGGCGGCGGCGGTGCGGGTGCCTCGGCGACCGGCGCCGACGGCGGCTCCACGGAGCGGAGAACCGGCAGTTCCACCCGTTCGATCGGCGGCAAGCTTTGTGCAACCGGTGGCTCGGGCACAGGCGCAAGTGCGGGCGGCGGCAAGGCGGCCAATACCGGCGCGGGCTCGGGCGACGGGGCAACAGCCACAGGTGGCGGATTGCTCGGCGTCGGGGTAGGTGCCGCCGGCAGCAAGGCGACACCGGCAGCAAGGCAGCAGGCCAGCACCGCGCCGCGTCCCGCCCAACGCGTCCATCGCCGGCGCGGCGCCGGAGCCTCGTCCTCCTCCGCCTCATCCGGCACGGCCGATGCGGGCGGCGGCACTCGCGGACGGCCTGGCACATCCCAGGCCGGATCCCTGGCCAAGGCGGCCTGCACCGCGCCGATCCACCCCTCCGGCCCGCCGAGGCCAAGCGGCGGCAACGCGTCGAAGCCCTCCGCCAGCACATTCGGCAAAGTGCGCAGCATCATCGGGTCCACCCGCCCATGCCAGACCGGCAGCGTGCCCGGGCATCGCTCGGGGAAGCCCGCCGTCTCCAGGGCCCGGCGCAGCCTGGCTTCGGCGTTCGGCGTGGCATTGGGGACGAGGTCGATCAGCGCCAGCCCGACCGTCGGATGGGCAAGCGCCATGCATCCCATCCCAACCCCGGCCGGTCCGCCCAGGCCGAGGCGGCAGCGCCCCACAGCCCGCCAGCCAGGCGGCAAGGCGGCCAGCAATCGCTGCTCCGGTCCGGCCCGCGATGCCATCGGGTCCATTTGCGCCACCTGGTCCACAGCCGCTCCTTTCCGCCCCAACTTGAAAACGACGAAGGGCGAAATCGGTTGCGCTTGCGGCGAGGGAACTGTTCCGCCTGTTGCAGATTGGTCGCTATAGATCGGCTCGCCAGACCCAAAGCCCGGCCAGCAGCCCGGCCAATGCGGCCGGTATCGCAGCGGCGACGGCCCCCGCGCCGAGGTCGCGCGCCAGCGCAACCCAGAGCGCCGCCACGCCGATCCCAACCGCGATGCCGCCGATCAGCGAAGCGCGGGAGGTCTTGATCTGTCCGCCATCCAGCGGCCGGAGCGCGGTCATCGCCCTATTCCGCCGCCATGAGTCGCGGCTTGCCGGCCCGTGGATCGTCCGTGCCATGCCGCACCCGCTTCAGGTCCGGCCGCCGGTGCCGCGCGTCATAGCCGTTCAGCAGATGGCCCAGCAGCCCGCGCTTCAGGTCGCTGGTGCCGAACAACCAATCGGCGATTGGATAGGTCAGGTTGAAATTCCACTCCATCATGATGGCCGTGTCGTGGTGCGCGGCATGGTGGCGGCGGATGGTGTTGATGAAGGGGATGTGCCGGACGATCCGGTCGTCCCTCACATGGCAGCAGAAGTGGAAAAGCTCGTAGTTCAGGTAGAGCGCCGTGTTGGTGATCAGCAGCAGCCACCCCGCGTCCGGCAGGCCCAACGCCCGCAGCGCGAGGCAAGGCACCAGCGAAAGGGCGAGGAAGGTGATCAGCGCATAAGGCGGGAAGAAAACGATGCGGAAGTCCCGCGCATCGTCGATGGTATATTCCGTCTCGGTGAAGAACTGGTGGTGCGCCAGCGTGTGCCGCTTGTAGATACCCATGAAGCCCTTCACGGGCCGATGCATGACGTATTTGTGGATCCACCACTCGAAGAGATTGGCACCGAGGAAGGCCACCGGCACCACCAGCCATTCATACCAGGCCGGAGCGATCACCTGCCGCGCGGCATACCAGATGGCCGCGCCGCCGATCGCGTAGATCAACGCCACATGCGCCCAGCCGTGATAGAGCCGACCGATCTTCGCGCGGAAATCCGCCCGGAAAGCCTGTTGCCGACGCGACAGGCGCTCGCGCTTGAGCGCCTCCGCCGAAAGCTTGTCCGCCATGCCTTGTCTCCACCCGTTGCTGATATATCAGCACCGGGCGAAGCCGAAGGTCAAGGCTCGGGGCCGACCGTGGCGCGGGTGAAGCTCTCGATATAGTCGATCAGCGCGTCGGAGGCCGCCGCCGCTTCCTCCACCAGACCATCGGCGATGGTCCGGGCAAGCCTTGCATGCGCCGCAGCCGCTTCCGGCAGGCCGGCGCTGCGCCGCCAATGGATGAACCAGAAGCGGCGCGACAGCCCATGCATCAAGGCCATGGCCGCAGCGGCGAACTCGTTATGCGCCGCATCCAACAGCAGTAAATTCAACTCACGGTCGAGGCGAAGGAAGCCGGTCTCGTCTCTGGTCGCCGCCGCTGCCTCCATGGCATCCGCGATGCCACGCAGACGGGTGCGCTGCGCGGCATCGGCCCGTCGGGCCGAGGCACGGGCGGTCAGCCGCTCGATCTCACGCCGCACCTCCAGCAGGCGAAGCTGCTCGCGGATGTCGACCGGCGCGACAACGATGCCGCGCCGGGGCATGATGCGCACCAGCCGCTCCCGCGCCAGGCGTTGCAGCGCCTCCCGCACCGGGGTGCGGCCGAAGCCGGACTTGGCGGAAAGCTGCGCCTCGCTCACCACCTCGCCGGGTTGCAGGGCGAGGGTGACGATCGCCTCCTCGATGCTGCGATAGGCTTGTTCGGTCATCGTCGCCGCGGCATCGGCGCTGGTGCGCCGGCGACGGAAGGCGGGGACGCGGCGAGGCGGTGTATGGTCGGGCATTATCGACGATCAGCTTGTGCAGGCGGCACCGGAATCGGCAACCACCCGGTTGACAGGGAAGGACGGCACGGCGACACTGAATGCAAGAGATATATCAAGCCACATATCAGCGGTGGGTCACTGACCGTCGAATGCGTCATTGATATATCCGCCCTGCGGAAAGCCGGGTTTAGGGAGGGTGTTCCAGCGGGTCGAGCGCGCGGTTGGCGGCATTGTCGCCCGCCGTGTGTTCCCTTGCCGGCGCCATGGCGCCGCATCTACAAACACGACAGGGCTGCATCGATATCCTCGGATGTCAGGAGCCAGGCATTGTCGAGCCTGGCCACGACCTCGCGCATGAAAGCTTCGGTCAGCGCCAGGGCGCGTTCCGGGTCGCCGAGATGGTCCATGAGCAAGGCAAGTGCCAGCTGACGCGGCCCGTCGCCCTCATAGGTCCACTCGTAGCCCATCGGGGAGAAGCGACGGAGGTCGAAGCGCGGGTCGAGCGGGGCGCCATCGACTGTCACCTCCGCCCCGGCTAGGCCCCGGCCGCCCTCATAGATCCTCATCCCGCGCAGCTCCCGATTGGCGCGGGACCGAGGTTACGCCATCGCAGTGTGATATGTCACGTGCTGCACCGCACCAATCCATCGACGGCAAGACAGCCCCACTCGCCGCAGATCAGCGGGTTGACCTCCGCCTCCTGGATGCGCGGCCCCGCCTCCGCCACCAGCACCGAGAAGGCGGAAACGGCCCGGGCGACGGCGCCGATATCCGCCCTCGGCCCGCCGCGGAAGCCGTCTAGCAGCGGGAAGCCCTTCAGGCTCCGCAACATCGCCTCCGCCCGCTCGGGGCTGACCGGGGCGAGGTCGAGCGCCACATCACGCCAGAGCTCCGCCTGTATCCCGCCGGTCCCGACCAGGACAAGCGAACCGAACTGCCCGTCCCGCCGGGCGCCGAGGATCAGCTCCACCCCCGGTCGGGACATGCGCTGGATGAGCACCCCGTCCAGCCTGGCCTGCGGCGCATGCTGGCGCGCTGAGGCCATGATGGCGCCGAAGGCGGCTTCCACCGCAGCCCGGTCGGCGAGGTTGAGCTTCACCCCGCCCACCTCGGTCTTGTGCGCAATATCCGGGCTGTCGAGCTTCAGCACCACAGGAAAGCCGAGCCCGGCCGCTGCCTCCGCCGCTTCGGCGGCCGTCGCGGCACGGCGCTCCTCGACCACCGGCACGCCGACCTTGGCGAAGAGCGCCTTGGCCTCCGCCTCCATCAGCACCGCCTCGCCTTTGGGCAGGCCCGCCAGCGCCGCATCGAGGCCCGGCGGCGTCGCCACCGTCCCGGCCGGCTTCTGCCCATGATACTCCAGCCAGAGCCGCACGGCATTCATCAGCCGTCGCATGGAGCGGAACAGGATCAGCTCCGGCACCGAATCCGCGACGACCGCGCCCGGCCCCTCGAGCTGCTCCGGAATCCAGGCAATCAGCAACGGCTTACCGAATTTCCGCGCATAGGGGCGAAGCTGCTCCATCCGCACCTGCGTCGAGGCGTGGTGGGAATAGACCACCGGCATTACCGCGCAACCATATTGCGGGTCGCTCAGCATGGCCTCCATGCAGGCGTCGTAGCTGGCCGGGTTGGAGGCGACCTGTGCAGTAAGGTCGCAGGGGTTGCGCGGCGCGCCGAAATCCGGGATCGCCTGGCGCAGCACGGCTTCCGTCTCCGGCAAGGGCTGCGGCATGGCGAGGCCGAGCGCCTCGGCATGGTCCGCCGCCATGATGCCGGCGCCGCCCGAGGGGGTGATGATGGCCACACCGGGCGCCGTTGGCGGCGGCGCCTTGGCGAAGAGCCCCGCCGTCTCCAGCAGCGCGTCGAAATCCTCCACCTCCACCATCCCGGCGCGGCGGAAGGCCGCCGACCAGGCGGCCGCGCTGCCCGCGAGCGAGCCGGTATGGGAGACGGCCGCCGCCGCCCCAGCCTCGCCGCGGCCGAGCTTCAGCACGACGATCGGCTTGCCCGCCTGCCGCGCCGCCTCGCCGAGCAGCGCCAGCCGGCGCCCGTCGCGCAGCCCCTCCACCGCCAGCGCCACCGCGCGGCATTCCGGCATGGAGAGCTGGTAGGCCGCGAGGTCGCAGACATCGAGGTCCGTCGCATTCCCCGCCGTCGTCATGTGGCAGACGGAGAAGCCGCGCTCCGCCGCCTGCATCAGCGCATAGCCGAGCGCGCCGGACTGGCTGGTGATGGCGACGCCGCCCGGCGGCGCCGTCAGCCGCGCGTACTCCGGCATGAAGGTGACGCCCGCCTTCAGCACATGGTCGACGATGCCGAGGCAGTTGACGCCGACCAGGGGCATGTTCGCCGCGCGGCAGCGGTCGCGCAGCGCCTCCTCCTCCGCGATCCGGTCGGCGAGGCCGGTCTCGCCATAACCCGATGCGAAGGCGATGATACCGCCCGCCCCTTTCTCGATGCAGGCCTCCACCGCCGGCATGATGCCGGTGCGCGGCAGGGCCAGCAGCACGCAATCCGGCGCTTCCGGCAGGTCGGCGATGCTGCCGACGCAGGGGAAGCCATGCAGCTCCTGCCCGGCATATTTCGGGTTCACCGCCCAGACCGGGCCGTCGAAGCCGCGCATGTTGCCGATGCTGCGGGCGCCGAAGCCGATCGGGTCGGCCGAGACGCCGACCACGGCAACGCTGCGGGGAGAGAGCAGGCGGCGCAGGCTGGCGGGATCGCGCAAGGGTTCCGGCCCGCCCTGGCCGTCGGTTTGGTGCTGCAAGGCGTCTCTCCCGATTGGTACTTGGTTCGATCGAGAGGGGCAGCTCCCCTCCCGACCCGAAGCCTATCCCCGCTTACCCCTTCGGCAAAGGCTTCAGCGGCTCCGGCACGCCGGGCGGCAGCGGCACCTGCGCGACGTTGAGGATCATCGCCACGGCCACGTAGTAGCCGCTGACCCCAAGCAGATCGACCACGCCCTGTTCGCCGAAATGCTCCCGCGCCGCAGCATAGGTGGCATCCGAGACCTGATGGGTCGTGTGCAGCTCGGTGCAGAAGTCGTAGACGACGGACTGCCTGGCATCCATGCCCTCCGGCCGGCGTCCCTCGGCGATCGCCTCGGCGATGGCGGGCGGCAGCCCCGCCTTCATCGCCAGCAGGTGATGCGCATACCACTCGAACTGCGCCGACCATGCCCGGGCCGTAACGAGGATCGCCAGCTCGTTCAGCGCCGTAGGAATGGAGCTGTTGAAGCGCAGATACTCGCCGACCTTCTGGAAGCGGTCGGCCAGCTCCGGGCTCCGCAGCAGGGCTGGGAAAGGCCCGCGCAGCCCGCCGCGCGGCCCGCCCGAGATGCCGGCCGCGACGCGCCGCTGCACCTCGGTCTGCCGCTCCTCCGGGATCGGCGGTAGCCGGCCGCTGCGGCCGTCATCGGGTGGAATTGCCGAATCGGAAGCCATTGCCCTGTTTCCTCCGCCCATGGTTCAGGCAGGGATCATCGCCCCGCCCTCCCCGGACGGCAACTTCCCCTATGCCGCGGCCGCCGGCATGGCTAGCTTCGGGGCAACAGGGAAACACGGGCTGGAGGGCTTCTTGGCCTATGCATTGCAGCAGCTGATCAACGGAATCAGCCTGGGGATGATCTACGGCCTGATCGCCGTCGGCTACACCATGGTCTACGGCATCATCGGCATGATCAATTTCGCGCATGGCGACGTGTTCATGATCGGTGCCTTCCTGTCGCTGATCGCGGTGCTGCTGCTCTCCATGGGCGGGATGATGGGCGGACCGGCAGGCATCATCCTGGTGCTGCTCCTCTCGATCGTCATCACCGCCGCCTATGGCTGGGCGATCGAGCGCATCGCCTATCGGCCGCTGCGCGGCAGCTTTCGCCTGGCACCGCTCATCTCGGCCATCGGCATCTCCATCGTGCTGCAGAATTTCGTCCAGGTCAGCCAGGGCGCGCGGGTGAAGCCGATGGAGACGCTGATCCCCGGCGGCGTCGAGGTGATGCGCGAGGACGGCTTCGTCGTCCAGTTCGCCTACACGCAGATGCTGATCATCGGCGTGACGCTCGCCGTGCTCGCCGTCTTCACCATCCTAGTGACGCGAACGCCGCTCGGCCGCGCCATGCGTGCCTGCGAGCAGGACCGCAAGATGGCCTCCCTCCTCGGCATCGACACCGACAAAACCATCAGCCTCACCTTCGTCATCGGTGCGGCGCTCGCCTCGGTCGCGGGGACGATGTACCTGCTGCGCTACGGCGTGATCGACTTCTTCATCGGCTTCCTCGCCGGGGTGAAGGCTTTCACCGCGGCCGTCCTCGGCGGCATCGGCTCCCTCCCCGGCGCCGTCCTGGGCGGGCTGCTGATCGGGCTGATCGAGACCTTCTGGTCGGCCTATTTCAGCGTGCAGTACAAGGATGTCGCCGCCTTCTCCATCCTCGTGCTGACGCTGATCTTCCTGCCCACCGGGCTGCTCGGCCGGCAGGAGGTCGAGAAGGTATGAGGCTGCAACTGGCTCTGAAGGATGCGCTGATCGGGGCTGTCGTCGCCGCCCTGCTCTTCATCCCGCTTGTCGCCCTGCGCACCGATGTCGGCAGCACCGGCGCCCTGACGCTGCGCTATCGCTGGACGGATGCCGCGATCCTCATCGGCCTCGTCTTCCTCGGCCGGCTGGCTCTGGTGCTCTGGACCGGGCGGACGGGCCTCCGCCCCAGCACCTCCGCCGGGCCTTGGACGCTGCGGCTGCAACGGCTCGGCAAGCTGGCGGCGCCCGCCTTCCTCGCCTTCGCCCTGGTGCTGCCGGCCATCCCGGGCATCGACCGCTACTGGCTCGACCTCGGCATCCTGGTGCTGACCTATGTGATGCTCGGCTGGGGGCTCAACATCGTGGTCGGGCTCGCCGGGCTGCTCGACCTCGGCTATGTCGCCTTCTACGCGGTCGGGGCTTATTCCTATGCGCTGCTGGCGCAGTATTTCGGCCTCTCCTTCTGGGTCTGCCTGCCGCTCGCTGGCATCCTCGCCGCCTTCTGGGGCGTGCTGCTCGGCTTCCCGGTGCTGCGCCTGCGCGGCGACTACCTCGCCATCGTGACGCTCGCCTTCGGCGAGATCATCCGTGTGGTGCTGCTGAACTGGGTGAGCCTGACCGGCGGGCCGAACGGCATCAGCGGCATCCCGCGTCCCTCCTTCTTCGGCCTGCCCTTCAGCATGTCGGGCGGCGAGGGCACCTTCGCCGGCTTCTTCGGGCTGGAGCCGTCATCGGTCCATCGCGTCATCTTCCTCTACTACCTGATCCTGGCGCTCGCCCTGCTGACCAACTGGGTGACGATCCGGCTGCGCCGCCAGCCACTCGGCCGCGCCTGGGAGGCGCTGCGCGAGGATGAGATCGCCTGCCGTGCCTTGGGGATCAACGTGACCATCACCAAGCTGACGGCCTTCGCACTCGGCGCCATGTTCGGCGGCTTCGCCGGGGCCTTCTTCGCCACCCGCCAGGCCTTCATCAGCCCGGAGAGCTTCACCTTCATCGAGAGCGCCATCATCCTGGCGATCGTCGTGCTCGGCGGCCTCGGCAGCCAGATCGGCGTCGCCGTCGCGGCGCTCGTGCTGATCGGCGGGACGGAGATCTTCCGCGACCTGCAGGAGTGGCGGATGCTCGTCTTCGGCGGCGCCATGGTCGTCATCATGGTCCTGCGGCCACGCGGCCTCGTCGGCACACGCACGCCCTCCATCGCCCTCGGCAAGCGACGAGCGATCGACGGCAAGCTGGTCGGGGAGGGCCACGGATGAGCCGACCCATCCTCGAGGTGCAAGGGCTCACAATGCGCTTCGGCGGCCTCACCGCCGTCTCCTCCGTGTCCTTCGCCGCCGGGGCGGGCGAGATCACCGCGCTGATCGGCCCGAACGGCGCCGGCAAGACGACGCTCTTCAACTGCGTCACCGGCTTCTACCGGCCGAGCGAGGGTATCATCCGCCTGCACAAGCCGGGCGTACCGCCGACCGAGCTGCAACGCCTGGCGGGCCATCGCATCGCCCGCGCCGGCGTCGCCCGCACCTTTCAGAACATCCGCCTCTTCCCCGGCATGACCGCGCTGGAGAACCTGCTCATCGCCCAGCACAACACACTGATGGCCTCGACCGGCTGGGGCATCGGTGCGGTGCTCGGCCTCTCGGGCTATGCCAAGGCCGAGCGCCAGGCGGTGGAGCTGGCCAAGCGCTGGCTCACCGCCACCGACCTGATGGACCGCGCCGACGACCCGGCGGGCGCCCTGCCCTACGGCCAGCAACGGCGGCTCGAGATCGCGCGGGCCATGTGCACCGAACCCGCCCTGCTCTGCCTCGACGAGCCCGCCGCCGGCCTCAATCCGCGCGAATCGGACGAGCTGGCACGTCTGCTGCTCGACATCCGGGCGGAGGGCACCTCCATCCTGCTAATCGAGCACGACATGGGCGTCGTCATGCGCATCAGCGACCGCGTCGTGGTCCTCGACCACGGCGTGCTGATCGCCGACGGCAGGCCGGCCGAGGTACGCGGCGATGCCAAAGTCATCGCCGCCTATCTCGGCGAGGATGAGGAGGAGGTCACCGCATGACCGCTCCTCTGCTCGAAGTCGACCGCGTCTCCGCCAGCTACGGCGCGGTACAGGCGCTCTCCGATGTCTCGATCCAGGTCATGCCGGGCGAGATCGTCACCCTGATTGGCGCCAATGGCGCGGGCAAGTCGACGCTGCTGATGACCATCTGCGGCGCGCCCAAGCCGCGGGCGGGGCGCATCCTCCTCGGCGGCGAGGACATCACCGGCGAGGCCACGCATCTCACCATGCGCCGCGGCGTCGCCCAGTCGCCCGAGGGGCGCCGCATCTTCCCGCGCATGTCGGTGCATGAGAACCTGCTGATGGGCGCCCAGGCGCTCGTCAAGGGCGACCCGACGCCGCAGCTGGAGCAGGTCTTCGCCCTCTTCCCCCGTCTCAAGGAACGCATCGGCCAGCGCGGCGGCACCCTCTCGGGCGGCGAGCAGCAGATGCTCGCCATCGGCCGGGCGCTGATGTCGAAGCCTCGCCTGCTGCTGCTCGACGAGCCCTCGCTCGGCCTCGCCCCGCTCGTCGTCCGGCAGATCTTCGGCGCCATCCGCCAGCTCAACGAGAGCACGGGCCTCACCGTGCTGCTGGTCGAGCAGAACGCCAACCAGGCGCTCCGCCTCGCCCATCGCGGCTACGTCCTGGTCAATGGCCGCATCACCATGGAGGGTGGCGGAAAGGAGCTCCTGGCCCGGCCGGAGATCCGCGACGCCTATCTCGGCGGGGGTCATGGCTAGAACATTGGAGGGGCGCGGCCCCTTCGCCTAACATCGCAACCAAGCCGTCCCGAGGGCGGCGGCATCAGCAGGGAAAGCACGACCATGCTCAATCGCAGGGGACTCATCGCCGGCACCGCCGGCATCGCGCTGGCTGGCCCGGCCCTGATCCGCCCGGCCTTCGCCCAAGGCAGCGGGCCCATCCGCATCGCCTGCGCCGGGCCGATGACCGGCTCCAACGCCGCCGCCGGCGAGCAGATGAAGACCGGCGCCCAACAGGTCGTCGCCGACCTCAACGCCAAGGGCGGCGTGCTCGGCCGCCAGCTCGCGCTTGAGATCGCCGACGATGCCTGCGACCCGCGCCAGGCCGTCTCCGTCGCCAACCAGCTCGCCGGCCGCAAGGTGGCGATGGTCGCAGGCCACTACTGCTCCGGCAGTTCCATCCCCGCCAGCAAGGTCTACGCGGAGGAGGGCGTGCTGCAGATCAGCCCGGCCAGCACCAACCCGAAATTCACCGATGACGGCGCCTGGAACACCTTCCGCGTCTGCGGCCGGGACGACCAGCAGGGCCAGATCGCCGGCACCTATATCGCCCGCACCTTTCCGGGCAAGAAGGTGGCGATCCTCCACGACAACCAGGCCTACGGAAAGGGCCTCGCCGACGAGACCAAGAAGGCGCTGAACGCCGGCGGCGTGCAGGAGACGATCTACGCCGCTTACAACCCGGGCGAGCGCGACTACAACGCCCTCGTCTCCCGCCTCAAGAGCTCCGGCATCGAGGTGATGTATATCGGCGGCTACTACACCGAGGCCGGCCTCATCCTGCGCCAAGCCAAGGAGCAAGGGATGAACGTGACGATGATCGGCGGCGACGCCCTCGTCACCAAGGATTTCTGGCAGATCACCGGCGCCGCCGGTGAGGGCACGCTGATGACCTTCAGCAGCGACCCGCGCAAGCGCGCCAGCGCCGCCTCCGTCGTGCAGACTTTCAAGGCGAAGAACATCGATCCTGAGGGCTACGTCCTCTATACCTATGCCACCGTGCAGATCTGGGCCGCCGCCGTGACCAAGGTCAACAGCGTCGACGCCAAGAAGGTCGCCGACGCGATGAAGGCGAGCGGCCCCTGGCAGACCGTCCTCGGCGACATCGCCTTCGACAGGAAGGGCGATGTCACCGTGCCGGATTACGTCTTCTATGTCTGGAAGAACGGCGACTATTCGCAGGTTTAGGACTTGAAAAGGGTCCCTTCGGGGGCCCATCTTCCTTGTCGTCGTCAACAACCGAAAGGAGGTGGTCCAGTGTCTCATTGCCATATGCCGCGTGCCCTGCCTGCGGCCTGGATCATCGTCACCGCCACTGCGGAGATGGCTTCCTGAGCCCTGCCTAGGCCGGCAACGGCTGCAGCAATGGAAAGGCCCGGGTGGGAAACCGCCCGGGCCTTTCGCATATCTTTCTTCCGATTTGGTTTCGGTTAAGCTACTTTCCCTATTACGACAATGCTGAAGCAAACGCCTCGTTCTGAAGCTGGACGATACCCTCAGCTGCGACCATAAGCGGAATATTGACGCTGCCGTAAGGCGTGGAGTTCGGTTGCAATGTCCTTTCCTCGCTGGTTCGGTCCCGGTTGGCGGCACGGCCTGGCGGTGGCCGCCCTGTGCGCCCTGCTCGGCCTGGCCGGCTCCGCCTTGCTGTTGCGGTCGGAACGCCAGCGGCTGATAGAGGAGGACGGCTCGCGCCTTGCCGATTTTGCCGGGGTGATGGCGCAGCGCCTCGATTCCGGCCTCGCCGACTGGGCGCGCGACGTCGGCATGCTCGCCCGTTTCGAGGCCTTCGAACGCCAACCGGCGGAGCCCGCCACGGCCCGCCGCCTGCTCGAGGACCTGAAGGCCCGTTCTCCCACCTTCTCCTGGATCGGCTTCACCGGCGCCGATGGCCGCGTCATCGCCGCGACCGGCGGCCTGCTGGAAGGCGTCGATGTCTCCGCCCGCCCCTGGTTCCGCCCCGCCCTCGCCGGCCTGCACCTCGGCGACGTCCACCCGGCGGTGATGCTGGCGAAGCTCCTGCCGGAAGACCAGGGCGGCGGCGCGGATGCCTATTTCGTCGATGCCGCCGCGCCGGTGCATGCGGCGGATGGCAAGCTGATCGGCGTCGTCGCCGGCCACCTCACCTGGCGCTGGGCCGAGGCGGTGCGGCGCGAGATGGCAGCCCTCGCCCCCTGGCAGCCCGCCCCGGTCCTGCGCGTGCTCGGCGCCGACGGGCTGGTGCTGCTCGGCCCAGAGGCCGAGCGCGGCAAGCCCTGGCCCGCCGAGCGCCCCGACGGCGGCTGGCGCGAGGCGAACCTGCCCGGCCAGCCCCCCGCCATCCTCGGCTATGCCCGGGCGGAAGGCGCGCCGGACCGGCCCAATCTCGGCTGGGTGGTGGTGGCGCAGCGCGACCGCGCCACGGTGCTCGCCCCGCTCTGGTCCTTCGGCCTCTGGCTCGGCTGCGGCACGCTCGGCATCGCGGCGGTCGGCGGCGCGCTGGCTGGCCTCTATGCCGGGCGGATGGGTTCCGTCGTCCAGCGCGTGCTTGGCGGCGGCGGCGATGTCGCCCGGCAACTCGAGCAGCTTCGAGACCAGGCCTGGCATGACCCGCTGACGGGCCTGCTCAACCGCGCCGGCTTCGCCGCCTGGCAGCAGGCGCTGCCGCCGCTCGACCAGGGCTGCGCCGTCGTCGCCCTCGACCTCGACGGCTTCAAACCGATCAACGACACCCATGGCCATGCGGCCGGCGACGACGTGCTGCGCGGCATTGGCACCTGGTTCCTGCAGAACCTGCGCGGCGAGGATGCGGCGGTGCGGCTCGGCGGCGACGAGTTCCTGCTCTGCCTCGTCGGTCCGCCCGACAAGGTGGAGGCGGCGGCGCGCGAGGTCGGCATGCGGCTCAATTTCATGCTGCGCGAAGGCGTGCCGACCGAGGTCGGGCGCCTCCGTCTCGGCTGCAGCCTGGGTGTCGCCCTGATGCCCCGGGATGCAACGGCCATGGAGCAGGCCATCGCCAGGGCCGATGCGGCGCTCTACGAGGCGAAGCGGAACAAGCGTCCTGTGCCCCCGGCCCAGGCGGCGGAGTAGGTTTCAGCGCCGGGCGAGCACCGCCACCACCTGGGCGCGCAGCCATTCCTCCGCCGGGTCATGGTCGAGGGCGGTGCGCCACGCCATGCGCATCACCGAATCCGGCGAATCGAAGGGCAGCGGATCCACCGCCAGCCCGCCGCCGGCCTCCGGCGCCATCAGCGCCTCCACCAGCGCGTCGGAGACGGTGCAGAGCAGCTCCGTCCCGAGCAGCACCTGGCGCAGCAGGCCGTATTCCGGCACGCCGAGCACCACCCGCCGGCTGCGCCCCAACCGCTCCAGCGCCGCATCGGCAAAGCCGGTAAGGTCGCCCCGCGGCGTCACCAGCACATGAGGCCGTGCGCAATAGGCCTCCAGGTCGACCGGCGCCGTGTTCGCGCAGCGCAGCACCTGGAAGCGGCCGCGCCGCAGCACCCGCTGCTTCGCCAGCGCCGGCAGGTCGTCCGCCATGAAGCCGAGCGCCAAGCCGATCTCGCCACTCTCCAGCATCCCGGGAATGGTGCGGTAGTTGGCGGCGCGGATCACCAGCCGGCACTGCGGCGCCTGCTGCCAGATGCGGGCCAGCAGCGGCTTCGCCGCCATTCCCACATCATCGGTCCAGCCGATGCGGAAGACCCGTTCATCCGTCGCCGGGTCGAAGGGCACCGCCCCGGCCAGCGCCGCCGCGATCGCCTGCAAGGAGGGCGTGAGGGCATCGAGCAGCGCCTCGGCCCGCGCTGTCGGCTCCAGCTGCTTGCCGTTGCGCACCAGCAGCTCGTCGCGGAAGACCGTGCGCAGCCGCGCCAGCGCCGCCGAGGTGGCGGGCTGCGACAGGAACAGCGCCTCCCCCGCCCGCGTCACGCTGCGCTCCCGCATCAGTGCGACGAAGACCGGCAGCAGGTTGAGGTCGAGCCGGCGGAGTTCCGTCTCTTCGGGCCGCGGCGGCATCGCTGATCAGTCCGCGGCCTTGCCCACCGGGTGGTAGTCCCTGCCGAAATAGATCAGCCCATGCTCATGGTGGCTGCCGCCGCGGATGCCGGCGACCTCGGCGAAGACCACGCAATGCGTCCCCTTCTCGACGATCTCGGCGACCTTGCAGTCGAAGGAGACGACCGCCCCCTGCAGCACCGGCGCCCCGGTGGCGAGGCTCGCCCAGGTCCCGGCGTCGAAGCGCTCCTCCATCGTGCATTTGGTGACGCCGGCGAAGACCATCGCCACCTCCTTCTGCCCGGCGGCGACGACGTTGACGCAGACATTGCCATTGGCCTTCAGCGCCGGCGCGGCCGTGGCATTGCGGTTCATGCAGACGAGGAGGGTCGGCGGCTCATCGGTCACGCTGCACACGGCGCTGGCGGTGAAGCCGCCGCGCCCGGCCGGGCCACCCGTGGTGATGACATTTACCGCGGCACCCAGCCGGGCCATGGCATCGCGGAATTCCTGCTTCGTCACGGACATCAGGGCCTGCCTTGCTGAAGGCCCCGATTTAAGCACGCACCGTGCCGCAGGGAACGGGGGGCGGCCTTTACCGGCAGACCGGACGCCGCGGGTCGAGCTGCATTACCCAGCACGCCGCCTCGGCGGAATGGGCGGCGAGGCGGGAGACGGAGGTGGAAAGCGGCGGCAGCTCCGCCTCCGCCGGCGAGAAGGACGCCAACATGGCGAGCCCGTCGATCCCATCGCTCCCGCCGGCCGTGCCCGCATGCAGCGCGGCCAGCTTCGGCGCGAAGGCGAAGCCGAGGCCAAGCGCCAGCAGGACGCCCAGGCTGGCCAGCCTCGCCCTGGGCTTCGGCTCCGCGGACGGTGCTGCGGCCGCTACCGGCACCGGCACCGGGCTCCGGCGGTCATAGTCCCGCCAGACGCTTTCCCATTCGTCATCAACCATACCGGTCTGACCACCCGCAGCCATATCGCCTGCTCCGCCCGACGCAATCCTTGGTTGCGAACTCAATGTTAACAAATAACATCGAGTTGCGCCAAGATTCCTAACAGGATTGTTACGGTTAACGCTCGGCAGAGGATAAAGGTGTGGACACATCTTCGAGCGACCGCCCTTCGGCGGCGAAGCCGAGCCGCCACTCGGTCGCCGCCGCCACCAGCATCAGCGCCGCCGCGATCAAATAGCCCCACATGATGTCCCCCCGCTCCCCGCCGGAGATCAGCCAGCCGAACAGCGTCGGCCCCACCACGCCGCCCACCGCCGTGCCGATGGCGTAGAACAGCGCGATGGCCATGGCCCGCATTTCCAACGGAAAGCTCTCGCCCACAGTGAGGTATGCGGCGGAGGCCGCAGCGGATGCGAAGAAGAAGATCAGCGTCCAGGCCGCCGTCTGCTCCCAGGCCGAGAGCCAGCCTTGCGCGAAGGCGAAGCCCGTCGCCGCCATGAGCAACCCAGCGAGGCCATAGGTCGCGGTGATCATCTGGCGACGACCGATCGTGTCGAAGAACCGCCCGAGCACCAGCGGGCCAGCGAGGTTGCCGAGAGCGAAGGGCAGCATGAACCAGCCGACGTGATGGGCCGGGGTCGCGTAGAACTTCGTCAGCACCAGGGCATAGGTGAAGAACACCGCATTGTAGCAGAAGGCCTGGCAGGACATCAGCGTCAGGCCGAGGATCGCCCGGTCGCGATGGGTCCGGAACATGGTGTGCCAGATCTCGGCGAGGCTGGCGGCACCGCGGCGGTTGAGCACCGTCGGGCCATAGGTGGTGGGCGGCAGGGGGCCCTTCTCGGCCGCCACATCGCGCTCGATGGCCGAGACGATCCGCTCGCCTTCCTCCGGCTTGCCGTGCAGCATCAGCCAGCGGGGGCTTTCCGGCAGGTGGCGGCGGAGCAGCAGCACCACCAGCGACAAGGCGCCGCCGACGATGAAGGCGGCGCGCCAGCCGATCTCGGGGTCGATGATGGCGGGGTCGAGCACCACCAGGGACGTGATGGCACCGATCGCGGCGCCGCCCCAGAACGTGCCGTTGACGTAAAGGTCGACGCGACCGCGCAACCGGGCGGGGATGAGTTCCTGAATGGCGGAATTGACCGCGGCGTACTCGCCACCGATCCCGGCCC
Organism: Belnapia moabensis DSM 16746; assembly: GCF_000745835.1. Classification (GTDB taxonomy): domain Bacteria; phylum Pseudomonadota; class Alphaproteobacteria; order Acetobacterales; family Acetobacteraceae; genus Belnapia; species Belnapia moabensis. The sequence continues at coordinate 158,638 of NZ_JQKB01000006.1, read as the reverse complement.
CGGTCAGCATCCGGCAGAGCGCGAAGGTCCAGAAATCCCAGGCGAAGCCGGTGGCGATGCTGGCCAGCATGTAGACGATGAGGGTAATGAAAAAGAGGCGCCGCCGCCCGATCCTGTCCGCCAGCCAGCCGAAGCCGAGCGCCCCGGCCACCGCCCCCACCAGATAGGCCGAGGCGGTCAGCCCGATCTGCGTCTCGGTAAGCGCGAGGCTCGGGCTCTGATGGATGGCGCCGGCCAGGCTGCCGACCAGCGTCACCTCTAGCCCGTCGAGGATCCAGGTGATGCCGAGGGCGATAACGACGCGCCAATGGAAGCCGCTCCAGGGCAGGCGGTCCAGCCGTGCCGGAACGTCGGTGCTGAACTGGCCGGAATTGGGGGTGTCGCGCATGCCGCCTGGGTCTCCTCGGGCGGGGCAACGCATGGCGCGGTGTTTCGCTGCCTCATCGGCAGGGGCGGAAGCGTATCTCCTCTGCCTGCGCCTCGACCCGGCTGCCGGTGTCGTCCGCATCCGTGCCGATCACGATCTCCTGCAGGGGCGGCGGCTCGCCACCGAAGGCGGCGCGCCAATCGGCCGCCAGGTCCACCCGTTCCTCGAACCAGCGGCCCGGCGGGGTCGCAGCCGGGCGGAGCACCCGCACCATGCCGAGCCCTGCCATATGTGGGCTGGGGAAGGCGGCCGGCTCCCGCCCCGTCCCGCCCCAGACATAGAGCAGCACGCTGCGCGGCAACGGATGGCTGCCCGCCGCCGCCTGGGCGAAGGCATGCTGACTGCGCTGCCAGAAGGTGACGCGTGTCGGCCAGCCGGCGAATCCGACGGCGACGGCAAGAGCCCGGTCGTCGCCGCTGGCGCGGGTGAGGTCGGTCGGCGGCGGCCCGGCATCGACACGCCAGCGCCAGGAGAGGCATTCCGCCCCGCCCTGCACGCGGCGCCAGACGAAGCTGCCCTCGCCCCTCCCCTCCACCGCCACACCGCCTCCGGGCAGCGGGCGGAAGCGCGCCGGGGCCACGCCATGCCATTCGGCATGGCGCCAGCCGGCGGTTTCCAGGGCAGTGGGCGGCGTGGCCGGCCCGGCCCCCGCCACCAATGTCATCGCCAGGGGCATGGCAAGCCTGCGCATCTGGGCTTAGATGCCGCCGGAACCGTTTGAGACAAGGAGCAGGCCATGCCCGAGATCGAAATCGCCGCAGCCGATGGCAGCGGACGCTTCGGCGCTTACCTGGCAATGCCGAAGGCCACCCCGGCCGGCGCCGTGGTGATGATCCAGGAGATCTTCGGCGTGAACGACGCCATGCGGCAGCTTTCCGACTGGGTCGCCGAGATGGGCTTCATCGCCATCAGCCCCGACCTGTTCTGGCGCCAGGAGCCGGGCGTCTCGCTCGACCCGGATGCCGGCCAGGCCCAGTGGGACCGCGCATTCGCCCTGATGAACGGCATGGACCAGGACAAGGCGGTGGAGGACCTGAAGGCCACCGTCGCCCATGCCCGCACCCTGCCCGGCAGCAACGGCAAGGTCGCCACCATGGGCTTCTGCCTCGGTGGCCGGCTAGCCTACATGATGGCGGCGCGCTCCGATGCGGACGCCAATATCAGCTACTACGGTGTCGGCCTCGAAGGGCTGCTCGGCGAGGCGGACGGAATCAAGTCGCCGCTGATCCTGCACATCGCGGAGAAGGACAAGTTCGTCCCGCCCGAAGCGCAGGCGAAGATCCTGGCCGGGCTCTCGGGCCACAGCCAGGTCGCGGTGCATGTCTATCCGGGCGTCGACCATGCCTTCGCCCGCATGGGCGGCCATTCCTGGGACGCGCGGGCGGCCACCATCGCCAATGGCCGCAGCGCGGAGTTGCTGGCCAAGACGATCGGCTGACCTCAGCCGTTCGCCTTCAGATAGGCGATCAGGTCGTTGAGCTGCTGCTCGTTGCGCAGTCCCGGATAGGACATCGACCCGGCCGGGACCACCGCCTTCGGGTTGGCGAAATAGGCGCGGAGCGTGTCCTCGTCCCAGGTGAGGCCACCCCCTGCCTTCTCCCGCATGCTGGCCGAGTAGCGGAAGCCCTCGATGCTGCCGGCCTTCCGCCCGACCACGCCATGCAGGTTCGGCCCGACGCCATTGCGGCCGCCCTGCTCTATGGTGTGGCAGGCGCGGCACTGGTTGAACACGCGCTGCCCCGCCGCCGCATCCTGCGCCGCGGCGGGCAGGGCGGGGGCGAGCAGCAGCGCGGCGAGCAGGGCAGGACGAATCATCAGGCGCTCCTCTCGGTCAAGATGGTCGGGGCCCAAGCGCGACTCAGCTCCATGGGTTGCGGCGGGCCGCGCTGCCCCAGGGGCTCGCGGCCGGGGCCGGCTGCCGCCAGGTGGGCGCGGGAGGCGCCATCGCCAGCAGCCGGCGGATGCGCTCTTCCGTCGGCGGATGGGTGGTGAAGAGGCTGTCCATCCGCAGCCCCGAGAGCGGGTTGACGATGAACATATGCGCGCTGGCCGGATGCGCCTCCGCGGTGTGGTTCACCAGCCCCTGCTTGTAGTGCTCGAGCTTCTGCAGCCCGCTCGCCAGCCAGCGCGGGTCACCGCAGATCTCGGCGCCGAGCCGGTCGGCCTCGTATTCCCGGCTGCGGCTGATCGCCATCTGCACCAGCATGGCGGCGATCGGCCCGACGATCACCAGCAGCAGCGCGCCGATCGGGCCGAAGGGGTTGCGCCGCCCGTCCTCCGACCGCCCGCCGAAGAGGAAGCCAAACTGCGCCAGCATGCCGATGGCGCCGGCCAGCGTCGCCGTCAGCGTCATCAGCAGCGTGTCGCGGTGCCTGATATGCGCCAGCTCATGCGCGACGACGCCCGCCACCTCCTGCTCCGACATCAGGTTGAGCAAGCCGGTATTCACCGCGACCGCGGCATTCTCCGGGTTGCGGCCGGTAGCGAAGGCGTTCGGCTGGTCTTCGTGGATGACGTAAAGCGCTGGCATCGGCAACCCCGCCCGCTGCGCCAGCCCCTCCACCATCCGGTAGAGCCGCGGCGCGCTCTCCGGCGCGATGGGCTCCGCATTGTGCATCGAGAGGACCACGCGGTCGCTGTTCCACCAGGACCAGAGATTGGTGGCGCAGGCGACGAGGAAGGCGATGACCATGCCCTGCCGCCCACCGAGCATGTAGCCGATGCCGAGGAACAGCGCCGTCAGCCCCGCCAGCAGGATCGCGGTGCGCAGATATCCGCCCATCAGATGCTGTCCCTCCTCTCCGTTGCGCGTTGGCATGCGCAAGGCAGGACACCAGATGAGGCTGGACCCTGTCACGCGACAAGAAGGAGATGCCGATGTCCGACCCGACGCCGCTGCCCCCGAGCGACCCGCCCTCCCCGGTGCCGCCGATCCCGACGCCGCCGCCCGGCCCCGAGATCCCGCCCCCGCCGGTGACCGACCCGACCGGCCCCGACATGCCCATCCCCGGCGATCCGACCATGCCGCCCGCCGGTGACCCGCCGCCCGAGCAGCCGCTGCGGATGAAGGAGGTCGGCGGCCCCTCCGGCCCCGAGCCCACCCGCTACGGCGACTGGGAGCGGAAGGGCCGCGTCAGCGACTTCTGATCCCGATTCGGTCCCTGACCGGAGCGGGAACAGGCTTGTGGGTAGCGCTGCGGATCACCCACAAGCCTTTGTGGCGAAAGGCTTTCCGGCCAGCCCGAGTCGCCCGTCAGCGATTCGTTCGCACGACTCGGGCCAGGGCCCTGATTCTAGGGCATCTAATTTTCGCGCTCTGGCCTCACGATTCACCCGTTGTTCCAGTCCCTAGCCGACGCGGTTCGCCACCAGCTCCTGCACCACCCCCGGATCGGCGAGCGTGGAGGTGTCGCCAAGCGCCTCGGTCTCGTTCGCCGCGATCTTGCGGAGGATGCGCCGCATGATCTTGCCCGAGCGCGTCTTCGGCAGCCCCGGCGCCCATTGGATGGCATCCGGCGAGGCGATCGGCCCGATCTCCTTCCGTACCCAGGCCACCAGCTCCTTCCGCAGCGCCTCGGAGGGCTCCTCGCCCGTCTTCAGTGTCACGTAGCAGTAGATGCCCTGGCCCTTCAGGTCGTGCGGCATGCCGACGACGGCGGCCTCGGCGACCTTCGGATGGGCGACCAGCGCACTCTCGATCTCGGCCGTGCCCATGCGATGGCCGGAGACGTTGATGACGTCATCCACCCGCCCGGTAATCCACCAATAGCCGTCCGCATCCCGCCTTGCGCCGTCGCCGGTGAAGTACATGCCGGGGAAGGTGGAGAAATAGGTCTGGATGAAACGCTCATGGTCGCCATAGACCGTGCGCGCCTGCCCCGGCCAGCTGTCGAGGATGACGAGGTTGCCCTCCGTCGCCCCCTCCAGCAGCTTGCCCTCGCCATCCACCAGCGCCGGCTGCACGCCCGGCAGCGGCAGCGTCGCGGAGCCCGGCTTCTGCGCCACCGCACCGGGAAGCGGCGAGATGAGGATGCCGCCCGTCTCCGTCTGCCACCAGGTATCGACCACCGGGCAGCGCTCATCCCCCACCACCCGGTAGTACCAGAGCCAGGCCTCCGGGTTGATCGGCTCGCCCACGGAACCCAGGATGCGGAGCGATTGCCGCGAGGTCTTCTTCACCGGCCCCTCGCCGTCGCGCATGAGCGCGCGGATGGCGGTCGGCGCCGTGTAGAAGATGTTGACCTGATGCTTGTCCACCACCTCCCAGAAGCGGGACACGGATGGGTAGTTTGGAACGCCCTCGAACATCAGCGTCGTCGCGCCATTCGCCAGCGGGCCGTAGACGATATAGGTGTGCCCCGTCACCCAGCCGACATCGGCCGTGCACCAGTAGATCTCGCCCGGCTTGTAGTCGAAGACCAACTCATGCGTGTAGCTGGCCCAGACGAGGTAGCCGCCCGTCGTGTGCAGCACGCCCTTCGGCTTGCCGGTGCTGCCGCTGGTATACAGGATGAAGAGCGGGTCCTCCGCCTCCATCGGCTCCGGCGGGCATTCGGCCGGCTGCTTCGCGGTGATCTCCTCGTAGGCGTGGTCACGCCCCTCCTGCATCGGCACCGCGGCGCCGGTGTTCCTGACGACGACCACCGACCGGATGCTCGGGCAGGTCTTCAGCGCCTCATCCGCATTGGTCTTCAGCGCCACCGTGCGCCCGCCGCGCCGCCCCTCATCCGCGGTGATGAGCACCGTGCACTCGCTGTCCTGGATGCGCGACGCCAGGCTGTCTGGCGAGAAGCCGCCGAAGACGATGGAATGGATGGCACCGACCCGCGCGCAGGCCAGCATCGCCACCGCCGCCTCGACGATCATCGGCAGGTAGATGCAGACCCGGTCGCCCTTCTTCACGCCCAGCTCGCGCAGCGCATTGCCGAGGCGGCAGACCTTCGCATGTAGTTCCTTATAGGTGACCTTGGCGTCGCTGTTCGGGTCGTCGCCCTCCCAGATGATCGCCACTTGGTCGCCGCGGCTCGCCAGATGCCGGTCGAGGCAGGAGACGGAGGCATTCAGGACCCCGTCCTCGAACCAGCGGATCGAGACATCGCCACTGAAGCTGGTGTTCTTGATGCGGGTCGGCGGCTTGATCCAGGCGATGCGCCCCGCCTCCTTGGCCCAGAAGCCACCCGGATCGGCTGCGGCCGCCTCCGTCATGGCGGTAAGCTGCTCGCCGGTCACATGGGCGGAGGCGGCGACCGCCGGCTTCACCGCGATCAACTGGTCGTCGGACATTCTGGTGTCTCCCCTCAGGCGGGTCCTTATATGGGCAGTTTGGCCATGCCGCCTTGAGCCCCGTCAATCGGGCAAGCGGCGCCTTGACGCGGGCGTTTCGTTGCCAATACGTTCAGGCATCATCGGCCGGCCTGCGCCTGGTGCGGCATGTTGCGACATGGGGCATCGGCGCGGACGGGGCGAAGTGGGTTTTGTCCGAACGCTGCAGCTTCCGCTCAGGCGCCGGCATCCGCCGGCACCACCAGTATCCCCTCTTCCACCCGGCAGGGCACCATCTCCAGCGTCTGGCCGATGCAGGGGCCACTGATGCAGACCCCGTCCTCGATACGGAAGCGGGCACCATGCGCAGCGCAGACGATGTAGGTCTTGCGGGTGTCGAGGAAGCGGTTCGGCAGCGGCTCCAGCGGCAGGCCGATATGCGGGCAGGAGTTCACATAGACCCGGATCTCGCCGCCCTTGCGGACGGCGAAGAGGCCGGTGAAGCGGCCGGCCGGTGCGGGAAAGCCGCGCGCGGCCCCCTCCTCGATCTCATCAGCCGGGCACAGCACCCGCTCATCGGTACCGATCACCGGGCGAGGCCCAGCCGCTCATGCCAGTCGGCGATGCTCTCCTCCGGGTAGCGCTCATGCCGGCGGTCCTTCGGGCCCGCCTCCACTGCCACCCAGGTGGCCTTGAACTCTAGCATGATATGCGTGCTCTCCGGCGGCTCGGGCAGCGGCGTGTCGATGGCCGAGGCGAAGGGATGGATCAGCTCCGGCCAGCGCGCGTCATAGAGCCAGAGCGAGCTGCCACAAACCCCGCAGAAATGCCGCTCGGCCGGGCTGCGATGCGCGCGGGCATCCTCGGGGTCCTTCAGCCGGGCATGGTAGACGGTGATGTGCTGCTTCCCCTGGACCCGTAGCGAGGCATTGTCGCCGCCCAGGTTGATGGCATAACCGCCCCCGCCCTGAGTCTTGCGGCAGATCGAGCAGTAGCAGCGCTGGTAAGGGTAAGGGTGCGGGCTCTCCAGCTGGAACCGCACCGCGCCGCACTGGCAGGACCCTTCGAGCCGCATCCCCTCACCCCTTTTCCACGCCACCCATGCGACACAGGATGGCCCAATGCGGGTCGGAGACCGGCATCACGGAAAGGCGCGACTGCCGGACCAGGGCAAGATCGGCCAGCTCCGACGTGCCCTTGATGGCGGCGAGCGTCACCGGGTGCGGCACCGGCCGCAGCGCCTTCATGTCGACACAGACCCACCGGCCCGTCTCATCGGTGGGATCGGGATAAGCCTCCCTGACCACTTCGACGATGCCGACGATCTCCTTCCCCATATTGGAGTGGTAGAAGAAGGCCCGGTCGCCGAGCCGCATGGCGCGGAGGTTGTTGGCCGCGAGCGCATTGCGCACGCCGGTCCAGGGCTCCACGCCATTCGCCACCTGCTGGTCCCAGGAGAAGGCATCCGGCTCGCTCTTCACCAGCCAATGGGCCATGGAATGGAGACACCTTTCGGACGTAGGCCCTTCCGCGGCCTCGCCGCGGAAGCCAGTGCGGGGCCCTGGTCGTTGGCGATAACCCGGAGCCCCCACGACACTGCTTCGCGGCGTCGTGCGAAGTAATCAGCCAACCGGCATGGTCTGCGCCAGCGGCGGCAGCGCCACGACCTTGGCATACCAGGCCTCCAGCTTCGGGTGGCCCGGACGCCAGGGCTCGTGCGGGAAGCGGAAGTCAAGATAGCCGAGCGCGCAGCCGATGGTGATCTCGCCGATCGTCGTGAGCTGGCCGAGCGACTCCGCCTCCGCCTCCAGTACGTCGAGGGCGCGGGCGACCTTGCCCTGTTGCAACGCGATGTACTCCTGCCGGCCCTGGTCCTGCGGCAGGGCCACCTCGCGCCGGCGCGGCTGGCTCGCATCCATGATGCCGTCGCCAAGCGCCTGCTGCCGCAGCGCCGTCCAGCGCGCCGGGCCGGGGGCGGGGAAGAGCTTTGGCGCATCGCCGATGCTGTCGAGGTATTCGCAGATGACCGGGCTGTCGTAGAGCGCCATCCCGTCATCGGTCAGGAAGGACGGCACCTTGGAGAGCGGGTTCACCGGCAGCAAGGCCGGGTCCGTGGTCGGGACCTTCCAGCGCTCGATGCTGCTGTCCAGCCCTCGGGCGATGGCGCAGGCCACGACCTTGCGGACATAGGGGCTGGCGGGCGAGTAGGCGAGCTTCATGGCGATTCCCTCCATACAGGGCGAAATCTTCCAGAGCCCGGGCTTTGCCGCAAGCGCCCGTGGCGCAAGGTTATGACTGACAAATCGCGCGGATCGCGCTATTCCCCGGCGAATCGAAAGGAGTGCAGTGCGTGTCGAAGAAGTTCCTGACCGACGTCATCGTCAAGTCGACCGAGATGCCGACCATCGCGGCCAACGCCCTGGCGAGCGACATCATCGCCGCCATCAAGGGGGAGATCGTCGAGACCGGCCGGTTCACCATCCCCGATTTCGGCGCCTTTATCGTACGCGAGACGGCGAAGCGCACCGCGCTCAACCCTCGCACCGGCGAGAAGGTAGCGGTGAAGGCGGGCGCGACCGTCCGCTTCAAGGCCAGCCCCTCGCTGAAGGACGCCGCGCTCGCCGGCATGAAGAAGGCGAAGCGCAAGGCCGCCAAGGCCTGAGGTCACGCCCCTTGCCTCCGCGCAAGGGGACGCGCCTTATCCTCCCGCTGCCACAGGGAGGATAAGGCCGTGATCCGCTTCCACTACAACCTCGCCCCGAACCCGACCAAGGTCGCCCTCTGCCTCGAGGAGATGGACCTCCCCTACGAGCCGGTGCCCGTCGACACCCGCAAGGGCGAGCAGCACAGCCCCGAATTCCTCAAGATCAACCCGAATGCCAAGGTCCCCGCCATCGAGGACAGGGGCACGGTGGTGTTCGACAGCAACGCCATCCTGCTCTACCTCGCCGAGAAGACCGGACAGTTCCTGCCGCCCGCCGGCGAGCGCGGCCCGATGCTCTCCTGGCTGATGTTCGTCGCCACCGGCATCGGCCCCTATTCCGGCCAGGCCGTCCACTTCACCCGCTTCGCACCGGAGCCGAAGGACTATGCGGTCAGCCGCTACGTCTTCGAGGCCAGGCGCCATTGGGGCATCCTCGACGCCCGCCTCGCCGACCGCCGCTTCATGCTCGGCGACGACTACGGCATCGTCGACATGGCCGTCTGGGGCTGGTCGCGCCTGGTGCCCTTCGTCCTCGGCGAAGAGGCCTTCGCCACCCTGCCGAATGTCAAGCGCCACCTCGATGACATCAACGCTCGCCCCGCCGCCGCCCGCGCCCTGGCGCTGAAGGACCGGCACGCCTTCAAGGCGGAGATGGACGAGGCGGCACGGCTGGCGATGTTCCCGCATCTCGCGCAGAAGACCGCCTGAGTCCACCCGCCACGGCGGCGATGTTGTCGGCGCCGCCATCGGGCGCGTCCGCTGCATCGTCGCCGGCCATCGTGTCATGCCGGCGCAGCGGGAACCCCGGCGGCGAGGGCGACGTTCGGCCGTCCATGCGCGCATCCTTCCTCGCCTTGCTCGTCCTCGTCCTCACCGGCTGCGGCGAGCAGGCCAGCCTGCCGGTCGGCGCCGGCACCGGCCCCAACCCGCAATTGCCGCCGCCGCGCTCGAGCTGGATCCCGACGGTCAACATCGCCCCCGCCCGCGGCTGGCCGGAGGGCGCCGCCCCGGCCCCGGCCGAGGGCCTGCGCGTCCAGGCCTTCGCCGCCGGGCTCGACCATCCGCGCTGGCTCTACATCCTGCCGAATGGCGACGTGCTGGTGGCGGAGACCAATGCCCCACCGAAGCCGGACGATAACCGCGGCATCCGCGGCTGGGTCATGGGCTTGGTGATGAAGCGCGCCGGCGCCGGGGTGCCGAGCGCCAACCGCATCACCCTGCTGCGCGACGCCGATGGCGACGGCGTGGCCGAGACGCGCTCGGTCTTCCTTGAAGGTCTGAACTCGCCCTTCGGCATGGCGCTGGTGGGCGACAGCCTCTTCGTCGCCAATGCCGATGCGGTGGTCCGCTTCCCCTACCGCACCGGCGAGACGCGCATCGCCACGCCGGGCGAAGTGCTCGCCCCGCTTCCCGGCGGGCCAATCAACCATCATTGGACGAAGAACATCGTCGCCAGCGCCGATGGCACGAAGCTTTACGCCAGCATCGGCTCCAACAGCAATGTCGCCGAGCGTGGCATGGAGGCAGAGACGGACCGCGCCGCCATCCTCGAGATCGACATCCGCACCGGCGAGCGCCGCGTCTTCGCCTCCGGCCTGCGCAACCCGGTCGGCATGGCCTGGGAGCCGCGGACGCACCGGCTCTGGACCGCGGTCAACGAGCGCGACGAGATCGGCAGCGACCTGGTGCCGGACTACATGACCTCGGTGCAGGAAGGCGGCTTCTACGGCTGGCCCTACAGCTACTATGGCCAGCATGTGGATGAACGCGTCCAGCCACAGCGGCCGGACCTCGTCGCCCGCGCCATCCCGCCGGATTACGCGCTCGGCCCGCACACCGCCTCGCTCGGCCTTGCCTTTGCCGAGGGCAGCCGCCTGCCCGCACCCTTCAAGGACGGCGCCTTCATCGGCCAGCACGGGTCATGGAACCGCCGGCCGCCGAGCGGCTACAAGGTGATCTTCGTCCCCTTCGCCGATGGCAAGCCGAGCGGTCCGCCGGTCGATGTGCTGACCGGCTTCCTCGATGCCGATGGCCATGCGCTCGGCCGCCCGGTCGGCGTGACCATCGATCAGGGCGGCGGACTGCTGGTGGCAGACGACGTTGGCAACCGGGTCTGGCGGGTGAGCGCCGCCCGGTAGTCCGGCCGGCTACCCCCGCAACCCCTCGAAGGTTAGCTCCGGCGGCGCCTCCACCGGGCGCGACCGGGCGATGACCCGTGCGGCCGGCAGGCGGATGCGGCAGCGCAGCCCGCTTGCCGCCCAGTCCCGCGCCACCGTGCCGCCGAGTTGCCCGGCGAGCGTCGCCTCGATCACCCGCGTGCCGAAGCCACGCCGAGCCGGCTCGCCGGCCAGGGCTGGACCACCCTCCTCCGTCCAGTCGATCGCCAGCTGCCCGTTCTGCTCCGCCCAGCATAGCCGCACCCGGCCGGCGGCGGTGGAGAGTGCGCCGTATTTCATCGCATTCGTGGCCAGCTCATGCACCGCCATGGCGATGGGCTGCGCTGCCACCGCGGCCAGCGTCACCGCCGGCCCTTCCAGCCGCATCTGCTCCGGCCCGGCGAGGAAGGGCTCCAGCTCGCCCTGCAGCAGCACGCGCAGGTCGGCGCCCGTCCAGCCCGCCTCGGCCAGCAGCGTATGCGCCCGCGTCAGCGCGGCGACGCGCCCTTCCACGGCGCGGGCGAAGGCCTCCGGGTCGTCGCGCGAGGTCAGCCGCAGCGCGGCCTGCACCACGGCCAGGGCGTTCTTCGCCCGGTGGTCCAGCTCCCGCGTCAGCAGCGCCTGTCGTTCTTCGGCGCGCACCCGGTCGGTGATGTCGAGGTTGACGCCGATCATCCGCACCGGCCGCCCCGCCGCATCGCGCAACACCCGGCCAAGGGCGAGGATGCTGCGGATGCCGCCATCTCCGGCATGGCGGATGCGGAATTGCCGGCGGAAGCCGCCATCTTCGTCGCTGGCCGGGGCCATGGCGTGCAGCCGGTCCTCGGGCAGGATGCGCGCTTCGAAAACCTCGCGGCTCGGCGGGCCTGCGGCGGGGTCGAAGCCGGTCAGCCGGTACTGCTCCGCGGACCAGACGGCCTCGCCCGTCACCATGTCCCGCTCCCAGCTGCCGAGGCCTGCCGCCTCCTGCGCCAGGCGCAGCCGCTCCTCGCTCGCCCGGCCCGCCGCCTCGGCCAGCTTCAGCGCGGTGACGTCGACATGCGCGCCGATCATGCGCAGCGCGCGGCCCTCGGCGTCGCGCTCGATCTCGGCGCGGGCGGCGATCCACCGCACCTCGCCGTCCGGCGCGTGGATGCGATATTCCTGCGCGTATTCGGTGATGCCGCTGCCATCGGACACGGCGTCGAGGAAATTCCGCTCCGCCCGCTCCCGGTCCTCCGGATGCAGCCGCGCCACCCAGTCGGCATGCCGCTCGATCCGCGCCTCACCGGGCATGCCCTGGACGGACATGTACTCGCCGGAGCGAAGATTGACGCCGGAGCGCAGGTCGATCTCGAACCCGCCGACCCGGCCGATGCGCTGCGCCCGGCGCAGCTGCGCCTCGCTCGCCGCCAGCGCCGCCGAGCCGGCCGCCAGCTGCGCGCCGAGCTGCTTCATCCGCCGCGCCAGCATCGCCGACAGGCCGACCAGGCCAAGGCTTGCCAGCACCATGGCCGCACAGTACCAGCCGACGCCGCGGGATGCGTCATCGGCCGACCAGTAAGGCATGGTCGCCACGACGGACAGGATGATGGCGAGCAGCAACGGCAGGCACCAGGCGAAGTCGGGCAGCCACCTCGTCCTGCGCTCGGGCTGGGCGCCGTCAGGGTGCATGGGCCGGCGAAGCCTGCTGCTGGGCCTGGCGCTGGCCGGGTGCTCCGCGCTGCCGCCACCCGACCCCGCGCCGCGCATCGGCGAGGTCACCGTCATCGACCGCGGCTGGCATACGGATATCGCCCTGCCGATTCACGCGGCGCCGCTGCATCCCTGGCTGGCCGGGCTCGCTGCGGGCTTTCCAGGAATGCAGACCATGGTCCTCGGCTTCGGCGACCGAAGCTGGCTGCTCGACCGTGACCGCTCGCCGCTCGCGCTGCTGCGGGCCCTGCTGCCAGGGCCGGGGGCCATCCTGCTGACCGCTTTGTCCGCCCCGCCGGAGACGGCCTTCGGGCCCGAGCATGTCGTCCGTCTTCCCCTCACCGCGGGACAAATGAACCGGCTGCAAGAATTCCTGGCGGGCAGCCTCGATCCGCATTGGCGGCTGCCCAACGGCCGGTGGGAGGCCCTGGCGAACGGCCCCTATCCCGGCAGCGTCTTCCAGGCTTCCTCGATCATCTACTCGGCCGGCTACACCTGCAATACCTGGACGGCCCAGGCCCTGGCCGCGGCAGGCCTGCCCGTCGATGCGACGGGCGTGCTCTTCGCCGAACAAGCCATGGCCTGGGCCCGCCAGGCGGCCCAGACCCTCAGCGGGCCGGGACGACCACCGTGCCGGCCGGCGGCGGGCTCGGGTTGCTGCTGCTGAAGCTGAGGCAGCCGGAAAGGCTGACGGCAGCTAGGATCAACAGGACGGTTTGGCGCATCGGGTCCTCCTTCGGCCATGAAGCGGCGTCCCTACGCAGCACCCCGGAATTAGTTCCGCATCCCGTGCGTTACGCAAAGGAAAAAACATCGTGCGCCGAATCGGCCGCGACAGCCGGCCATCTGGTATGTCAGGGTACGACCAATGCTCTGACAGGAATGCTGCCATGCGCTATTGGGTCCTGGCTTTTCTACTGGTAGCCGCCTTGCCGGGCTGCGCCGAGAACAGCTTCGGCACCCCGCAATGGCGCGACAATGCCGAGGCGCCGGCCTGGCGCCGGCCGGGCTCGGCCTTGCCGCCGATCCAGCACTTGCCCGCCCCGGCCTACAGCGCCAGGGCCTGACGGCTAGGAGGGCGTCAGCCGCAGCGCCCCGTCCAGCCGGATCGTCTCGCCGTTCAGCAACGGGTTGGCGGCGATGGCGAGAACCAGCGCCGCCACCTCCGCCGGCTGGCCCAGCCGGTTCGGGAAGAGCGGCAGCCGCCCCAGCGCCTCCCGCGCCTCCGCCGGCATGCCCGCCAGCATCGGCGTCTCGATCAGCCCCGGCGCGATGGTCATCACCCGAATGCCGAACCGCGCCAGCTCCCGCGCCGCCGGCAAGGTGAGGCCGACGACGCCCGCCTTGCTCGCCGCATAGGCGCACTGGCCGATCTGCCCCTCATAGGCGGCGATCGAGGCGGTGTTGACGATGAGTCCCCGCTCCCCGGTCGCCAGCGGCTCGAGCGCGGCCATCCGCGCCGAGGCCAGGCGCAGCAGGTTGAAGGTGCCGGTGAGGTTCACCCTTACGACCTGCTCGAACAGGCCGAGCGGGTGCGGCCCCTGCCGCCCAGCGACGCGCGCCGCCGGGGCGATGCCGGCGCAGCTGACGGCAAGGCGCAGCGGGCCGAGCCCCGCCGCCGCCTCCACCGCCGCCTCGACGGCCGCCTCGTCGGCCACGTCGCCGGCCGCGGCTACCCCGCCGATGCGGTCGGCGACGGCTTCCGCCGCCTCGCGCTTCAGGTCCATCACCACGACGCGGGCGCCGGCCGCCGCCAGCGCCTCGGCCGTCGCCGCGCCGAGGCCGGAGCCGCCGCCGGTGACGACTGCCGCAATCCCCTTCACATCCATCGCTTTTCTCCCCGCAGATCAGCGGCGCGCGAGCGGCCTCGCCCGCCAGCCGGGCGCCAGCACCCGGTAGCCATCCGCGGTGAGGATCGCATCCCGCGCCGGGTCGTGCGAGGCCTCGGCGAGCGCCAGGCTCTCCGCATCGCGCAGGATGTAGAGCGTCCCCGGCTCATAGGCGCCAGAGCGGAGGATCTCCGCCACCTTGGCCCGCAGCGCCGCCGCCCGCCCCGCATCGACCCGCGCCATGTAGACGGAATCCGTCGGCATCCCCGCCTGCGCCGCGAAGCGGGCGATGGACTCCCACCCTTCGCCCATGTTCGAGGCCGGCACCGCCCGCACCCGCGCATAGGCCCCGGCAGCCTCCGCCCAGAACGGGTCGAAGAGCCGTTGCGGCACCCCCGCCGGCGCCCCGGCGACGAAGGAATGCCGCCGCTCCAGCCCCGGCCGCAAATCGACCCATTGCAACGCCAGCAGCCCGAGCAGCAGCCAGCCCGCGCGCCGTCCGCCCCAGGTCCGCGCCACCAGGGCGATGGCGCCGAGCATCAGCGCATAGGAAAGCGGCCAGACCATCCGCTCCGCATTGCGCAGCATCCCGGCGATCGCCATCGCCCGGTCCGGCAGGGCGAAGAGCACCCCTCCCCTGCCTCCCACGGTCACATGCGGGGTGATGGCGAAGGCGAGCAGCGCCAGCAGCGCCGCGGCCAGCGGCCAGAGCCGGCGCGGCAGCCCCACGGGCCGGCGTAGAAGCGCGATCAACCCCGCCGCCAGCAGCAGCAGCCCGCCGAGGCCGAGATAGCTGCTCCCGGCCTCCCAATGGCCGGGGTCGGGCAGGTCAGGCAACAGGCCGGACCACAGGCCGCCATCGGCATAGGCCAGCAGGTCGAAATTCCAGGTTCCGTAGCCCCCAGCCTCGCTCCCCGGTCCGCTGTCGTAGCCGCCTCGCAGCAGGAAGAAGCCGCCCGTCCACAGCGCACCCCCTACGGCCAGCGGCACCGCCACCGCCTCGGCGATGAGGACCCTGCCCCGTTCCAACCAGGCCCGGCGCAGCCAGTCCGCCGCCCAGAGCGGCATCGCCATGGCGAGCAAATAGGAATGGATCAGCGCCGTCACCGCCAGCAGCGCCGCCCAGCGCAAGGCATGCCAGCTCCCCTGCCCCCGTCCGAGCGCCAGCAGCAGCGCCGCCAGCAGCACCCATTGCCCGGCAAGTGGCGTATGCCCGGCCATCCGGTTGACCAGCATCGGCTGCAAGGCCAGCAGCCCCGCCCCGCAGACCCGCGCCAGCGGATCGCGCGTGGCGAGCCCCACCAGCCGCCAGCCGAGGACCCCTTGCAGCACCCCGCAGGCCAGCAGCCAGGGCCCGACATATTGCGGCACCTCCACCACCCCCCGCAGCGCTTTCAGCACCAGGGCGAGCAGCGGAATGGCGTCGGCGAAGTAGATCGCCGTGCCGAGCTCCATCCCGTAATCGGGGTTGGCACCCGGCGGCAGCAGCCAGGGGCCGCTGCGGAAGTAGCTCCACCCCAGCCAGAGCTGCACCGGGTCGGGCCCCAGCGGCCCCGCCAGCAGCCAACCCTGGTTGCGCGGGTCCATCGGGCCGAGGCCAAAAACCGCCAGCACCACCGCCGCCCCCGCCAGAGCGGCCAGCGACGCCCCGAGCCAAGCCTTCCCCGCCGTCATCCACCCTCCTTATCGTGACAGGACGAAACGCCGCCACAGCGCCATGGATGACCTGTATCGCCGCAATGCACCGGTTCGTTGCTATCCGGCTGATCCCGGCGGCCCTTCAGCCGTTGTCATGCGGCTTCGATATTACAGGACGGAGGCAATGCGGGTTCTGCTGATCGAGGATGACGCGCTGCTGCGCATGGTGCTGTCCGACCGTCTGGCCGATGAGGGCATCGACGTGCAGGGACTCGCCAATGCCGAGGATGCGCTCATCCTGCTCGGGGCGGGCCAGGTGCCGGATGTGCTGGTGACGGATATCCGCCTTGGCGGCGGGCTGAGCGGCTTCGACCTAGCGGAGGTGGCGCGGGCCAAGCACCCCGAGGTCGGCGTCATCCTGATCAGCGGCACGCAATTGGAGGATATGCGGCACCGGCTGCAACGGCGGGAGATCTTTCTCGAGAAACCCTTCCAACCGGAGGCGCTGGCCGCCGCGATCCGCCAGGCGGCGGCGAAAGAATAGGCACTTTCGATCTCACCCGCGCAGATCGCAGGCTGAACACGTCCGACGGCGCTTAATTCCAGTGCAACAGCCCCTTGCTGTGCCGTCCCGGCGCGGCGAGCCTCTCCGGCATGACCGGCGCTACCCTCGACCGCCCGATCCTGGCCCCCGCGCCGTTGCGCCTCGTCCGCGCCGCGCTCGCCCTGCTACGGCGCTTGGTCGACTACACGCTGATCCTGCTGCTCGCGGCGATGCTGCTCATCGTCTTCGCCCAGGTGGTCGGCCGCTACCTCTTCAACCACTCCATCCCCGGCGCTGACGAGGCGGCGACCTTCGCCCAGATCTGGATGGTGCTCCTCGGCGCCGGCTATGCCATGCGCCAGCGCCTGCATGTTGCGATCGAGCTGGTGATCGAGCGCCTGCCGGTGCCCGCCGCCCGCTTGCTGCTGGTGCCGGTGGCGGGCCTCTGCCTCTGGTTCCTCTGGGTCGTGGGCCAGGGCGGGCTGCTGCTGATGCAGGTCGGCGCCTGGCAGACCAGCCCCGGCCTGCAGGTCCCGATGGACATCCCCTATGCGATGATCCCCATCGGCGCCGCCTATTTCGCGCTCGAGGCGGGGCTCTCCTTCGGCGCCGCCATCCTCGGTCTCGAGAAGGTCACCACCGGCGGCGGCGTGAGGGTCGACTGATGGGCCTCACCTTCGGCTCCTTCGCCCTGCTGCTGGCCGCCGGCGCGCCGATGGTCTTCGTCCTCGGCGTCGCCGCGGCGCTGACCCTCGTCGTCGCCACCGACGTGCCGATGGTCGTCGTCGCCCAGCGCCTCTACAACGGGCTCGACAGCTTCCCGCTGATGGCGATCCCCTTCTTCATCCTCTCCGGCCTCATCATGGAACATGGTGGCTTGGCGAAGGCGATCGTCGGCCTCGCCGCCGCGCTGGTCGGCTGGGTGCGCGGCAGCCTCTTCATGGTGGCGACGGTCACCTCCACCTTCCTCTCCGGCATTTCCGGGAGTGGCAGCGCGGATACGGCGGCCGTCTCCTCGATCCTTCTCCCTGAGATGCGCCGCCGCGGCTACGACATCGACTACTCCGTCGCGGTGGTCGCGGCGGCCGGCGCGCTCGGGCCGATCATCCCGCCCTCCATCATCATGGTCGTGCTGGCGATGGTCTGCGACCTCTCTGTCGGCGCCATGTTCCTCGGCGGCATCATCCCCGGCCTCATCGCCTCGCTCGGCCTGATGGTGACGCATTGGCTCTACGCCAGCCGCGACCCGGGGCGTTACACCGACACGCAGCCCTTCAGCGTCCCCCGCCTGCGCGACGCCTTCGTCCGCGCCATCCCGGCGCTGGTGCTGCCCGTCATCATCGTCGGCGGCATCGTCGGGGGCGTCGTCACGCCGACTGAGGCGGGCGTGCTGGCCGTCGCCGCCGGCCTCGCCATCGACCTCCTGATCTACAAGGAGCTGAAGCTCGCCGCCCTGCCCGACCTCATGCTGCGCACCGTCGGCATCTCGGCGGCGGTGATGATCATCGTCGGCACCTCCTCCATCTTCGCCTGGCTGGTCGCCATCCAGGACGTGCCGGGCATGATCGCCGGCTGGTTCGACGCGGTCGGCGGCAGCCAGGTGCTGTTCCTGCTGATGGTCAACATGCTGATGCTCTTCGTCGGCATGTGCTTCGAGGAGATCTCGGCCCTCCTCATCCTCATGCCGGTGCTGATGCCGGTCGCCATCAAGCTCGGCATCGACCCGCTGCATTTCGGCCTGGTGATGTCGATCAACCTCTCGATCGGGCTGGTAGCGCCCCCTTACGGCATCTGCACCTTCGTCGCCTGCACCGTCGCGCGCCGGCCGGTCGGCGCCGTCGCCCGGGTGATCTGGATCCCGCTGATCCCGCTCGTCGCCGTGCTGATGCTCTGCACCTATGTCCCCGCCGTGGTGCTCTGGCTGCCGCGCGCCCTGATGCCATGAGGAAACCGATGACCCACCGCAGATCGCTCGCCGCCGGCCTCGCCGCCGCCTGGGTCGCCCGGCCTGCCTTCGCACAGACCACACTGCTGCGCGCCGCGCACACCAACGCCATCGGTGAGGTGCAGGACGAGGGCCTGCGCTTCATGGACCGGCGCCTGCGGGAGATCACCGGCGGGAAGCTCGGCCTGCAAGTCTACCCCAACGGCCAGCTCGGCAACGAGCTGCCGATGGTCGAGGGCGTGGCGCTCGGCACAATCGACCTCGCTGTGCCCTCGCATGCCGCCTTCGCCAATTTCGTGAAGGACTACCAGCTTCTCGACATGCCCTTCCTGATCCGGGATTACGGGCATCTTGCGCGCGTCGCCGGCACGCCGGCCATCGCCCAGCTCGCCCAGGCGGCGCAGGGCCGCGGCTTCCGCATGCTCGGCCTCTATTCTTCCGGCGTGCGGCACCTGATGACGCGGGATGCGGTCGGCTCCATGGCCGAGCTGCGTGGCAAGAAGATCCGTACCCAGCAGAACCCCGTCCATGTCGCCGCCTTCAACGCCTTCGGCGCCAATGCCACGCCGCTGGCCTATGGCGAGCTCTACAGCGCCCTCCAGGTCGGCGTCGTCGATGGCGCCGAGGCCGCCTACACCAATTTCGTCGCGCAGAAATTCTATGAAGTCTGCAAGCATTGGACGACGGTGGGCTGGCTGAGCCTGACGGCGCCGGTCGTCCTCTCCGAACGGAAGTTCCAATCCCTCGCCCCCGACCTCCGCAACGCCCTGATCCAGGCCGGCGAGGAAAGCGCCGTCTTCGAGCGGCAATTCGTCGTCGATGGCGAGGCGAAGCTGGTCGAGCAGGTGAAGGCCCAGGGCGTCACCATCCACGAGCCGGACAAGGAACCCTTCCAGCGCGCCGCGCGTCCGCTCTACGACCGTTTCCTCGCCTCCGCTGCCGACAGAGCGCGGCTGACACTCGTGCAGGAGACAGCCTGATGGCCACCGGACCCGTCTTCTGGCGCGCCGCCGCCGCCCGCTGCGGCCTCACCGTGCGTGAGCTGGAACCCGCCATCGGCGTCGAGATCGGCGGCATCGACCTCGCCGCGCTCGAGGATCCGGAGATCACCGCCATCCTCCGCGGCGCCGTGGTCGAGCGCACCCTGCTGCTGGTCCGCGGCCAGCGGCACCTCACGCCGGCCGGCTTCCTCGGCTTCGCCGCCCGCTTCGGGCGTGATTTCGACCTGCACAGCCGCCGCGACCTCTGCCTTGCCGACCATCACGAGATCTTCGTCGTCGGCAATGCGATGGAGAACGGCAAGGCCGTAGGCGCGCCGAAGGTCGGCCTCAATTGGCATACCGACCACTACCACTTGGAGCATGCCGCGCTCTTCACCTTCCTTCATGCCATCGCCATTCCGCCCGTCGCCGGCGAGACCAAATACGCCAACGGCATCGCCGCCTTCGAAGCTCTGCCGGAGGCGACCCGCAGCCGCATCACCGGCCTCAAGGTCCGCCACAGCCGCGCCCGGCTCTACCGCGCCCTCTTCCCCGATGCCTCGGAGGAGCAGTGCCAGGCCGAGGCCGCCCGCTTCCCCGACGTGATCCACCCCCTCGTCCGCACCCATCCGGAATCCGGCCGCCGCGGCCTCTACCTGGGCGGCGAGTGGGGCAGCGAGATCATCGGCCTGCCAGAAGCCGAGAGCGCCGTCCTATTCGCCGAACTGCTGGCCCATATGACGCAGCCGGAATTCGTCCACGAGCACCATTGGCAGCCGGGCGACGTGCTGATGAGCGACAACCGCTGCAGCCTCCACCGCGCCACCGAATGGGACGAGGGTAAGTACAGCCGCCGCCTGCACCGGTTGATCCTGCTGGACGACCGCCGGCCGGAGTAGGACTTGGCGGCCGCCCGCGCCCGGGGCTAGCCTCCCCGGCCACACGGCCCGCCAAGGAAACAAGAATGTCCCTCAACGCCCTGGACGGCCCCCGCATCCGCCATCTCAGCAATGCGGGCGAGCCCTATCAAACGATCCGCCTCGACAAGCTGACCTCGGTGATCGGCGCCGAGATCGAGGGCGTCAACCTCGGCGGCCCCATCGCCCCGCGACAGATGGAGGAGATCAAGCGGGCGCTGGCCGAGCACCTCGTCATCTTCTTCCGCGACCAGCGGATGACGCAGGAGCAGCACCTCGATTTCGGCCGGCAATTCGGCCCGCTCCACCTCCACCCCGCCGCACCGCACGAGCCGGGCCACCCGGAGCTGATGGTCATCAAGGCGGATGCCAATTCCGTCCGCGCCAATGGCGAGGGCTGGCATTCCGACGTCTCCTGCGACGAGGAGCCGCCGATGGGCTCCATCCTCTACATCAAGGAATGTCCGCCGAATGGCGGCGACACGCTCTTCGCCAGCATGTACGCCGCCTATGACGCGCTGTCGGACCGGATGAAGGCCTATCTCGAGGGCCTCACCGCGCTCCACGACGGGGAGCCGGTCTATCGCGGCATGTTCGCCAAGGACGGCGTGGCCGACAAGGCGAGCTACCCGCGGGCGGAACACCCGGTCATCCGCACCCATCCGGTGACGGGCAAGAAGGCGCTCTACGTGAACCGCGGCTTCACCGCCCGCATCCTTGGCATCCCGCGCGACGAGAGCGACGGCATCCTCCGCTATCTCTACGAGCATATGGAGAACCCGCTCTTCCAATGCCGCTTCCGCTGGCAGCCGAATTCTGTCGCCTTCTGGGACAACCGCTGCGCCCAGCACCGGGCGATGTGGGACTACTGGCCGCATCGCCGCTACGGCAACCGCGTCACGGTGAAGGGCGAGCGACCTGTCTGAGATGCGCCTCGCCGACCGCCGCATCCTGCTGATCGTCTCGGGCAGCATCAGTGCCTATAAGGTGCTTGAGCTGACGCGCCTGTTGCGCAAGTCCGGTGCCGCCGTCACCGGCGTGCTGACGGCGGGCGGTGCCCGTTTCGTGACGAAGGAGGCGCTGGCCGGCATCACCGGGCAGCGCGTGCATGACGACCTCTGGGCGGCGGAGGCGGAGATCGGCCATATCCGCCTCGCCCGCCTGCCCGACCTGGTCGTCGTCGCCCCCGCCTCGGCCAATATGCTGGCGAAGATGGCGAATGGCTTGGCCGACGACCTGGCGAGCACCATCCTGCTGGCGACCCGCGCCCCGGTGCTGGTGGCGCCGGCGATGAACACGGCGATGTGGGAGCACCCGGCGACCCGCGCCAACATGGCCGCGCTGACCGCCCGCGGCGTCCGCCTCGTCGGCCCGGGCGTGGGCGCCATGGCCGAGCCCGAGAGCGGCCCCGGCCGCCTCGCCGAACCGGCCGAGATCCACGCCGCCATCGAGGCGATTCTGGCGCCTGAGGCCGGGCCGCTCGCCAGCCGCCACATCCTCGTCACCTCCGGCCCGACGCATGAGCCGATCGACCCGGTGCGCTACATCGCCAATCGCAGCAGCGGCAAGCAGGGCCATGCCATCGCCGCCGCCCTTGCCGCGCTCGGTGCCCGCGTCACCCTGGTCGCCGGGCCGGTGACGCTGTCCGACCCGCCGGGCGTCACCACGGTGCATGTCGAGACGGCCCGGGAGATGCTCGCCACCTGCGAGGCTGCCCTGCCCGCCGATGCCGCCGTCATGGCCGCCGCCGTCGCCGACTGGCGCGTGGCCCACGAGGCCTCGCAGAAGATGAAGAAGGAGCCCGGTGCCGACGCCCCGACCCTCGCCATGGCGCTCAACCCCGACATCCTGGCAACCGTCTCCCGCCATGCGCAGCGCCCCCGCCTCGTCATCGGCTTCGCTGCCGAGACGGAGAAGGTCGTCGAGCACGCCATCGCCAAGCGCGCCCGCAAGGGCTGCGACTGGATCCTGGCGAATGACGTCTCCGGCGAGGTCATGGGGGGCGACGCCAACCGAATCCACCTCGTCACCGACGAGGGCGTGGAGAACTGGCCGGAGATGGCGAAGGCGGAGGTGGCCGAGCGTCTTGCAGCGCGGATCGCGGCCTGGCTCGGTTAAGCTTCGTCTCGCAGCCGTCTTAAAAGATCACGAATACGACTCAAGAAAGGAATGCGAAACACATTCCTGTGACCATATCTTCAGCGAAGGACCCATTTCATTGCAAATGGTGTTCCCCATCGCCCCTCGCTGAACACAAGCCCGCCGGATCATCGGTCATGTTCCAGACCCTGTTCACCCGCCTTCGTCATTGGCTCACCTACCGGCCGGAGCGGCGATACATGCGAGGCCGGGCGTAACCGCTACTCCTCCAGCATGTCGCGCAGCCAGGCTTCTCCCTCCGCGGAGAGGTTATGCCAGGCGGCGTCGGCCGAGATGCGGGTGATGGTGAGCACCACATCCGGCGCATCCTCCTTCTTCAGCGCCCGCAGCAGGTGGTCGCGGAGATAGGCGGGGGAGACGCCCGTCGCTACCAGCACCGCGCGCGGCGTGATCGGCCAGTGCTCCGGCGCGATCTCGAAGATCGCCTCGAAGAACACCTTCTCGGCCGAGGCCGGGGCGGCGCCGAGGTCATGCAGGACGAGGCAGAGCGACATCGATGGGGAGTCCTTCCTCAGGCCGGGTGAAGATGCGTGACCGTGGCCCCGGAGGTGGCGGCAACCGCCTCCGCGACCAGGGTCCGGTGACAGCGCGCCGGATCGGCTTCCAGGCATAGCAGGCAAACCGTTTCGTGTCGTGCGCGATCCGTAAGCGCGGCCAGCGCCGCCTGCGGCTCGAGCCCGGCGAGATGCGCGCCGAAGATCCGCCGCATCTCCCCGGGCCGCTCGGCCCGCACCGCCGCCCGCCCCTCGGCCGGGGTGCCGAGCGCCTTCACATGCTGATAGCCGATGCCGGCTTCGGCCAGCGCCGCCGAGAGCGCGGTCTTGGCGAAGCCCGGCTTCCGGCTGTTTGCCAGCGCCCGCACGTCGACCAAGGTGGTGACGCCGGCACCATGCAGCGCCTCGATCAGCCGCGCCGGCGTCGCATCCTCATAGCCGATGGTGAAGAGCGTCACCGGCCGATGGCGGCATGGGCCGCGAGGCAGGCCATGTCGAGCAGCTGGGTCACGCTCGCATCCATCGGCACGATCTGGACCGGGCGCGACATGCCCATCAGCAGTGGGCCGATGGTCGTGGCGCTGGTCAGGCGCGGCACCGCCTTGGTGAGGATGTGCGCGGCATGCAGCCCCGGCATCACCAGCACATTGGCCGGCCCCGTCAGACGGCAGAAGGGATAGAGATGCGCTCGCAGCACCGGGTCCAGCGCCACATCGGCCGCCATCTCGCCGTCGTACTCGAAATCCACCTTCCGCTCGTCGAGCAGCCGCACCGCCTCGCGCAGGCTTCCCGGAATATGCCCCTTGGGGTCGCCGAAGGTCGAGAAGGAGAGGAAGGCGACGCGCGGCTCATGCCCGAGCCGCCGTGCGGCGGCGGCTGATTGCACTGCGATCTCGGCCAGCGTCGCCGCATCCGGCCGCTCGTTGATCGCGGTATCGGCGACGAAGACCGTGCCCGAGACGCGCGCCAGCATCAGCGTCAGGCCGAAGGTCACCTCCCCCGGCGCCGGGTCGATGGCGGAGGCGATGCCCTCCAGCGCCACCGCATAGCTCCGCGTCACGCCCGTCACCACCGCATCCGCGTCCCCCAGCGCCAGCATGCAGGCCGCGAAGACGTTGCGGTCCTGGTTGACGAGGCGTTGGCAGTCGCGGAACAGGAAGCCCTCGCGCTGCCGCCGCGCATAGAGGAACTCCGCATAGCGCCGGTTGCTGTCGGAGTTGCGCGCATTGCGGATGGTGATGCCCGGCGGCAGCTGCACGCCGAGCGTCCGCAGCACATTGGCGATGCGGTCCTCACGCCCCACCAGCACCGGCGTCCCATAGCCGGCATTATGGAAGGCGAGCGCGGCGCGCACCACCTTCTCCTCCTCGCCTTCGGCGAAGACGACGGTGCGCGGATTGGCCCGCACCCGCTCGGTGATGAGCTCCATCGCATTCGCCGTCGCATCCAGCCGCCCGGCCAGCGTGCGGGCATAGCGCGTAAGGTCGGTGATCGGCTTCCGCGCCACGCCGCTCTCCATCGCCGCGCGGGCGACGGCGAGCGGCACGCGCGAGATCAGCCGCGGGTCGAAGGCATTGGGGATAATGTAGTCCGGCCCGAAGCGCAGCGACTTGCCGGGGCCGCCGCCGGCGGTGTTCACCTCCTCCGGCACGTCCTCCCGCGCCAGCATGGCCAGCGCCCGGGCAGCCGCGACCTTCATCGCGTCATTGATGGTGCTCGCCCGCACATCCAACGCCCCGCGGAAGATGAAGGGGAAGCCGAGGACATTGTTCACCTGGTTCGGGTAGTCGCTGCGGCCCGTGGCGATGATGCAGTCCGGCCGCACCGCCTTCGCCTCCTCCGGCGTGATCTCCGGGTCCGGGTTCGCCATGGCGAAGACGATGGGCTTGTCGGTCATGCTGCGCAGCATCTCGGGCGTCACCGCGCCCTTCACCGAGAGGCCGAAGAAGCAGTCGGCCCCATCCATCGCCTGGGCCAGCGTGCGCTTGCTGGTCTCGACCGCATGGGCCGATTTCCACTGGTTCATGCCCTCGGTGCGGCCGCGGTAGACCACGCCCTTGGTGTCGCAGAGGATGACGTTGCGCGGCGTGACGCCCATCGCCTTCATCAGCTCGGCGCAGGCGATCGCCGCTGCGCCGGCGCCGTTGATGACGATGGTGATGTCGCGCAGCTCCCGCCCCGTCAGGTGGACAGCGTTCAGCAGGCCGGCGGCGGCGACGATGGCGGTGCCGTGCTGGTCGTCATGGAAGACGGGGATGTCCATCACCTCGCGCAGCCGCTGCTCGATGACGAAGCACTCGGGCGCCTTGATGTCCTCGAGGTTGATCCCGCCGAAGGAGGGACCGAGGTGCTTCACTGCATCGACGAACTGGTCCACATCCTCGGTGTCGACGCAGAGGTCGATGCCGTCCACATCGGCGAAGCGCTTGAAGAGGGCGACCTTGCCCTCCATCACCGGCTTCGAGGCGAGCGCGCCGAGATTGCCGAGGCCCAGCACCGCCGTGCCGTTGGAGACGACGGCGACGAAATTGCCCTTCGAGGTATAGTCATAGGCCAGCGCCGGGTCGCGGTGGATATGCAGGCAGGGCTCTGCCACACCTGGGCTGTAGGCCAGGCTCAGGTCGCGCGCGGTGATCAGCGGCTTCGTCAGGCGGATCTCCAGCTTGCCCGGTCGCCCCTCGGCATGGAGCGCCAGCGCCTCCTCCGGGGTCACCCGCGCGGTGCGCACATCCGCGAGTGAAATGGGAGGCAGGCTGCCCTTGTGCCCATCATCCATGGCCGTTCTCTTCCCCAGGAGCCGTTGCGGCGGCGCATCCGCCCGCCCTTTGTGAGGAGGCAGTGTCGCAGCCGTCGGCGGCTTCGTGAAGTCCGCGGGTTTGCGGCTGCGAAGATGCCGGCCCCGGTCTAGATAGGGGGGGATGGACAGCCTGCCGGACCCCTCCCCCCGCCCCACCGCCGAGGGCGCCTCGCCAGCCATGGCGCAATGGTTCGCCGCCAAGGCGGACTACCCGGATGCCTTGCTTTTCTTCCGCATGGGCGACTTCTTCGAGCTGTTCTTCGCCGATGCCGAGGCGGCGTCGGAGGCGCTCGACATCGCGCTGACCTATCGCGGCGAGCACCAGGGCCAGAAGATCCCGATGTGCGGCGTCCCCGCCTTTAGCCATGAGAGCTACCTGGCCCGGCTGATCCGCCGCGGCTTCCGCGTCGCCATCTGCGAGCAGATGGAGACGCCGGAGGAAGCGAAGCGCCGCAAGGCCCCCGCCGTGCGGCGCGAGGTGGTGCGACTCGTCACCCCCGGCACGGTGACCGAGGAGACGCTGCTGGAGGCCGCCCGCCCCGCCTGGCTGCTGGCCCTCGCCCCGGGCGAGGAGAAGCTCGGCGCCGCCTGGCTCGACCTCTCGACCGGCGCCTTCGAGACGGAGACGCTGGCGCCGGCCGACCTCCACGCGTTGCTCGCCCGCCTCGAGCCCTCCGAGGTGCTGGCCCCGGCCGCCCTCGCCCTCCCCGGTGCGGTGGAGACGCCGGTGCCGCGCGACGCCGCCCGCCGCGTCGCCGAGGCTTATGGTGTCGGCACGCTGGACGGGTTCGGCGAGTACCACCCGGCCGAGATCGCCGCCGCCGCCATGGCGCTCAGCTACCTAAAGGCGACGCAAAAGGGCGCCAACAGCGAGGCGCTGGCGCACCTCTCCCGCCCGGTGCCGCGCGGCAGCCAGGGCGTGCTGCAGATGGATGCCGCCACGCGGCGCAGCCTCGAAATCCTCCGCTCGGAGCGTGGCAGCGCACGCGACTGCCTGCTCGGCGCCGTCGACCGCTGCGTGACGGCGGCCGGCAGCCGGCTGCTCGCCGCCCGCCTCGCCTGCCCGCTGGCCGAGGCGACGCCGATCCGCGCCCGGCACGATGCCGTCGCCGCGCTGCTCGCCGCGCCCGCGCTGCGGGGCGCCATCCGCGCGGCGCTGAAGGGCGCCCCGGACATGGCCCGCGCCCTCGCACGGCTCTCCCTCGACCGCTTCGCCCCGCGCGACCTGGCGGCGATCCGCGACGGCCTCGCCCGCGCCGCTATCATTGCCGAGGCGCTGGCGCAGGCCGACATCCCTCCCCTGCTCGCCATGGCCGCCGCCGCGCTGCGGCCGGAGCCCGATCCGGCGCCTGAGCTCGCTCGCGCGCTCGCCGAGAGCCTGCCGGCGCGGCTCGACGATGCCGGCATCGTCGCCCCCGGCTATGACGGCCAGCTCGATGCGCTGCGCCGCCTGCGCGATGATGCCCGGGGCGCCATCGCCGCGCTTCAGCTCGACCTGTGCCAAGCCTGGGGCGTCGCCGCGCTGAAGATTCGCCACCACCAGCAATTCGGCTACCTCGCCGAGCTGCCTGCCGCCGCGGGCGAGAAGCTGCTGCGGGACCCGCCGGCCAAGGCCAGCGGCGACTTCGCCCCGATCCACCGCCAGACCATGGCGAACGGCGTGCGCTTCACCTGCGCGGCGCTGGCGGGCCTCGACCGCCGTCTCTCGGAAGCGGCGGACGAGGCGTCGCGGCGCGAGAAGCTCATCACCCGCCACCTCCGCAGCCTGTGCCTCAAATCCGCCGCCGGCATCGCCCGCGCGGCCGAGGCGCTGGCTGAGATCGACATCCAGGCCGCCAGCGCCGAACTCGCCGCCGATGGCGGCTGGTGCCGGCCGGAGGTCACCGAGCGGCCGGACTTCGCCATCGCCGCCGGGCGCCACCCGGTCGTCGCCGCGGCACTCGCCCGCAGCCGCAGCGGCGCCTTCGTGCCGAATGACTGCGACCTCTCGGCCGGCCAGCGCATCTGCCTGCTGACCGGGCCGAACATGGCGGGCAAGTCCACCTTCCTCCGGCAGAACGCGCTCTTCGTCGTGCTCGCCCAGGCCGGGCTCTTCATCCCGGCCGAAAGCGCGCGCATCGGGCTGACGGACCGGCTCTTCTCTCGCGTCGGCGCTTCGGACGACCTGGCGGGCGGGCGCTCGACCTTCATGGTGGAGATGGCGGAGGCGGCGGCGATCCTGAACCTCGCCGGGCCGCGCTCGCTCGTCGTGCTCGACGAGGTGGGGCGCGGCACGGCGACCTGGGACGGGCTCGCCATCGCCTGGGCGGTGCTGGAGGCGCTGCACGACCGCACCCGCTGCCGCACCATCTTCGCCACCCATTTCCACGAACTGACGGCGCTGGCCGGCAAGCTGCCGGAGTTGCAACTGGCAACGATGCGCGTGCGCGAATGGCGGGGCGAAGTCGTCTTCCTGCACAGCGTTGCGCCCGGCACGGCGGAGCGGAGCTGGGGCCTGCATGTGGCGAAGCTCGCCGGCGTGCCGCGCGCCGTGCTCGCCCGCGCCGGCCAGGTGCTGGCCTCGCTGGAGGAGCGGGCGCGCGGCCTCGACCCGCTGGCCGAGGAGATGCCGCTCTTCGCCCGCCCCGCCGGCCCGGCGCCGGACCATCCGGTGCTGGCGGCGCTCGCCGCCCTCGACCTGGACAGCCTCTCGCCGCGGGAGGCGCAGGAGATGGTTTATCATCTCAGAAGCCTCATGGATGGCGCTGTCAACCGCGCGTAAGTCGCGTTAGGCTGAAGGGAATGACCAAAGCGGCGACCTTCCCGGCCCGGGGCGAGACCCCCCGGCCCCATGCCCCGGCCGATGCGCCCGGGGTCCTTCCGGACCTGATCGCCGAGCTGGTGGCGGGCCCCTTGCGGCGCGAACAAGCCCTCGATCTGTTGCGCGGCCATCTCGGCCGTATCCAGGGCCGGGTGCAGGAGGCCTTCGAGAGCCATGAGCTGGACGGCCTGCCCGCCGCCCGCTGGCTGGCAGCCCTGGCCGATGGGCTGATGAGCGCCATCCACGCCTATGGCCTCGCCATGGTCCCGCCGGGCAACGCGGCGGAGAAGGCCGAGGCGCCCTTCGCCCTCGTCGCCACCGGCGGCTATGGGCGCGGCGTGCTCGCGCCCTTCTCCGACATCGACCTGCTCTTCCTCACCGACCAGCAGGCGGGGCCGAGGGCGCAGCGGGTGGTGGAGTTCATCCTCTACCTGCTCTGGGATCTTGGGCTGAAGGTCGGCCACGCGACGCGCAGCATCCGCGACTGCATGGAGGAGGCCGGGCGCGATGCCACGGTGCTGACCGCGCTGGTCGATGCCCGCTTCCTGGTCGGCGAGCGGCCGGTCTTCGAGCGGTTCAGCGCCGTTTTCGATGCGCAGCGGCGCGAGCGCGGCATCGGCCCCTTCCTCGCCGCCAAGCGGCAGGAGCGGGCCGGGCGGCATGCCCGCTACGGCGACAGCCCCTTCCTGGTCGAGCCGCATGTGAAGGAGGGGCGCGGAGGCCTGCGGGATTTGCAGACCCTCTACTGGCTCGCGCGCTACGCCTTCGGCACCCAGCGCATGCCGGAGCTGGTCGGCGAGGACAGTCCGGGCGGCGGCCTCCTCACCGAGCATGAGGCGCGCGCCATCCGCCGGGCCTGGAACTTCCTCTGGACTGTCCGCTTCCACCTCCATTACGTCGCCGGGCGGGCGGAGGAGCGTCTGACCTTCGACTTCCAGCCCGTGGTCGGCGCGCGCATGGGCTATACGCCGCGCGGCCGGCAGGACGGCGTCGAGCGCTTCATGAAGCACCTGTTCCTCACGGTGCGCGACGTGCTGCGGCTGACCCGCGTGCTGGAGCCGGCGATCGAGCGTGCGTCGCTCGGCCCGCCCGCCATCCGCCGCCAGGGCGATGCGGCGCTGGCCGAGGCCGGCCTCGCACTCGCCGACGGCAAGCTGGTGGCCGCACCGCCGAACCGCGACTTCGCGCGCGAGCCGGTGCTGATGCTGCGCATCGTCAAGGCGGCACGCGACCGAAAGATGGAGATCCATCCCCTCGCCATCCGCGCCCTGATCCGCAATGCGCACCACGCCGCCCTGCTGCGCGGCCAGGCGGAGGCGAATACCCTCTTCCTGGACATCCTCACCGGGCGCGACGCCGCGCTCTGGCTCAGGCTGATGAACGAGACGGGCTTCCTCTCGCGCTTCATCCCGGACTGGGCGCGCATCGTCGGGCTGATGCAGTTCGACACCTACCATGTCTTCACCGTCGACGAGCACACGATCGAGGCGATCGGCGTGCTGCAGCAGATCGAGCGGGGCGAGCTGGGCGAGATCGCGCCCGTCGCCTCGGAGCTGATCGGGCAGCTGCAATCGCGGCGCGCGCTCTACATGGCCTGCCTGCTGCACGACATCGCCAAGGGGCGCGGCGGCGACCACTCGGAACTCGGCGCGCGCATCGCCACGGAGGTCTGCCCGAAGCTCGGCCTGACGCCGGAGGAGACGGAGACGGTCTCCTGGCTGGTGCTGCATCACCTGCTGGTCAGCCAGACCGCCTTCAAGCGCGATATCGAGGACCCGAAGACCATCCTCGACATCGCCGACCTGGTGCAGTCGCCGGAGCGGCTGCGACTGCTGCTGGTGCTGACCGTCTGCGACATGCGCGCGGTCGGGCCGAAGGTGTGGAACGGCTGGAAGGCGACGCTGCTGCGCGAGGTCTACTGGCGCGTGGCGGAGGTGCTGGCCGGCGGCCTCTCCGTGCCGGAGCGCGACGTGCGCGTGGCGCGCGCGCGGGATGCGGCGGGCGCCATGCTGGAAGCCTGGCCGGCGGCGGACCGGGAGAAGTTCCTCTCCCTCGGCTATCCCGGCTACTGGCTCTCCTTCGATGCCGAGACCCATGCCCGCCATGCCGCGCTGATCCGCGAGGCGGAGGCGGTGCAGGCGCCGCTCACCGTGCGGACGCGGGTGATGGAGGCCCGCGCCGTGACGGAAGTCACGGTCTATGCCGCCGACCATCCGGGGCTGTTCAGCCGCATCGCCGGCGCGCTCGCCGTCGCGGGCGCCAGCATCGTCGATGCGCGCATCCACACGCTGACCAACGGCATGGCGCTCGACACCTTCTGGGTGCAGGACGCGATGGGCGGCGCCTTCGATGCGCCGCACCGGCTGGCGCGGCTCTCCGTGCTGATCGAGCAGGCGCTGTCGGGGCGGCTCCGGCTGCGCGACGAGATCCGCAAGGTCCGGCGGGAGCCGGCGCGGCTGCGCGCCGTCACGGTGCCGCCGCGCGTGGTCTTCGACAACCATGCGAGCAACACCCACACCGTCATCGAGGTGAACGGGCGCGACCGGCCGGGCCTGCTGCATGACGTGACGGCGGCGATCAGCGACCAGGGGCTGCAGATCGCCTCCGCGCATATCACCACCTATGGCGTGCGGGCGGTGGACGTCTTCTACGTGAAGGATGTCTTCGGCCTGAAGGTGGAGAATGAGCGGAAGCTCGCCCCGCTGCGCCGGGCGGTGGAGGCGGCGCTGACGCCGCCGGGGGGCGAGGGCGGCGGCATGGTGGCCGTGACGCCGCGGGCGGCGGCCGACCCGGCGTGATCCTATCGGCGGCTGGCGCGTTGGCTCTTCCGAACCCAACGAGAAGAGAGACGCCATGCCGCCGGAACCCGATCGCCGCAGCAATATCGAGCCGCAGGAGAACCTGACCAGCAGCCATGGCCCGCATGCGCCGCAGCGGGACAAGACCAATCAGTACAAGCCCTCGCCCGGTGAGAACAACAACCGCAACGACGCGAAGGCGCCGGGCGGGCCGGTGAATATCGGCGTCAAGGGCGGGGTGCCGGACGACAACGGCCCCGAGGGCGCCGGGCAGGAGGAGGACCGGGCGACCGGCCTCGGCAAGAAGGACAGCACGGCGGGCCTCGCCCAGGAGTAGTCAGCCGGAGGCGATGCCGCTTTCCTCGTGGCGTCGCTTCTCAACCTCGTCGCCATAGCGGCGGAGGAGGTGGGCCTCGGTCAGCAGGCCGATGACGCGGCGGCCGGGGCCGTCCACCACTGCCATCGCCTCCGCCTCCGCCGCCTCGAAGGCGGACATGGCGATGCGGGCGTTCATGCTCGGCAGCAGGACGCGGTCGGTCAGGTGGAGCAGGCTTTCGAGGCTGGCCTCGGGCGGGGCGGCGTGGGCCTCGGGCACCGAGACGATGCCGGCGTAGCGGCCGCCCTCGCCCAGCACCACCACCCGGCTCACCGCGCCGAGGGGGAAGCGCTGGCGGAAGGCGGGCAGATCCATGGTCAGCGGCGCGGTCTGCACCTCGCGGCGCATCAGGCTGCCGACGGTGAGGTCGTTCACCCAGCCTATGTCATGGGCACTGCGGATCGCCTCGCCGCGCAGGTGGAAGCGCCAGGTGGCGAAGGAATAGCCGAACAGCCGCCGCACGATCAGGCCGGAGACCGCGACGGCGGCCAGCACCGGGCCGCTGACGGCGAGGCTGCCCGTCGTCTCGAGCGCGAGGAAGGTCATCGCCAGCGGCGCGCCGATGACGGCGGCGCCGAAGGCGCTCATGCCCACGATGGTGAGGATCAGCGGGTCCGGCCCGGGCGGCGAGAGCATCGCCAGCAGGGCGGCGACGAGCTTGCCGCCGAGCGCGCCGATCAGCAGCGAGGCGAAGAACAGCCCGCCGCGGAAGCCGCTGCCGAGCGAGAGGATGGAGGCCATGGCCTTCACCACCAGCAGGACGAGGATCGGCCAGGCCGGCGCCTCGGTCATGAAGGCCATGTGCAGCGCGCCATGGCCGGCCGAGAGGGCAACGGGCGAGATCAGCGCCAGCCCACCGACCGCGAGGCCGCCTGCCATCAGCCGCAGCGTGGAGGAAGGGATGCCGCGGGCGAGCAGGCTTTCGGTGAGGCCGACGCCACGCATCAGCGCGATGCCGCCGAGGCCGGAGAGGGCGCCGACCAGCAGGGCGAGCGGGTAGTAGACCGGATCGACGACGCTCGGCGCCGCCGTCTCCACCACATAGGTGCCGGCCTCGAGGGCGCGGGCGACGAGGACGGCGCTGACGGCGCTCGCCACCACCGGGAAGAGGGCGGCGATGCTGTAGGTGCCGATGACGAGTTCGAAGGCGTAGAAGGCGCCGGTGAGCGGGGCGTTGAAGGCGGCGCCGATGGCGCCCGCGGTGCCGGCGCCGACCAGGATCCGCAGGTCGCCGCGGCGGAGCGAGAAGGCGCGGCCGAGGCGGGAGGCGAGGCCGCCGCCCACCTGCGTATAGCCCGCCTCCAGCCCGACCGAGGCGCCGACGCCGTTGGAGAGCACCGTCTGGGCGCCGACGACGACGCCGTCGGTCAGCGAGAGGCGGCCGCCGCGGAGCGCATTGGCCTCGATCGGGTCCACGGGCGCGCCAGGGCGCCAGCGGCGGATGGCGCGGTTCAGCCCGGCCAGCGCCAGGCCGCCGAGGCAAGGCACCAGCAGGAGCTGCCAGGTGGTCAGGCGCGTCGCGGCGGAGAGGCGGAGATGCGGGTCGAGCCCGTAGAGCAGGCGTTGCAGGCCATGGGCGGCGGCGCCCATCCCCCAGGCGAGGAGGCCGACGCCGATGCCGATCAGCACAGCGAGGGCGACCACCGCGATCTCGCTGCCGCGGACCCAGCCGCGGAGGCGCGTCGCCAGATGGGTCCAGCGGCGCATCAGCAGCATCCGGCGGCGGAGGGCGAGCGTGGTCATGCCCGATGGTCATTGCCGCAACGGGGCGCGACTGGCGAGGGGGTTGTGGGGGCGGAGGCTAAAGGTTTGAGGGCGGGGATGGGGAAGGGGTTGGGATCGTTGGGGATTTCGGGGAAATTTAGGATTTTAGGGATTTAGGCGCGTTGGCGGGGACGGTTCGCTTCGGGCGGCAACCAGGCATGGCGCACGGCTTTTCGGAGGCGGCTTTGCGCCCAATTCGGCCACTTACTCGCCGTTGTCGTCTCCTTGAAGGCGGACAAGGCTTTTCAACAGGCCGATGGCTGAGTTGGGTGGGAAGCGGCCTCCACACCGTCTGCAGCGCATCCAAAGCGCCTGCCCAACGCTTCCGCCGAGGGTGCGCGGCGGTGGTGCCGCGGCTCGGCACGTCCAAAGCGGCTGACGGAAGCGTCCGGCCCGCCCGCGTCACGTTCCAGCTTTGTTAAGGCCTATGTCGTAGAGCTTCGCTCATCCGCTGCAACGCACGGGGCGGACTCAGGAACGGAGTGGGACCTTTGGACGGAATGATGGGTGTCATCGGCTTCGGGAAAGCCGACATCGACAACGTGCTTTCCAAAATGTCGACGGCCGATATCGACAAGCTCGCCTTCGGCGCCGTCGAACTCGACCGGACCGGCAGAATCCTCCGCTACAACGCGGCGGAGGGGGCGATCACCGGCCGCGACCCGAAGGCGGTGATCGGCCGCAACTTTTTCACCGAGGTCGCGCCCTGCACCAATACGCCGGGTTTCCGCGGCGTCTTCGACAAGGGCGTGGCCTCGGGCGACCTCAACACGATGATTGAATACACCTTCGACTACAACATGAAGGCGACGAAAGTGAAGGTGCACATGAAGAAGGCCCTGGCTGGCGACAACTACTGGGTCTTCGTCAAGCGCCTGTGACATGCGGGCCGGCGATGGGGTCGCGCCCGCGACGGGCGACAATTGCGGCCCCTTCGCCGGCCTTCCTCGCACGAGATTCCCATGCACGAGCATGATCCGCCCAGTGCGCTGACGCCCTCCACTGCGCTGCCGCCCTGGTGGCACGGTTCCGGCGCCCTGGAGCGCGTCGTCGCCGACCTGATCGCGCACGAGTTCCGCGCCCTGCGCCCGAGGACCGCCTTGCCGGCGCCGCCCTGGCCGCTGGACCTTGCGCTCTGCGAAAGAGGCCTTGGGCTCGACTCGCTCGATCTGCTCGCGGTCGCCGGCGCCTTGTCCGAGCTGCTGCAACTGCATGAGAGCGGCATCGAGGACTACCTGCTGACCCGTCGCGGCTTCGGGGACTGGCTGCAGGTCGCCCGGGCGGGGCTGGCGCGGCACGATCGAGCACTCACCTTCCGTACCTCCGGCAGCACCGGCCTGCCGAAGCCTTGCCCCCATCCGCTCGTCCGGCTCGAGGCGGAGGCGGAATTTTGGGGGGACCTGTTCGCCGGCCGCCGACGCGTGCTCGCCGCCGTGCCGGCGCACCACATCTACGGCCTGATCTTCACGGTGCTGCTGCCGCGCCATTTCGGCGAGGACGCAGTGCTGGATCTTCGCGGGCATTCCCCGGCAGCGCTGCGCAGGCTGCTTCGCCCGGGCGACCTCGTGGTGGGTCACCCGGTCTGGTGGAGCGCCGTCGCCCGGGGGCTGCCCGAGGGCGTTCCCGTCGACGTCGTCGGCGTGACCTCCACCGCACCCTGCCCCGAGGCGACCGCGAGGGCGGTCCTGGCCGCGGGCTTCGCGCGGCTCGTACAGGTCTACGGCTCCTCCGAGACGGCCGGCATCGGGTGGCGCGAGGCGCCCGAGGCGCCGTCCGCGCTGCTGCCGGGCTGGCGCCGCGGGACGGCAGGCCTGGTCCGCGGGGAGGCTTCCATCCCCCCACCAGACCGCCTGGACTGGGAGGATGCGTGCCGCTTCCGGGTGCTTGGGCGGCATGACGGCGCGGTGCAGGTCGGCGGCGTTAATGTGCACCCCGAACGCGTTGCGGCCGTGCTGCGCGAGCATCCTCAGGTTGTCGAGGCGACGGTGCGGCTCATGCGGCCCGAGGAGGGGGACCGGCTGAAGGCTTTCGTGGTGCCCCGCCAGGGCGGGACCGGCGAGGAAGCTCTGCGGGCGATCCTCGTCGCGCATGTCGAGGCACGGCTGCCGCCGCCTGAGCGGCCCCGCGCCTTCGCCTTCGGGCCCGCCCTCCCGCTCTCGCCGGCAGGCAAAGCCGCAGACTGGCCCGCCCTGTAGTCCCGGTCACCGACCGGTCGATCCCGGAGTGAGGGCGTGGCTGCAGGTCTCGCCCCCAGCATCGGACGGCCCGTGTCGCATCCCGCGCAGCCCAACCGGGATTGCGCCGCCGCGGCCGCTGTCTCCTATGCTCCACCAGAAAGCGGACCTGCCGCTTCCGGCCAAGCCCGTTCGTTCGGATCACCGCTGCGAGGGTCCGTTTGGGCCGCGAATGCCGACATCCCGGCGCTTCAAACACAAACTCCCCAGGCCCAAGGTTTCCAAAGGCCCTTCGGCCTTTGGCGGGGAGAGCCCGAGAGGAGCAGCGCCCCTCTCGCAGCACGCTGGATGATAGTTTTCCTATACACTCATTCCGCTTTGCAATCAAGCAATTCCCGCCCGCGCGCCGTCGCCACCACCTGCACCTCACCGGTGCCGCTGCGCTCCAGGGCGACGAAGCCGCCATCCACCGCGTCCTCCCAGACCGTCAGCCGGGGGCAGGAGGTGCGCCAGGCCTCCAGCACCTCGCGGTAGGGCCGGGGGGTGGTGGCGACGGAGGCAACGAGGTCGCGGATCAGCGGGGTGATGACGTCCTGCATGGGGGTCACTCCGGGGGGGCGAGAAGGTAGCTGCCATAGAGGATGTAGGTGCCGGAGACGGCGGCGATCAGCCGGTCGGTCCAGCGGCGGTATTGGCTGTCGGTCATCGCTTCGAGGATGCGGCGGGCGAGCGTCGTGCCGAGGATGGAGCAGAGCACGGCGGCGAGGGCGACCGGCCAGTCGAGGCCGGCGGTTTGGCTGGCGAGGCCGCTGAAATAGGCGAGCTTCAGCGCGTGGCCGAGGATTTGGCCGGCCGCCTTGGTCGCCACGATCTGGCGGCGGTCGAGGCCGACGCCCAGGAAGAAGCGGTCGATGAGGGGGCCCGCGACGCTGGTGAGGAGCATCAGCGACATCGCCACCGTGCCGTAGGCGAGGCCCTGCGCCGGGTTGTGCGGGTCGGGGGCGAGGCGGGGGGCATCAGCTTCACCAGGAAGGGAGTGATGCCGAGGGCGAGCAGGGCGAGCGGCTTGTCGGGCACCCAGCCGATCAGGCTCTATATCGACGACGACCTGGCGGCGGGGCGGCTGGTGGCGCCGTTTCCCCGCTTCGTCTCCAAAGGGGGAGGGTGGTTCCTGGTGCATCAACCTTTTCGCGCAGGGGAGCCGGCCTTCGACGCCTTCGCGCGATGGATCATGGCTGCCGCAGAAGCCTCGCCCCCGGCATGAATCCAGGCTAGAGGGCGCGCCATGCTCAAAGGCGTCCTCACCGTTGGCGGCTGGACCATGGCCAGCCGCGTCCTCGGCTTCGCGCGGGATATGTTCATCGCGGCCCGGCTCGGGGCCGGGCCGGTGGCGGACTGCTTCTTCGTCGCGCTGAAGTTGCCGAACCTGTTCCGGCGGCTGTTCGGCGAAGGGGCGTTCAACGCCGCCTTCGTGCCGGCCTTCGCGGGGACGCTCGCCGTGCAGGGGCCGCGAGTCGCTCAGCAGCTGGCGGAGCGGATGGCGGCGTTGATGACGCTGTGGCTCTCGCTGCTCGTTGTCATCGGCATGATCACCATGCCGCAGCTGATGCAGGTGCTGGCGCCGGGCTTCTCGGACGACCCGGCGAAGTTCCAGCTGGCGATCGAGCTGACGCGGATCACCTTCCCCTATCTGCTGCTGATCTGCCTTACGGCGCTGGTCTCGGGCGTGCTGAACGGGCTGGACCGGTTCGCCGCCGCCGCTGCCGCGCCGATCTTCTTCAACCTGCTGTCGATGGCCTCGCTGCTGGTGCTGACGCCCTATGTGGCGACGCCGGCCCATGCGCTGGCCTGGGGTGTCACCGTCTCGGGGGCGGTGCAGCTGGGGCTGGTGCTCTGGGCCTGCGCGCGGGCGGGGATGGCGCTGCATTTCCTCAGGCTGCCGAGCCTGGCGCCGGAGGTCAGGCAGGTGCTCAGGCGGATGATTCCGGGGATCATCGGGGCGGGGGTGACGCAGCTCAACCTCGCGGTCGATGTCATCATCGCCAGCTTCCTGCCGGCGGGGGCGGTGTCCTACCTCTACTATGCCGACCGGGTGGGGCAGCTGCCGCTCGGCGTCATCGGCGCGGCGGTGGGGACGGCGATGCTGCCGCTGCTGTCGCGGCAGGTGCGGTCGGGGGAGAGCCTGTCGGCGCATCGGACGATGAACCGGGCGGCGGAGCTGTCGCTGCTGCTCTGCCTGCCGGCGGCGGTCGGGCAGGCGGTGGCGGCGGGGCCGATCGTCATCGTGCTGTTCCAGCGGGGCGTCTTCGGGTTGGCCGAGGCGGAGGCGACGGCGGCGGCGCTGGCGGCCTATGCGATCGGCCTGCCGGCTTATGTGCTGGTGAAGATCTTCGCGCCGGGCTTTTTCGCGCGGGGGGATACGGCGACGCCGGTGAAGGTGGGGTTCGCGGCCGTCGCGCTCAATCTGGCGCTCAACCTGGTGCTGACGCAGTGGCTCAGCCATGTGGGGGTGGCGTTGGCGACGGCGCTCTCCGCCTGGTTCAATGCGGTGATGCTGGGCGGGCTGCTGTGGCGGCGGGGGCATTTCCTCCCCGATCGGCGGCTCAGGCAGCGGGTGCCAAGGCTGGTGGCGGCCTCGGTGGTGATGGGGGCGGTGCTCTGGGGGATGGAGTGGCTGCTGTTTCCGGCGGGGCCGGGGTTCCGGTTCGCGGCGCTCGCCTTGCTGATCGCCTCGGGCTGCGTCGCCTATTTCGCGGCGGCGCATCTGCTGAGGGCGGTCAACCTGCTCGAGGTCAAGACGATGCTGCTCCGGCGGCGGCGGAAGGCCTGAGCGGCCGGATTTCGCTCAGCTACTTGGCGAAATTGTGCAGAAGGGCGGGCAGGGCCAGCAGCACGGCCGCCAGGACGGTGACCAGCGATATCGCCAGGAGGATGCCCATGCTGGCGGTGCCGGGGTGGGAGGAGAACGCCAGGGTGCCGAAGGCGCTGCCCGTCGTCAGCGCGCTGAAGAGCACGGCACGCGTCACCGCGGTCGGCAGCAGGGCCCGCTCGCCGGCCCGCCAGGCGACGACGTAGTAGATGTCGAAGGCGACGCCGATGCCGAAGAGCAGCGGCAGGGCGATGATGTTAGCGAGGTTCAGCGCCGGGCCGATTGTGGCGCAGATCGCCAGCGTGACGAGGCCGGCAAGCACCAGCGGGGCGAGGGCCAGCACGGCAAGACGGAGGCTGCGGAGCGCCAGCAGCAGCAGCAGGCAGGTCCAGGCGAGGCCGATGGCGCCGGCGAGCAGGAAGGCGTCGCGGATCGTGGCGGAGGAGGCGCGGATGGAGATCGCCATGCCGCTCGCGCCGGGCGCCACCGCCTCCACCGCCTCGGAGAAGCGGCGGAGGGCGGCGTTGTCGTCGGAGAGGTCGCGCGGCCAGGCCTCGATGCGGGCCTGGCCGTCGGCCGAGATCCAGTCGCGGCGGAGTTCGGCGGGGATGCTCTCCAGCGTCACCGGGGCGGCCTGGAGGACGTCGTTCAGCTGGGCGAGGGTCGCGGTCAGGCCAGGGAGAAGGGCGGAGGCGAGGCGGGCGCGGCCTTCGGGCGGGCCGGAGGCGAGGCGCGACAGCGCATCGGCGAGGCGGCGGGCCTCGGCGGCTTCGGGGCTGGCGCTCTGGGCAGCCTTCGACAGGCCTGCGGCGAGGTCGCGCAAGGCGGCGGCGGTGGCGGCGTCGTCGGGGGGCGGCTGGATCGTGGGCGGGGCGAGGGTCAGGGAGAGCAGGTCGGCGGCGTCCTGGATCAGGGCGAGCTTCGCCGGCTGGTCCTCGGGGACGAAGCTGGCCAGCGTCATCAAGCGGGCGATCTCGGGCAGGGCTTCGAGGCGGGCGGCGAGGGGTTGGGCGGCCTCCAGCGAGGGGGCGAGGACGTTCAGCGTGTTGGGCGTCGTCTCGGCCGAGTGCATCAGGTCGCGGAAGGTGGCGACGGCCTCGGATTGTGGGTCGCGCAGGTTCAGCGGGTTGAAGTCGAAGCCGAGGCGCGGAAGCGTGGCGGCGGCGGCCAGCGCCAGGACGGCGGTCAGGACGACCACGCGGCGATGGGAGAGGGCGCGCTCCACCGGGGCGAGGGCGGTCCAGCCGATCTCCCCCGGCTCGCCGGGGGGGGAGAGCAGGCGGAGCAGGGCGGGGAGCAGGGTCAGCGACAGGAAGGCGGCGACGAGCATGCCGACGCCGGCGATGGCGCCGAGCTCCGAGACGCCGCGGTAGCCGGTCGGCAGGAAGGCGAGGAAGCCGCCGGCGATGGCGAAGGCCGCGAGCAGGATGCCGGGGCCGGCGGCGCTGCCGGCCGCGGCGAGGGCCGGGGCCAGCCCGCCGGCTTCGTGGCGCTGCTCGCGGAAGCGGACGGCGTACTGGATGCCGAAATCGACGCCGAGGCCGATGAAGAGCACGGCGAAGGCGATGGAGAGCGGATTGAAGGGGCCGATGGCCAGCGCCCCGAAGGCGGCCGTCACCAGCAGGCCCAGGAGGAGGGTGGCCAGGACGGGCAGGATCAGCCGCCAGGAGCGCAGCGCCAGCCAGAGCAGCAGGGCGACCAAGGCGAGGGAGAGCAGCGTGTTGCGCACGGCGCCCTCGGCGACGGAGGCGAATTCCTCGTCGGCCATGGGAATTTCGCCGGTCATGCGGAAGCGGGTGCCGGGGATGTCGAGGCGGGTCGTGGCCTCGCGGATCGCCTCGGCGGCGGTGGCGCCGGGGCTCAGGGCGGAGAAGTCGAGGCGGGGGCGGACCAGGACGAAGCGGCGCAGCGCCTGCGGGTCCGGCGCGCGGCCGGTGAAGAGGGCGGCCCAGTCGGGCGGCGCGGTG
This sequence comes from Belnapia moabensis DSM 16746, assembly GCF_000745835.1. Classification (GTDB taxonomy): domain Bacteria; phylum Pseudomonadota; class Alphaproteobacteria; order Acetobacterales; family Acetobacteraceae; genus Belnapia; species Belnapia moabensis. The sequence goes on along the minus strand of NZ_JQKB01000006.1, from coordinate 118,363 downwards.
CGGCCGGCGGCGGCGGCCTCGGCGGCGGGGGTAAGGGCCGCGAGCGGCGCCGATAGGTCGGAGAGCTTCGCCTCGCCGCGCTCGATGCCTTGCAGGATCAGGCCGAGGGCGGTGGCGAGGCCGCGCAGGCTCGGGTCGGCGGCGAGCGTCCCGAGCAGGGGCTGGGCGGCGATGATGCGCTCGGTGGTCTGGCGGACCTCGTCGGTGTCGAGGAAGAGCAGGGCGTTGCGGCGGAAGAAGGGCAGGGCGTCAGGGCGCTGGATGGCGAGGAAGAGGTCGTGGCGGCGCTCCAGCGCCTCGGCCAGGGCGGCGGCGGCGCGGTCGGCGGCATCGCCGGTCTCGCCATCGACGACGACGGCGATGACGCGCTCGCGCTGAGGGAAGGCGGTGGCGATGCGCTCCTCGGTCAGCCGCCAGGGGAGGTCGGCGGGGAAGAGCGCGTCCGTATCCGTGTTCATGGTGAAGCGGCTGCCGACCGCCAGCGCGCTCATCAGGGCGAGCGCCAGGGCGAGCAGCACCACGCGCCATGGCCGGTGCGCCGCGGCCCGGGCGAGGGCCGCGCCGATGCGGGCGAGCAGCATCAGTTACGCCTCGCGGTAGATCAGCAGGAGGAAGCCGATGCCGATGAGGCAGGCCGGCCAGAGCCAGCGGCCTACCTTCGCCAGCTCCGGCGGGCCGCGCAGCTCGGTCCAGCGGGCGCAGCCGGCGACCACCGCGAGCAGGGCGAGCGGCAGGTGCGACAGCTCGATGAGCTGCGCGTCCTTGATGTTGGAGATGGCGTGGGTGTGAGCCAGCAGCAGCACGCCGCCGGCGAGCATCGCTACCGGGAAGACGAAGCGGACGCGGCCGCGCAGCAGGCCGAGGCGGACCGACCATTCCGAGACGGCGAAGCCAACGACCAGGAGCGAGGCGAGCTTGTGCTGCACCACCTCCGGGTCGCGGAGGCTGTCGAGCAGGCCGATATCGCCGAGGGGCCAGGCCTCCGGGTCGGAGCGGATCAGCAGGAAGGCGGCGAGGCCGAGGAAGACCAGGGGCCAGTGCCGGGCGACGGGGACGCGGCCCGTCGCGTCGAGCAGGGCGGCGAGGCCGACCAGGAGGACCATGATGCCGGCCCAGTGGTGGTTGTACTCGCTCCAGGCGATGTCGGTGGCGTTGCGTGGGGGCAGCAGGCCCTCGCCGGGGGTGAAGGCCTGGGGGCGCTGGGCCGCTTCCCGCCGCTGCGCCTCGGCGTCGAGCTGGGCCTGCAGCGCCGGGATCGCCAGGTCGGCATGGTCCGGGCTGGTGAGGCGCGGCCATTGCGGGGTGAAGCGCTCGGTGATCTCGGCCCAGGTGACGCGGTCGTCGGGCAGGTCCATGGCCGGGGGGACGGAGGTGAGGGAGGCGGCGACGGCCAGCACCGCGATGCCGATCGCCATCTCCGCCTCGATGAAGCGGCGGAGGCGGAGGGTGCCGCCGGGCGAGGACGGGATGCGGTGGAGCAGGCGGTAGTTCATCGCCCCCAGCACCAGCAGCATCGCCAGCATGATGAGCTTGGATGCGGCCATGGAGCCGTAGGCGGTGCCGTAGACCGCCTCGACCGAGCCGATGAAGCCGAACCAGAAGCCGGCGCTGCCGAGCAGGATCAAGCCGACGCCGGTGGCGGCGAGCAGGGAATAGCGCTGGCCGGCCATGCGGGCGGAGGGGGGCGTCAGGCGCAGCGCGGCGATGAGGCAGGGCAGGCCGCCGAGCCAGAAGGCGGCGCCCGCCTGGTGCAGCGCGGTGGCGGCGAGGAGCATTGCCCGGCCTTCGGTGCGGGCGATGGCGTGGCTGCCGAAGGTGACGGCGACCAGCACCAGTACCGCGGCGCCGAGCAGGGCGAAGCGGCGGTCGCGGCCAGGGGCCTCGCGCGGCAGGGCGAGGGCGAGCAGGACCAGCATCGCCAGCAGGTCGAGGCCGGTCAGCACCACGAAATTGGCGCCGAGCAGGGCGCCGGGGCCGGTATCGAGCGTCGCCTGCAAGGCGCCGAAGCCCAGCAGGCCGAGCAGGAAGGTGGAGACGAGCGAGGCGATGCCGGCCGTGAGCACGGTGCGCCGGGCGATGGCGTGCAGCCGGGTGGCGTCGCCGGGTGGCATCAGCCGGCCGAGCGGGGCGGCGAGCAGCACCCAGAAGATCACCGAGCCGAGCAGGACGGTCCGCGCCACCAGCTCCATCGCATGGAGGATGACGCTGGCGAAGCCGTAAAGGTCGAGGAATTGCTCCACTTACGGGGCTTTCACGGTGAAGGGGATGTCGCCGCGGGTGATGTGGCCGTCGATCGCCAGCACCTGCCAGCGCAGGCGCCATTCGCCGGGGGCGAGGGTGGCGGGGAGGGGAGCCGTCAGCGCCACCGGATCGCCCCCCTCGGCGATGGGGAGGGTGGTCTGCGCGTTGTCGGCGCCGATCAGCAGCAGGCGGCTGCGGGCATGGTCGAGGCGGCTGTTGAAGCGGATCGTCACCTGGGGCGGGGCGGCGGCGAGGCTGGCGCCGGCCGTGGGCTCCGAGGTGACGACGATGGCATGGGCCGAGGCGGGGCCGGCGACGGCGCCCGAGAGGGCGAGGACCAGGGCGGCCAGCAAGGCGCGACGGGCAAGGGAAAGGCGGCGGGGCAAGGCAACCTCCGGTCGGGGGCAGGCCGCGCCGGGTGGCGGCGCGGAACTACTCCCCGGTTGCAACGGGGCGGCAAAGTGCAGCAAAACATCCGTGGCGCAAGATGCCGTGAGGCGGAACGACTGGCCGCCGGGGGTGTGGCTACGGCGTTCAGGCTAGGGGGCGGTGCTGATGCGGATTGTTCTGGCGCAGCCGAGGGGGTTCTGTGCCGGTGTCGTGCGGGCGGTGGATATCGTCGAGCGGGCACTCGAGAAATACGGCGCTCCCGTCTATGTGCGGCATGAGATCGTCCATAATCGCCGCGTGGTCGAGACGCTGGAGGCCAAGGGCGCCCGCTTCGTCGAGGCGTTGGCCGAGGTGCCGGCCGGGGCAGTGACCATCTTCAGCGCGCATGGCGTCTCCCGTGCCGTCGAGATCGAGGTGGAGGCGCGGGGGCTGCCGGTGCTGGATGCGACCTGCCCGCTGGTCTCCAAGGTGCATATCGAGGGGCGGCGCTACATCGCGCAGGGGCGGACGCTCATCCTCATCGGGCATGCCGGGCACCCCGAGGTGGAGGGGACGCTGGGGCAGATCCCGGGCGAGGTTCATCTGGTCGCGAGCGCGGCGGATGTGGCGGCGTTGCCGATCCCGCCTGACCGGCCGGTGGCCTTCGTCACCCAGACCACACTCTCGGTCGACGATACGCGCGGGATCATCGAGGCGCTGAAAGCCCGCTTCACGGACCTCATCGGTCCTGATACGCGGGACATCTGCTACGCCACCCAGAACCGGCAGACGGCGGTGCGCGAGCTGGCGCGGCGGGTGGACGTGTTGCTGGTTGTAGGAGCCGCCAACAGTTCCAACTCTAACCGCCTCCGGGAGATCGGGTCGGAGCAGGGGGTGCCCTGCTACCTGATCCCGGATGCCGGGGCGTTGCGGCCGGACTGGCTGCGCGGCGCGGAGGTGGTAGGGATCACGGCCGGGGCCTCCGCCCCGGAAAGCCTGGTGGAGGAGGTGATCGCGGCGTTGGGGCGGCTTGGCCCCGTCGAGGTCTCCGCCTTGCCGGGCATCGTCGAGGATGTGTCGTTCAAGCTGCCGTCGGCCCTCGTTGAACCCGAGGCGAGCGCGGCGAGCTGAGGAGCAGGTTTGCTATGGGTATCCCGCTGCGGCAGCAGATGAAGGTCGGCGCCTATGTGCTCAAGCAGCACATGCTGGGGCGCAAGCGCTATCCGCTCGTGCTGATGCTGGAGCCGCTGTTCAAGTGCAACCTGGCCTGCTCGGGCTGCGGCAAGATCGACTATCCGGATCCGATCCTGAACAAGCGCCTCTCGGTGGAGGAGTGCCTCCAGGCCGTCGACGAGACGGGCGTGCCGGTGGTGGCCATCGCCGGGGGTGAGCCGCTGCTGCACAAGGAGATGCCGCAGATCGTGGAGGGCATCCTCAAGCGCGGCAAGGTCGTCATCCTCTGCACCAACGCGCTGCTGCTCGAGAAGCGGATCGAGCAGTACAAGCCGCATCCGAACTTCACCTGGGACATCCACCTCGACGGCGACAAGGACCAGCATGACTGGGCGGTCAGCCAGAAGGGCGTCTACGACCGGGCGGTCGCGGCGCTGAAGGATGCCAAGCGCCGGGGCTTCCGCGTCGCCATCAACGCGACACTGTTCAACAACGCCGAGCCGGAGCGGATGGCGAAGTTCTTCGACGACGTCACCGCCATGGGCGTCGACGCCATCATGGTCTCGCCGGGCTATGCCTATGAGCGGGCGCCGGACCAGCAGCACTTCCTCAACCGCCGGAAGACGAAGGAGCTGTTCCGCGGCATCTTCGCCCGCGGCAAGGGGAAGGGGTGGAAGATGGGCAACAGCTCGCTCTTCCTCGACTTCCTGGCCGGCAACCAGACCTACAACTGCACGCCCTGGGGCAACCCGACGCGGAACATCTTCGGCTGGCAGCGGCCCTGCTACCTGCTGGGTGAGGGCTACGCCAAGAGCTTCAAGGAACTGATGGAGACCACCGACTGGGACAAGTACGGGGTCGGCAACTACGAGAAGTGCGCCGACTGCATGGTGCATTCCGGCTTCGAGGCCTCGGCGGTGATCGACTCGATCAAGCACCCGGTCAAGGCGATGGCGCGGCAGATGCGCGGGCCGAAGACCGAGGGCGAGATGGCGCCCGAGATCGACCTCTCGAACCAGCGGAAGGCGGATTTCGTCTTCTCCCGGCATGTGGAGCAGACCATGGCCGAGCTGAAGCACGAGCCGAAGCAGAAGCCGGTGCGCGGGGCGAAGCATGGCGGCACCCCGGCCGTCGCAGCCGAATAGGCCGAACGGGAATAGGCAGGGGGCGGGTTGCATCCGGGGCTAAAGCCGACCACGTTAGTCCGGAAATACGCCGAACTGGCAGGATCTGACCGATGTTCATCGAGACCGAAGGCACCCCGAACCCCGCCACCCTGAAATTCCTCCCTGGGCGGGAGGTGATGGGCAGCGCGGGCACCGCCGATTTCGCCTCCGCCGATGTGGCGGCGCGCAGCCCGCTCGCCAGCCGCATCTTCGCCCTCGGGGGCGTGGCGCGGGTCTTCCTCGGCGGGGATTTCGTCACCGTCACCCAGACCGGCGATGCCGACTGGGCGCAGCTGCGGCCGCAGGTGCTCGGCGCCATCATGGACCACTTCATGGCCGGGCTGCCGGTGCTCGACAGCGACGGCGATGCGGAGGACGAGGAATACGACGAGGCCGACGCCGAGATCGTCGACCAGATCAAGGAGCTGCTCGACACCCGCGTACGGCCGGCGGTGGCGGGGGATGGCGGCGACATCGTCTTCCGCGGCTACCGCGACGGCGTGGTGCGGCTGCACCTCCAGGGCGCGTGCTCGGGCTGCCCCTCCTCGCGTGCCACGCTGAAGCATGGCGTGGAGAATATGCTCCGGCATTATGTGCCGGAAGTCACGGCGGTGGAGCAGGTGGAGGCCTGAGCCTCATCACCATCGGTGATGGCGGTGATGGGCCCGGCGGGATTGGCGCCGGGCCGTGGCGGGGCGATACCGGTCGGCATAGCGAAGCCTTCAGGAGCTTGCCATGGCTGACCAGACCATCGATGCCGCCGCGCTCGATACCCTCTTCCGGACCGCGCGGACCCATTACAAGTGGCAGGACCGGCCGGTGCCGGACACCAAGCTCGCCGAGCTCTACGACCTGCTGAAATACGGGCCGACCAGCGCCAACTCGTCGCCGGCGCGCTTCGTCTTCATCCGCACGGCGGAGGGCAAGGAGAAGCTGCGGCCGGCGCTGTCCGAGGGCAATCTCGAGAAGACGATGACGGCGCCGGTCATCGCCATCGTGGCGCATGACACGCGCTTCTACGACGAGCTGCCGAAGCTCTTCCCCCATGCCGATGCGCGGTCCTGGTTCGCAGGCAACGACGCGCTGGCGGAGGTGACGGCGTTCCGCAATGGCAGCCTGCAGGGCGCCTACCTGATCCTCGCCGCGCGGGCGATCGGCCTCGATGCCGGGCCGATGAGCGGCTTCGACAATGCCAAGGTGGATGAGGCCTTCTTCGCCGGGACGAGTTGGAAGTCGAACTTCCTGGTCAATCTCGGCTATGGCGACGAGAGCGGGCTCTTCCCCCGCTCACCGCGCCTGACCTTCGACGAGGCGGCGCGGTTCGAGTAGGGGCCCGCCTAGCCGGCGGTGGCGGAGCCCGCCGCCGGGTCCAGGCGGTAGCCGCCACCTTCGGTCAGCAGGAGCCGAGCATTGGTCGGGTCCGGCTCGATCTTCTGGCGGAGGCGGTAGATATGCGTCTCCAGCGTGTGGGTCGTCACCGCGCTGTTGTAGCCCCAGACCTCGTTCAGCAGGATCTGCCGCCCGACCGGCTTGCCGCCGGCGCGGTAGAGGTATTTCAGGATCGCGCTCTCCTTCTCGGTGAGGCGGATCTTGCGGTTGCGGGCCTGCTCCATCAGCAGCTTCGCCGAGGGGCGGAAGGTGTAGGGGCCGACCAGGAAGACGGCGTCCTCGCTGTTGTCGAAGACGCGGAGCTGGGCGCGGAGGCGGGCCAGCAGCTCGTTCAGGCGGAAGGGCTTGGCGATGTAGTCGTTGGCGCCGGCATCGAGGCCGCGCACCACATCCGCCTCGGCATCGGCGCCGGTCAGCATGATGACCGGAATCTTCAGCCCCTGGCGGCGGAGGCGGGTGCAAAGCTCGCGGCCATCCCCGTCGGGGAGGCCGATGTCCAGCAAGACGGCGTCGAAGCGGTTGGTGGTGGAGGCGAGCATCTCCTCGGCCTCGCCGGCCGTGGCGGCCTCGGCGGGCTCGAATTCGCCGTCGAGCGAAAGCTGCTCCGCCAGCGTGGCCCGGAGGGCGGCGTCGTCATCCACGATCAGCAGCGGGCGGGGACCAGCCATGCCATCTCCCAAGGAAGGATTTCTTGTCAGTGTAGATTAAACCTAGTCGATGGCGAAGCTGTGGCGCAGTTGTCAAGCCATTGCACGCCGTCAGGTGGGTCGGGGCTGTTATGGAATCAATATTTCGCTCCTCCTATCGTTGAATGCCGTCTCGGCGCCACATTCCTGGGGCGCGATGCGGCTTTCATGGACCTAGACTGACGAACATGCCCCTTCCTGTTGTTTCTGGCGCGCCAGGCGCCGATGCCCCCCACTCCTCGGCGGAGGCGCTGTCGCTGCGGGCGGTGCATCGGGCCGCCTCGGAGCTGCGGCGGGGCACGCCGGTGCTGCTGCGCGCCGGCGAGCAGGCGTTGGTGATCGCCGCGGCGGAGACGGTGGGGGCGGCGGGGCTCGCCGAGCTGGCGGCGCTGGCCAAGGGGCCGGCGGTGCTGCTGCTGGCGCCGAGCCGGGCGGCGGATATCGCGCCCACGCCCGCGCTGCGGCCGGTCCAGGGGGTGGAGGAGGCGGCGATTGCGCTTCGCGCGCCGCCGGCTTTGCTGGACCCGGCGCTGCTGCGGAGCCTGGCGGACCCGACCGTCGACCGGCTGCCGGAGGGGAGCCGGACGGAGCGGGTGCCGGCGCCGCCGGCCTCCGATGCGGCGCTGGCGCTGGCCAAGCTCGGGCGGCTGCTGCCGGCGGTGGTGGCGGCGCCGGCAGGGCCCATGAAGGGTGAGTTGCTGGCGGTGGAGGCGGCGGATGTGCTGGCCTATCCGCTGGAGGCCGCGACCTCGCTGCGGCGGGTGGCGGAGGCGGCGGTGCCGCTCGAGGATGCGCCGGATGCGCGGATCATCGCCTTCCGCGCGGCGGATGGTGGGATCGAGCATCTCGCCATCCTGGTCGGCCGGCCGGAGGAGCAGGCGGTGCCGCTCATCAGGCTGCATTCGGAATGTTTCACCGGGGACCTGCTGGGGTCGCTCCGCTGCGATTGCGGGCCGCAGCTGCGGGGTGCCATCCGGCGGATGGGCGAGGCGGGGGCGGGGGTGCTGCTCTACCTGGCGCAGGAGGGGCGGGGGATCGGGCTGGTCAACAAGCTCCGCGCCTACCGGCTGCAGGATGGCGGGTTGGATACGCTGGATGCCAACCGGGCGCTCGGCTACGGGGCGGATGAGCGGAATTTCATGGTGGCGGCGACCATGCTGCGGCAGCTCGGCATCGAGCGGGTGCGGCTGCTGACCAACAACCCGGAGAAGCTGGCCTCGCTCGGCGCCTGCGGCATCGTGGTGGAAGGGCGGGAGGCGCATGCCTTCGCCCCGAACGGGGTGAATGACCGCTATCTGGAGACCAAGGCGCGGCGCTTCGGGCACTGGCTGGCATGAGCACGGCGGTTGTCGGGCCCGAGGGGGTGTTGCGGCTGGAGGCGGGGGCCTGGCGCTGCGCGCTCGGCAAGGGCGGCATAAGGCGGTACAAGCGCGAGGGGGATGGAGCGACGCCCGTCGGGCTGCTGCCGCTGCGGCGGGTGCTGTACCGGGCGGACCGGGTGGCGGCGCCGCGCTGCCGGGTGGCGGTCGAGCCGATCGCGCCGACGGATGGCTGGTGCGACGACCCGGCGCATGCCGACTACAATCAGCAGGTGCGGCTGCCGCATCCGGCGCGGCATGAGCTGCTGTGGCGGGAGGATGCGCTCTACGACATCATCGGCGTCCTCGGCTGGAACGACGCGCCGGTGGAGCGGGGGCGGGGGAGCGCGATCTTCCTGCATCTCGCCCGGCCCGACCTGGCGCCGACCGAGGGGTGCATCGCCCTGCCCGAGCCGGCCTTGCGGGCGGTGCTGGGGGCGGGGTTGAGCGCGATCCAGGTCATGGACGGATGATGACCGCCTGGACAGCTTCGGACTGATCCTGGCAGTCTTTCCCGCAAGAACATGGGGAGGAATAGGCCATGGCAGGAACGTTCAGTTCCATTATGGCGCGGCCGGTGCCGCTGGTGGCAGGGCTGATGGTGCTCGGGGTGGTTCTGGGCTTCGTCGGGCTGGGCACCCTGGCGGCGGTGAGCTTCATGCTGGCCGGGCTGGTGGTGATGTTCGCCTATGGACGGAATGACCGGCCGCGGGACTGAGGCTCGGTCACCGGCTTCGTCATGGCAGGGCCATCGGGTCCGGGATGCGCGGGTCAGGCCCGCGCATGACGGCGGAGGGCCGGGGCGGGGCTAGCCCCTCGCGCCGAAGATGGCGCTGCCGACCCGGACATGGGTGGCGCCGCAGGCGATCGCTTCCTCGAAGTCGGCGCTCATCCCCATGCTGAGCACGGGCAGGGCGTGGCGGGCGGCGAGCTCCGCCAGATAGAGGAAGTGTGGGCGCGGGTCCTCCGCCGCGGGCGGGATGCACATGAGGCCGCGCACCGGCAGGCCCCATTCCTCGCGGCAGGCACGGATGAAGCCCTCGGCCTCGGCACGCGGGATGCCGGCCTTCTGCGGCTCGTCGCCGGTGTTGACCTGGACCAGGAGGTCGGGGCGGCGGCCCTCCTTCGCCATGGCCTCGGCAAGGGCGACGGCGAGCTTCGGGCGGTCCAGGCTTTCGATGACATCGGCGAGGCGGACGGCGTCGCGGGCCTTGTTGGTCTGCAAGCCGCCGATGATGTGCAGGCGGAGCGCCGGCCAGTCCGGGCGGAGGCCGGGGAATTTGCCCGCGGCCTCCTGCACGCGGTTCTCGCCGAAGACCGCCTGGCCAGCGGCCAGCGCCGCGGCGACTGCCTCGGCCGGGTTGGTCTTGGAGACGGCGACGAGGGTGACGGCGCCGGCCGGGCGGTTGGCGCGGGCGGTGGCCTCGGCGATCCTGGCCTGGATCAGGGCGAGGTTGGCGGCGATGTCGGTCATGCGATGGGGAAGCTAGAGGGCGCGGCGCGGCGGCTCAAGCCATGGGCGGGGCCGCGGCTGGTGCTGGTGAGCGACCCGGTGCGGCTGCCCGACCCGCGGGCGCTGGCGGCGCGGCTGCCGCCCGGGGCAGCGGTGCTCGCGCGGGGGCTGGCGCCGGGGGTGTTGCAGGGGCTCGCCGTCATCCTACGGCGGAGGCGGCTGCGGCTGCTTGTCGGCGGCGATGGGCGGCTGGCGCTCAGGCTCGGGGCGGGACTGCATCTGCCGGACCGGGAGAGGGTGGCGGGGGTGCTGCCCTTCCTGCTGGCGCGGCGGAGCCGAGGGTGTGGGTTGCTGCTGACGGCGGCGGTGCATGGGCGGCGCGGGCTGGCGCGGGCGCGGCGGCTGCGGGTGGATGCGGTGGTGGTGTCGCCGGTCTTCCCGACCCGGAGCCATCCGGGGGCGCGGGGACTCGGGCCGTTGCGCTGGGCAGGGCTGGCACGGCGGGCGGGGCGGCCGGCGATCGCGCTCGGTGGGGTCGGGCCGGGGAATGCCGGGCGGCTGCCACGCTGGGCGGCGGGGCTGGCGGCCATCGATGGTTTCCGGGCTTTGTGACGAAGGGCTTACAACATCCTGTGGCTGGCGAGCCACAGTGTCTCAGCGATGTCGCGGTAACGCTGTGTCGCCCGTTGCCGCCCATTATTGCGCTGGACCATAGTCCGGTGCGGACCCGGTCATGTCCGTCAACCGGCATTGGTCGGGTTTGGGTATGGCACCTGCCAAAGCGGCGCAAGCCGCGGGGGGGCGGGTGGGTCAGACAGGGAACAGCCGGCCAGCCCGGCGACTGAGGAGGTTTAGAATGCGCAAGATACTGCTGGGCACGACCGCGGTGGTCGGCGCGGCGCTCCTGGCACCGGCTGTTGCCGAGGCACAGGAAGCCCCGACCGTCCGCATCGGCGGCTTCTTCCGGGCCTACTACGGCAACACGCAGCAGAGCGGGCGGAACAGCACCGTGCCGTCCGGCCTGGCGACCAACACGTCCGGCGCGACGGCGAACCTGGCGCAGTCGCCTTTCTCCATCGCCGGCACGACAAACCCGACCAACCCGTCCGTTCCGACGACCGAGTCCAATGTCGGCACCGGCACGGGCCAGGTCGCCCGCCTGTCGAAGAACGACTTCAGCACCGATGCCGAGGTCCATGTCTTCGTCAACGGCAAGACGGCGAACGGCCTGTCCTACGGCGCGGTGGTCGAGATCGCCTTCAACCAGCAGGAAGGCCGCAACATCGTCCAGCAGCGTGCCAGCACCGGCAAGACGACGGCGAGCATCGACGAGATGTACGCCTTCATCGCCTCGCCGATGTGGGGCCAGATCCGCTTCGGTGACGAGGACGGTCCGGTCGGCGGCCTGATGAACTCCGGCGTCATCACCAACTTCGGCACCGGCGGCATCTACGGCGACCGCGAGTCCTTCGTGACCCGCCAGGCCAATGTGCGCACGACGACCTCCCCGGGCTCGCTCGGCGACAACACCAAGATCATCTACCTGTCGCCGCAGTTCTTCGGCTTCGACTTCGGCGCATCCTTCGCCTTCAACTACAACGAAGGCGAAGACACGGGCTGCCCCAGCAACCAGTCCAGTGGCTGGTGCGACACCTCCTATGCCTTCACCGGCGCCGCTAACTTCGGCATCGCCGCGGCCGGCCCGAACCAGTCGGTCCGCCGCAACGAGTACCAGGGTGCGGTGCGCTGGCGCGGCAGCCTGGCCGGTGTCGGCCTGTCCGTTACCGGCGGCTATGTCGGCTCGGGCGCAGCGAAGGAGCTCAGCCCGCTCAACGTGCAGCGCTCTGTCTTCCAGCCGCTCGGCGTCTGGCAGGTGGGTGCGCAGGCTTCGGCCTACGGCTTCACGGTCGGTGCGCAGTATGAGCATGGTGCCTCGAACTTCTTCTGGGGCAACCTGCAGAAGGGCGACCGGCCCATGGATCAGTTCTTCGCCGGCGCCAGCTACACGGTCGGGCCGTTCACCGTCGGCGGTAACTACCTGATCCAGACTGTGGAAGGCGCGAGCCGCACCACCTTCGGCTACAACGCTGCCGGCGCGCTGACGGCGACCAACAACGCAGCCGGTGCGGCCATGATGCGCCGCCTCGGCTACGGCATCGGCGCCAACTACCGCCTCGCGCCGGGCCTCGACATCGTGGCCGAGTACAGCAGCTACACGGTGGCGGAGCGTGGCCGCGACCTCGACCCGTCCAACCCGGGCGTGCAGGACCGCAACACCGCGAAGGTGTTCATTCTGGGCACTCGTCTGGCTTTCTGATCCTTCGGGACCAGCGGAATGGGGGCGGCAGGGTAACCTGCCGCCCCTTTTTGTTTCTCAACGCAATTATGCTTGATTGCCCGGGCGGCGCATCTAGTGTGCGCGCATCATGAAACCAGCCCTTCTTGCTTTCGTTGCCGCCCTTCCCCTGCTCGCTGCCTGCGGCGGCGAGAACCAGCGCCTGGTCGGGAATGACGAGTATGGCGACTGGCGCCAAGGCCGGGCGCGGAACCGCCCGCAAGGCGCGAGCGCCGGCATCGTCGTCTTCGGCGTGGACAAGGACCGCGAGGCGCGGGAGGCGGCGGCCAGCGGTGGCGGCAGCGGGCTCAGCGTGAACGCCTATCTGTGGCGGGCGACGCTCGACACCCTCTCCTTCATGCCGCTGGCCTCGGCCGATCCCTTCGGCGGGACGATCATCACCGACTGGTATTCGCCACCTTCGGCCAATGGTGAGCGGTTCCGGGCGCAGGCCTATGTGCTCGGGCGGCAGCTTCGCTCGGATGGGGTGCGGGTGCAGGTGTTCCGGCAGACGCTGGACCATGGGCAGTGGGTGGACAGCCCGGTCTCGGTTTCGACCAACTCCGATCTCGAGGACAAGGTGCTGGCGCGGGCGCGGGAGCTGCGGAGCCAGTCGGCTTCGCGCTAGGCCGCTTCCGTCCATTTACCGATCGCCTGCGCGGCGGCGCGGACGGCGGTGAGGATATTCTGATAGCCGGTGCAGCGGCACAGGTTGGAGGAGAGGACGTGGCGCAGGCGCGCCTCGTCCACCGGCTCTTCCTGTTCCAGCAGCCAGGTGGCGAGCATCAGGAAGCCGGGCGTGCAGAAGCCGCATTGCAGGCCGTGATGCTGCCAGAAGGCGTGCTGCAGCGGGTTGAGGGTGCCGTCCGGCGTGGCGAGGCCCTCGACGGTGCGGATGGTGCGGCCATCGGCCTGGATGGCGAAATGCAGGCAGGCGCGGACGACCTCGCCGTCCAACAGAACCGTGCAGGCGCCGCAGACGCCGTGCTCGCAGCCGAGATGGGTGCCGGTCAGGCCGCAGTCGTCGCGCAGCGCATCGGCCAGCGTGCGGCGGGGCTCGACGGCGATGTCGTGCGGCACCCCGTTCACGGTGAGGCGGATCGGCGTCTTGGTCATCGGGCGTTCCGGATCAGGGCGCGGATGCGGGCGGGGGTCGCAGGCAGTTCCGTGATGTCGACGCCGAAGGGGGCGAGGGCGTCGCTGATCGCATTGGCGATGGCGGCCGGGGCGCCGATGGTGCCGCCCTCGCCGAGGCCCTTGGCGCCGGTCAGCGTCTCGGGGCTTTCGGTTTCCATGTGGATGATCTCGATGGGTGGGATCTCGGCGGCGCTGGGGGGGAGGTAGTCCGCGAGGCTGCCGGTGAGCGGGTTGCCGTCGGGGGCGTAGAGGACTTCCTCCAGCAGGGCGTTGGCGATGCCCTGGGCGACGCCGCCATGGACCTGGCCATCGGCGATCAGCGGGTTCAGCAGGCGGCCGGCATCCTCGACGACGAGGAAGCGCAGGACGCGAACATGGCCGGTCTCGGCATCCACCTCGACTTCCGCGACATGGCAGGCGTTGGAGAAGGTGCCGCCGGGGTCGTATTGCGCCGTCTCGGCGAGGTTGAAGCCGTCGAGGTCGGAGAGCTGCTCGGAGCGCTGGTGGACGCGGCGGGCGATCTCGGTGAGCGGGATGGAGGCCTCGCCGGCCCAGGCGGCGCCGTCGCGGAGGGCGATGCTCTCGGGCTCGGCCTGGAGCAGGCGGGCGGCGGCGCGGCGGAGGCGGGCGGCGAGCTTGTCCGCGGCGAGCTGCGTGGCGCCGCCGGCGATGACGGCGCCACGGCTGGCGAAGCTTCCCCAGCCATAGGGCGTGCGGTCCGTATCGCCATGGATGACGCGGATGCGCGACGGGTCGAGGCCGAGGCGGTCGGCGGCGAGCTGGGCGAGGGCGGTGCGCAGGCCCTGGCCATGGGGGGAGGCGCCGATGCGGACCTCCACCTCGCCGGCGGGGGTCATGGCGATGTCCACCACCTCGTAGCCAGGGACGATGCCCATGCCGCGGGCGGCGAAGGCCGGGGTTCCGTAGCCGGTGCGCTCGTTGAAGACGGCGAGGCCGAGGCCGAGATAGCGGCCCTCGCGGCGGGCGGCCTGCTGGCGGGTGCGGAAGGCGGGGATGTCGGCGGCTTCCACGGCGCGGTCCAGCGCCTCGACATAGGAGGCCTGGTCGAGGGTGAGGCCGGTCGGCGTCACATGCGGGAATTCGGTGACGAGGTTGCGGCGGCGGAGCGCGACCGGGTCGATGCCGAGGGCGGCGGCGGCGCGGTCCATCAGCCGCTCCAGCCCGAAGGTGACGACGGGGCGGGAGACGCCGCGATAGGGCGCGGCGGGGCAGGTGTTCGTCGCAAGCGCCCGGGCGCGGGCGGCGTAGGTGGGGAGGCGGTAGGGGCCGGGGTACTCCGCCAGCGCCATCAGCGGCTCGACGCCGCAGGTGGTCGGGTAGCAGGAGAAGGCGCCGGTATTGGCGAGGATGTCGGCCTCCAGCCCCAGCAGCGTGCCGTCGGCGGCGAAGGCGGCGCGCAGGTGGTGGCGCTGCTCGCGGCTATGGGCGGAGGCGATCAGGTTCTCGTTGCGGTCCTCGACCCAGCAGAAGCTGCCGCGGTGGCGACGGGCGAGCCAGACCAGCAGTGGGTACTCGGGGAAGAGGGCCATCTTCTGGCCGAAGCCGCCGCCCACGTCGGGGGCGACGATTTGGAGGTCGGCCTCGGCCATGCCGAGCAGGGTGGCGATGCCGGTGCGGAGCATATGCGGCATCTGGCAGGAGGCGGTGAGGCGGATGCGGCCCGTGGCGCGGTCATAGGCGGCGAGGCCGGCGCGGGCCTCCATCGGCGTGGCATTCTGGCGGCCGGAGCGGAGGGTGAGCTCGACGATGCGGTCGGCGCGGGCGAAGGCGGCCTCGCAGTCGGGGTGGCGGATGGTGCCGTCCACCACGAGGTTGCCGGGGGCTTCGGCGTGGAGGGTAGGGGTGCCAGGGCGCAGCGCGTCGTCGATGGTGACGACGGGGTCCTCGGGCTCGATGTCGAGGAGGATGGTCTCGGCGATGTCCTCGGCCTCTTCCGGCGTGGCGGCGACGACGGCGGCGACGGGCTGGCCGACGAAGTGGACGCGCTCGCGCGGCAGCACGGGCTGGGCGATGGCGCGGTAGTTGAAGCGGAAGAGCTCGGGGCGGATGGCGCCGACGCCCTCGAGGTCGGCGCCCGTTATCAGCAGGGCGCCGGGGGGGAGGTCGGGGGCCGTGATCGAGAGGATGCGGCCGGCGGCGTAGGGGCTGCGCAGGAAGCGCACGGCGCGGGCGCCGGCAGCAAGGTCGGCGGTGAATGCACCCTCGCCGCGGAGCAGGGCGGGGTCCTCGGTGCGGGGGAGGCGGCGGCCAGTCCAGTTCATGCGGCAAGTGACCCTTCCAGGGCACGGCGGGTCATGGCGCGGACCAAGTCGCGGCGGTAGTCGGCGGGGACCTGGGCGTCCTCGGTCGGCTCGAAGCCTTCGGCCGCCAGGGCAGCGGCGGCGCGGAGGCGCTCGGGCGTCGGCGGGGCGCCGAGGAGGGAGGCGGCGGCCGTCTCGGCCAGGATCGGCGTGCCGGCGACGCCGCCGAGGGCGATGCGGGCCTCCGCCACATGGCCGGCGGGGTCGAGGCGGAGGGCGGTCACCGCCATCGCCAGGGCAAAGTCGCCGGCGCGGCGGTTGAACTCGGCGAAGCCGCAGCGCCAGTCGGGGCCGAGCAGAGGGAGGCTTACCTCGGCCAGCAGCTCATCCGGGGCGAGGGCGGTGGTGAAGACGGACTGGAACCAGTCGGCGGCGGGGACCAGGCGCTCGCCGCCCTCGCGCAGCACCCGCATCTCGGCGCCAAGGGCGAGGGCGATGCAGCACCATTCGGAGGCCGGGTCGGCATGAGCGAGGCTGCCGCAGAAGGTGCCGCGGGTGCGGATCGGGGCGTGGGCGATGTGCTCGGCCGCGCGGGCAAGCAGCGCGCCAGTCGGGCCGGGTGCTACCGGGCGCTCGAAGCGGGCATGGCGGGTGAGCGCGCCGATGCGCAGCCGGCCGCCCTCGGCGCGGCAATGGTCGAGTTCGGCGATGCGGTTGATGTCGATCAGGCTGGCCGGGCGCGACAGGCGGAAGGCCATGGTCGGGACCAGGCTCTGGCCGCCGGCAAGAATTTTCCCCTCCTCACCATGGCGGGCCAGCAGGGCGAGGGCTTCCGCCTGGCTGCGTGGCGCGTGGTAGTCGAAGGGCGGGCATTTCATGCGGGCGAGGGTAGGGGCGGCGGTTCCGGTGGCGCAAGGTCCCTCAGCCGCCGCCGCAGGGGGTGCGGCGGAGGCCGCGTGGGGCGGCGGCTTCCGGGGCATCGGCCAGGGTGAGCAGGCAGGCGCCGTAGAGGGTGGTGAAGCGCCAGTCGGTGCCGCCGCCATGGCCGCGGATGGGGGTGGGCTGCGAGCCGGCGGGCCAGAGGGCCAGCACCGGCGCCGGGCGGCGCTGTGCCGCCTCCTCCAACAGCCTGGCGCGGGCTTCGGGGTCTGGGTCGAAGTCGTCGCCGTCGAAGATGGCGACGGCGAGGCGCGGGCCGCCCGGCGGCAGGCCGGCGAGCAGGCGGCGGAAGTCTTCAAGGCCGGAGGCGAGGTTGTTCGCCCGGCTCGCCTCGCCATGGGCGGCGGGGGCGGTGGCGATCACCGCATCGACCAGGCCGGGATGGGCGCTCGCCGCCATGATCGACTGCCAGCCGCCGCGCGACTGGCCGCCGAGGATGATGCGGCGGTAGCCGGCGGCGCGCACGGCCTGCAAGCCGTCCGTGAGGCGCGGCAGGCTGGTGTAGAGGGCGTCCTCGGCCGGGTTGCGGTCGAAGCGCAGCACGTCCCACCCCGCATCGTTCAGGATGGAGACGAAGCCGGGGGTGGGGGCGGTGCGGTAGTCGCGCTCCGGCCCGCCATAGCCATGCGACCAGATGACGACGCCGCGGGCCGCCTGCGGGCCACGGCGGAGCAGCATCGGCGCCCAGCGGAAGGGGCCGATGCCGCCCTGGGCGAGGGGAATGGAGGGGCCGCCGGCGAGTCCGGCATCGCTGGCGAGGATGCGGCATTCGGCTTGGACCGGGCCGAGCACGCGGCGGCAATTGGCCAGGGCGGCGGCCTGGGCCTGCTCGGGCGTCGGCGCGGCATTGGCGTAGCCCCAGGCGGAGCGGCCGGAGGCCTCGCGCGCCAGGGCAAAGGCGGCATGGCCCATCAGCCCGCGATAGACCAGGGTGAAGTTGCTGACGAGGCCGAGCGAGGGCCCCGGCGTGCCGAGCGCGCTGGCGGAGAAGATGCTGCGGTATTGCGCCTCGATGGGCTCGGCACGCAGCGGGGGCGCGAGGCCGAGCAGCAGGATCAGCAACAGGCGGAAGCGCATCGAGGGTCCATGCGGTGGGGCACCGACTATGTGGCCCCGCCGTCTCGCTGAGGCAACGGTGGCGATGGCGGCACGGACTTCCCTAATAGGTAAGGCCAGCCTATTCCCTGAGTCCGATGAGCATCCGGTCCCCCATGAGCGACGCCAGCACCACCACTTCGCCCGCCGATACCCGCTACGACTTCGCCGCCGCCGAGCCGCGCTGGCAGGCGGAATGGCACCGGCGGCAATGCTTCGCCGTGCCGGACGTGCCGGACGGCAGCCGTCCGAAATACTACGTCCTTGAGATGTTCCCTTACCCCAGCGGCAAGATCCATATGGGGCATGTGCGGAACTACACGCTGGGCGATGTGGTGGCGCGCTACAAGCGGGCGCGCGGGCATCAGGTGATGCACCCAATGGGCTGGGACGCCTTCGGCCTGCCGGCGGAGAATGCGGCGCGGGAGCGCGGCATCCATCCTGGCAAGTGGACCTATGACAATATCGCCAACATGCGCGCGGAGCTGAAGCGCATGGGGCTGTCGCTCGACTGGTCGCGGGAATTCGCCACCTGCGATGTCGAGTATTACGGGCAGCAGCAGGCGCTGTTCCTCGACTTCTGGCAGGCAGGGCTGGTCGAGCGGAAGGAGAGCTGGGTCAACTGGGACCCGGTGGATGGCACCGTGCTCGCCAATGAGCAGGTGATCGACGGGCGGGGCTGGCGGAGCGGGGCGCTGGTCGAGAAGAAGCAGCTCAGCCAGTGGTTCTTCGCCATCACCAAGTTTGCGCCAGAGCTGCTGGAGGCGCTCGGCACGCTGGAGCGCTGGCCGGACCGGGTGAAGACGATGCAGGCCAACTGGATCGGCCGCAGCGAGGGGGCGCGGGTGCGCTTCCGGCTGGCCGAGGCGCAGGCGGGCATCGACGAGGTGGAGGTCTTCACCACGCGGCCGGATACGCTGTTCGGGATGAGCTTCCTGGCCGTCGCGGCGGAGCATCCGCTGGCGGCGGCGGCCGCGGCGCGCGATCCGGCGGCGGCGGAGTTCGTCACCGAGTGCCGGCGGATGGGGACGAGCGAGGCGGCGATCGAGCAGGCGGAGAAGCGCGGCTTCGACACCGGCTTCCGCGTCGCGCATCCCTTCCTCGAGGGTGTCAGCTTCCCGGTCTGGATCGCCAATTTCGTGCTGATGGAATACGGCACGGGCGCGATCTTCGGCTGCCCCGGGCATGACGAGCGGGACTTCGAATTCGCCAGCAAGTACGGGCTGGCGATTAAGCCCGTCGTATTGCCGGCGGGGGCGGATGCGGGGAGCTTCGCGCTCGGGGACGCGGCCTATACGGGCGACGGGACGATCTTCAACTCGGGCTTCCTCGACGGGCTCGACGTGCCGGCGGCGAAGCGGCGGGCGATCGAGGCGCTGGAGGCCAAGGGGCAGGGGACGGGCGTCGTCAACTGGCGCCTGCGCGACTGGGGCGTGTCGCGGCAGCGGTACTGGGGCTGTCCGATCCCGGTGATCCATTGCGAGGCTTGCGGCGTGGTGCCGGTGCCGAAAGCGGACCTGCCGGTGAAGCTGCCGGACGACGTGGATTTCTCGCGGCCGGGGAATCCGCTGGATCATCATCCGACATGGAGGCATGTCGATTGCCCGCAATGCGGCAAGGCGGCGCGGCGGGAGACGGATACCTTCGATACCTTCGTCGACAGCAGCTGGTATTTCGCGCGCTTCTGCTCGCCGCGGGCGGAGGTGCCGGTGGTGCGGGAGGCGGTCGATGGGTGGCTGCCGGTCGACCAGTATATCGGCGGCATTGAGCATGCGATCCTGCACCTGCTCTACAGCCGCTTCTTCACGCGCGGCATGCGGGAGACGGGGCACCTGGCGGTGCGGGAGCCTTTCGCCGGGCTCTTCACCCAGGGGATGGTCACGCATGAGAGCTACAAATCGGCCGATGGGCGGTGGCTCTACCCGGAAGAGGTGGAGTTCTCGCTGGCCGCCGATGGGACGCGGACGGCGCGGCTGAAGGGCGGCAATGCGCCGGTGGTCATCGGGCGCGTCGAGGCGATGTCGAAGTCGAAGCGCAACACCGTCGATCCGGGGGCCATCATCGGCCGCTACGGGGCGGATACGGCGCGGTGGTTCATCCTCAGCGACAACCCGCCCGAGCGGGACATGGAGTGGACCGAGAGCGGCGTGGCGGGGGCCTATCGCTTCACGCAGCGGGTCTATCGGCTGGTGGCGGGCGCGCTGAGCGAGCTGCCGCCGGCGGGGGCTTCGGTGGAGGGCGCCGAAGGTGCGGCGCGGAAGCTGCGGCAGGCGACGCACCGGACCATCGCGGCCGTGACCGAGGCGCTGGAGGGGTTCGCCTTCAACGTCGCGGTGGCGCGCATCCATGAATTCGCCAATGCGGTGGGCGATGCGGGGGCGGTGGATGGCGCGGTGCGGCGCGAGGCGCTGGAGGCGCTGGTGCGGCTCGCCGGGCCGATGATGCCGCATCTGGCGGAGGAGCTCTGGTCGATGCTGCGGCCGGGGGAGGGGGCGATGGTCGCCGATCTCCCATGGCTGGAGGCCGACCCGGCGCTGCTGAAGGCGGAGACGCTGACGCTGGCCGTGCAGGTGCTTGGCAAGCTGCGCGCAACGATCGAGGTGCCGGCCGAGGCCGATGAGGCTATGATCTTCTCCCTGGCCGAGGCGGAGGAGAACGTGCAGCGTTCCATCGCCAGCCGCCCCATCCGGAAGCGCATCCATGTCCCGGGACGTGTCGTCAATTTCGTGGTTTAGGCGCGGGCTGCTCGGGGGGCTGCTTGGCCTCTCGGCTTGCGGATTCCGCCCGCTCTATGGGCCGATCACGGCCGCGGACGGCAGCGAGGCGGAGCTGGAAGCGGAGCTGGCCGCGGTGCGGATCGGGCCGCTCTACGACCGCACGGGGCAGCTTCTGCGCCGGAGCCTGCAGCGGCGGATGGAGGAGAGCGTGCCGGGGACGCCGGCGCGCTACCTGCTGAACGTCAATGTCGATCTGGGGTCCGAGATTCTCGGCTACCGGCGGGATGGGACGCCGACGCGCATCCGCTTCATCCTCAACGGCAGCTGGAACCTCAATACCATCGCCATGCCGCCGCAGCGGATCGCAGCTTCGGGCATACCGTACCGAACCATCGACTCCTTCAACATCCCGGACCTGCAATTCTTCTCGGCCGATACTTCGCGCGATGCGGCGCTGGCGCGGCTGATGGATGACCTCTCCGATGAGGTTTCGCGGCAGGTGGCGATGGCGCTGCGCCGGCAGAAGGAAGTGCAGGCGACGGGCTGATGGCGAAGCTCGATGCGAGGCGGGTGGGGGCTTTCCTCACCGACCCCGGCGGGTGCCGGGTGGTGCTGCTGCATGGCGACGACCCTGGGCTGATCCGCGAGCGGGCCGAGGCGCTGGTGCGGCGCGTGACGGAAGGCGATGCGCTGCGGCTGGTGGAGTTGGGGCGGGAGGCATTGCGCAGCCCGGGGCAGCTCGCCGCCGAGGCTGCCAGCTCGCCGCTGACCGGAGGGCGGTGCCTCGTCCGGGTCCGGGAGATTGGCGACGGAGCGGGGCCGGTGGCGGCGGCCAAGGCGGCGCTGGCGGGGCCGGGGCCGGGGCTCGTCGTGCTGGAAGCGCCGGAGCTCAGGACCAGTAGCGCGCTTTACAAAGCTGTCGAAGGGTCGGCGCAAGGGGCGGTGATCGCCTGCTACCGGGAGCGGGGGGCCGAGCTGGCTGGCTCCATCGGGCAGATCCTGCAGGAGCTGGGTGTCTCGGCCGAGCCGGCGGCCATCGAATGGATGGCGCAGCGACTGGGCGAGGACCGGATGCTGCTGCGCCGGGAGCTGGAGAAGCTGGCGCTTTTCGTCGGGGCCGGCGGGCGGGTGACGCCGGAGGATGTGCTGGCCTGCGTCGCCGAGGGCTCTGCGCTCGACCTGGAGGAGGCGCTGATGGCGGCGATGACCGGGGAGACGGCGGTGGCCGATCGGGCGCTGGCTACGGCCTTCGCCGAAGGGGCGAATGCGGTGCAGGTGGTGCGGGCGGCGCTCAGGCATGTGCAGCGGCTGCACCTGGCCTCGCTCGCCGTGGCGGGTGGCGCGGCGGCGTCGGCGGCTGTGGATGGGCTGCGGCCGCCGGTCTTCTTCCGGCACAAGCCGGCCTTCGAACGGGCGCTGCGGTTGTGGCGGCCGGAGGCGCTGGAGGCGGCGGGAGCGGCGTTGCTTAAGGCCGAGCGACGGACGAAGACGACGGGGATTCCGAGCGAGGTTGTGGCACGGAATGCTGTCACCGGGCTGGCGAGGCAGGCGGCGGCGCGGCGTTGAGGAGGGCTCTGCCCTCCTCAAACTCCTCCCGCCAAAGGCCGAAAGGCTTTTGGAAACCGCTAGCTTAGGCCTGTAAAAGGCGGATCAGGCCGTCCAGCTGGTCGAGGTCGCGGTAGGCGATGGTGACCTGGCCGCCGCGGCCGGTGCTGCGGATGGCGATACGGAGGCCGAGGCGTTCTGATAATTCGCGTTCCAGAGCTGCGACCTCGGGCTCGGCGCGGGCGGGCCGCCCGGCGGGTTCGCGGGGCTTGGCAGCGGCGAGGGCTTCGGCCTGACGGACGTTGAGGCCGCGGTCGACGATCTGCAAGGCGAGGCCGATGGGGTCGGGGGCGGTCAACAGGGCGCGGGCGTGACCTGCCGTGAGCGCGCCGTCGCGCAGCAGCTCCCGCACTCGGTCGGGCAAGGCAAGCAGGCGAAGCGTGTTGGCGACATGGCTGCGGCTCTTGCCGACAGCTTGGCCGAGCTTGTCCTGGGTGAGGCCGAATTCCTCCAGCAGTCGGCGGTAGCCATCGGCCTCCTCAAGGGCGTTGAGGTCCTGGCGTTGCAGGTTCTCGACCAGGCCGGCCGCCATGGCTTCGCGGTCGCCGAGGTCGCGGATGACGACGGGGACTTCGTGCAGGGGGACGAGCTGGGCAGCGCGCCAGCGGCGCTCGCCGCCAATGATCTGGTAGTGGCCCGCCTGGCCAGGCTTCTCGCGGACCAGGATCGGCTGGAGGACGCCATGCTCCCGCATGCTTTCCGCCAGTTCCTGGAGGGCAGCGGGTTCCATGGGGCCGCGGGGCTGGAAGGGGCCGGGCTCCAGCTTTTCGATGGGGAGGGTGCGCAGGGCTTCGCCGATGGCGGGGGCTGGGGCGGGGGCGTCACCGAGGAGAGCGGAGAGGCCGCGGCCGAGGCGGGGGGATTTCATGCGGCAGACCCTTCGCGGCGGCGGAGTTCAGAGGCCAGGGAGGCATAGGCCTGGGCGCCGGGCGAACGGGCGTCGTAGAGGCTGACGGGCAGGCCATGCGAGGGCGCCTCGCTGATTCGAACATTCCGTGGAATCACGGTCTCGAACACCTTGTCCTTGAAGAAACCGCGGACATCCTGGGCCACGAGCTCCGAGAGGTTGTTGCGGCGGTCATACATGGTCAACACGATGCCCTCGAGGGTGAGGGCGGGGTTCAGGGCGCGGCGGACGCGGTCGATGGTCTTGGTGATCTGGCTGACGCCTTCGAGGGCGAAGAATTCCGTCTGCAAGGGCACCAGGACGCCATGGGCGGCGACCAGGGCATTCAACGTCAGCAGGCCCAGGGAAGGCGGACAGTCGAAGAAGATGTAGTCGAAGCCGCCGATGACGTCGGGGGCCGAGGTGAGGATGTGGCGGAGACGGCGCTCCCGGTCGTCGAAGCCGACCAGTTCCACTTCTGCGCCGGCAAGGTCGTTGTCGGCGGGGATGAGGCTGAGATTGGGGACGGGGGTAGGGCGCAGCACGTCGGCGAGGGGCTTGTCCTCGATCATCATCGCATAGGTGCCGGCGCCGCGGGCGGTGCGGTCGATGCCGAGGCCGGTGGAGGCGTTGCCTTGCGGGTCCAGGTCCATCAGCAGGACGCGGCTTTGGGCAGCGAGCGCCGTGGCGAGGTTGATGGCGGTGGTGGTCTTGCCGACGCCACCCTTCTGGTTGGCGAAGGCGATGACGCGCGGCGTGGCGCGGTCAGGCTTGGGCGCTGACAGGGCGAATCTCACTGAGCCGGAGGATGGTGGAATCGGGGTCGGTGCGGCTTCCGAACCGCTCGGTGCGCATAGTCCAGTCCACGGCGGCGGTCGTCAATTCCTCTGTGGCGCTTCGGCCCTTGGGGAACAGGGCCATCCCGTGCGGGGCAAGGAGGCGATGGGCGTATCCGCAGAGGATGGGGAGGGGGGCGAGGGCGCGGGCGGTGAGGATGACGGCGGGGGGCAAGGGGGCGTCTTCGATGCGGGTGGAATGGATCTTCACTTGAGTAAGGCCGAGGAGGCGGGCGCCTTCCTGCAGGAAGGCGCATTTGCGGCGGTCGGATTCGACGAGGTGGGTTTCGCGGCCGGTCAGCAGGGCGAGGACGAGGCCAGGGAAGCCGGCGCCGGAGCCGAGATCGACCAGGGGGCCGGGTGTCTCCGGCAAGAGTGGGGCGAGCTGGGCGGAATCGAGGAAGTGGCGGGTCCAGAGCGTCTCGGGATCGGCCCTGGCGACAAGGTTGATGCGGGTGTTCCAGCGGAGGAGCAGGGCGAGGTAGTCCCGCAGCGGCGCTTCCGTTTCACGTGGAACACTCGGGAGTTCTTGTTTCACGTGAAACGCGCCTCCGCACGCCGGAGATGGACGGCGAGGGCCGCGAGGGCTGCTGGCGTGATGCCGGGGATGCGGCCGGCGCTGCCCAGCGTGGCCGGGCGCGAGGCCGCGAGGCGCTGGCGCATCTCGGCCGAGAGGCCGGGGATGTCGGTGAAGTCCAGGGCAGTGGGGATAGCGAGCTTTTCCTCGCGCTCCAGCATACGGAGTTCGGCTGATTGGCGCTCCAGATAGGGAGCGTACAGGGCCTGAGCATCCAGTTCTGCACGGACCTTGGGAGGCAGCTCGCGGAGCCAAGGAAACACGCGCTCGGCGGCTTCGGCGGAGACGGCGGGAAGGGCCAGGGCCTCCAGAGCGGAGCGCCAGCGGCCGTCCTGATTCACGGCAATGCCAGAGGCGGCGTATTGGGTGGGCGTCCGGCCATCCTGGCGGGCGCGGGCCAGGGCCTCCGCCACATCGGACTTGAAGCGGGCGTGGATGGCGGCACGATCCGACCCGATGCAGCCCCAGGCGAGGCCGCGATCGGTGAGGCGGAGGCCGGCATTGTCGGCGCGCAGGGCCAGGCGGTATTCGGAGCGGGCCGTCAGCATGCGGTAGGGCTCGGTCACGCCTTGTAGCACGAGGTCGTCGATCATGACGCCGGTATAGGCTTCACCGCGGGTGAGGATGCGGTCGGGCGTAGGGCCGGCGGCGCGGCAGGCAGCGTTGAGGCCGGCCATGAGGCCCTGGGCGGCGGCTTCCTCATAGCCGGTCGTGCCGTTGATCTGCCCGGCGAGGAAGAGGCCGGGGGTGGTGCGCAGTTCGAGCGTTGGCAGGAGGGAGCGCGGGTCGACGAAATCGTATTCGATGGCATAACCGGGGCGGAGGATGCGGGCCCGCTCCAGCCCGGGCATGGTGGCGATCAGCGCGGCCTGGACGTCTTCCGGCAGGCTGGTGGAGATGCCGTTGGGGTAGACGGTATCGTCCTCCAAACCCTCGGGTTCGAGGAAGATCTGGTGGCGCTGGCGCTCGGCGAAGCGGACCACCTTGTCCTCGATCGAGGGGCAGTAGCGCGGGCCGGTGCCGGCGATGCGGCCGCCATAGACGGCGCTGCGATGCAGGTTTGCGCGGATCAGCGCATGCGTCTCGGGTGTCGTCGCGGTGATGGCGCAGGCGAGCTGGCGGTTCGTGATGCCTTCGGTCAGCCAGGAGAGGGGCTCGGGCGGGTCGTCGCCGGGCTGTGTTTCCAGCGCCTGCCAGTCGATGGTCCGGCCGTCGAGGCGGGGGGGCGTGCCGGTCTTCAACCGGGCAAGGGGCAGGCCGAGGCGGTCGAGGCTGTCCGCCAATCCGATCGAAGGCGCTTCGCCGGTGCGGCCGGCGGGGATGCGGCGCTCGCCGATATGGATTTCACCACGGAGGAAGGTCCCGGTGGTGATGACCACTGCCGCGGCGCCGATGTGGCGGCCGGTAGCCGTCAGCACGCCGGCAAGGCGGCCGGTGGGGTCGAAGATGAGGTCTTCGGCCGCTTCGGCCAGAAGGTCGAGGTTGGGGGTGGCGCGCAGCAGGGCCTGCATCGCCTGGCGGTACAGGCGGCGGTCGGCCTGGGCGCGGGGGCCACGGACGGCAGGGCCTTTGCTGCGGTTGAGCAGCTTGAAGTGGATGCCGGCGGCGTCGGCGGCGCAGGCCATGAGGCCGTCGAGCGCGTCGATCTCGCGGACCAGATGCCCCTTCCCAATGCCGCCGATGGCCGGGTTGCAGGACATCTCGCCAATGGTGTCGAGCCGGTGGGTCAGCAGCAGGGTCTGGGCGCCGCAGCGGGCGGCGGCGGCCGCGGCCTCGCAGCCGGCATGGCCGCCGCCGATGACCACCACATCGCATGTCGTGTCGAACATGCGGGGCGTATAGCACCAAATCTCAGGCTGGGCCGAAGCCCAAGGCGCGGCGCCAGAGGTTCTCGGTGAAGCGGGTGTCCTCCAGCAAGTCGGCGGGGGCAAGGCCGCTGCGGTTCAGCACGTCGCGGATGCTGGCGAGGGTGGGATCGTCTAGGACCAAGTGGACGCCGGTGGTGATGGCATAGCCCTGGACGCGGCCGAGGCGGGTGGCGACGAGGCTGCCGGGTTCGGCCGCTTCAGCGAGGCCTTCGTCGAGGGCCCAGACTTGGCCGCCGAGCAGCGTGTCCTCCAGCAGCAGGCCGCCATCGGGGTGGGTGTCCTCGACGCGGAAGACCGAAAGCCAGGCATGGCTGAGGGCGTTGAGGACGAGGGCGGCCTCGGTGTTCAGGCGGGCGTGCTGGCGGGCGATGCGGTCGATGGCACGGCTGCGGCCAGGCGGTGCGGCGTAGATGGCGAGGTCGATGGCGTAAGCCAGTTCCTCATCGCCGACCTGGGCGAGCTCCCGGTCGAGTTGCAGGCCCAGGCGGCGGGCCTGGTCGGCGAGCTTGGCCGGTGGGAGGGCGCGGGCGGCCATCTCCAGGAAGCGCTGGCGGGCAGCGGCGTGGCGGGTCCAGGCGGCGCGGAGGTCGTCGTCCATCTTATTTTCCGATGCAGAATTCGCTGAAGACAACGTCCAGCACGGCCTCGACGCCCACACGGCCGGTGATGCGGCCGATGGCGCGGAGGGCAGCGCGCAGGGCTTCGGCGCGGAGTTCGGGGAGAGGGGCGGAGGGCAGGGTGTCGAGCCAGGCGAGGGCGTCCTGCAAGGCGGCACGGTGGCGGGGGCGGGTCAGCAGGGTCTCGCCGGTGGTGCCGGCGCGGGCCAAGGCTTCGGCCTCGAGACGGGCGCGAAGGGCGGGGAGGCCTTCGCCGGTGCGGACGGAGATGGGCAGGCCATCGAGGCCGGGCGCGGCTGCGCCTAGGTCGGATTTGCTGAGGACGATCAGGGCGTCAGGGCGGCGCCAGGCGAGGGTTTCGGCATCCGGTGGCTGGTCTGCGGCGAAGAGGAGGAGGAGGAGGTCCGCTTCCTCGGCACGGCGCCGGGCGCGGCGGATACCCTCGGCCTCGATCTCGTCGGTGGCATCGCGGAGGCCGGCGGTGTCGGCCAGGGTGACGGGGATGCCGGCGAAGTCGACGCGGGCTTCCACCACGTCGCGCGTCGTGCCGGCGCGGGCGGAGACGATGGCGGTGTCGCGGCCGACCAGGGCGTTCAACAAGGAGGATTTGCCGGCATTGGGCGCACCGAGGATGGCGATGTGCAGCCCCTCGCGCAGGCGCTCGCCGCGGCCGCCATCGGCGAGGTGGGTGGCGATCTCGGTACGCAGCGCCGCGGCGGCGGTGGCGACGGCGTCGTCGAGGTCGTGGGGGAGGTCTTCCTCCTCGAACTCGATGAAGGCCTCCTGGCGGGCCAGGAGCGCGGTCAGGCGCTGCGTCCAGCCGCCATAGAGCGTGGCGAGGGCACCGCCGGCCTGGCGAAGGGCCTGGCGACGCTGGCCTGCGGTCTCGGCGGCGATGAGGTCGGCGATGCCTTCGGCGGCAGTCAGGTCCAGCCTGGCGTTGAGGAAGGCGCGGCGGGTGAACTCGCCGGGCTCGGCGGGGCGGGCGCCGAGGGCGACCAGGGCTTCGGCAACGCCGGCGAGGATGGCGGGGCCGCCATGGAGGTGAAGCTCGACGCTGTCCTCGCCGGTATAGCTGGCCGGGCCGGGGAACCAGAGGACAAGCGCCTCATCCAGCAACTCGCCCTGGTGGCGCAGGCGGCGGAGGGAGGCGTGTCGAGGTGGGGGCAGGCGGCCGGCCAGGGCCTCTACCGTGGCGCCGGTGCCGCGGCCGGAGAGGCGGAGCACGGCCACGGCGGCCCGGCCGGGGCCGGAGGCCAGGGCGAAGATGATGTCGTCATGCATTCTTGGGCGGCGGAATGTCCTTCTCCGTCAGCATCAGGCGAGGAACGCGGCCGCCTTCCTGAAGATGAGCGGTGAGGATCTCGTCGATATCCTCGCGGGTTTGCGGGCGGTACCAGATGCCTTCGGGGTAGATGACCATGGCGGGGCCGAATTCGCAGCGGTCGAGGCAGCCGGCCTGGTTGATGCGGACGCCCGCGAGGCCGAGTTCCTTGGCGCGGGCCTTCATGTAGTCGCGCAGCGCATCGCTGCCGCGGGCGGCGCAGGAGCCGCGGCGATGACCATCAGGGCGGCGGTTGTTGCAGACAAAGACATGGGCGCGGAAAAAGGGCGGCGGGTCGGCGATATCGGCCATGGGGAGGGGCGTCCTGAAGCTCGTCCTTCATGTAGCGACGGCGCCCCCTGGCGGCCAGGGCCGTGCTTGACGACGCCCCGGCCGCGGTGTGCCATGCTGCCCCCATGCCGCACCTGACCCTGCATACGCCCCTCGGCGAGATCACCGTCTTCGAGGAGGATGGCGCCATCCTGGCCCTCGACTGGGGCCGGGCCCATGGCATCGACAACCCGCCGCCGACGCCGGTGCTGCGCGAGGCAGCGGCACAGCTGCACGACTACTTCGACGGCAAGCGCGTACTGTTCGACCTGCCGCTGGCGCCGCAGGGCAGCGCCTTCCGCCAGAGCGTCTGGGCGGCGCTGTGCCGCATCCCGCCGGGGCAGACGCGCAGCTATATCGACATCGCGCGGGAGATCGGCTGCGGCTCGCCGCGGGCCATCGGCCAGGCGAATGGTGCCAACCCCATCCCGATCATCATTCCCTGCCACCGTGTCGTCGCGGCGGGCGGTGGAATTGGCGGCTATTCGGGGGAGGGCGGGATCGTGACCAAACGTTTCCTGCTGGCCCTTGAAGCCCGCGGGATTTCGCGCGAGGAAGCGGCAACGCTTCCGCTGTTTCGGACACCCCCTTCACCGACGGCGTCGCAAGGAACCCTCCGATGAACCATGCCATCCGCGTCCACGAGCACGGCGGCCCCGAGAGGCTGATCTGGGAAGAGGTGCCGCTGCCCGACCCGAAGCCGGGCGAGGTGCTGGTCCGCCATCATGCGGTCGGGCTGAACTATATCGACGTCTATTTCCGCACCGGCCTCTACAAGGCGCCGAGCATGCCGGTGACCGTCGGCATGGAAGGCGCCGGCGTGGTCGAGGCGGTGGGCGATGGCGTGACAGAGTTGAAGGTCGGTGACCGCGTGGCCTATGCCGGCGCGCTCGGAGCCTATGCGGAGGCACGCTGCGCTCCGGCGGACCGGCTGGTGAAGATTCCCGACGGGATCGACTTCACTCAGGCAGCGGCGATGATGCTGCAGGGGATGACGGCGCAGTTCCTCGTCAAGCGCACCTATGCGGTGAAGGCGGGCGAGACCATCCTGGTGCATGCGGCGGCCGGCGGCGTCGGCAGCATCCTGGTGCAGTGGGCGAAGCATCTGGGCGCGACCGTGATCGGCGTGGTCTCGACGCCGGAGAAGGCGAAGCTCATCACCTCGCTCGGCGCCGACCATGCGCTGCTGACGAGCGAGGACATCCCGGCGCGGGTGCGCGAGATCACCGGCGGGGCGATGCTGCCCGTCGTTTATGACAGCGTCGGCAAGGACACCTTCACCACCTCGCTCGACTGCCTGCGGCCCTTCGGGCTGATGATCAGCTACGGCAATGCCTCGGGGCCGGTCACGACCGATCTCGGCGTGCTGGCGGCCAAGGGCTCGCTCTACGTCACCCGGCCGACGCTCAACACCTACACCGCCAAGCGCGACGACCTGGTGGCGACGGCGAACGATCTGTTCGAGGTGGTCAAGTCCGGAGGCGTGAAGATCGCCGTCAACCAGACCTTCGCGCTGAAGGATGCCGCCGAAGCACATCGGGCCTTGGAGAGCCGGAAGACGACCGGCAGCACGGTCTTTACGGTTTAGCTTTTCTCAACGGAGCATGTTTCTGCCGGATTGATTGCGGCAGGAAATTTTCCGGCCCATGGACAAGCTGCAGCAGCTCTCGGTCTTCCGGCGCGTGGTGGAGACCGGGAACATCACCCGCGCCGCCCGCGACCTGGCGATGAGCCAGCCGAGCGTCTCCCGCATCATCGGCGAGCTGGAGGGGCGCCTCGGCGTGCCGCTGCTGCTGCGCTCGCCGCGCGGCCTCACCGCCACCGAGGCGGGACAGGCCTTCCATGCCGAGGCGGTCAGCATCCTCGACCGGCTGGAGGAGGCGGAGGCCAGCCTGCGCGGGGCGCAGGCCTCGCTCGCCGGGCCGGTGCGCATCGCCTGCGTCGCCGCCTTCTTCAACGCGGTGGTGCTGCCCTGGCTGACGGATTTCCTGCATGCGAACCCGGCCGTCTCGCTCGATGTGCGGCTCGACCATAAGCAGGTGGACCTGATCGGCGAGGGCATCGACCTCGCCATCCGCTTCGGGCCGATCCGCGAGCAGTCGCTGATCGTTCGCAAGCTGGGGCGGATCGACTTCGCGCTCTTCGCCTCGCCCGACTACCTGCGCCGCCGCGGCATGCCGGAGACGCCGGAGGAGCTGGCGCAGCACGAATTCTGCCGGCTGACGGCGGGGCGGATGAACAGCCTGCTGACGCTCGACGGGCCGGAGGGGCGCAGCGCCTCGATCGAGACGCATGGGGGTTTCAGCGCGGACAGCGTCGATACCACGCATCTGGCGGCGCGGGCCGGGCTCGGCATCGCGCTGCTGGCGCCTTGGGGCGTGGCGGAGGAGGTGGAGGCAGGGCGGCTCGTCCCCGTGCTACCGGGCTGGCGGGCGGAGCCGCGCGACGTGCATGCCGCCTGGCCCTCGACCCACAACCTGCCGAGGCGGGTGCGGGCGGTGCTCGATATCCTGGTCGCCAAGGCGACGGCGGAGCCGCGGCTCAGGGCGCGGTGACGGGCCGGATCCGGTAGCGGTAGCGATAGGCCTCCGCCAGCCCGACGCGGCGTTGCAGAGCGAGGGAGGCAGTGTTCGTCGAGGCCACCTGGGCCCAGAGGCGGGTGGCACCGAGGCCGCCGGCCCAATGGGCGGCGGCGCGGATCAGCCGCTCGCCGAGGCCGCGGCGGCGGAGTTCGGGGTGCGTCGCCAGGTCGAAGATGCCGCACCAGGGGCCGTCCGCGACGGCGAGGAGGCAGGCGGCCTCCACGCCGTCCTCCCGCAGGATGAACCAGCCGGCGGGGACGGCGAAAAGGTCCGGCATGCGGAGCTTCTCGGCGCGGCGGGCCTCGGTCTGGTACTCGGCGGTCGATACGACGGCCATCCAGGCGGGCTCGGGGCCATCGAGGCGGTGGGCGGCCGGGTCCGGCCGGGCGGACAGGGGACCGGCATGGACGATGGTCTCCTCGCCCTCGGCGTAGCCGCGGGCCGCCAGCAGCGGCTCGAGGCCGGGCGGGTCGAGTGGCGTCAGGCGGAAGCGGCAGGGCAGGCCATGCCGGGCGTAGAGCGCCTCGATGCGAAGGATGCGGGCGGCGAGGTCCGCATCGGGCGCGGGGTCGAGCGAGCTCACCGCATTGCCGCGCCCCGTGCCGCCGAGGAAGAGCTTCGCCACGAAGGGCCCGTCGAAGGCCTGGCGCGGCGCGGGCAGGGCGGTGAGGCAGGCCCGCTCCAGCGCCGCGGTCCCGGCCCCCATCAGCCGGCGGTGAGGTTGAGGCGGCGGATCAGCGCTTCCTCCCGCGCGACGGTCGTGCGGATGTCGGCGGCGTAGCCGGCGCTGTCGCGGTATTCGTCGGGCATGTCGTAGCGGGCGAGGAGGGTGCGGAACTCCTCGGCCTTCTGCGCGGCGGCGAAGGCATCGTGCAGGGTGCGCGTCACCGCCGGGTCGAGCCCGGCGGGGGCGACGATGCCGAAGGGCGTCGTCACCACCATGTCGTAGCCGAGCTCCCGCAGCGTCGGCGCGCTGGGCCAGCGGGGCAGGCGCTCCGCATTCCAGACGTTGAGGATGGTCGCCTGGTTGCCATCGGCCAGCGCCCCGAGGCCGGAGCCGCCGGCCATGATATCGATATGCCCGCCGAGCAGCGCCTGGGAGCCGTCGGCATCGCCGCGGAAGGGGGCGTGGATCAGCTCGATGCCTTCCTTCGCCGCCAGTTCGGCGATGGTGACATGCGGCGTGCCGTTGGCGCCGGTGGAGCCGAAGGCGAGCTGGCCGGGGCGGCGGCGGGCTTCGGCGACGAAGTCCGCCCAGCCATTGGGGAAGCGGCCGGCCTTGGCGATCACCATGAAGGTGTAGCCGGTCACGCTGACGATCGGGGTGAAGTCGCGCAGCGTGTCGTAGGGCAGCTTTTGCAGAAGCTGGACGCGGATGGCGGAGGCGGGGAGCTGGGTGAGCAGGTAGCCGTCCGGCCGGGCGCGGGCGACGGCCGCGGCGCCCAGGGTGTTCGCTGCGCCGGGCTTGTTGTCGATGATGATCTGCTGCGGCAGGCGGCGGGAGGCGCCTTCGGCCAGGGCGCGCATCACCACGTCGGTGGTGCCGCCGGGGGGGAAGGGGACGATCAGCGAGACCGGGCGGGTGGGGAAGGCGGGCTGGGCCCGGGCCAGGGTGGGAGCCAGCATCGGAGCGGCGAGGAGGCTGCCGAGCAGCGCGCGGCGGGGCAGGGCCAGGGGGGCCTGGTGGGACATTCGGATCTCCCGGGGCGAAGGGCGCGCACCATGGCGCCTCGCGCATCGCGGCGCCAGGGGCCGGCCGGCAGGAATTGCGCGGCGGGTCACAACCTCATTGGGGGAGGATCGTCGGTTCGTCGTCTGCACCATGCCATCACGACAATGCTGCTATCGCCACTGTCATTAACTGATGACTCACAATTACGGCCGAGACGTGCCATGTTCTGGCTACGGGACGCCGGTTGAGCAGTTCCGGGCCGCTCCCCCCCCTCCATGCGGCCTGGGATCAGACCCCCCAAGCCGGCCGGCGTCCCGGATTTCCTTCCTTTCTCAGGCTTCTTCCGCCAGGCGGGCGACCGCGTGGCGATATGTCTCGTCGGACAGCGCATCGAGCGCGGGGTTGACGCCCTTGGCGCCGGCGGCGACGCGGCCGGCCCAGCCGACATATTCGAGGCGGCGGCCATGGTCCCAGCCGGTGGGCGGGCTGCTCTGCATGGTGCGGAGATTGGCGATCTTGTCGGCCAGCTTCACCTGCTTCGCAGCATCCGAGGCGTGGGCGGCGTGGCGGATCTGCAGGCCCTTGCGGACTTCCTTGGGCAGCGACTTGTCGTCCGAGACCTCGGCGACGATGGCGGCGACCTCAGGGCCGAAGGCCGCTTCGAGCATGCCGAGGGTGGTGGGCACCGGGTCGGCGTCGCTGTCCTCGACGGTGTCGTGCAGCAGCCCGGCGATGATGGCGGCGGGTGGGGCGCCGGCAGCGGCGAGGATGGCGGCCACCTCCAGCACATGGTTCACATAGGGCTCGGCGGCGGCGCCCTTGCGGCGATGGGTCGCATGGACGCGGGCGGCGAAGCTGGCGGCGCGAAGGATGGTGGCCAACGGTTCGACCTCGCGGGTCATTCTGTCTCCCCGGGTGGCGGATAGCAGAAGGGGGGCTTTCGCCCCCCTTTGCGTCAGGTGTTCATCGCGTCGAAGAAGTCCTGGTTGGTCTTGCTGTACTTCAGCTTGTCCAGCAGGAACTCCATCGAGTCCTGGGTGCCCATCGGGTTCAGGATGCGGCGCAGGACCCACATCTTGGCGAGCGTGGCGCGATCCACCAGCAGCTCCTCCTTGCGGGTGCCGGACTTGGTGATGTCGATCGCCGGGAAGGTGCGCTTGTCGGAGAGCTTGCGGTCGAGCACGAGCTCCGAGTTGCCGGTGCCCTTGAACTCCTCGAAGATCACCTCGTCCATGCGGCTGCCGGTGTCGATCAGCGCCGTGGCGATGATGGTGAGCGACCCGCCTTCCTCGATGTTGCGGGCGGCGCCGAAGAAGCGCTTGGGCCGCTGCAGGGCGTTGGCGTCCACGCCGCCGGTCAGCACCTTGCCGGAGGAGGGGACGACGCTGTTGTAGGCGCGGCCGAGGCGCGTGATGGAATCCAGCAGGATCACCACGTCGCGCTTGTGCTCGACCAGGCGCTTCGCCTTCTCGAGCACCATCTCCGTCACCTGGACGTGGCGCGTCGCCGGCTCGTCGAAGGTGGAGGCCACGACCTCGCCGCGGACGGTGCGGGCCATGTCGGTGACTTCCTCCGGCCGCTCGTCGATGAGCAGCACCATGAGGAAGACCTCGGGGTGGTTGGCGGTGATCGACTTGGCAATGTTCTGCAGCATCACCGTCTTACCGGTGCGCGGCGGGGCGACGACCAGGGCGCGCTGGCCCATGCCGATCGGCGCGATCAGGTCGATGACGCGGTGGGTGTAGTCCTTGGACGGACCCTTGGCGACCGCCTCCGCATCCGGGTTCTCCATCTTGAGGCGGCGGTTGGGGTAGAGCGGCGTCAGGTTGTCGAAATTGATCCGGTGACGCAGCGCTTCCGGCGGCTCGAAATTGATGGCGTTGACCTTGAGGAGGGCGAAGTAGCGCTCGCCGTCCTTCGGGGCGCGGATCTGGCCCTCCACCGTATCGCCCGTGCGCAGGCCGAAGCGGCGCACCTGGGCGGGCGAGATGTAGATGTCGTCCGGGCCGGGGAGGAAGTTCGCCTGCGGGCTGCGGAGGAAGCCGAAGCCGTCCGGCAGGATCTCGAGCGTGCCTTCGCCGAAGATCGCCTGGTCGTTCTCGGCGAGCTGCTTGAGGATGGCGAACATCATGTCCTGCTTGCGCAGGGACGAGGCGTTCTCGACCTGAAGCTCCTCGGCGAAGGAAAGGAGTTCGGCGGGGCTCTTGGCCTTGAGTTCGGAAAGATGCATGGCGCGGTGCGTCCGGATGCGAGGGGACAGGACGGTCCCAATGAGGCCGGCATCGCGGCGCATGGCGCGCCATAAGTCCGGCCCTTCCGCCTGTGCCATGAACACGGACCCTGGATAGAGGGGCCGGGGCCAAGGGCCGGCGATGTCCCGAGGAAGGAAGGAGGGAGAGAGGCACCGGGCGCGGGCGCGCCATATGCCCCGAGGAAGCGGACCGAACCGTATAGGACCGGATCGCTGGCCGTCAACGGTTGAGATGGGGTATTTGCCGGCCGAGGTCAAGTCTCGCCGGCCGCGCGCAGGCTGATAGGCTCCACCCATGGCCGTCCTGAAGATCGCCCGCATGGGCCACCCTGTCCTGCTCGAACGCTGCCGGCCCGTCGCCGACCCCGGCGCGCTCGAGATCCGCCGCCTGGTGCGGGACATGTTCGACACCATGGAGGATGCGCCGGGGGCGGGGCTCGCGGCGCCGCAGGTGCATGTGCCGCTGCGGCTCTTCGTCTTCCGGGTGCAGCCGCAGCGCTCGACCGGGGCGGCGGGGGATGCGGTGGTGGGCAATACCGTCGTCATCAACCCGGTGATCGAGCCGGTAGGCGATGAGCGGCAGATGCGGTGGGAGGGGTGCCTCTCCATCCCCGGCCTGCGCGCCGCGGTGCCGCGCTTCATGCGCATCCGCTACTCCGGCGTCGATTGCGACGGCCAGCCCGTCGCGGCCGAGGTGACGGGCTTCCATGCCGGCGTCGTCCAGCACGAGTACGACCACCTGGACGGCATCCTCTACCCGATGCGCATGGCGGATTTCCGGCCGATGGGCTTCATGGAGGAGATCGGCCGCGCGGAGGAGCTGTCGGCGCGGATGGAGGAGATCCGCAGGGAGTGGGCGAGCTTCGCCGCCTAGACCCCCTCCAGCAGCCGGATCTTGAGGTCGCGGAAGGCCCGCTGGAAACGGCTGGTCCGCTGCTGCTCGATCATCGCCTCCAGCGCCTGGCCCAGCTCGCGCAGGCGGGGCTCGCCAAGGCGCTGGGCCTCGCGGAACATGGACCGCTCCTCCGATCCCGCATGATGGTCCACCGCGGCATGCAGGGCCCGCAGGTGCTCCTCGAATTCGGGGCTGGCGGTGTCGAGCTTCAGGGTCATGGCGAGCAGGTCGGCCAGCTGGCGGTGCTCGGAATGGGCGATGGCGACATCCTCGCTGACCGGCCGGACCGCCGGGTAGAAGAGGTGGTCCTCGACATGCTCGTGGATCTCGAGCTCGGAGGCGAGGGTCCGCATCAGGTCGCGGCGCTCCGGCTGGTGGCGCGGGGTTGCCTCGATGGTCTCGAACAGCCGGCGGATCAGCTGGTGGTGCTCGGTCAGCACCTCGTCGGCCTTCCGGCCCCCGCCCGGCGCGGCGTCACGCGGCACGGGCGGCAGGTCGGCGGCGGTGACGATCTCGTCGCCCGGCTCCTGTTCCCGCCTGATCTCGACGATGCCGTCCCGCAGGCGGGTCTCGTAGCGCGGCTGCGGGCAGGTGGAGGGGCCGCTCTCCGGCCAGCCGGTCTCCAGGTCGTATCTCGAGCCGTGCCAGGGGCAGACGAGCGCGTTGCCGAGCACCCAGCCCTGGTCCAGCGGGCCGCCGAGATGGGAGCAGCGCGCCCCCATCGCATGCACGCGCCCGCCGCGGCGGACGAGGACGATGCCGATGTCCTGTCGGGCGTTCTCGTCGCGGAGCTCGACCCGGCGGGGCCGGTTCTCCTCCAGTTCGGCAAGCGGCAGCACGGGCGCGAAGTCGCGGGGCTCCGGGCTGCGGTCCGCATGGTCGACGCCGATGCGGCGGCGATAGACCATGTGCCCGCCGAGATAGCCGCCGACGACCATGCAGGCCCAGCCGGCGGCGCTGGCCAGCCTTCCCTCCCGCCGCCGCCCGCGGCTGCGGAGGCCGATCGAGGCAAGGGTGAGGCCGAGCGCGGTGCTGTTGACGAGGGCGTGGACCAGGCCGACCCGGCGGTCGCGGCCATTGGTGTGCTGCCAGTCCGCGAGGCCCGTCGCCGCCGCGGCCACGGCGCCCGCGGCGCCGGCCTTCAGCGCGATGTCCGCGGCCCGCGCGGCGCCATTCGACCGGGCGCCGAGCGCCGCCAGGAGGTCGAGGCCGAAAGCGAGCGTCCAGGTCCCGATCGGGATGGTAACCAGCATCGGGTGGACGGGGTGGCCGTAGCGGGTGCCGTGCAGGGCATCGCCGATCCTGCCCGCGGGGCGGCCGGCGATCTGCGCCGGGCGGGCCATCGCGGTCTCGATCGCGTGGCTCGGGGTGTCGAGCGAGGCGGTGGCCTCGATCCGGCCGATCGCCGCATTGGCGGCCCTGGCGAAGCGGGGAGATGTCATGCGGTGCCCTCGTCGTCGCGCCCGTCGGGCGGCCGCGCGGTCCGCCGCGGCCATGGCTCAATGCGCCCGAGCTCCGGCGGTTCGCCGCGACACGGGCGGGACGCGCCGAAAGCGATGGCCGGGGGCAACGGGCCGGCAGAGCCGAGGCCGCGGATCAGAAGGGCTTCACGATCACCATGATGACGATGATCGCCATCAGCACCGCCGGCACCTCGTTCACCATGCGCCAGTAGCGCTCGCTCTTCGGCCGCTCATCGGCGGCGAAGCGGCGGCGGGCGGCGGAGAGGTGGCCGTGGAAGCCGCTCATCAGCAGCACCGAGAGCAGCTTGGTGTGCCACCAGCCGGCCCGCCAGTCGATGACGCCGGGCGTCAGCACCAGGGTCAGGCCAAGCAGCCAGACGGCGATCATCGCCGGGTTCATGATGCCGCGCATCAGCCGCCGCTCCATGGTCTGGAACAGCGCGCTCTGCGGCCCGCCGACGGGCACCTGGCTGTGGTAGACATAAAGGCGCGGCAGGTAGAGCAGCGCCGCCATCCAGGCGATGACGGCGATCAGGTGGAAGGCCTTGGTCCAGGGGTAGAGCGGCGCCAGGAAGTCGATGGTCACGGCGTCAGGTATCCTGGCCCGCGCAGCTCTCGACCGGGCGGGTGAAGGCGACCCAGTTGTCGCCCTGTTGCAGGCAGCCATTCACCCAGTCGCCCTGGAAGACGCGGCCCTGCACGCTGAGCCGCCCGGGACCCTGCGGGTGGCCGGCGCGGAGCCTGCCCTCGAATTCGATGCCGAGGCGGGGCAGGGCGAGGCGGCCCTCCACCAGCCGGTCGTCGTGGAAGACGCCCTCCTCCTCGCTCACCACCCGGCCGCCCTCGGTGATGGTGAGCTTGCCACGGCCGTCATTCTTCCCGCGCACGATGTCGCCCTGGTAGTCCATGCGGCGGGTCTCGCCGCGGCTCTGCCAGGTGACGATGGCGCGGCCGGGGCCCTCGGCGGGGCCTTCGGGGCAGGCGCCGTTCCAGTCGGCGACGATGTCGGTCGCGCCCGGCTCGATGCCGCCAGCCCAGAGCCAGCAGCGGCTCTGCGGGTCCGTCACCCAGCCGGCGCGGCCGCCGGGGACCATCCGCTCCGCCTCGGGCGGGTCGCCGGCGGCCATCAGCAGCAGCGCCGCCGCGGCGGCCACAATTCCGCGTCCGATCATGGGTTACTCCTCGATTCCCAGCAGGGCCGGCAGCTCCGCCATGTCGGCGAAGGGCCGGGCGCCGACCGCGGCCAGCACGGCCGCCTCCGTGTCCCGCGTGAAGCCCAACACGCGGCAGCCCGCCGCGATCCCGGCCCGGGCGCCGAGCAGGCTGTCCTCGACCACCACGCAATCCTCCGGGGCGGCCCCGCAGGCGGCGGCGGCGGCGCGGTAGATGTCGGGGGCGGGCTTGGGCCGGGGCACGTCCTCGAAGGTGAAGACGCGTTCGCCGAAATAGCGGGCGAGGCCGAGCCGGGCCAGCTTCGCCCGCAGCTCGCCGCGGGTGGAGTTGGAGGCGACGGCGAGCGGCAGCCCGGCGGCCGAGGCGGCGGCGACGGCGGCGGGCGCGCCGGGGATGGCTTCCACCTCCTCGGTCACGGCGGTGAGGATGCGGCGGGTGAGCGCCCCGCCCCAGTCGGGCGGTAGGCGGCCGCAGCGGGCCTCGATGACGGGCAGCATCGCCGGCAGGGCCATGCCGAGGAAGGTCTCGCGCGCCTGCTCGGCGGAGAGGGACCAGCCCTGAGCGGTGATCGCCTCGGCCACCAGGCGGTTCACCAGCCCCTCGCTATCGGCCAGCACGCCGTCGCAGTCGAACAGGACGGCGGCGGGGCGCATCAGGCGAGTTCCCTGGTCCGGGCGCGGGCCCGGGCATGGGGGCAGTCGCCGAAGGGCTTCGGGCATTGTCGGGCGCCGGCGAAGCTGCAGAGCGGCCGCTCATCGGCCTCGGCGCGGCGGACCAGGTCGCGCAACGCGGCGATGAAGCCCGGGTCGCTGTTCTGGGCGGGGACGCGGAAATAGCCGGGAACGCCGAGGCGCTCCGCCTCCTCCCGGTATTCGACGTCGAGTTCCACCAGCGTCTCGGAATGCTCGGAGACAAAGGCGATGGGGCAGACCAGCACCGCCACCTTGTCATGGGCGGCACGCTCCAGCTCCAGCTCGGTGCTCGGGCCGATCCATTTCTGCGGCGTGACGCGGGACTGGTAGCAGATCGAGTGGTCCAGCCCCTCGATCCCCAGGCGCTCGACCACGGCGGCGACGCTCTGCTCCACCTGCCACTGATAGGGGTCGCCGCGCTTGACGATGCTCTCCGGCAGGCCATGGGCAGAGAAGAGGATGCGCAGCGGCACCTCCGGCGCCAGGGCAGCGCGGGCGGAGTCGTAGGCGGTGCGCACGGCGGCGGCCGTCGCCGCGGCGAAGGCCGGGTCGGAGTGGTAGCAGCACAGCGTCTTGGTCGGCACGGCGAGGCCGGCGTGGGCGGCGGCCTCGTCCCAGGCGGTGACGCTGCTGCCGGTCGTCGTCGTCGAATACTGGGGGTAGAGGGGGAGCAGCAGCACCCGGTCCGGGCCCCAGTCGCGGACGGCCCGCGCTGCGGCGTCGCTCATCGGGTGCCAGTAGCGCATGGCGATGAAGCAGCGGTACTCGGCGCCGCCGGCGGCGTTCAGCTCCGCCTCAAGATCGCGGGCCTGGGCCTCGGTCAGCTCCAGCAAGGGCGAGCGGCCGCCGAGGATGGCGTAGTTCTCCGAAGCCGCGGGGGTGCGCCGCTTGGCGATGAAGCGGCCAAGCCATGGGCGGATGAAGCCGGGCACCCGCAGGATGGCCGGGTCGGTGAACAGGTTCTCGAGGAACGGGCGCACGCTGTCCGGCGCATCCGGCCCCCCGAGATTGAACAGCACCACCGCCACCCGCTGCATCGAAACTCCCCGAGCCCAAGATCCAGGCCCGCAGATTTGGCCGGTTCGCCAGCGGGTCAAGCTGGGGGTTAGAGCAAAGCGGGGGCGGGGGGAATTACCCAGGCGGGCAAATCCCGGACATTGAGGAGGGCGCTGCCCTCCTCAAGCTCCTCCCGCCAAGGGCCGAAGGGCCCTTGGAACCCTCGAGTCAGCCGGTACGGACCAGCCGGACCAAGGCGGACACGTTATCGGGGGAGGTCACCTTCTCGATGCCGTGGCCGAGGTTGAAGATGAAGGGGCGACCGCGCATGGCACCCAGGATGGAGCGGGCCTCCGTCTCCAGCGCCATGCCGCCGGTGACCAGGGAGAGCGGGTCGAGGTTGCCCTGGAGGCACATTGAGGGCGGCACGGCGGAGGCGGCCCAGCGCAAATCCATCGAGGTGTCGATGCCGAGGCACTGCACCCCGGTGCGCTGGGCATATTCCACCAGCATCGGCCCGGCGAGGCGGGGGAAGCCGATCAGCGGGATCGCCGGGTGGCGCTTGCGGATGGCCCGCACCAGGCTCGCCGTCGGCTCGATCACCCAGCGGCGGAACTGGCTCGGCGCCAGCAGCCCGGCCCAGCTGTCGAACAGCATCAGCGCCTCGGCCCCGGCGTCGGCCTGGGCGCAGAGATAGTCGGCGCTGGCATCGACCAGGATGCGGATCAGCCGGCCGAACAGGGCCGGGTCGCCATAGGCCATGCCGCGCGCGGCGGCGAAGTCGCGGCTGCCATGACCCTCGACCATGTAGCAGGCGACGGTGAAGGGGCTGCCGGCGAAGCCGATCAGCGTGGTGCGCGGCGCCTCCTCGGCCAGCCCGGCGCGAACGAGGCGCACCGTCTCGATGATCGGCGCGGCATTGGCGGCGCAGACCGAGGGGTCGAGCCGGTTGATCGCCGCGGCGTCGCGCACCGGCTCCAGCACCGGCCCCTCGCCCTCGGCGAAGCGGAGCGGCTGGCCCATGGCCCAGGGCACCATGAGGATGTCGGAAAAGAGGATGGCGCCGTCCATGCCGTAGCGGCGGATCGGCTGGAGGGTGACCTCGGCGGCCATTGCCGGCGCGGTACAGAGGGCGATGAAGTCGCCGGCCTGGGCGCGGATCTCGCGGTACTCGGGCAGGTAGCGGCCGGCCTGCCGCATCAGCCACATCGGCGGCGGCCAGACGGCCTCGCCAGCCAGGGCGCGGAGCAGGGGCTTCTGACTCGGATCTTCGCTCACACTTGGCATGCCTTCCTCCCTGGAGCCCTACCCTTCGCAAGAAAACAAGAGTCTTGAAAGGATGCAGTGGTGATAGGGCCTGTGGATGCTGTGGAGGCAATTACTCCGGATTCCATCCACAGGCCTGTCCACGACCGACTGAGTCGGCGACTCGCTGACTCCGTTGGGTGAATCCCCCGCCGTCCCGGAGTCGGCCGACTCAGTCGGGAATCCTCTCCCGCCTGTGCGCTATGTGCGGAGTCACCCCCTCCATCCACCGTAGGCGGCGTTCGGCCTTGAGTTTTCCACTTCGTCCCCAGCGGCGTGCGCTATTCTCCCGGGATGCCCCACAGAACCGTCAACCTGCACCTGGTCTCCGACAGCACGGGCGAGACGCTCAATTCGATCGCCCGGGCGACGCTGGCGCGGTTCGAGGACCATCATGTGGTGCACCATCGCTGGAGCCTCATCCGCTCCCGCCTGCAGCTCGACCGGGTGCTGGAGGGGCTCGACCACGAGCCGGGGCCGGTGCTCTTCACCCTGGTCGACAAGAGCCTGCGGCTGGCGCTGGAGGAGGCCTGCATGCGCCTCGGCGTCCCTTGCCTCTCGGTGCTGGACCAGGTGGTGGACCTGCTGCAGGGGCAGCTGGGCGCGCGGGCCAGGGAGAAGCGGGCGGCGCAGCATGTGATGGATGCAGACTATTTCCGCCGGATCGACGCCATGCACTACGTGCTGGCGCATGACGACGGGCAGGGGACGGCGGGCATCCATGAGGCGGATGTCTGCCTCGTCGGCGTCTCGCGCAGCAGCAAGACGCCGACCTGCTTCTACCTGGCGAACCGGGGGATCAAGGCGGCCAATGTGCCGATCGTCCCCGGCGCGGCGCTGCCGCCGGAACTGGCGGATTCGCCCTGCCCGGTAGTGGGGCTGACCATCGAGACCAATGCGCTGATCGAGATCCGCCGGCACCGGCTGCGGCTGATCGGCGCCGACGGCGTGCGGCAGGACACCAACGACTATATCGACCATGACAGCGTGAAGGCGGAAATCCTCTCCGCCCGGAGGCTTTGCAACCAGCATGGCTGGCCGGTGATCGACGTGACCCGCCGCAGCATCGAGGAGACGGCGGCGACGGTCCTGCAACTGATGGATGCCTGGCACGCCCGGCGCGGGGAGGCGGCGGCACATGCGCCGGCGGACCCGGCGGCGGCGGTGCTCGGCGGAGGTGCGTCATGATCCAGCGGGAGGCGCCAGCCCTCATCCTCGCCACCGCCTCCTCGGCGCGGCGGGCGGTGCTGGCGGCGGCGGGGCTGCGCTTCACGGCCGAGGCGGCGGCGGTCGATGAGGCGGCGATCAAGGAGAGTGCGCGCGCCGAGGGCATCGCACCCGGCGAGGCGGCGATGCTGCTGGCCGAAGCCAAGGCGCAGCGCCTCGCCCGGCGCAACCCGGAGGCGCTGGTGATCGGCGCCGACCAGATGCTGGTCTGCGAGGGCCGCTGGTTCGACAAGCCCCCGGACATGGCGGCGGCGCGGGCGCAACTGCTGGCGCTGCGCGGGCGGCCGCATGAGCTGATGACGGCCATGGTCTGCTGGCGCGGCGGGCAGCGGGTCTGGCAGCACTTGGCGCGGCCACGGCTGACCATGCGCGACTTCTCCGAGGAATTCCTCGACGCCTATCTGGCGGCCGAAGGCGAGGCGGTGCTCGGGTCGGTCGGGGCCTACCGGCTGGAGGGGCTCGGGGTACAGCTGTTCGATGCGGTGGAGGGCGAGCACAGCGCCATCCTCGGCCTGCCGCTGCTGCCGCTGCTCGGCTTCCTGCGGCAGCATGGAGTGCTGATCGGGTAAGGGTTCCCTCCGATCGTATATTGACGACAAGGTGAAGTCACACGATCTTGTGAGTGCCCTGGGCGCCATCCCGCGCCCGGGTGCTTGCGGGATCGCGCGATGGCGGATCGTCAGGATGGGCGGCTTACTGAAGCCGGTCTGGGGGCCGGGGCGGCCCTTATCGAGCGTCCTGCCGGGCTACGAAGCCATGACGAGCTGATGGCGGAGAATGGCGGGCTGGTGCCGTGGTGCGGGCCGGCGACGCTGGCCCTGGCGAGCGGGCTGCCCTACCGGGCGGCGAGCACCATGCTGCGGGGGATCGCGCCCGACTGGTATCCCGGTAGTGGGCCGGTCGTGACGGCCTATTGGCGGGACATCCTGGGCGCGCTCGAGCATCTGGATGTCGCGCATGCGCCGGTCGACCTGCCGGAGCGGCGGCCGAGCCTGCTCGGCCTGGTGCGGGATGGCCTGGCGCCGGGCTGGTACCTGCTGCGGGTGACGGACCACTTCCTGCTGCTGAACAACCAGGGCTTCGGCCTCGCCGCGGTGCATGACAACCGCCTGACCGCCGCCGTGCTGACGGCGAAGACCCATGGCCGCCGCCGCGTGACGCATGCCGCGCAGCTCGTCTCCGGGCCTCGCCTCCGGTTCTGAGCCTTACTTATGGCGGGGTCCGGGGCCAAGCTTTGGCCCCGGCGGGGGCATGGGGGTGGAACCCCCATCCAGCGTTTGGACAAGGGCGCGGATCGTCTCCGGGGACAATTTGCGGATGTCCCGCGCCAGCCGGTTGGCCAGCGCCGTCGCCTCCGGGCTCAGCCCCGCCGTATCCAGCACCACCCGTGGATGCGAGAGCCGGGCGAGCCGCGCCATCTCCTCCGCGTCGTCCCAGATCAGCCCGAAGAACTCGTTCACCTGATGGATGAGCCCCAGCGAGGGCCGGCCGCGATGGCCGTGCTCCAGCGCCGAGAGATAGGCGGGGGAGACGTGCAGCGCCTGGGCGAGGGCGGCCTGGCTGATGCCATGGGCCTCGCGGAGGGCGCGGAGGCGCTGGCCGAAGGGCGTCATCGGCGACGGCGGAGCAGCAGGTGGACGGCGCCAGGGTTGCTGGCGTGCGGGTGGGCGGCGCCGAGGAGGAGAGGGCGCATCTCGGCCGCGTTCAGCCAGAAGGGCAGCTCACGGCGAAGGACGCCGCCCTCGGTGCTGGAGCCCTTGCCGGTGACGATGGCGACGCAGCGGAGGCCGTCGGCCTGGGCTTCGTGGAGGAAGCGGCGGACGGCGGCATGGGCGTCCTGGGCGCGGCGGCCGTGCAGGTCGAGGGTGCGCTCGGGCTTCGTGCGGCCGCGGCGCAGCTCACGCCAGCGCTTGCCGTCGAGGCCGGGGGGTGGGGCGCCGACCTGAAGCTCGGGCGCGGGGCGAGGGGCAGTCGGGCGGGGCGGCGGCACGGCCAGGGGCGCCGCGGGTGCGGGGCCGGGCAGCGTCGGCTCGGGCGGCGGGGGCGGCAGGGCCTTACCGGGCATGGGCGCGACATGGGCATGCGCCGTCCAGGCCTGCCAGAGGCGGCGATCGAGCTCGGTCAGGGCCCGGCGCGGCCGGGCGGGCGCGCTCAATCCCCCGGGGCGGCGGGGCCGCCCGGGACGGCGACCGGCGGCGGGGCCGTGGCATCGCCCATCGGCAGGGCGGCGGGGTCGTCGTCGATCAGGATGATGTGCAGGCGCCGCGGGCCATGGGCGCCGAGCT
This sequence comes from Belnapia moabensis DSM 16746, assembly GCF_000745835.1. Taxonomy (GTDB): domain Bacteria; phylum Pseudomonadota; class Alphaproteobacteria; order Acetobacterales; family Acetobacteraceae; genus Belnapia; species Belnapia moabensis. Next base: position 73,460 of record NZ_JQKB01000006.1, on the reverse strand, counting down.
CCAGCGTCTGCTCGATATCGGCGCTGCGCGAGGGGCCGGTGACGAACATGATGTTGCGCGGCATGAACCCGCCGCTGCGCTCGTCCTTGCTTTCGGCGCGGAGGCGGTCCCAGGCTTCCTCATAGGCGCCGACGATGCGGCTGGCGCGGAGCACCACCATCTCGGTCTCGACGAGGAGGTTGAGGGTGGTCGGGCGCTCCGGCGCGGAGGGGAGCATCAGCGTGCCCGTCTCGGCGATGCCGGCATAGCCGTGCTGGAGGCTGACCTGGTCGGTGGCCTCCGCGCGGCGCTGCTCGATCTCCAGCAGCGGGCGCTCCGACCAGGGGATCGCCGTCAGCTCCGGGTGGGGCGCCATGGGGAAGCGGGGCGGCAGGTTCTGGGCCGCCAGGTAGTCGGCGATGGCGGCGGGCACGGCCTCTGCATTCGGCACGCGCTCGACCGTGCCGAACTCCTTCTCCACGTTGCGGATGAAGAGGGCGACCTGGTCCGGCCGCGGCAGGCGCGAGCGGGCGGGGATGAGGTGGCGCGGATGCGTCGCCAGCCGCCCGCCCAGCATGGCCTGCTGGTCGGCGGGCAGCGGCCCGCGCTTCAGGCCGCGGCGGATGGCGCCGAGGATGGCCTCCTTGGTCATCGGCGGCGCTGCTCCTTCGCATAGCGGGCCATGAAGGTGCCGCCCTCCGGCACTGGCAGGTCGCGCCCGGCGGTCCAGCCGCCGGCGAGCGGCAGGGAGCGGAAGGCGCCCTTGCCGCGGCCGAGCAGGCCGAGCGCGGCATTGGCTGCACGGGTAGCGGCCCGGTAGAGCGTCGGGCGGCGAGCGAACCAGGCCCAGAGGGCAAGGTTGCTGCGCTGGGTGGCCGGCGTCAGATGGCGCTCGAACTCCCGCTCGCGCCAGTGGCGCATCATCTTCGGCAACGGGATCTTCACCGGGCAGACGCTCTCGCACTTGCCGCAGAAGGTGGAGGCGTTGGGCAGCATCCCCGTCTTCTCGATGCCGACGAGGGAAGGGGTGAGGACGGAGCCCATCGGCCCGGGATAGACCCAGCCATAGGCATGGCCGCCGATCGCGCCATAGACCGGGCAGTGGTTCATGCAGGCGGCGCAGCGGATGCAGCGCAGCATCTCCTGGAACTCGGTGCCGAGCATGTTGGAGCGGCCGTTGTCGACCAGGACGACGTGGTACTCCTCCGGCCCGTCGAGGTCGGCGGGTCGGCGGGCGCCGGTGGAAAAGGTAGTGTAGACTGAGAAATCCTGGCCCGTGGCAGAGCGGGCGAGCAGGCGGAGGAGGCTGGTGGCGTCCTCCAGCGTGGGAACGACCTTCTCGATGCTGGCCAGCGCGATATGGACCCGCGGCAGGGTCTGGGTCAGGTCGCCATTGCCCTCGTTGGTGACGATGACGCTGCTGCCGGTCTCGGCGATGAGGAAATTGGCCCCCGTGATGCCGACATCGGCTTGGAGGAACTTCTCCCGCAGCTTGGTGCGCGCCTCGGCCAGGATGTCGCGCCGCTCGGCGAAGACGCGGTCGGCCGGCAGGTCGGTGTGGAGGCGGCGGAAATCGGCCTCCCAATCCTCGCGGTTCAGGTGGAAGGCGGGGGCGATGATGTGGGAGGGGTGCTCCTGGCGGAGCTGAAGGATGTACTCGCCGAGATCGGTCTCGACCGGGCGGATGCCGTGGGCTTCCAGGTGGGCGTTGATCCCGAGCTCCTCGGAGATCATCGACTTGCCCTTGGTGACGGTGCGGGCGTTGGCCTTTCGGCAGATCTCCAGCACGGCGGCGCGGGCGTCGTCGGCGGTCGAGCACCAATGCACCTGGCCGCCGGCCGCCTTCACCTTGGCCTCATAGGCCTCGAGGTAGAAGTCGAGGTTCGCCAGCGTGTGGTTCTTGATGTTCCGGCCGATATCCCGGAGCTGCTCGAATTCGGGCAGGTTGGCGACGGCCTGGGCGCGGCGCTGGAGGAAGGCGCCCTTCGCCGTGCCGAGCGCCTTCTGCAGGCCGGGGTCCGCGAGGGCGGTCCGGGCATTCTCCTTGAAGGCGGGCGAGGTGATGGCGACCACGGGCAAGCTCCTGATGGACGCCAGATATAGAGGCTGCCGCGCCCGAGGTCAGGGGGGATCGCCATCCAGTACGTCGGCGAGCCAGCCCGCCAGCACCTCCGGCTGCGCGAAATCGCCGACGAACCAGCGGCGGCGGCCATTGGCGCCGGTGAGGGCGAGGCTCGGCGTCGCCAGCAGCCCGGCTTCCAACGCCCGGGCCGGCTCGCGCAGCACGTCGATCAGCTCGACGCGGAAGGTGCCCTCCGGCCGGCCGGTGGCGGCGATGGCGGCGGTGAGGTTGCGCAGCGCGGCGGCGGAGCGCGGGGCGCCGCCGGCGACGTAGAGGGTGACGACAGCGGTCATGCCGGTGCCCCGGCCTCCTCCACCGGAACATCGGCGGAGCGGCTTGCGGCGGTGCGGGCAAGGCGCTCGGCCTGGTCGGTGCGGCGCCCGGCCTCGGCGGCCTCCAGCAGGGCGAGCTCGGCCTGCGCGGCCTCGAATTGCAGGGCGGACCGGCGCTGGTGCATCTCGGCCTCGGCGAGCTGGGTCTGCAGCTCGCGCAGGCGCCGCTGGTGGTCGAGGCTGGCGAGGGCTTCGCGGCGGCGCTCCTCGGCCTCGCGCTCCATCCGCGCGGTGCCGAGCAGGACGGAGCCGCCGGCGGTATAGACATCAGCCAGGGTGCACCCCTCGCCGCTCATGATGAATTCGCGCGTCTGGTTGGAATGGGCGCTGCCGCGCGCCTTGATGATGGAGAGGGTGCGGTTGCGCTCGCCGCCGCGCTCGGTATAGCCGAGGGCGATCCAGGCATCGGCGATGGTGGAGACGGCGCTGAGCGTGCCGGTGGAAGGGTCGTCCCCCACCTCGACCAGGGAGGTGAGCAGGGCGGTCATGCCGCGGGCGCGGGCCTCCTCCACCAGGCGGCGGATGGCGGATTGGCCGAGATCGGCGACGCCGCCGCGCATCAGCGAGGAGACGGGGTCCACCACCAGGGCGGTGGCCTTCTGGGTCTCGACTGCGGCGAGGATCTCGGAGAGCAGCTGCTCCGGCCCGTCGCGGCCGGGCTGCAGGCCGATCAGGCGGAGGGCGCCCGAGGCACGATGGCCATCGAGGTCGATGCCGACCGAGCGCATGTTGCGGATGGCCTGCTCGGGCCCCTCATCGAAGGCGACATGCACGGCGCGGCCGCCGGCGGCGCAGACGGAAGCGGCGAAGAGCGCGCCGAGGGTCGACTTGCCGGTGCCGGGAGGGCCGGAGAGCAGCGCCGTGCTGCCGCGAAGATAGCCGCCGCCGAGCAGCGCATCGAGCCGCGGCATGCCGGAGCCGACGCGCTCGCGCGAGGCGGGTGGGGCATCGCCGCCGGGCCATATCAGCGGCTCCAGCCCGTGGCGGGAGAAGAACAGCGCATGGGCGCTGCTGCTATGCGGGCTGCCGCGGTACTTGGTGATGCGCAGCGCGCGGAGGGTGCCGCCGCTCTCCTCGCGCCGCTCCAGCGCCACCACGAGCGAGACGCCGAATTCGAGCGGGCCGAGCGCATCGACCGGGCCGCCCTGGCGCTCCGCCTTGGCGGTGACGATGGCGGTGAGGCCTTCCTCCTCCAGCCAGCGGCCGATGCGGGCGAGTTCCGCGCTGCGCCTGGCCGGGCTGGCGAGCCAGCCGAGCACGGTGTCGAGCCCGTCGAGGACCACCAGCTCCGCCCCGGTCTGGCGCGCCTTGGCGGAAAGGGTGGCGAGCATGCCGCGCAGGTCGAAGTCGCCCGCGAAGACCATGTCGGGGTCGGGCCGCAGGTCGAGGGCGTGGAATTGCCGCCCGTCCAGGGAGGCGAGGTCCCAGGCGAAGCCGGCGGCGTTGCGGATGATGTCGGCCGGCGGCTCCTCGAGCGCGGCGAAGACGGTGCCGCCGCCGGCGAGCCGTGCCCGGGCAGCGGCGATCTGGCAGGAAAGCAGCGTCTTGCCGGCGCCCGCCTGGCCGAGCAGCACGGTGAGCCGCCGGGCGGGGATGCCGCCATGGGTCAGCCGGTCGAGCCAGGCGATGCCGGTCGGCAGGCGGGATATCGCGGTGCCGGTCATTCCGCCGCCACCGGCAGGACCGCGTGCTTCTCCAGCAGCCAGAACAGATCCTCCTTGGCGAGCGGCAGGCTGAACAGATAGCCCTGCGCCACCGGGCAGCCTAATGCGACCAGCCGCTCGCGCTCCGCCTCCGTCTCGACGCCCTCGCAGGTGGCGGTGATGCCGAGGGCGTGGGCCACGCCGAGCGTGCCGGTGACGATGGCAGCCTGCACCGGGTCCGCATCCAGGTTGCGGACGAAGCTGCGGTCGAGCTTCACCTCGGTGAAGGGCAGGCTGCGGAGCTGGTCGAGCGAGGCGAAGCCGGTGCCGAAATCGTCCATGGCGAGGCCGATGCCCATCTCGCGCAGCGCCCGGAAGCAGGCCAGCGTCCGCGCGGTGCGGTCGGCGAGCACCGTCTCGGTCAGCTCGACCGAGATCCAGCCGGGCTCCGCACCGGTCTCGGCCAGGATGCGGCGGAGCAGGGCAGGGACGTCGTCGCGGTGGAACTGCACCGGGGAGACGTTGACCGCGACCTGGATGGCATGGCCGCGGCGATGCAGCTCGGCGGCGGTGCGGGCGGCCTCGGCCAGGGCCCAGGCGCCGATCTCGACGATCAGCCCGCTCTGCTCCGCAACGGGGAGGAAGCGGTCGGGCGACTGCAGGCCGAAGACCGGGTTGTGCCAGCGCAGCAGGGCTTCCAGCCCGGTGATGCGGCCGGTGGCGAGCTCGACCTTCGGCTGGTAGTGCAGCACGAATTCCCGGTTGGCCAGGGCATGGCGCAGATCGGCGGTCATGCGCAGGCGGCGGCGGGCATCGCGCTCCACCGCCGGGTCAAAGGCGCGGCGCTCGCCATGGCCGGCGGCCTTGGCGGCATAGAGCGCCGCCTCCGCCTCGATCAGCAGCGGCTCCGCTTGATGGGGGGCCCAGGCGGCCTCGGCCCAGCCGATGGTGACGGTGAGGGAGACGGTGGCGCCCGGCAGGGTGAAGGGCTGGCGCAGCGCGGCATGCAGGGTGGCGATGGCCGCCTCCGGCTCGGCCGGGCGGTGCAGGGCAGCGGCGAATTGCCCGGCGCCGAGCCGGCTGGCGGCGACCAGGCCGGGCGCCGCCCCCAGCCGCCGCCCCAGCTCGCGCAGCAGGATGTCCCCGGCGGAGCGGCCATAGGTCGCGTTGACGTCGCGCAGCTGGTCGACGTCGCAGCAGAGCATCAGGACGGGCTCGGCCGTCTCCAGCATGGCCAGGCGGTCGAGCAGGCCGCGGCCGGTAAGCAGGCCGGTCACCTCGTCGAAGGTGGCGGTGCGGACCAGCTGGTCGTTCAGGTCGCGGAGGGCGGTCACGTCCCGCATGATGGCGAGGTAGTGGGTGACGCGCCCCTCGGCGTCGCGCAGCGGGCGCAGCCGCAGCTCGTTCCAGAAGGGCGTGCCGTCGCGGTGGAAATTGCGCAGGACGACGCCGATGTCGCGCCCTTCGGCGATGGCCTGGGCCATCTCGTGGATCGCGGGCTGGGTGCGATCGGTGCCCTGGAGGAAGCGGCAATTGCGGCCGAGCAGATCCTCCCGCCGATAGCCGGTGATGCGCTCGAAGGCGCTGTTGACATAGATCAGCGGGTGATCGTGAAGGGCGAGGTCGGCGATGGCGATGCCGTCCGAGAATCCTTCGAGCGTCTGTTCGTTCAGGGTGAGCTCGATGCCGGTAGCTTCGGCGCGGCGTATGGCCCGCTCGAAAATCCGGTTCATGAGGCGGATATCCTGCCTATTTGCAGGCACATACCGGGATAGCCGGTTAAAGAAACATGAAAAGGATAAATGGCCGTCTCCCCGCGGTTCACGCGCAGCTGCCGGAACCGGGAACAGTCATGGCCTCTGATCTGACTCGACGAATGCTGAGCACAGCAAGTCGCTCGCGCAAAAAGTGTCTTGATATGCCAGATAGCAACTTTCGGGTTTCGGCGTCAACAGAAGACACCGGATCGACTCGAACCTTTCCTGTAACGACTGCTGGCGGGTAAGGCTCGTCGCGCAATCAGGTCGCCGCTTGACCCCCGGCCGCTTCTTCGCCATGCGATGCACCGGCCCCTCCTCCAACCCGACAGGTGAAAAGTGCTCGCGCTCCGCGTCATCCCCTGCCTCGACGTGAAGGACGGCCGCGTCGTCAAGGGCGTCAACTTCGTCGCGTTGCGCGATGCCGGCGATCCGGTCGAGCAGGCGCGCACCTATGACCGCGAAGGGGCCGACGAGGTCACCTTCCTCGACATCGCGGCGAGCCATGAGAACCGCGACACCATCCTCGACGTCGTCTCGCGCACCGCGGCGCAGGTCTTCATCCCGCTGACCGTGGGCGGCGGGGTGCGCTCGGTCGAGGATGTGCGGCGGCTGCTGCTGGCCGGGGCCGACAAGGCGAGCATCAACAGCGCCGCCGTCGCCGAGCCGGAGCTCGTCTCGCGCGCGGCGGAGGCCTTCGGCAGCCAGGCGATCGTCGTCGCGGTCGATGCGCGCAAGGTCGGCGAGGGGCGGTGGGAGGTCTTCACCCATGGCGGGCGGAAGCCGACGGGCATCGAGGCCGTCGGCTGGGCGCGGCGCATGGCGGAGGCCGGCGCGGGCGAGATCCTGCTGACCAGCATGGACCGCGACGGCACGAAATCCGGCTTCGACCTCGAACTGCTGCGGGCGGTCCGCGCCGCGGTGCCGGTGCCGATCGTCGCCTCGGGCGGCGTCGGCACCATGGAGCATTTCGTCGAGGGCGCGCGGGTCGGGGCGACCGGGCTGCTCGCCGCCAGCGTCTTCCACTACGGCGAGTTCCGCATCGCCGATGCCAAGGCGGCACTGGCCCGGGCCGGGCTGCCGGTCCGCCCCCTGCCCGAGCCCCTGCCCGAGACGGAGGCCGCCTGACGCATGGCGAAGGATACCAAGAGGAAGCCGGCGGCGAAGGCCGCGAAGAAGCGCGCGGCGGTGCCCGGTTCGGTACCGGTGCCGGAGCGGCTGCCCGCCGCGAAGGCCAAGCCGAAGAAGGCGGTGCGCCGCGCCGAGGGCCGCCACCTCGCCCCGCTCGAAGTGCCGCAGGATGGGGACGCGGCGGTGCTCGACCGGCTGTGGGACACGGTGGAGAGCAGGCGTTTGGCGGGCGATGCCGCCACCTCGCATTCCGCCCGGCTGATGGCGCGCGGCACGGCGAAGGTGGCGCAGAAGCTCGGCGAGGAGGCGGTGGAATGCGTCATCGAGGCGACGCTCGGCCATCGCACCGAGACGATCCTGGAATCCGCCGACCTGCTCTACCACCTCGTCGTCGTCTGGGTGGATGCCGGCATCCGCCCGGAGGAGGTCTGGGCGGAGCTGCGGCGGCGCGAGGGCATCAGCGGCATCGCCGAGAAGGCGGCGCGGCCCAAGGGCATCGTCCGGGCCGCGCGCACGACCAAGCTCGCCTGACAGGTTGGAGGATCGCCATGTCCGTCTCCGGCAAGCCGCCCTATGACCAGGGCAACATCTTCGCCCGCATCCTGCGCGGCGAGATTCCGTGCAAGAAGGTCGCCGAGGACGAGCATGCGCTCGCCTTCCACGACATCGCCCCGCAGGCGCCGGTGCATGTGCTGGTGATCCCGAAAGGGCCTTACGTCAGCGCCGCCGACTTCCATGCCGAGGCTCCGGCCGAGGCCATCGCCGGCTTCTGGCGCGCGGTCGGGCGGATAGCGCGGGAACTCGGGCTGGAGGAGCACGGTTATCGGCTTCTCTCCAACATGGGCGAGTATGCCGGCCAGGAGGTCGGGCATTTCCACGTCCATCTCTTCGGCGGCCGCCGCCTCGGCCGGATGGTGCCGCAGCCGCGGGAGTAGCGCATGGCCCAGAGCCCAGAGGAGGAGGCCCGCGCCGCCCTCGCCGCCGCCGGGCAGTTGCCGGACGCGGAGATCGAGCTGGCGGCGGTCGCACTGCAATTCGCCCGGATCGATGCGCCGGAGGCGGATTGGCGGGGGGCCTCCGCCCTGCTCTCGGAACTAGCGCAGGCGGCCGTCGCCGCCGCGGCGGCGGACCCGGTGGCCGATGCGGGCGATGCCGAGCGCCGCCGCGCCGTACTGGCCGAAGTGATCCATGGCCGCTTCGGCTTCCAGGGCGACACCGAGGATTACGAGAATCCGGCCAATGCCAACCTCATCCGCGTCGCCGAGCGGCGGCGGGGGCTGCCCGTCGCGCTGGGCATCCTCTGGCTGCACGCGGCGGAAGCGGCGGGCTGGGCGGCGCATGGCGTCGATTTCCCCGGCCACTTCCTGCTGGCCGTGGAGGGCGGGCGCGGGCAGGCGCTGATCGATGTCTTCGCCGGCGGCACCGGCTTGCAGGCGCCGGACCTGCGCGCGCTGATCAAGCGGATCGAGGGCGAGCGGGCGGAGCTGCGGCCGGGCCTGGTCCGGCTGATGGACAAGCGGGCGGTGCTGATGCGGCTGCAGAACAACATCAAGCTGCGGCGGCTCCGGGCGGGGGAGCTGGCGGGGGCACTCACCTGCCTCGAGGACATGCTGCGCCTCGCCCCGGACCAGGCGCTGCTCTGGCGCGAGGCGGGGCTGATGAACCAGCGGCTCGACCGCATCGCCGCCGCGCTCGGCTGCCTCGAACGCTCGCTGGAGCTGGAGCCGGAGGGGCCAGCGGCGAGCCGGACGCGGATGGTGGTCGAGGAGCTGCGCCACCGTCTCAATTGACCCTCTGGCCTTTTCCGCCGGTTCGGGGCACGGAATCGCCACGAACCAAGTGGAGACGACCATGGCGCGCGCCCTCCGGGTGGCGGTCCAGATGGACCCGATCGCCGGCATCAACATCGATGCCGACAGCACCTTCGCCCTGATGCTGGAGGCGCAGGCCCGCGGCCACCAGCTCTGGCACTACCATGTCCGCGACCTCGCCTTCATCGGCGGGCGTTTGCTGGCGCAGGGCGAACCGGTCACCGTCGAGCGCAAGCACGGCGCGCACTACGCCTTCGGGCCGCGGGAGGAGATCGACCTCGCCACCATGGACGTGGTGCTGATGCGGCAGGACCCGCCCTTCGACATGGCCTACATCACCGCGACGCACCTGCTGGAGCACATCCACCCGAAGACGCTGGTGGTGAACGACCCGGCGAGCGTGCGCAACGCGCCCGAGAAGCTCTTCGTCCTGCAATTCCCCGAGCTGATGCCGGAGACGCTGGTGACGTCGAGCCGCGCGCAGATCCTCGCCTTCCGCGAGAAGCACCAGGACATCATCGTCAAGCCGCTCTTCGGCAATGGCGGCGCCGGCGTGTTCCACATCAAGCCGGGCGATTCCAACCTCAACAGCCTGATCGAGATGTTCACCGAACGCTCGCGCGAGCCGCTGATGGTGCAGCGCTACGTCCCCGAGGTGCGGCTGGGCGACAAGCGCATCATCCTGGTCGACGGCGTGCCGATGGGCGCCATCAACCGCGTGCCGGCGGCGGGCGAGGCGCGCAGCAACATGCATGTCGGCGGCCGGCCGGAGAAGACGACGCTCACCGCGCGCGAGCAGGAGATCTGCGCCCGCATCGGCCCGGCGCTGCGCGAGCGGGGGATGATCTTCGTCGGCATCGACGTGATCGGCGACTACCTCACCGAGATCAACGTCACCTCGCCGACCGGCTTGCAGGAGATCGCGCGCTTCGACGGCGTGCATCTGGAGCGGGCGATCTGGGACGCGATCGAAGCGAAACGCTGACGTTCCGCGAACGTTGGGCCCGGCGGCGCCGCTTCCGGTTGCCGCTGGCTCGAGTGCCTCAATGGAACGCCTCTTCCTGCTCTCCGCCCGCTCGCGCGGGCTGCCGGTCTGGATGCGCTACGGCGCGACCACGCTGCTCGTGCTGGTCTGCCTCGGCCTCCGGCTGTGGATCTTCGGCAGTCAGCCGGGGCTGCCCTTCCTGTTCTTCTTTCCGGCGGTCATCATCGCCGGGATCGTTTTCGACCGCGGCACCGGCATCTATGCCAGCCTGTTGAGCGGGGCGCTGGCGGTCTGGTTCCTGTTCGAGCCGATTGGCATACTGAGCGTCGCCCGGGCCTCCGACCTGCTGTCGCTCTTCCTCTTCGTCGGCATCGCCCTCTTCACCGCCTTCCTGATGGAGTCGTTGCACATCGCCCTGACCCGGCTGGCGCAGGAGCGGCTGAGCCTCGCCGTCGCCAATACGGAGCTGGCGAAGGTGGCCGAGGCGCGCGGCACCCTGCTCAGCGAGTCCGTGCACCGGGCACGCAACGACCTGCAACGGCTGGCGGCGACGCTGCACCTCCAGGCCGGTACGGTGGGGGAGGCGCAGGCGCGCGAGGCCTTGCAGGACGCATCCGGCCGGATCATGGCGCTGGCACGGATCAATGCCCGGCTCGACCGGCACCGGGACGACGGCAAGGCGGTGGTGCATAGCCGCGGCTTCCTCGAAGGGCTGGTGCAGGATCTGCGCGAGGCGGCGGTCGACCTGCGCCCCATCGCCCTGCTGGTGCAGGCGGAGGACCATGCGGTGCCGATGGCCCGCGCCGTGCCGATCGGGCTGACGGTCAACGAGCTGGTCGGCAATGCGCTGAAATACGCCTTCCCGGGCGACATGGAGGGGCGGCTGCTGGTGCTGTTCCGCCGGGTGGAGGCGGAATTCCTGCTCGTCGTCGAGGATAACGGCGTCGGGTTCAACCCCGAGGCGCCGCCGCGCGGGAGCGGCCTCGGCACGCGGATCAGCCGGGCGCTGGCCGGGCAGCTCGGCGGCAGCCTGGAGGCGGGGCCGGCCAGCCCCGGCGGCAACCGGCCGGGCCTGCGCTGGACCATGCGATTCCCGGCGGTTTGAGCCGGCGCCGCCGCATCTTTATGCGATTTGCTTAGACTGCATGGCCGGGTTGTGTCTTGTTCTGCACAATCGCGTTCGCCTTCCTCATTAAATGGACACCGACAGGATGGGTGATCCCCCTCAGCCCCGGCCTCGCAGGCTGCGCATCCTGGTCGCCGAGGATGAGGCGCTGATCGGCATGGCCGTGGAGCAGGAGCTGGAAGAGCGCGGCCATGCGGTGACCATGGCGGGCGACGGCCAGGCGGCGCTGGAGCTGGAGGCGCAGCTCGGCCCCTTCGACGCGGTGGTGACCGACATGCAGATGCCGCGGCTGCGCGGCGATGAGCTGGTGCGGCGGCTGCGCGCCGGCCGGCCGGACCTGCCGGTGGTCGTCATGTCGGCCAACCATGTCCCGGAGGCGGTGGCGGCGCTGCGGGCCCTCGGCGGGCCGCTCACGATCCTGACGAAGCCGACCCCCTTCGGTCGGCTGGCCGACGAGGTGGAACGGTTGGAGCGCGAGAGGTAGCGGAAGCCAGCCCTTCCTCCACCCGGGCGAAGGCCTCGCCGAGCGCGGCGGAGAGCGCGGCCGCCGCCTCCGGGCCAGGGGCGCGCGGGTCGAGGCCGGGCGGCAGGGGCGCGCTGCCCTCGGCGGTGAACTGGGCAAGGATGCGGGCCTCGCCGGGGCCGCTCTGCGGCTCGGCCAGCAGCAGGATGGCCAGCGCCGCCACGGCGCGGCCGGCGGCGGGCTCGGCCTGCAGGCGGATCAGCTCGCCCTCCAGCACCAGGTCGGCGCGCAGGCGGGAGCCGGGCTGGGTGACGGCGGCGAAGCGGCCGCTCGCCAGCAGCCAGCGGCGCAGCGCCTCCTCGGCCAGGTCGGCAGGGGGTGCCACCCATTCCTGCCAGTAGGCGGTGGCGACCTCGCCCCCGGCGGTGAGGCTGCGCAGGCCGCGGCCATCGAGGCCCGGCGCGGCGTGGAGGCTGCGGACCAGCAGCACCGGCGCGTTGCGCGACGGGGTCGTGCGGCTGGGCCGCTCCGGCGCGAGGCCGAAGCGCTGGGTCTCCTGGTAGGGGCGGTTGGGCAGCACGCTGCACCCGGCGAGCAGGGGCAGCAGCAGGAGGGAGCGGCGAGCGGTCATCGGCGGGACTCCGGCGCCGGCGGCGGGGCGCCGAGGATGGCCTGGGAGGGGTAGCGGCGGAGCTGCTCGGTCGTCTCGCGGAGATTGGCGATGGCGACGCGCAGGTCGCGCAGGATCGGGCCGAGCTCCGCCTGGAGGTCGGTAGTGGCGCCGCGCACGTTGCGCAGGCTGCCGTCGAGCGTGGAGACGGTGTTCGGCAGGCGGGCGACGACCGTGCGCAACTCCGCCATGGCAGCGGCGGCGTTGGCGAGGGTCTGCTGCGTCTCGCGCGCGGTTAGCAGGGCGCGGGCCTCGGCGGCGGTGCCGCGCAGCTCGGCGGCCAGCCCCGGCAGGTCGGCGCCCTCGGCCTGGGCGCGGAGGCTGCGGAGCAGGCTCGCCGCCTCGCGCAGCGCCACGGCGGCATCGCCGTCGCGCAGCTGGGCGCGCAGCTCGGCGACCAGGCCGATGCCGTTGTCGAGCAGGCCGGCGAGGTCCGCGTTCTGCAACTTCTGCAACAGGTCCTCCGCCGCGTTCCGCACCTGGGCGACGGTGGAGGCCACCGCCGGCACATAGGGGTAGCGCGGCTCCCAGGGCACCTCGCGGGGCGGGAAGCGGCCGGGGTCGAGGAAGTCCATCTCCAGGTAGTTCACGCCAGTGATGCCCTGCGCGGCGATGCGGACGCGGAGCCCGAGGCGGATCGCCTCGTCGACCGAGGGCACCTCGCCCGCCTTGGCGATGTCCACGGCGAAGCGGACGAAGACAAGCTGGAAGACGGCGCCGAAGGCGGTGCGGTCCGGTACGCGGTACTCGGCGGTGACGAGGCCGATCTCGGTGACGCGGCCGATGGCGACCCCGCGGTAGCGCACCGCCGAGCCGACATCGAGGCCCTGCACGGACTCCCGCAGATAGGTCTCGTAGACGACGGTGCCGCGGCCGAAGCGGCTGGCGGTGAAGAACAGGACGAAGCCGACCGTCAGGGCGAGGCCGGCGAGCACCAGCGCGCCTACGCGGAAATAAAGGCCACGGCTCTGCGGCATCAGTCCAGCACCTCGCGGCGGAAGAAGGCCCGGACCACCGGGTTGTCGCTCTCCTCGCGCAGGCGGCGCGGGTCGCCCTCGGCGATCATCCCGCGCGCCGCCTTGTCGAGCATGATGCAGCGGTCGCCGATGGCGAGGATGGATTGCAGCTCATGCGTCACCACGACGAAGGTGGTGCCGAGGTCGCGGGCGAGCTGCCTGATGAGCGCGTCGAGCCCGGCGGAGGTGATCGGGTCGAGCCCCGCCGAGGGCTCGTCGAGGAAGAGGATGGGCGGGTCGAGCGCCATGGCGCGGGCGATGCCCGCCCGCTTCGCCATGCCGCCCGAGATCTCGGCCGGCAGGCGCCCAGCGGCATCGCCCAGGCCGACGAGGCCGAGCTTCGCCCGCGCCACCAGGGCGCGCGCCTCGGGCGGCAGGCTGGTGTGCTGCTCGAGCGGCACCTCGACATTCTCGGCCAGCGTGAGCGAGCCGAACAGCGCGCCCGACTGCCACATCACCCCGATCCGCCGCAGCAGCGCATTGCGCGCCTCGCCCGAGAGCCCCTCCATCGCCTCGCCGAGGATGGCGACGCGCCCCTCGGCCGGCGGGTAGAGGCCGATGATGTGCTTCAGCAGCGTCGACTTGCCGGAGCCGGAGCCACCGAGGATGACGAAGACCTCGCCGCGCCGCACCTCGAAGGAGACATGCTCGAAGATGGTGCGCCCGTCGAAGCGGGCGGCCAGGTCTTCGACGCGCAGCACGCTCTCGGCCATCACCAGCCGAGCCGGAAGAACAGGACGGAGAAGATGCCGTCCAGCACGACGATGGAGACGATGCCGCCGACCACGGCCATGGTCGCCGCATCGCCCACCGCGCGCGGCCCGCGCCCGGCGGAGAGCCCCGCGCGGCAGCCGATCAGCCCGATGGAGAGGCCGAAGATGGCGGCCTTGAGCAAGCCCCCCAGCAGGTCGTGCAGGGCGATGGCGCGGCGCAGCTGGGCGACGACGCTGACCGGCGGGAAGCCGAGCGAGGCCATCACCCCGGCCATGCCGAGGAGGCCGGCGAGGTCCATCAGCAGCGCGAGCACCGGCATGACGAGGATCGCCGCCAGCAGCCGCGGCAGCACCAGCCAGGCCACCGGGTCGATGCCCATGATGCGCAGCGCGTCGATCTCCTCGTTCACCACCATGGTGCCCAGTTCGGCGGCGAAGGCGGAGCCGGTGCGCCCGGCGAGGATGACGGCGGCCATCAGCGGCCCGAGCTCGCGCAGCAGGGAGATGCCGACGAGGTTGGGGATGAAGATCTCCGCCCCGAAGCGGCGCATCGGGATGGAGGACTGGAAGGCGAGGATCACCCCGATCAGCACGCCGAGCAGCAGGGTGAGTCCGAAGGCGCGCAGCCCCGCCTCGTCCAGGTGGCGCAGCACCTCGCCGAGGCGGAGGCGCCAGGGCCGACGCAGCGTGCCCATCCCGGCGACCACCGCTTCGCCGAGGAAGGCGACCTGGCCGAGCATGTCCTGCCCGCGCCGCAGCGTCGCCTGGCCGAGGAGCGCGAGCGGCGGCAGGCGCGGCGCCTCGGCGGGCGCGGGGGCGGCCAGCGCCTGGCGGGTGCGGTCCAGCACGGCCTGGAGCGGGCCGGCGGGCAGGCCGTGCCATGCCGTCTCCCCCGCCATGTGCTCCAGCCGCAGCAGCAGCACGGCGCCCGCGGTGTCGAGCGCGGTGAGGCCGGCGAGGTCGAGGGTAAGGGCGCGCACGCCCTGCATCCGCCGCATCGCCTCCGGCCAGAGCCGGGCGGTGGCGGCGGCATCGAGGCTGCCGGCGAAGGCGAGGCGGGCGGCCGGGCCGTCCGCCGTGGCGGCGAGCGTCGCCGGCATGCTCAGCGGCGGGGCCGGGGGCGCGGGGGTTGAACCGGGGCGCCGCCAAGGCTGTGGAACAGCACCGCGGCGGCGGCGGAGACGTTGAGGCTCTCGACCGGCCCGGCAGCGGCCAGCGTCACCCGGCCGGCGCAGGCCTCCAGCACGGGCGTCGAGGGCCCTTGCTCCTCATTGCCGAGGACGAGGGCAACCGGCCGGTCGCGCGGCAGCGCCTCCGGCGCGAGGCCACCCGCGGCGGTGGCCGCGACGACCAGGAAGTCGCGCTGCATCGCCCGCAGCAGCGCCGGCAGCTCGCGCGCGCGCAGCACCCGCAGGAGTTCCAGCCCGCCCTCGGCGGTGCGGAAGGCGGCGTCCGACAGGTCGGCCTGGCGCCCATCCTCCGACAGCAGCAGGGCGCGGCAGCCGAAGAAGGCGGCGGAGCGGGCGATGGCGCCTAGGTTGTGCGGGTTGCCGATGCCGTCCAGCACCGGCAGCAGCGGCGCCATCGGCAGGTCGGCCGGGAGGACGGGGCCCTGCAGCCGCTCGGCATAGCGCACCTGGGCGATGGCGCAGATGCCGCCATGGTGCGGCGTACCGGCGATGCGCGCCAGCTCCTCCGGCGGCACCTCGCGGTAGGGCCGGCGGGTGCGGGCGAGATGGGCGCAGAGCGGCCCGGCCATGCGCCGCATCGCCTCGGTGTAGAAGAGCCGCAGCACGGCTTCGGGCCGGCGGATGAAGAGGGCGCGCACAGGTGCTGCGCCGCAGATGCGGTGCGGCTCCGGCGGGCGGGGGATGGGAGCGGGGTCGGGCAGCACGCGGCTCAGTCCATCGCCAGGGCGACCAGCACCCGGGCGGCGATGAGGGAGGAGACGCGGAGGTTGCTCTCCCGTGTCGCGCCCGCGATGTGCGGCGTGAGGATCAGGTTCGGCACCCCGGCGAGCGGGTTGCCGGGGGCCAGCGGCTCCTCCTCGAAGACGTCGAGCACGGCGCCGCCGAGATGCCCGGCGCGCAGCGCGGCCGCCAGCGCCGCCTCGTCCACCACCCCGCCGCGCGAGGCGTTGACCAGCATGGCGCCGGGCTTCATCGCCGCCAGCAGCTCGGCGGAGACCAGGCCGCGCGTCGCCGGCTCCAGCGGGACGTGGAGGGTAATGGCATCCGCCTCGGCCACCAGCCGGGCGAGGGGCACCGGCTCCGTCCCCGTCTCGGCCCAACCGGAATGGTCGAGCGGCAGGATCGGGTCATGCGCCACGACCCGCATGCCGAAGGCGCGGCCCAGCCGGGCGACGCGGCGGCCGATATCGCCGAAGCCGAGGATGCCGAGCGTCTTGCCCGACATCTCCCGACCCGTGCTGAGGCGCTCGCGCGGCCATTCCCCGGCGGCCACGGCGGCGCTCGCCTGGAAGGCGCCGCGCAGCAGCATGCCTACCGAGAGGATGGCGTATTCGGCGACGGAATCCGCATTGGCGCCGGCGGCGGGGATCACCTCCAGCCGGCGCCGGCGGCAGGCGTCGAGGTCGATGTTGTAGAGGCCGACGCCGAGCCGGCCGAGCACGCGGAGCCTGGGCGCGGCGTCCAACAGGCTGGCATCGACGCGGGTCTGGTTGCGGACGATCAGCGCCCGGGCCTCGGCCAGCAGGCCGCGCAGGCGCTCCGGGGCGGTGCCGAGATCGGGGTCGTAGAGCGTTGGGTGGGCCTCGCTCAGCTGGGCGATGGCCGTCTCCGCCATGTACTCGGTGATGATGATATGACCCATGGCGGCGGAGGATAGCCGGGTTCCGGGCGGAAGTCGCGTGAGCGGATGTTGCGGGGCGTTGCTATGCGATGGGGAGCTGGATGACGAAGCGGGCGCCCGTCACCTTCCCTTCGGCGTCGCGCCGGTTCTCGGCGGCGATGCGGCCGCGCAGGCCTTCCACGATCTGCCGGCTGATCGAGAGGCCGAGGCCGGAATGCTTGCCGAAATGCTCGCCGCTCGGCCGCTCGGAGTAGAAGCGCTCGAAGATGCCCTCGAGCTTGGCCTCGGGGATGCCGGGGCCCTCGTCCTCCACCACCACCTCGACCATGGCGCCGGTCGGCCGGGCGCGGACCCAGACGTGGCCTTCCTTCGGGCTGAAGGAGAGGGCGTTGCCGAGCAGGTTGCGCATCACCTGCACGAGCCGCCCCTCGACGCCGCGCACCACCAGCGGGCCGGCCGGGGCTTCAAGCACCACCTGCGGGTCGTCCTCGCCGCGCGTGGCGTTGTGCAGCTCGGCGAGCGTCGAGAGGATGGGGGAGATGTCCACCGGCACGGCGACGGTGCGCGACAGCTCCGCATCGACGCGCGAGCTGTCGGAGATGTCGGCGATCAGCCGGTCCATCCGCACCGCATCCTCGGCGATGATGGCGAGCAGCCGCCGCTGCTGGTCGGGGTTCTCGATGCGGCGGAGCGTCTCGATGGCGCTGCGCACGCTGGTCAGCGGGTTGCGCAGCTCATGCGCCACATCGGCGGCGAAGCGCTCATTGGTGTCGATGCGGGCCCAGAGGGCGCGGGCGGCGGATTGCAGGTCGCGCGCCAGGATGCCGATCTCGTCCTGCCGCGCCAGCACGGCGGGGGGGACGCTGCCGCCGCGGCCCTCGCCCTGGCGCATGGCCGCCGCCGCGCCGGCGAGCTGCATGATCGGGCTCGCCAGCGTCTGCGCCAGGTAGAGCGAGAGCAGCACCGTCAGGATCAGCGCGATGACGAAGATGCCGAGCACGCTGGCACGGATCTCGAACAGGCGCTGGTCGACCTCGCGCGCCTCCCGCGTCAGCAGGACGATGCCGACCGACTGGTTGCCACGCCGCGCCGGCTCCGCCACCGAGACCAGCAGCCGGCCATCCGCGGTGCGGCGGATATAGGGCGTCACGCCGCCCTCCAGCGCCAGCCGCAGCTCCTCCCGCCGGTCGGGGCCGAGATTCGGCTGCCAGTCGAAGGAGGGGGCGTCGGGGGCGATATCCACTGCCACGTCCGAATGGCTGTCGCGCGGCACCAGCCGCAGCAGCTTGTCGTAGAGCCCGGCGATGGTGATGGAGAAGGCGCCGCGCGGCTCGGGCGGCGGCAGCGGCTCCGTCACCACGGCGCCGCCGGAGCCCTCGCGCACCCGGCTGTCGGCGACGACGAGGCCGGTATTGTCGAACAGCCGCGCCTGGGTGTTGGGCGAGGGGTCGACCAGGCGCCGCAGCAGCGGGCGGACGGCCTCCGGCACCAGCACGGCGCGGTCGTCCTGCATGCGGGTGCCGGCCTCCGCGATGGCGCCGGCATAGATGCGCGCCTGGGTCCGCAGCGCCTCGACCTCGGCGGCGAGCAGCCCGTTCTGGTACTGGTCGAGATAGAGCATGGCGGCAGCCAACAGGGCCGGCGGCAGCACGTTCAGCAGCAGGATGCGCCGCAGCAGGGGCGAGACCCAGCGCTTCCGCCGAGGCGGGCCGGGAGCGATCTGCTGGTCCTGGAGGACGCCGACATCGGGCATGAGCGCATTCTACAGCGATTTGAGGCGGGAGAGGGGCATGGAACAGCGCATCCACACCTTGGAGGTTGCGACACGGGGGCGGGGCCTCGCCGAGGTCACCGGGCCGGTGCGCCGCTGGGTGGCCGAGCAGGGCCTCGGCACCGGGCTGCTGACGATCTGGTGCCGGCATACCTCCGCCTCGCTGGTCGTGCAGGAGAATGCCTCGCCGGAGGTGCGGACGGACCTCGAGGCCTTCCTCGCCCGGCTGGTGCCGGAGGGCGGCGACGGCCGCTACCGGCACGAGGAGGAGGGGCCGGACGACATGCCGGCGCATATCCGCGCGATGCTGACCCAGACGCAGCTCAGCATCCCGGTGGCGGAGGGCGTGCCGGTGCTTGGTACCTGGCAGGGCATCTTCCTCTACGAGCACCGGACGCGGCCGCACCGGCGCGAGCTGGTGCTGCACCTGCTGGGCGAGGCATAGCCCCTCAGGCCGGCAGGGCCCGGCGCACCTCCGATGGAACCGGGCATGTGGCTTTGGCGCTCCCCTCCGGTCACAGGCCGGTCGTGGGCCGGCGGCGCCAAGAGGAATGAGCGATGCAGGGAATGCTTCACTACAGGTCGAAGGTGGCTGCCGCCCAGGAGGATCTCCGGCGGGTCCTGGTGCTGGCGGGAGCGGCGACGATGCTGGCCCTCGGCGTGATGGCCGTGGCCCAGGCCCAGACCAGCCAGACGCCGCCCAACCTGGCGCCGGCCCAGCAGCCCGGCAGCGCGGAGCCCGAGGTGGTCGGCCGGCTGCGGACGGTGGAGCAGGCGCTGAACCAGACGCAGAGCGAGGTCTCGGGCAGCCAGCAGCCGAATTTCCCGCAGGCGAGCAGCACGGTGGAGGCCGGGCTCCGGACGATCCGCGAGCTGCCGCAGCAGGCCCAGGGGCAGCAGGACTGGCGCGAGGCGCGGCAGAAGCTGGAACAGGTGCAGCAGTTCCTGCGGGGCGAGCGTCCGGACCAGCAGCAGGTGGCGAGCGCGCTCGGCGATGCGGCCAAGGCGGTCGGCACGCTGGCCACCAGCATGAGCGCCGGCGGCGAAGCGAGCGGCCAGGCCCGAAGCGGCTCCGGCGCGGCCCGGTAAGGCTTCAGCCCAGGCGGATGGCGGGCGGGCCGGCCTTCACCGTGCCGATGGGCGCGGCGGCGGCGCCCAGCCGGTGGAGTTCCACCAGGCAGGGCGCGACGGCGCCCTCCGGCAGGCCGGCGAGCAAGCCGCCGGCGGTCTGAGGATCGAGCAGGACGGCAGGCGGGCTCCCGACGAGGCCGGCGACGGCCGCCTCGTTGGTTTCGTGCAAGGTGCTGCGGATGCCACCGCTCAGCGCCTCCCGCGTGCCCGGAAGGAGGGGTACCGCCGCCGCGTCCAGCCATGCGGCGCAGCCGCTGGCGCGCAGCATTTCCGCCAGGTGGCCGAGCAGTCCGAAGCCGGCCACATGCGTGCAGGCCGAGGCGCCATGGGCGGCGAGCGCCGCGCCGACCGGCCCGCCCGGCTGCTGCATGGCGGCGAGGGCGGCTTCCAGCCACTCGGCCCGCGCCTCGCCCCGCATGGCGGCGGCGAGGATTGCGCCGGTGCCGAGCGGCTTGGTCAGCACCAGCCGGTCGCCGGGGCGAAGGCCGCCCTTCCGCAGCAGGCGCGCAGGCCCCGCCACACCGGTGACGGCCAAGCCGAGCGCCGGCTCCGCGCCCTCACCGCCATGGCCACCGAGGAGGCGGGCGCCGGCCGCCTCCAGCACCTCCTGCGCGCCGAGCAGCATGGCGTACAGGTCTTCCTCCTGCCAAGGCGCGGGGCCGTGCGGCAGGGTGACAAGCGCAAGGGCCGAGAGCGGCCGGCCGCCCATCGCATGGATGTCGCCCAGCGCATGGTTGGCGGCGATGCGGCCGAAGAGATGCATATCGGTGACGAAGGCGCGGAGCCGGTCGACGCTCTGCGGTGGCAACGCGGCGTCGCCCGGCGGATCCGGCCCGTCCGCAAGGCCGAGGCGATGGAGGGCAGCGGCGAGCACGGGCGCCGCCAGCTTGCCGTCGCAGCCGGTGCAACGCATCGGCGCGGGCATGGGCGTCAGCGGCGTGGCGGGCATGGCGGCGA
The DNA here is from genome assembly GCF_000745835.1 of Belnapia moabensis DSM 16746. Taxonomy (GTDB): domain Bacteria; phylum Pseudomonadota; class Alphaproteobacteria; order Acetobacterales; family Acetobacteraceae; genus Belnapia; species Belnapia moabensis. Next base: position 53,042 of record NZ_JQKB01000006.1, on the reverse strand, counting down.
AGCGGGCAACCCAGTCGCGGTCGATCCGCTGCTTCCACCGCCAGGCCCAGCGGCCCGCCAGCGCCAGCCGGCCGCGCAGCGCGATCGCCTCGCCATCGGCGGTGCCGATCAGGGCAAGGGCGTGGCGCTGCGGGCGATAGGCGCGCGGCGCCTTTCCGGCCATCAGCCGGCGGATGGCATCGGCCAGGGCCGGTCCCTGGCGGACGGCATGGACCCCGGCCTTCTCGCGGGGATGCGCCTGCATGGCGGCGACGTCGCCGGCGGCGAAGACCTCCCGGTGGGAGAGGGAGCGAAGGGTCTCGTCCACGGCGATGAAGCCTTGCGGGTCGAGGGCGAGGCCGGTCTCGCGCAGCCAAGCCGGGGCGGCGGCGCCGGTGGTCCAGAGGGCGAGGTCGCAGGGGATGCGGCGGCCATCGGCGAGCAGGAGGGCATCCGGCCCCGCCTCGGCCACCGGGGCGCCTTCGACCAGGGCGATGCGGCGCCGCGCCAGTGCCCGCCGGACGATCCATCCCGCCAGCCACCCTGCATGGGGCAGGAGCCGGGGGCCGGGCAGCAGCGCGACCTCCGCCCCCGGGCCGAGGCGATGGCGGAGCGAGAAGGCCAGCTCCACCCCCGCCGCGCCGCCGCCGACCACCGCGGCGCGGGAGGCTGGCAGGGCGGCGGCCAGGCGCGCTTCCAGGCTGCCGATCGGGCGGACGGGCAGAATGTGCCCCTCGCCGGGCGGCAGCGGCCGGGCGACGGAGCCGATATCGATGGAGAGCCAGTCATAGCGCAGCGGCGGGTGGCGGGCGCAGAGCAGGCGGCGCGCGGCGGGGCGAAGGCCGGTGGCGCGGTCGTGGACCAGCCGGGCGCCGGCAGCCAGCGCGAGGCGTGGGACCTCGACCCGGCATTCCTCCGGCGCATAGAGGCCGGCGACGAGGCCGGGCAGCATACCGGAATAGACCGGCGCCAGCTCATCGGCGACGAGGGTGACGCGCAGGCCGGGGACGGGCCGCATGGCGAGCGAGCGCAGCAGGCCGAGATGCGCGTGGCCGCCGCCGACCAGCAGCAATTCGCGGCCCTCGGCGGGCGGCCTCGGGTCCGGGTCTCTCGGCATCGGTGCCTGTCTAGTGGAAGTGCCGCGCCGTCGCCAGTTGGCGGAGGCGGACCGGTTCCAGCACCACCGCATTCGCCCGGAGCGGCGAAGGTGGTCCAGCGCGGGAAGAGTTGCGCATCCCCATCGTCGGGCGGCGGCCGTATCGCCCGGCACCGCCCATCCATCGCGCCCCTCTGGACGACGCCGAAGCCACGCCGCCGACAGGCTGCCCGAGCGGTGTCCGTTCGCACCGGCTCACGGACCCCGCTCCGGCTCGTCGTTTCGGCGAGCGGATTACTCCGGTCAGATGATCCCGTCTGATCGGAGCCTTGGTCTAGACTAGCGCCAGCACCAGGCCGCCGAGCGCGGCCGCGCCGCCGGCCAGCCGCACCGCGCGCCGTGCCCAGGCCGCCGCCGGGATCGCCAGCGCCAGCCCCGCCCCATGCAACATCGCCGTGCCCGCCAGCATGCCGAGGAAGGCCTGCCCGGCCAGCATTTCCGTCCCATGCGCATGCCCGTGCAGCAGGCCGAAGCCCGCCGCCAGCGCCATCCCGACAGGCAGCGGCAGCCGCAGCGCCAGCCCCGCCAGCGTGCCGAGCACGATGACCGAGGCGAGGATGCCTGCCTCCACCCCTGGCAGCGCCATGCCGGCGAAACCCATCAGCGCGCCGCCCGCCATGCCAGCGAGGAAGCCGCCCGGCAGCGCCCAGCGCGCCCGCCCGCCGAGCAGCCCGGCCCAGAGGCCGACCATCAGCATGGCGAGCACGTGATCCGCCCCGGAGAGGGGATGGAGGAAGCCGGCGGCCAACCCGTGGTCCAGCGCCGTGCCCGGATGGGCGAAGGCGGTGGCCGGCAGCAGCAGCGCGGCGGCGAGGAAGGGGATCGGATTCATCAGGCAGCCTTTCGCGGGGCAATCCCGCCCTGGGTGAGGATGAAGTCGGCGATCTCGGCGACGCCGAGATCCTCCTTGAGGTTGGTGAAGATGAAGGGCCGCGCGCCGCGCATCCGCCGCGCGTCGCGGTCCATGACGGAGAGATCGGCCCCGACTAGCGGCGCGAGGTCGATCTTGTTGATCACCAGCACGTCGGAGCGGGTGATCCCGGGCCCGCCCTTGCGCGGGATCTTGTCCCCGGCCGAGACGTCGATGACGTAGATCGTCAGGTCCGCCAGCTCCGGACTGAAAGTCGCCGCGAGATTATCGCCGCCGCTCTCGATAAACAGCACTTCGAGCCCGGGGAAACGCTCCACCATGTCGTGCACCGCGGCGAGGTTGATGCTGGCATCCTCGCGGATCGCGGTATGCGGGCACCCTCCCGTCTCGACGCCGGCGATGCGGCTCGGCTCCAGCGCCCCGGCGCGCGTCAGGAATTCCGCGTCCTCCTTGGTGTAGATGTCGTTGGTGATGACGGCGATGTCGTGCGTCTCGCGCAGGTGCCGGCAGAGCCGCTCCGTCAGCGCCGTCTTGCCGGAGCCCACGGGGCCGCCGATGCCAACACGGAAGGGTCCGGTGCTCATGAGCGGAAGAGCCTCGTGTACTGCGTCTCGTGACGCATGGAGAAAAGGTCGAGCATCGGCGCCGCCGTGCCCAGCATATCGAGATCCGCGGCCAGCGCCGCATCCGCCGCCGCCTCGACGACGGGATGCAGAGCGGCGGTCGCAACCTGCCCATCCGTCTGCCCGAGCGGCACGAGCCTCACCCCGGCGGAGACGAGGTTCGCCGCAAACGCCGCCAACCAACCGGCGAGCGAAGGCCGCAGCGGCAGCCTATGGAACGCCGCCGCCGCCCCGAAGGCCACCGGATGTGCCAGCCGCCGCGGATGCCGCGCCGCCAGCGCCGCGAAGCGCGCCTCCGGCCAGGCCGATTGCGTCACGCCGGTGAAGGCCGTGCCCTGTGCCATGCTCTCCAGCGCCAGCTCCGCCGAGCCGCGCCAGGCCGCCGCCAATTCGGCGACCTCGTCCAGCGCCGCATCATCCCCCGCCGCGCGCCAGGCCGCGACCAGCAGCGCCCCATCGACGCGCCCCGCCCCCGCCAGCAACACGCTGCGGATATACTCGACGAGCGTCGCACGGTCGCGCACCGCGCCATCCTCCACCGCCGTCTCCAGCCCATGGCTGTAGGTATAGGCCCCCACCGGATAGGCCGGCGACAGCCAGGCCAGCAGCCGGTAGAGCGCCGCGCCCTCAGTGATGGTGGTCATGGCCGTCATCATGGTGATGATGGTGGTGCCCCGGCTGCCTGTTGTGCTCGCCATAGGCGCCGCCTTCCGGGTTGAACGGCTCCTCCACCTTCCGCAATTCGGCGCCGAGCCCGCGCAGCATGGCGACGATCACATGGTCGTCGCGGATCAGCAGCCGCTCCGGCTGGATCTCCGTCGGCAGGTGCCGGTTGCCAAGATGCCAAGCCAGCCGCATCAGCCGCCCCACGCTCTCCGCCCGCACCTCCACCAGCGGCTCCGGCGCGGCGCGGACGAGGATGACGCCACCCCCCTCCAGCAGCAGCCCATCGCCCTGCCGCAACGCCACGGCCTCCTCCAGGTCGAGCAGGAAGGCGAAGCCATCCTCCGCCACATAGCGCTTGCGGCGACGGAAGCGGTCGTCGAAGTCGAGCGTCACCACATGGCGCGCCGTGCGCTCCACCCATCCGCCGGCCGGCAGCACCTGGGTGGCGCGAGGGAGTTCGCCGCTCATCAGAACAGGAAGTACCGCTGCGCCATGGGCAGCACCTTCGCCGGCTCGCAGGTGAGCAATTCGCCATCCGCCCGGACCTCATAGGTCTCGGGATCGACCTCGATCCTCGGCAGCGCATCATTCAGCACCATGTCGCGCTTGCCGATGCCGCCCCTAGTATTCCGCACCGCGATCAGCTCCCGTTGCAGCCCGAGCCGCGCCCCGATCCCATCCTCCAGCGCCGCGGCCGAGGTGAAAGTGACGGCGCTCGCCACCATCGCCTTGCCGAAGCTGGCGAACATCGGCCGGTAATGCACCGGCTGCGGCGTCGGGATGGAGGCATTGGGGTCGCCCATCGGCGCCATGGCGATGGAGCCGCATTTCAGCACCATGTCCGGCTTCACCCCGAAGAAGGCCGGCGACCAGAGCACGAGGTCCGCGAGCTTCCCCACTTCCACGCTGCCGACATGCGCCGAGATGCCCTGCGCGATCGCTGGGTTGATCGTGTACTTGGCGATGTAGCGCCGGATGCGCAGGTTGTCGTTCTCGCCCTGCTCGCCCGCCAGCCGCCCGCGCTGCTGCTTCATCTTGTGCGCGGTCTGCCAGGTGCGGATGATGACCTCGCCCACCCGTCCCATCGCCTGGCTGTCGCTGCTCATCATCGAGATCGCGCCAAGGTCGTGCAGGATGTCCTCCGCCGCGATGGTCTCCCGCCGGATGCGGCTCTCGGCGAAGGCCACATCCTCCGGGATGCGCGGATCGAGGTGATGGCAGACCATCAGCATGTCGAGATGCTCGTCCACGGTGTTCACCGTGTAGGGCATCGTCGGGTTGGTACTGCTGGGCAGGAAATTCGGCTCCCCCACGACGCGGAGGATATCCGGCGCATGCCCGCCGCCCGCGCCCTCGGTATGGAAGGCCTGGATGGTGCGCCCCTTGATCGCGCCGATGGTGCTCTCGACGAAGCCGCTCTCGTTCAGCGTATCCGTATGGATCGCCACCTGGATGTCGAAGGCATCGGCGATGGCGAGGCAGGTGTCGATCGCCTTCGGCGTCGTCCCCCAATCCTCATGCAGCTTGAGCCCGCAGGCCCCACCGCGCACCTGCTCCTCCAGCCCCGCCGGCAGCGCCGCATTGCCCTTGCCGAGGAAGCCGAGATTGACGGGGAAGCTCTCGGCAGCTTGCAGCATCCGCGCCATGTGCCACGGCCCCGGCGTCGCGGTGGTGGCCAGCGTGCCATGCGCCGGCCCCGTCCCGCCGCCGAACATGGTGGTGACGCCGGAGGCCAGCGCCTCCTCGATCTGCTGCGGGCAGATGAAGTGGATATGCACGTCGAGCCCGCCAGCCGTCAGGATGCGCCCCTCGCCCGCGATGATCTCCGTCCCCGGCCCGATGACGATGGTGACGCCCGCCTGCGTATCCGGGTTGCCCGCCTTGCCGATGGCCGCGATCCGCCCGTCCTTCAGCCCCACATCGGCCTTCACGATGCCCCAGTGATCGACGATCAGCGCATTGGTGATGACGGTGTCCATCGCGCCCCCGGCGCGTGTCACCTGGCTCTGCCCCATGCCGTCGCGGATGACCTTGCCGCCGCCGAATTTCACCTCCTCCCCGTAAGTGGTGAAATCCTTCTCCACCTCGAGGATGAGGTCCGTATCGGCGAGCCTGAGCCGGTCGCCCACGGTCGGGCCGTACATGCCCGCATAGGCGCTGCGCGAGAGCCGTGCCGCCATCAGACCTTGCCCTCCGTCTCGCCCCGGAACCCATGCACCAGCCGCTTGCCGCCGAAGGGGATGAGCCGCACCGTCCGGCTCTGCCCCGGCTCGAACCGCACCGCGGTGCCTGCCGGAATGTCGAGCCGCCGCCCACGCGCCTGGGCCCGGTCGAAGGTGAGCGCCGGATTGGTCTCGGCGAAATGGTAGTGGCTGCCGACCTGGATCGGCCGGTCGCCGGAATTGCCGACCTCGATCTCGACGGCCCCGGCGCCGACATTCAGCTCGATCTCCCCCGCGGCGGGGAACAGCTCGCCGGGGATCACCGGATTGGCTCGTGCACGGTGACGAGCTTCGTCCCGTCGGGGAAGGTCGCCTCCACCTGGATCTCATGGATCATCTCGGCGATCCCTTCCATCACCTGGTCCCGCGTCAGCACCGTGGCGCCGTCGCGCATCAGCTCGGCGACGCTGCGCCCGTCCCGCGCGCCCTCCACCACATAGTCGGTGATGAGCGCCACCGCCTCCGGATGATTGAGCTTCACGCCCCGCTCCAGCCGGCGCCGCGCGACCTGCGCGGCCATGGCGATCAGCAGCTTGTCCTTCTCGCGCGGCGTCAGGTTCATGCGGGCCTCATCCGGGTCGGCGCGATCATGGCCCGGCCCGCCTCAGGTCGTCCACAGCCGAGGCAGCCGCGCCGGCCGCCCAAGCGCTGCCCCGCGCACCGAGGCGATCGCCGCCCCCACCGCCCGCCGCACCGCGCTCGCGCCGCCGAGCCAGCGCGCCAGCAGCAGGCCTGGCCGCGGCAGGGTGGCGGCCGCCCCCGCCTCGCGCAGCCTCTCCCGCATCGCCTCCGCCTCCGGTGCGGCCAGCAGCAGCATCGCCATCGCCTCCGCCCCCCCGAAGCCGAAAGGCGCCGCCAGCGCCGATGCCGGATCGTCGAAGGCCAGCGCATCGGCCCAAAGCAGCCCCCCTGGCCCGCGCAGCCGCCAGGAGTCGAGGACGGAGCCCGTCCGCATCCGCTCCCCCGCCGCAGCCCGGCCGAAGACCAGCATCTCCACTGCCAGCAGCCGCGCCCCCTCGGCGAGGTCCACCTGCATCCGCCGCGCCATCCGCGCCCCGTCGAAGAGGATGGCCTCCTGCGGCAGCCATTCCAGCACCGCCTCCGCGCCGAGCGACAGGTGCGTCCCGATCCGCGTTTCCGGCCCCAGGCTGCGATAGATCTTCTCCGCCGCCGCGGTGCAGAGCGTCGCCTGCGCCCCCGGCTCCAGCCGCACCGACTGCCGCAGCGCATCGCCCCCCGCCAGCCCGCCGGCACAGTTCAGCAGCGCACCCGTCGGCGGCTCGCCCGGCTCCGGATCGGGGAAGAGCACCCGCAGCGGCGCCTGCTGGAAGAGGTGCCGCAGCACCGTCCCCCGCGGCGAGGGCGCGAAGCCCAGCTCGAAGGCGCCATCGGCCCGCTGGTGGCGGAAGGGCAGGGCAGGGGCGTCGCGCGGCATCGCACCGCAGCATGGCATGCCCGCGCCCGGGCGCAAGCGCCGGAACCCCCTTCCGTTTCGCGCTCCGCGCGCACATGCTGCGCGCGACCAAGCACAGGTGCCGATAATGATCCTGCGGGCCGAACCCCTGACCTCCGCCGCCTTCCTGGCCTTCGGCGAGGTGATCGAATGCCCGAGCATCCCGGGCCGCACCTATTTCGAGGATGCGCTGGCCAATCTCCGCCCGCATGCCAGGCCGAGCATCTCGCTGACGGTGAAGGACAAGCCGGCCACGATGCCGCTGCGCTCCACCACCATGGAGCGGCACGAGTACTCCTCGCAGAGCTTCATCCCGCAGCAGGCCGGCCGCTGGCTCGTCATAGTCGCCCCGCATGCGAAGGATGGCGGCCCCGACATGGCCCGCGCTCGCGCCTTCCTCGCCGGGCCGATGCAGGGCGTCACCTTCGGCGCCAATGTCTGGCACCACCCCTTCACCGTGCTCGACGCGCCGGCGCGCTTCGTCATCACCATGTGGCGCGACGGCAGCAAGGGCGACGAGGAATTCGCCGAGGTGCCCGAATTCACCGTGGAGCTGCCCTGATGCCCTATGAGGTGCGGCGCGACTTCATCGGCTACGGCGCCAACCCGCCCGACCCGCAATGGCCGGGCGGCGCGAAGCTCGCCGTCAATTTCGTCATCAATTACGAGGAAGGCTCCGAGCCCTCGATCGCCCTGGGCGACGGCTACAGCGAGACGGGCCTGACCGAGGCCGGCGCCGCGCGGCAGGTGACGAAGGGCCGCGACCTCGCCGCCGAGGGCATGTTCGAATATGGCAGCCGCGTCGGCTTCTGGCGCCTGACGCGGCTGTTCCAGGAGCGCGGCCTGCCGCTGACCATTTTCGGCTGCGCCCTCGCTCTCGAACAGAATCCCGAGGCCTGCGCCGCCATCCGCTCGGCGGGCTACGACGTCTGCAGCCATGGCTGGCGCTGGGTGAAGCATTTCGAGCTGACCGAGGCGGAGGAGCGCGACCACATCGCCCGCGCCGTCGCCAGCATCGAGCGCACCACCGGCGAGAAGCCCGCCGGCTGGTACTGCCGCTACGGGCCGAGCGTGAACACCCGCCGCCTCGTCGTCGAGCATGGCGGCTTCCTCTACGACAGCGACTACTATGGCGAGGAACTGCCCTTCTGGCTGACCGTCGAGGGCAAGCCGCAGCTCGTCGTGCCCTACTCCCTGACCAACAACGACGGCAAGTATTCCGGCTGGATGGGCACCAGCGACCAGTGGTTCTCCTATATCCGCGACGCCTTCGACATGCTGCTGGCCGAAGGCCGCGCCGGCCGGCCGAAGATGATGTCGGTCGGCCTGCACCAGCGCCTGATCGGCCACCCCGCCCGCGCCATGGGCCTGCAACGCGTGCTCGACCACATGCTGCGGGAGAAGGATGTCTGGATCACCCGCCGCCTCGACATCGCCCGCCACTGGCTTGCCACCCACCCCTATCCCGGCCGGGGCCTGAACGAATGACACCTCTCGTCGTAGCACTTGGCGAGCAGCGCTACCGCATCGAGCGCCCCTGGGGCGACCTGCCGGAAGGGCCGGGCCGCATCAGCGACGTCGCCTGCGACGCGGCCGGCAACGTTCTCGTCCAGTACCGCACGGATCCTTACGTGGACCCGGCCGCACCGGCGATCGTCGTGCTTTCGCCGGAAGGGGAGCGCATCGGCGCCTGGGGCGCTGGCCAGGTGGCGGACGGGCACATGTTCACCGTGCATCCGGATGGCCGCGTCTTCGTCGTCGACCGCGACGCGCATGAGATCATCATCTTCTCGGCCGAGGGTCAGCGGCTTGGGGGGCTGGGCAGGCGCCACGGACCGGGCCAGCCCTTCAACGCGCCCTGCGACATCGCCTTCGCCCGCGACGGCGGCATGGTCGTGGCCGATGGCTACGGCAACTCGCTGGTCCACCGCTTCACCGCGGAAGGCACCTGGCTCGGCGCCTGGGGCCGGCCGGGCCAGCGCGCCGGCGAGTTCAGCACGCCGCATTCCGTCTGGGTGCTGGGGGATGGCCGCGTGCTGGTGGCGGACCGCGAGAACAACCGCGTCCAGGTCTTCACCCCCGAGGGCACGCATCTCATGGACATCCGCGACGTCCACAAGCCGATGGACGTACATGGCGGCCCCAATGGCAGCTTCTTCGTGACCGACCAGATCCCCCGCCTCAGCCAGTTCAGCGGCGAGGGCCGGCTGATCGGCCGCTGCCGCCCCGTGCTGAACGGCGCCCACGGCATGTGGTGGGAACCGCGCAGCGGCGTCATTTATCAGAGCGAGCAGAACCCGAACCGGCTGACCCGCCTGGTGCCCATCTAGGGACAGGATTCACGGGCAGCAGCGGGCGGCCAAGGCGAGCCTCGACCGATCCACCTCCGCCCGAGCCGCCGGGTGAACAGGAAGATCGGGGGATGGATTCCCCCGATCTTCCATCCTCTTCAGCCGATCACGAAGTCCGCCGCCGACAATCCTGCAGGCTTCGTCATCAGCACCGCGAAGTTGACGAGATCGTCGCGCGAGCCGCCATCCGCGTCGAAGAAGAGATTGCCGGTATCGGCGTCGTAGAGGATCCGGTGCTCAGCCGCCTCGGCATCCGACAACAATGCAAAGGCATTCTCGGCCAGCGCACCGGAAGCGAGGCCCTGGAAGACGCGGCCATCGAGTTGGATGGTGTCGTCAGCGACGCTGAAGTCGACGATGGTGTCCGAGCCGGTCTCGGAGGCGCCGAAGACGAATGTATCAGCACCGCCGCCGCCAAGCAGCGAATCCTGGCCCGCGCCTCCGTTGAGGGTATCGTTACCGGCACCGCCGACCAGGAAGTCACGGCCCTTGCCGCCGGTCACCACATCCTCGCCCATGCCGGCATTGACGTAGTAGGCCTCGCGGTCGTCGCTGTGGTCGATGACGTCCATGGCCATGGTGCCGAGCTGAACCACCTCGAACTGGTCGCCGCGCTGGGTGCCCGCGACCAGATCACGCACGTCGAAGGTGGAGCCGCCGCTTGCCCTGAAGCTGATGCCCTCGTCGTCGAACCGGCTGATCGGTCCCTGAAGAGTACCGGCGCCGTCCTCCATCTGGAAGCGGACTGCGAGGCCGCCATCCTGATTCAGCATGGTGTTGCTGTCGTTGGCATTGCCGTTGCCGACTTCGGCGCTGGTGAAGGTCAGGCGGATCTGCCCACCCTGACCGTGCTTCACGAGCACCACGTCATCGCCGGCCCCGAGGTCTATGACATCGGCGCCGTCACGCGACGGCTTGATGACGGCGGTGTCGTTGCCTGCTCCCCCGAGCAGCGAATCGTCGCCGCGGCCGCCCTGCAGCCAGTCGTCCCCGGCGCCACCGACCAGGAAATCGCCGTCCTTGCCACCAACGAGGGTATCGTTGCCCATGCCGGCATTGATGTAATAGGCCTGACTGCTGCCTTGCACGCTGTAGTGGTCGTCTCCCTTGGTGCCGAGGGTGACTGCATCGAACTGGTCGCCGCGCTGGGTGCCGGCGACGAGGTCGCGCACGTCGAAGGTCAGGCCCGGGCTGGCGGCGCGGAAGGTGATCCCCTCGTCGTCGAAGCGGCTGACGGGACCAGTGAGGCCGTCAGCGCCGTCCTCGGCCTGAAGCCGGACGGCGAGGCCACCATCCTGGTTGGCCATGGTGTTGGAGTCGAGGGAGTTGCCATTGCCGACCTCGGCGCTGGTGAAGGTCAGGCGAACCTGTCCGGGGGCGCCCTTGACGAGGACGGTGTCCTCGCCTTCGCCCAGATCCCTGGCGACCGCTCCACCCTTGACGACGTCCAAAGTGACCAAGTCACCGTTGCGGGTATGACAGGAAAGAGGCAGGAGGTGCTTGGTGTCGTGCAACCAATTGGTTGCCGTTGCCAGATCAAAGTGCTTCCAGGCCATGATTTGCGTCGCTCCCATAGGATGAACCCTCTGGCTCATCTTTCGGGTTACGGAGGCGCAATCTGACTGGATGCGCGGTTTGGCGAAAAAACCGCAGGAAGCCGGTTTTTTCTTCAGTCTGGCGCCGTCACGACTGCATCGGCTTGTCGGGCGGTGCTCTGGCTATAGTTGATGTTGCCCAACGTTAAGGCTCACCGCGTGGTTAAGCATGTGTGAGCACACAACCAGCACGCAAAATGGCCAAGGCCCTGGCCTCATGAATAGCAGCTAGGGCTGCGGCGAGGACTGATAGTGGCGAGGAATTTGGCGGCCAGCTTGCCATAGCGGTCGGCGATGCGGCGGAACTCCCTGAGGCGGTCGAGCGGGCCTCGATGGCATTGCGGCCGCGGTAGAGGGCCGGGCTGAAGCAACGCTTTCAGCGGTGCTTTCGCTTGGACCGGATGTCCGGCACTGCGCCCGGGCCTGGATACGCTCGCGGACGGCACCGGTGTCGTAGGCCTGGTCCGCTATAACCAGGGCATCGGCGTGGCGACACTCCGAGCACACCGCGTGGACGATACCGCTGGCCACTCGCTGGTCGTCCATCCGCGGCACGCCTGCGGCTTGTTCGGCAGCATCGGCACAAGCCGCGTCCACTGCCGGTCATGAGCGCGTTCAGCGCGCAGCGGCCGATGCCTCCGACCGCGTCGCGCCGACGCGCGCGGCCAGCGCCGCCGCCATGAACTCGTCGAGGTCGCCATCCAGCACGGCCGCCGGATTGCCCTTCTCGACATTGGTGCGCAGGTCCTTCACCAGCTGGTAGGGCTGCAGCACGTAGTTGCGGATCTGGTGCCCCCAGCCGATATCCGTCTTCCCCGCCTCGATGCCCGCCGCCACCGCCTCGCGCTTCGACAGCTCCAGCTCGTAGAGCCGCGCCTTCAGCATGTTCATGGCGATGGCGCGGTTCTTGTGCTGGCTGCGGTCCTGGGTCGAGGCCGCGACGATGCCCGTCGGGATATGGGTGAAGCGCACGCCAGACTCGGTCTTGTTGACGTGCTGCCCGCCGGCTCCGGACGCCCGGAAGGTATCCGTCTTGATGTCCGCCGGGTTGATCTCGATCTCGATCTTGTCGTCCACGACCGGATAGACATAGACGCTGGCGAAGCTGGTCTGCCGCTTGTCGTTGCCGCCGAAGGGGCTGATGCGGACGAGACGATGCACCCCCGTCTCCGTCTTCAGCCAGCCATAGGCTGCAGGGCCGGTGACCTGGAGGGTCGCCGACTTGATCCCGGCCTCTTCCCCATCCGACTGCTCGGTCAGCACCACCTTGTAGCCATGCTGCTCAGCCCAGCGCTGGTACATGCGCAGCAGCATCTCGGCCCAGTCCTGCGCCTCGGTCCCGCCGGCCCCGGCGTTGACCTCGATATAGGCGTCGTTCTGGTCGGCCTCGCCGGAGAGCAGGCTCTCGATCTCGCGCCGCTTGGCCTCGGTGGCCAGCGCCTTGAGGTCGGCGACGGCCGCATCGGCGGTGGCCGCATCGCCCTCCGCCTCGGCCAGCTCGATCAGCTCCAGCGCGTCCTGCACGGCCTGCTCCAGCCGCCGCACGCCCTCGGTCTGGTCGGCCAGGCGGGAACGTTCCCGCATCAGCTTGTTGGCGGCCTCGGCGTCGTTCCAGAGGCTCGGGTCTTCCGCTCGGGCGTTCAGCTCATCGAGGCGGCGAAGGGCGGCATCCCAGTCAAAGATGCCTCCTCAGCAGGGACACCGAAGCGGTGATCTGCTCGTTCAGGGATTCTGCATCAGCGCGCATGGGCGGGCGATAGGCTAAGCTGGGCAGCCTGTCCAGGGTGTCGCGGATGGATAGGGCACGGAGGAGAAGTTCATTCGACCCTGGACCTACCTTGGGTGTAGGGTCCAGCCGAACGGAACCGGCCCCCGATGCCCTCGGGCGCCGCGCAGGGAAGGCCCAACCGGCCATGACAGCCGCCGCGCCGATCGACCTCGCCACCGCCCACCGCATCCTGGCGCGCGCCGCCTATGGCGCCCGGCCGGGCGAGGCGGAGGCGCTGGCCCGCACCGGCCTCGCCGCCTGGCTCGACCACCAGCTCTCCCTGCCAGCCGAGGAGCCGGCGGTGGAGGCGCGGATCGGCGAACTGCTCATCCCCATCCGCTACGCCGCCGGCCCCGGCGAGCAGACCCTCGATGAGCGCCGCCCGCCCCTGACCCTGCGCCAGTCCCAGGCGGAGCGCTGGCGGCTGGGCGAGTTCCGGCCGGGCCTGCGCATCGCGCCGGCCGAGCGGGAGCGCCCGCGCCTGGAGCTGACCCTCGCCACCCTGCTCCGCCGGACCGCCGCCGAGGCCCAGCTCCGCGAGCGCCTCGCCGAATTCTGGCACGACCATTTCAACGTCGCCTTCCAGGCCGATGGCCGCGTCGCCGCCTCGCTGCCCGACCACGACCGGCGCATCCGCGACCACGCCCTCGGCTCCTTCCGTGCCCTGCTGGAGGTGATGGCGACCAGCCCCGCCATGTTGCTCTACCTGAACAACCAGAGCTCCCGCGCCGGCGCCCCCAACGAGAATTACGCCCGCGAATTGCTGGAGCTGCACTCGCTCGGCCGCGCCGCCTATCGCGGCAGCGCCCGCACCGCGCGGGACGTGCCGCGCCTGCCCGACGGCCGCCCCGCCTTCTATGTCGATGCCGATGTCTGGGAGGCGGCGCGGGCGCTGACCGGCTGGAGCGTCGCCGGCGGCCAGGCCTTCGACGGCGCCCGCGCCCTGCCGCGCACCGGCGAGTTCGCCTATGTCGCCCAGTGGCACGACCCCTATCAGAAGCACTTCCTCGGCCAGGATCTCGACCCCTTCGCCCCCGCCATGGCGCATGGCCGGGCGGTGCTGGATGCGCTCGCCTCCCATCCAGCGACGGCGCGCTTCCTCTGCACCAAGCTGGCCCGCTTCCTCCTCGGCGACCCGCCGCCGGCCGCCGCCATCGCCCGGGCCGAGGCCGCCTGGACGCGCAGCCTCGGCCGCGACGACCAGATCGCCCAGACCGTCCGCGCCCTGCTCTCCGGCCCCGAAATCCTGGACCCCGCCCTCGGCCGCATCCGCCGTCCGGTCGATGCCATGGCCGCCGCGGTGCGTGGCCTCGACATCCCCTTCACCCCGACCCTGCCGCTGATCGGCCAGCTCGCCGCTGCCGGCCAGCTCCCCTTCGGCTGGGCGCCGCCCGACGGCCAGCCGCTCGACGCCGCCCCCTATCTCGGCGCGACGGCGCTCCGGGCGCGCTGGCAGCTGCTGCTCGGCCTCGCCCGCAACAGCAACGGCACCGGCCTCTCGCCGCGTTACGCCGAACTGGCCAAGGCCCCGGCCGAAGCCGTCGCCCACCGCCTCGCCGCGCTCTCGCTCGGCCCCGCCGGCGGGCCGGTGGCCGAGACCGTCGCCGGCGTCTGGACAGCCGCCGGCCGCAACCCCCGCCCGGCGCCGAACGAGGTCGCCGAACTCGCCGGCTGGGTGCTGAACGCCCCCGCCTTCCAGACCGCCTGAGGGAGAGAGGCCATGCCCATCCTGCTCGGCCGCCGCCACCTGCTCCGCGCCGGCCTCGGCGCCGCCGCCCTGCCCGCGCTGCGCAGCCTCGCCTTTGCCGAGCAGCCGGGCGCCCCGCTGCTCGTCCTCGTCAACCTGCGCGGCGGCATGGACGGGCTGCACGCCCTCTCCCCGTCCGATGACGCCCAGTTCGTCGACCTGCGCACCGAGAGCCTCCGCAGCCTGGCCTCCGGCCCGCAGGCCGGCCTCCGCCTCGACGCTTCCCCCGCCGTGGATTTCCGCCTGCACCGCGAGGCCGCGCCGCTGGCCGAGATCTGGCAGGACCGCCGCATGGCGATCTGGCCGGCCGCCGGCGTGCCGCAGGCGACGCGCAGCCATTTCGAGGCCCAGGCGATGATGGGCCTCGGCCAGGGGCTGCGCACCGAGCATGGCGGCAGCACCGGCTGGCTCGCCGCCTGGGCCGCCGGCGCCGCACCCGCTGGCGCGGCCATTGCCGCCATCTCCGCCCAGGGGGGACTGGCGCCGGAGCTTCGCGGCGGCGGGCACAGCCTTGCCATTGCCGGTCTCGGCGACGGGCTGGCCCCGCCCGGCGGCGCCTTCGGCGATGCGATGCTGGAAGCGCTCCACCGCAACGCCCGCGGCCCCGTCGCGGCGGCCGGACAGGATGCGCTGGCGGGCCTCCGCAGCATCGACCGGCTGCTGCCGCGCGATTCCGAGGGCAAGCTGCTCTCCTATGCCCCCGCCGCCGGCGTGGATTACGGGCCGGGCCGGGAATTCGGCCGGGCGCTGGCCGTCATCGCCCAGACCGCGAAGCTGAACCCCGCCCTCGTCGCCGCCACGGTCGATCTCGGCGGCTGGGACACGCATGACGCCCAGCCGGACCGCTTCGCCGACCGCATGCGCGTTCTCGCCCGCGGCCTCGGCGCCTTCGATGCCGACATGGCCGGCCTGCCGCGCCGCTGGACGGTGCTGGTGGCGAGCGAATTCGGCCGGCGCCTGCGCTCCAACCGCAGCAACGGCACGGATCACGGCCGGGCCGGGGTGATCCTCGCCTTCGGCCAGGGCTTCGGCCTCGGCCGCCATTTCGGCGACTGGCCGGGCCTGGCGCCGGACGCGCTGGACGAGGGGGTCGACCTCCGCGTCGCCACCGACTACCGCACGGTCTTCCGCACCGTCATCGCCGACCTGGCGCCGGGGGCGCCGCCGCCCTTCACCCGGAGCTGAGGCAAGGGCGAACAGGCCTTTTGGGTGTTGCCTGTGCGATGACGGAATGATATAGGGATTTCATCCTAGGCACAATCCGGCCGATGCGCCGCCGTCGCTTCCGAAGCGCATCGGCAAGCATTGCCGAAGCAATACCAGTCCTCCGCATGGTCAACGGTCCGGTCGAGGCCAGCAACTCCGCCGCGCCCCATTCGCTAAGAAGGGGCCAGGGAGAACATCATGCCGAATGGAATACCGGATTCTGCCTTTTACTGGACCTTTGCATCGCCGGCCGGAGACCAGTGGACCGGCGTGACGGTCGCCGACGAGCCCTATGCCGAGCTGGGCCAGCTATTCTCCTCGCCCTACGGGCCGGAATACGGGACCTACGCCATCACCAACGTCTTCGACTATGGCGTGGAAACCGGCCATCAGGAGGGGGCGACCTGGGTGTCCAGCTACTTCGACCCGATCACGGGCGGGGTGTACGAGCCCTACTACTACACCCAGGGCCTGCCCGACACGCTGTCCGGCCTCGGGACGGAAGTGGACTACGTCCTCATCGACGGCGTCTGGAACGATTTCGGACAGGGCGGCTACCTCCTGGCCTGAAGGCCAGGGCTTGGCACCCGCCTAAACCCTTCAAATCCTCAAGACGCGCCGCAGGCTCCAGGCGGATCAACCGCTTGCCTGCGTCGCGTTTGAGAAATCGAGGCGGGCTAGTACAGCCCGCCCAACCCCCGGTCCAACCCCACGGCCGTCCCCCGCGCCGGGTCCTCCTCCGGCGGCCGGGCGGCATTCTCCGTGCCCGGCCGGAAGGCCTCCATGATGCTCTGCCCGCTGCCCGCCTGCATCCGCACCAGCGCCACGCCCGGCGGCGCGCGGAAGGGCACGGCCGGGCTGCCTCGCAGCGCCGCCTCCAGCACATCATGGAAGATCGGCGCCGCATTGCCGCCGCCGGTCTCGCCATTGCCGAGGCTGCGCGGCTCGTCGAGGCCCATCCAGACGGCGACGACGATGTCGGGCGTGAAGCCGACGAACCAGTTGTCGACATAGTCATTGGTCGTGCCGGTCTTGCCGGCGATCGGCCGGTTCAGGCCCTTGCCCGCCGCCGTGCCCGTGCCGCGCTGCACCACGCCCGTCAGCAGGTTGACCATCTGGTAGGCCGCGATCGGGTCGGTGATCTGCCGGCGGTTGTCGGCCAGTTCCGGCGGCCCCGCCTGCGGGCCCGTCGCCGCGCAGGCCTCGCAGGCGCGCGTGTCGCTGCGCCAGATCACCCGCCCGCGCTGGTCCTGCACGCTGTCGATCAGCGTCGGCGTCACCTCACGCCCGCCATTGGCGAAGGCGGCATAGCCGGCCGCCATCCGCAGCACCGTCGTCTCACCCGAGCCGAGCGACATCGCAAGATACCGCGGCATGTTGGGGATGACGCCGAAGCGCGCCGCCGTCTCCGCCACCTTGTCCATGCCGACCTCCTGCGCCACGCGGATGGTGACGAGGTTCAGCGACTTCTCGAGCGCGGTGCGGATGGAGACATAGCTGTTGCTGACGCCATCGCCGTAATTCCCCGGCCGCCAGACTCCCTGCGGCGTGTTGATCTCGATCGGCGCGTCGAGGAAGCGCTGCGTCGGCGGAATCCCCGCCTCCAGCGCCGGCAGGTAAACGAAGGGCTTGAAGGAGGAGCCCGGCTGCCGCTGCGCCTGGGTCGCGCGGTTGAACTGGCTCTTCTCGAAGGACCAGCCGCCGGCCATCGCCAGCACGCGCCCGGTGCTGGGGTCGAGCGCGACGATGGCGCCCTCCACCTGCGGGATCTGCCGCAGCGCCAGCCGCTCCGGCCGCGCCGGCGTGCGCCCTTGCACCGGCTGGCCCGGCTGCACCTCGACCAGCACCACATCGCCCGGCGCCAGCACATCCTGCATCCGCCGCGGCACGGGGCCGAGCCGCCCCTCGCCGAGGGCCCGCCTTGCCCAGGCCGCCTCCTCGATCGGCATGGTGCCGGTGCGGGGCTGCGCCGGCCCGCGCGGATCCGGCCGCTCGATCCAGCCGAGCCTCGCCTCGCGGTCCCTCACATCGAGCGCCACGGCGAGCTTCCATTCGGGCATCGCCCCGCCCGGCCGCTGGGCGGCCTCCAGCGCCGGCAGCCATTCGGTCGCGCTGGCGGAGATCTTCGCCACCGGCCCGCGGAAGCCGCCCCGCCGCCGGTCATAGCCGAGCAGCCCGGTGCGCAGCGCGCCCTCCGTCGCCGCCTGCAAGGCCGGGTCGAGGCTGGTGCGGACGACGAGGCCGCCCGCCGTCGTCTGCTCCGGCCCGAAGCGCGTCGAGAGCTCCCGCCGCACATCCTCGGTGAAGTACTGGCCGACCGGCAGCACCTCCGGCCGCCGCACCGGGCGGGGGACGATGGGCTCGGCCTTGGCCGCCGCCGCCTCGGCCGGGGTGATCGCCCGATCCTCCACCATGCGGTCCAGCACCCAGTCGCGCCGGGCGCGCGCCGCCTCGGGGAAGCGCATGGGGTTGTAGTTGTTCGGCCCCTTCGGCAGCACGGCGAGGAAGGCGCTTTCGCCGAGCGTCAGCTCGTCGAGCCCCTTGTTGAAATAGGCCTGCGCCGCCGCCGCCACGCCATAGGCTTGGTAGCCGAGGAAGATCTCGTTCAGGTACAGCTCGAGGATGCGGTCCTTCGGCAGCGTCTCCTCGATGCGGATGGCGAGGATCGCCTCGCGCAGCTTGCGCGTCAGCGTGCGGTCGGCGCCGACCAGCATGTTCTTCGCCACCTGCTGGGTAATGGTCGAGGCGCCGCCGAGCCGCCGCCCGCTGCCGTAATTCTCGACGGCCGTGACGACCGACCGCAGGATGCCGATCGGGTCGACGCCATGATGCTCCCAGAAACGCTGGTCCTCCGCGCTGACGAAGGCCGCCTGCAAGGGCTTCGGGATCGCCTCGATGGGTACGAAGACGCGCCGCTCGGTGGCCAGCTCCGCCAGCAGCCGGCTATCGGCGGCATAGATGCGCGACATCTGCGGCGGCTGGTAATCGGCCAGCCAGCGGTAGTCGGGCAGGTCGGCCGCCACCTGGCGATAGAGCCCATAGCCGACCACCGCCCCGCCCGCCAGGCCGACGGCCAGCAGCATCAGCAGCCCGCCGAAGACGCCGCGGAAGGGCGTCCGCCGCCGCCGCTTTTTCTCCTGGGGCGGCGGGTCGCGCGGCGGCGGGGGCGGCGGCGCGATGTCGAGGGTGGGCTCGGGGCGGTAATCAGGCGGCGACATGGCGGTCCCATACAGCGTCGCGGGGCGGGCGGCCACGCAACCAGCCGAGATATAGGCGCGTGGCCCGCCGGCACCACGCAGAAGTGCGGGCTGCCTCAGCCGGCCGCCACCACCGCGCCGGGCGCGCCGAGGAAGCCGTGAATCGCCTCCGCCAGGGCCGAAGCGACCTTGGCCCGGTGGGCGGCGCGGTTCAGCGCCGCCTCGTCCTGCGGGTTGGAGAGGAAGCCCATCTCCACCAGCGCCGCCGGCACGTCGGGCGCTTTCAGCACGACGAAGCCCGCCCGCCGGTGCGTGTTCGGCAGCAGCGCCACCTCGCCCTCCAGCGAGTCCACCACCAGCCGCGCCATCCGCTCCGAGCCGGAGCGGGTCTCCTGCCGGATCAGGCTGAGCAGGATGCGCTGCACCTCGGGCGAGACGCTCGGCAGGCTGAGGCCGCCATTGCGGTCCGCCTGGTTCTCCCGCCGGGCGAGGCCGGCCGCCAGGCTGTCCGTCGCCGTCTCGGAAAGGGTGTAGACGCTCGCCCCGCGTGCCCCCGGCGCGCTGTCGGCATGCAGCGAGAGGAAGAGCGCCGCCTCCCGCCGCCGCGCCATCTCCACCCGGCTGCCGAGCGGGATGAAGACGTCGCGCCCGCGGGTCAGCGCCACCCGGCAGCGCCCGGCGGCCTCCAACTGGCGCTTGAGTTCCAACGCCGCGGCGAGGGTGATGCGCTTCTCATGGGTGCCCTGCCTGCCGATCGTCCCCGGGTCGCGCCCGCCATGCCCGGCATCGAGCATCACCAGCGGCAGGGGCCCGCGCGGCGGCAGGGCTGCGGTGGCGAGCGGCCTTCCATGGGCGAGCCGGGCGAATTCCTCCGCCGGCCCAGGCCGCAGCCGGATGATGAGCTGGCCCGGCGCGGCCGCCACCTGCGGCGCCGCGACCGGCCCGGCCAGCGCCAGGATGAGCGTCTGCGTACCGCCGCTGCCCTCGCGCCGCGCCTCGGTGACGAGGCCGGCGCCGGCCAGCCGGTCCGGGCCGCGCCAGCGCTGGTTCGGCAGTTCGATCACCAGCCGCGCCGGGCGCAGCGTGGCCGAGACGCGCCAGGCGATGCCCGGCCCGATGGGCAAGGTCAGCCGCGTCTCGCCACGCACCGCGCTGAGCCGCGCCTGCGGCGTCGCCGCCCCGGCAATTCCAGGTAGAATCAGTCCCGCGGCGCCGGCGATCAGCCCGCGCCGCCCTAGCCGAAACCGGCCATCCCCTTCGGTCATCTATGCCACGCCCCCCAGCGTTGCGGCGGCAATCTAGCCCCTGGCCGATACCGGGTGAAGCCGCATCGCCGGGCATTGCCTGCTTGTATGGCGTCGTTATGACCAAATTCCGGGCGATGGCGCCTGCCTGTGGTTTAGATGACTGGCGCGTCAGCCTTGTGGAAGCGAAACCCCTCCCTTATGGTGCCTTGCCCCGGCGGCGCCCGCTGCCGGCGGAGGATTACGGCGCTTCCGCGCCGACAGGCCATGGACCAGAGCGGTCCGCAGGGTCTGCGGTGCGGTTCGCGGCAGTCCGGCATGGGGGGCGGCAGCCGCCCCCGCGCTTCGCCGGACCGTCACCCGCCACGGTCCCCTGACAGGCCCCTGGGTTCGCCCCGGGGCATGGCGTCGGTGGGCTGCCCGGGACGCCGCCTTCGTCGCCATGCGGGACGTGTCGCGTGCGGACCCTTGACGCCCCATCCCAACCCTTCGGGGCGTCCCTGGTGCAAGCGTGGCCGACGTCGCTCCAGCCCCGCCCTGCGGGTCTGGCACCGGGGGCGCGAACCCTGGGGTGCCGCCCTGGGCCGATGCCTTGCGCCGCTCCCGGCGCGGCGGCAGCCCGGGCCCCGGCCCCCGCCGGAGGAGGATGGATGGGCGCATGACGCGCGTGCCCTGCCCCCGCGATTGGCCGCATAGGGCGGCGATCAGCGGGAGGATGCAGGTCACCAGGATCGAAGCCCGGTGGACCGGAGAGGAGGGCCGCCAGCATGCGGCCCCCCGTTCCGCGACAGCGGGCCGCGTCGCGCCATCCCTCGCTTTCGGGTCACGCCACCCTGATCCGCCGTGCCGCACCCCTGTGCCGCGCGGCGTGGAGCCACCGCTTCGATGACAAAGCGCATGCTGATCGACGCATCCCACGCGGAAGAGACCCGCGTGGTGGTGCTGGACGGCAACCGGCTCGAGGAATTCGACCTCGAGGCCGCGAGCCGCCTGCCCCTCAAGGGCAATATCTACCTGGCCAAGGTGGTCCGGGTGGAGCCCAGCCTCCAGGCCGCCTTTGTGGAATATGGCGGCAACCGCCACGGCTTCCTCGCCTTCAGCGAGATCCACCCCGACTACTACCAGATCCCCGTCGCCGACCGGCAGCGCCTGCTCGAGATGCAGGCCGCCGAGGCGCGCGAGGAGGAGGAATCGGAGGAGCGCGAAGCCGCCCTCGCCGATGCCCTGGAAGCCGCCGCCGCCGAGCCCGAAGCGGCCCCCGAAGCCCCGCCGGCCGAGGCCGTCGCCCCCGAGGCCGAGGCGTCCACGACCGAGGCGGAGCCCGCCGCCGAGCTCGCGGCGGAGCCGCCCTTCCCCGAAGCGGAGGCACCCGCCGCGGCGGAGCCCGCCGCCGAGCCCGCTTCCGGCGGCCCCATCGAGATCGCCGCCGAAGCCCGCTTCGAGGCCGCGCCTGCCCCGGGCGAGGGCGACCAGCCCGAGCTTCCGGCCGCCAACGGCGCCCTCCCCAACGGCCATGACCACCAGGCCACCGCCGTCGAGGACCGGGCCGAGCAGGACGGCGAGGACGACGAGGACGGCCCCGCCCCCGAGACCATCGGCGGCGAAGGCCCGGAGGAGGTTTCCCGCGAGCGGCGCATCCCGCCCCGCTTCCTCCGCCACTACAAGATCCAGGAAGTCATCCGCCGCCGGCAGATCATGCTGGTGCAGGTGGTGAAGGAGGAGCGCGGCACGAAGGGCGCGGCGCTCACCACCTATATCTCGCTGGCCGGCCGCTTCTCCGTGCTGATGCCGAACTCGCCCCGCGGCGGCGGCGTCTCCCGCAAGATCACCTCCGTCACCGACCGCAAGCGGCTCCGCGAGGTGATCGACGAGCTCGGCCTGCCGCAGGGCATGAGCCTCATCGTCCGCACCGCCGGCGCGCAGCGGCCGAAGCCCGAGATCCGCCGCGACTGCGAATACCTGCTGCGCCTCTGGGACAACATCCGCGACCGCACCATGGCGTCCACGGCGCCGGCGCTGATCTACGAGGAAGCGGACCTCATCAAGCGCTCCATCCGCGACGTCTATGCCCGCGACGTGGAGGAAATCCTGGTCGATGGCGAGGACGCCTTCCAGGAGGCGCGCGAGTTCATGCGCATGCTGATGCCGCAGCATGCGCGCAAGATTCAGCTGTTCCGCGACGGCGGCCTCTTCGCCCGCCATCAGGTCGAGGCGCAGCTCGACGCGATGCACTCGCCGATGGTCCAGCTCCGCTCCGGCGGCTACCTGGTCATCAACCAGACCGAGGCGCTGGTCGCCATCGACGTGAACTCCGGCCGCTCCACCCGCGAGCGCCACATCGAGGACACGGCGCTCCGCACCAACCTGGAAGCCGCGGACGAGATCGCCCGGCAGCTCCGCCTGCGCGACCTCGCCGGCCTCATCGTCATCGACTTCATCGACATGGAGTCGGCCAAGCACGACGCCATGGTGGAGCGCCGGATCAAGGAGGCGCTGAAGCACGACCGCGCCCGCATCCAGGTCGGGCGCATCAGCCATTTCGGCCTGCTGGAGATGTCGCGCCAGCGGCTCCGGCCCTCGCTGACCGAGACCACCTTCGTCACCTGCCCGCATTGCCAGGGCCGCGGCCAGGTCCGCAGCCTCGAGAGCAGCGCCCTGCAGGTGCTGCGCGGCATCGAGGAGGAGGCGGCACGCCGCCGCTCCGCCGAGATCTGCGTCCATGTCGCCGCCCAGGTCGCCTTCTACCTGCTGAACCGGAAGCGCGAGCGGTTGCAGGCAATCGAGGCGCGCTTCGGCATGTCTGTCGTCTTCGAGCCAGACGACACGCTGATGCCGCCCGCCTTCCGGCTGGAGCGCCTGCGCGCCGCCGAGCCGGGCCGCATCCCCGAGGCGCCCAGCGCGCTCCGCATGGACTACGCCCCGGAACCCGAGCCGGAGCCCGAGGAGGAAGCCGAGGCTGAGGCCGAGGAAGCCGTCGAAGCCGCCACGCCGGCCGAGGCCAGCGAGGCCGAGCGCGCCGAGGCCGAGCGCCAGGGCGAGCGCCGCCGCCGCCGCCGTCGGCGTCGCGGCAATGGCCAGCGGGGCGAGGGCGCCCAGGCAAACGGCCAGGCCGAGGGCGACACCGAGGAAGAGGGCGAGGAGGAGCAGGCCGAGGCGCCTGCCGCCGCCGAGCCTCTCCCCGAGGCCATCGCCGTCGCCGAGGCTGTCGCCGTCACGGAGGAGCCTGCCGAGATGGCAGGCCAGCCTGACGCCGAGGGCGAGGGCGAGGCCGGCCGCGATGGCCCCCGCCGCCGCCGCCGCGGCCGTCGTGGCCCACGGGCCGGCGCCCCGCGCGAGGGCGAGGAGGCCGCCCCGCAGGAGACCGAGCCGGCCCCGAAGCCGCGCTACACCGGCCCGACCCCGGCCGACCCCTTCGCCGGCCATGTCGACGACATCATGGCCGCTATGGAGGCCGCCGAGGCTGCGGCCGAAGCCGCCGCCGCGGCCCGTCGCTCGGCCCGTGCCGCCCCGCCGCCGGCGCCGGAGCCGATACCCGAGGCACCCATCGCGAGCGAGCCAGCCGTCGAGGTTGCGCCTCCACCGCCGGAGCCCGAGGCGGAAGCCGCGCCGGTCATGGAAGTGCCGGTCGTGGAGGCGCCTGTCGTGGAAGCCCCTGTCGCCGACGCTCCGGTCGCCGCAGACCCGGAGCCTGTTCCCGAGCCGGCGCCGGAACCCGTCGCAGCCGAGCCCGCTCCGGTGCCGGAGTCCGAAGTGGTGCAAGGGCCCGTCATCCAGCCGGTCAGCGTCGATGCGCTGGATGAGGCGGCCCCGAAGCGGCGTGGGTGGTGGCGGCGGTAAGCCAGGATCGAGGAGGGCAAAGCCCTCCTCGGTCTCCTCTCGCCGAAGGCCGAAGGGCCTAAGAGTTCAGCGCCGGGGCGGTGAATCGGCGCCGGTCAGGTAGCCGGCGAGGCCCAGGGCCAGCGCGCCCGCCAGGGTAGCGAAAGCCACGGGCCAGGCCGTGCCGGCCGGCGCGGCCGCCACGGCCCAGCCGGTCATCGCCGGCAGCGCGGCGCTGCCCAGCGTCTGTGCCAGGTTCACCGTCGTCGCTCCGCGCCCGACCAGATGGTCGGGGAAGAGCGACCGCCCCTGCGCCACCACCACCACGGGATAGCAGCTCAGCAGGCAGAGCAGCACGAGCAGCCCCGCCGCCACCGGCAACGGTGCCCGCGGCCAGAGGGCGAGCGCCAGCAGCACCAGCACCGCACCGCCCGCCATCACCGCCACTAGCCATTTCCGGGTGTTCAGCCGGCGTTCCAGCGGCCCGACGCCGAGCAGGCCGAGCACCAACGCCAGCCCCATCGCCCCAAGCACCGCGCCGCGCGGGCCGGGGGCCAGGCCATGCACCTCGGACAGGTAGGGCCCGGCCCAGACCGCCAGCACCGTCGCCATCGCCGCATAGCCGACAAGGTGCATCGCCAGCACCGGCAGCAGCCCCGGCGTGGTCCAGACGGTGAGCTGGCCGCGGAGCGCTCCGGCCAGCGTCTCGTGGGGCCGCGCCGGGGCCGGACGGTCCGGCGGGTCGTCACGGACCCAACCCCACCACAGCGCGGCAAGGCCGAGGGTGAGCGCGGCCGAGAGCGCATAGGCCCCGCGCCAGCCCAGCAGCGAAGCCGCCCAGGCGAAGGGGGCACCGGCCAGCAGGATGCCGATCTGGCTGAAGGCGAAGACGCGTGCGAGGGCCGTCGTCAGCCCCTCGCCGGCATGCCAGCGGGCGCAGAGCACCACGCTCGCCATGAAGGAGGCGGCGCAGCCGAGGCCGAGCAGGAAGCGCCCGGCGAGGAATAAGGCCGCATCCGGCGCCAGCCCCTGCGCCAGCGCCCCCGCCGCCGCCGGCAGGCTGAGCGCCGCGACGGTCAGGCGCGGGCCGAGGCGGTCGAGGGCGAGGCCAACGGGAATCTGCAGCACCAGCAACGCCAGGAAGAAGGCGCCGTTCGCCGCGCCGAGCAGCCCCGGCCCGGCGCCGAGGTCATGCGCCAGCTCCGGGCCGATGACCCCGAGCGCGGCGCGGTGGAACTGGCTGGCGCTGGTCATCAGCGTCAGCGCCACCAGCAGGCGCGTGGCGGGGCTCATGCGGCGATGCCGAGCGCCTCGCCGAGCCGCCTCGCCCCTTCCGGCGTCAGGCACAGGCGGCGGCGGGCGAGCGGGTCGCCCTCCCGCTCCGCCGGGATGCGGGTGAGCCAGTGGCGGCGCAGGCAGCAGGCGGCAATCTCCCGCCCAAGGCCGCCGGCCAGATGGGCACGGCGCTCCGACCAGTCCATGCAGTCGCAGGCGAAGCGCCGCGCGGTGCGTGCCGCCTCGAGGTCGACGCCCATGGCGGCAAGGCCAGCCTCGCCCGCCTCCGTCGCCACCCAACCGCCGCCGGTGGGGGCGATCCAGCCCTGGCCGGTCAGGCTCGCATGCAGGGCAACGCCGAGGCGCCCGGCCAGGTGGTCGTAGCAGAGCTGGGCGGTGCGGAAGGCCTCGCCATGCGGCCAGCGCCGCGTAGGGGCGACGGCTTCGGTGAGGCCGCCGAGCGTCTCCAGCATCGCCGCCACCTCCTCCGAGGCGAGGCGATGGTAGCGGTGCCGCCCCTGTGGATGGACGGCGATCAACCCCCCCTCGGCGAGGCGGGCGAGGTGCGCGCTGGCGGCCGGTGCGCCGATGCCGGCAACGCGCGCCAACTCGCTGGCGGTCAGCGCTTCGCCCGAGAGCAGCGCCGTCAGCATGGCGGCCCGCGCCGGGTCGGCGAGGAGGACGGCGGTGGCGGCGAAGGCTGCGGGGCTGGTCATGCGGCGGAGCCTAGCGCGGATCGTAACTCGGCGCTTCGCCGTGGAGCGAAGGACAGGCGGCGCGCGGCATGGCAGGGTCGGCGCCGGGAGGATCCGCATGATTGCCGTCATCTTCGAGGTCGAACCGGCCGAGGGCCGCTTCGACGAGTATCTGGACCATGCCGCCCGGCTGAAGCCCGAGCTGGAGAAAGTGCCGGGCTTCATCTCGGTCGAGCGCTTCCGCAGCCTGACCAACCCGGCGAAGCTGCTGAGCCTCTCCTTCTGGGAGGATGACGCGGCAGTCGCCTGCTGGCGCAACCACGAGACCCATCGCGGCAGCCAGGCGGCGGGGCGGGCGGGCATCTTCGCCGGCTACCGGCTGCGTGTCGCCGCCGTGCTGCGCGACTATGGGATGGCGGAGCGGCGCGAGCAGGCACCGGCCGACAGCCTCGCCCTGCACGGCTGGTAGAGGGTCAGCCGCCGCAGCCGCTGGCGACGATTTCGCAGGCGGCGCTGCGGTCGCGGTTGCCACAGCTGGTCATCGCGTGGCTCTCCGCCGCCTCGCGGGTCGGGCCGGAGCCGCC
The DNA here is from genome assembly GCF_000745835.1 of Belnapia moabensis DSM 16746. Taxonomy (GTDB): domain Bacteria; phylum Pseudomonadota; class Alphaproteobacteria; order Acetobacterales; family Acetobacteraceae; genus Belnapia; species Belnapia moabensis. The sequence goes on along the minus strand of NZ_JQKB01000006.1, from coordinate 26,594 downwards.
GGCGGCGAAGGTGATGGTGTAGGTGCTCGGGTCGGCGGTGCGCACCAGCCCGTTGCTCCGCCGCGCCTGCGCCACAGCGCCGCAGCGGTCGGCGAATTCCAGGGCGAGGCGGCAGGCGGTGCCTTGCGCCTGGCAGCGCCGCTCCGCCTGGCCATGGGCGGCGATGCGGTCGGCCATGCCATAGGTGAGGCCGAAGCTGCCGCTGGGGGCCGGGGCTAGATAGACGGCGCCGCTCCGCCCACCCGCGCCATGGGCCGGCGGCACCGGCACGGCGGCGAGGCCACGCACCTGCGGCGTGTAGGGGCCGCTGCCGATCGAGGCGAGTCGTTGCCCGGTCGGGCCGCGCAACGCGGCGTAATTCGGGTCATTGGCCGGCACGCTGCGGCCGGCGAAGGCGGTCTGCCCGCCGCTGCGCTGGAAGGCCTGGCCGGCGACGCAGCGGATCAGGCAGGCCTGTAGCGGTGCCGGATTGGCGCGGATAGTGGGGGTGGCGGCTCCGCAGCTCCGGACGCAGGCAGGCGTCGCTATGGTCGTCTGTGCCCCGGCCAGGGCGGGGGCGAACAGGATGCCGAGCACCATTCCCAGATGACGAGGCTGCGGAACAGGCCTGGCATGCGAATTCCCCATGATGCACCGGTTTCGGCTGCGGGACGCACCTCATGCCGGAAGGATCACAGGGTTAGGGTTTTATCAACTTATTGGATAATATTCAGTCACGGAACCACAGGGAAGTGTTACGGCCTTAGGAAGCGGGCAATCCGCGCCGGGGCGGCCGCCATCGCCGCCTCCGGTCCGCAGTAGGAAAGTCGGAGGAAGCGCCCGCCCCGATCCGCGTCGAAATCGACGCCGGGCGTCGCCGCGATGCCGGCCTCGGCGAGCAGGCGGCGGCAGAATTCCGGGCTGTCATTGGTCAGGTGGCCGATATCCGCCCAGAGATAGAAGGCGCCGTCCGCCGGCGAGAGCTGGTCGAGCCCCACCGCGGGCAGGCCGGCCAGCAGTGCAGCACGGTTGCGGGCATAGCGGGCGAGGTTGGCCTCCAGCTCCGGCCGGCAGGCGAAGGCGGCCTCGGCGGCGACCTGGGCGACGTGGGGCGCATTGATGAAGAGGTTCTGCGCCAGGCATTCGACCGGACGGACCAGGTCCTCCGGCAGGACCAGCCAGCCGATGCGCCAGCCGGTCATCGAGAAGTACTTGGAGAAGCTGTTGACCACCACGGCGCTGGAGGAATGGGCGGCGGCCGTCCGCTCCTCGATGGTGCCGTAGGTCAGGCCGTGGTAGATCTCGTCCGAGATCAGCCGCACCCCCTCCGCCTCGCACCAGCGGCCGATGGCGATGAACTCCTCGGCCGGCAGCATGGTCCCGGCCGGGTTGCAGGGGCTGGCGAGGATCAGCCCGGCGGGCCGGGGGTCGAGCGCCTCCAGCATGGCGAGCGTCGGCTGCCAGCGGGTGGAGGCATCGCAGGGCAGGATCTGCGGCCGCATGCCGAGGGCGGTCAGGATGTTGACATAGGGCGGGTAGTAGGGCGCCGCCATCGCCACCGCATCGCCCGGGTCGAAGGCGGCGAGGAAGGCCAGCGGGAAGGCGCCCGAGGCGCCGACCGTCACCGCGATGCGCTCCGCCGGCACCGCGGCGCCATATCGCTCGGTGTAATGCGCCGAGATGCGCTCACGGAGCGAGCGGAGGCCGAAGGCTTCCGTGTAGCCCATGGGTGCCCCGGCCTCGAGCGCCGCCACCACCGCCTCGGCCGCGCCGCGTGGGGCGCCGGTGCCGGGCTGGCCGACCTCCATCCGGAGGATGCCGAGCCCGTCCGCGAAGGCGCCCTGCGGCAGCACCGCCGCCCGCGCATTGGCGGCGGCGATGACATCCATCACCAGGAAGGGCGGTGCCGCGGCCCCGCGGCCGACCTTGAGGGGCATGGCGCTACCGGTCGATGGCGCCCAGCGCGACGCCGGCGCCGCGTGGGTCGGTGACGATGGAGCAGCGGTCCGGGTAGCCCGGCAGGTAGTTCGGGCAGACGGCGAGCTGGGTCCGCGCGGGCTCCGGCGAGCCGCCCTCGATGGCGTCCCTGGGCGCGGCGGAGCGCAGCAGCTGAAGCGCCACGGGCCCGGCCACGCCAGCCGGCGCCGCCTCCTGCCCAGAGGCCGCGGCGGCGAGCCGGAAGCTCTTGATGTTCGGGTTGTAGGCCAGCGCCGCCGAGAGCAGCGGTGGCCGCACTTGGCCGATATTCGGCGCCGGCGCCATCAGGAAGCCGAAGCCAGGCACCATCCGCCCGGTACCGAATAGGTTGTTCACGGTGAAGGCGCAGCTCACCGCGTTGCCGCTGCGGTCGAAGACGACGAGGCCGGTGGAGGCACCGACCGGCCCCGGCTCGGCGGCCGGCAGGCTGGTGGCGGCGAGGATGGCGCGCGCATCGCCGCCTCCTTGGCGCCAGGCGGAGGCGGCGGCGAGGCCACGGCGGGCGGCATCGTTGAGGTTCGCCCCGCCCTGGAGCGCGACGAAGGTGGCGGCGGCGGCCAGCCCGCCATCGGCCGGGGGCGGCAGGAAGGCGAGGCGGTCGCCGTTGCGGGCCGGCAGCTCGATCGGGTTGACGAGGTTGGGCAGGCCGGTGCGCAGCTCGTCCAGCGTCAGGTTGCCGCCAGCGGTGCGGGAGGCGACCTCCAGCCGTCGGGCGAGGCTCCCCTGATGCAGGTCGCCGACGCCAGCGGTGCGGAGCTGGCCGAGCGTGCCGGCGAGTTCCGGCTGGACCATCGTCTCGCCTGCGCCCTTCGGCTGTCCGTCCGGCCGGGCGAAGACCGCCCGCGCGCCAGGATCGGCGAAGAGCGGGCCGGAGACGGCGGCGAGGTCGTTGGCGAGGCCGCGGCTGACCTCCGTGCCGAAGCGGGCGAGCTGCTCGGCCGGGGCCATCAGCTCCTCGAAGGGCCGGCCCGGGTTGCGGGTGTGGAGGCCGAAGAGGCCGCGGGCGAGCAGCGGCACCGCCGCCGGCCGGTCGGCCCCGGCCGGCACCCCGGCGCGGCTGCCGGGGAGGAAGAGTACCGCCTCGGTGGCGCCCTTGGCGGGGTCGAAGGACAGACAGGCGCCGCCGCCGCCGAGCCCGGCGCGGGAGGGCAGGGTGACGGCGAGGGCGAAGCCGGCCGCGACGGCCGCATCCGTCGCCGTGCCACCGGAGGCCAGCACGTTGCGGGCGATGAGCGCCGCTGCAGGATCCTCCGTCGCCACGCCGCCAAGGAAGCCGCGGACGAAGCCGGGCGCACCGGCCGGCGGGCCGCCGCCCATGATAGGGGAGAGGAGATTGTTCACCGTGCCGCAGCCGGGGAGGGCGAGGGCGGCGGCCAGCAGGAGGAACCTGGCCCGCCTGAAGCCGCTGGCGCTGGTGGTCATGCTGCCGTCTGGTCCCCCTGCCGAGGCGGCGCGGGGCCGAACCCGGCCCCCGCGCGCCGCGCTGATCCAGGCGCGGCCATAAACGCCTTCGTCATCAGCGGCAACCGGTGTTGATTCCGGAATGCCGGGCTAGACTGGCTCCGATCCTCGGGAGGCCGTCGGTTTGAAACGTATCCTCGTTGTCCTGATGGCCCTCGGCCTGGTGGGCACCGCCGTGGCGCAGGGCTTCACGCCCGAGCAGCGGCGGGAGATCGTCACCATCCTGCGCGAGGCGCTGGTGCGGGACCCGACCATCCTCCGCGACGCCATGGCGGCGGCGGACCAGGCGGAGCAGAGCGAGCGCGCAGGCGCGGTGCGCCAGGCCATCGCCAGCCAGGGCGAGGCGCTGTTCCGCGACCCGGCGGACCCGGTGAAAGGCAACCCGCAGGGCGCTGTCACCATCGTCGAGTTCTTCGATGTCCGCTGCGGCTACTGCAAGCAGATGCAGCCGGCGATGGAGCAGCTGCTGCGCCGCCAGCGCGACGTGCGGCTGGTGCTGAAGGACCTGCCGATCCTCGGCCCGAGCAGCGTGCTGGCCAGCCGTGCGCTGATCGCCGCGCAGCGCCAGGGCAGGTATGCCGAGCTGCACGATGCCCTGATGAAGCTGCGCGAGGAGCCCTCCGAAACCGTGCTGCGGCGCGAGGCGGAGCGGGCCGGGCTCGACTGGGCGCGGCTGCGGCGGGACATGGACGATGCCGGCATCCAGGCGCGGCTGAACGGCAATATCCGCCTCGCCCAGGCGCTGCGGATCGAGGGCACGCCGGCGCTGGTCATCGGCGAGGCGCTGGTGCCGGGCGCGGTCGACCTCGCCACGCTGGAGCGGATGGTGGCGGAGGCGCGACGGGGAGGCTGAGGCGATGCCGCATTTCATCTGCCAGGCCTGCGCCGTCCAGTTCGCCGAGAGTGCGGCGCCGCCTGCGCATTGCCCGATCTGCGAGGATGAGCGGCAGTTCGTCCCGGCGCGCGGCCAGTCCTGGACGACGCTGGAGGCGATCCGCGGCGGCCACAGCAATGCCTGGCGGCAGTTGGCGCCGAATCTGCTCGCGGTGCAGACGGTGCCAGCCTTCGGCATCGGTCAGCGGGCGCTGCTGGTGCAGACGCCAGGGGGAAACCTGCTCTGGGATTGCGTCGCCCTGCTCGACGAGGCGACGGAGGCGATCAGCCAGGGGCTCGGCGGCCTGACGGGGGTCGCCATCAGCCATCCGCACTACTACTCGACCATGGTGGAATGGGGCCGGACCTTCGGGGTGCCGGTCTGGCTGCATGCCGATGACCGGCAGCACGTGATGCGGCCCGACCCCTGCCTCCGCTTCTGGGAGGGGGATGCGCAGCCGGTGCTGCCGGGCCTGACGCTGCACCGGCTCGGCGGGCATTTCGCCGGCGGCGCGGTCGCCCATTGGTCGGCCGGGGAGGGGGCGCTGCTCTCGGGCGACATCCTGCAAGTGCTGCCGGACCGGCGGCATCTGGGCTTCATGCGAAGCTACCCCTGCCTGATCCCGCTGCCGCCGGCCGAGGTGCGGCGGATGGCGCATTATTGCGACCGCCTCGGCTTCGACGCCATCTACGGCGCCTTCCATGAGCGGGAGATCGTGACGGGCGCGAAGGCGGCGCTGGCCCGTTCGGCGGAGCGCTACTGCGACTGGGTCGGCGGGATGGTCGAGCCGTAGCGTACCCCGGCATCGATCGGGAAGACCGGCCGGGGCAGGCGCCGCCAGGCGAAATTCGCCAGCACCGGGCTGGTGAGGCCAGGGACATCGACCTCGATGATCCGCTCGTCGGGGAAATGCTCGTCGAAGCCGGCGCGGAAATGGCCGCGGCTCTTCACCACGAGGCAGCGCAGGGTGGCGATGTCGATGCCATGCATCTCCAGCATGCGTGGCTCGGCGAGCTGGCGGCGGAGCGAGCCGACGACGACCCGCAGGCCGGAGCCGCTGAGCTCCAGCAGTGCCGAGGGGCCGAGATCGAATTGCCGCCCGGCCAGGATGCCGCGCCGGCCGAGCCCCTGCCCGTCGCGCAATGCCAGGACCCGAGCGGGGGCGGCGAAGCGGCGGCTGAACTCGCTCTCCACTCGGTTGAAAACGGCCTCGAATTCCGCGCCCTCGCCGAGCGCATGCGCTTCGGCAGCCAGGGCAGGGTCGACCAGCACGCCGGCGGCGGCGCCCGCCGCACCGGCCTCGTGCAGGGCGCGCAGGATGAAGGTGGTGCTGCCGCGCCCGCCGCCGCCCGGATTGTCGGCGACATCGGCGAGCAGGACGGGCGGCGCCCGGCCTTCGCCCGCCGCGACCGCCATCCGCACCGCTTCGTCGAGCGGGGTCAGGTCACGGCGGTAGCGGGGATGGTCGGCCCAGACCCGGTCGGCGAGGGATTGTGCCGCGGCCTCGGCGGTTGCGGCATCGCCGTCGCGGGTGGTGACGGTCACCGTCATTCCGCATTTCGGCAGGTCGGAGAAGACGAAGCCGGCGGCGACCGAGGCATTGGCGATACGACGGTCCGCCCGCATCAGCGCCTCGGCCGCCTGGATGGCCTCGGCATAGGGGCCGGCAGCGGTCAGCAGGGTGACGGAGGGTGGGGTCAGCGGCAGGCGACGGAAGGCCCTCGCCATCCGCGTCCCGCCCAGCATCTCGCGCAGCAGGTCGGCGCAGTCGGCGGCGCGCTCGACCATGTCGACATGCGGGTTGGTGCGGTAGACGACCAGGGCATCGACGGCATCGACCAGGCGCTCGCTCACATTGCAGTGAAGGTCATGACTGCACACCACTGGCACGGCGGGGCCGAGAATGCGGCGCACCAGGGCGGCGAGGGTGCCGTCGCTGTCCTCGTCGCCGGTGGCGGAGGAGGCGCCGTGGCTGGCGATATAGGCGCCGTCGAGCGGGAGGGCGGCGGCGAGGCCGCGGCCGATCTCGTCGAGGAAATCGAGCAGCACCGCCTGCTCGATGGGCCCGCCGGGTGGGGCGGCGGCGATGAGGATGGGAACCGGCTGCCAGGGCCCGGCCGCATCCATCCGCCGGTAGAAGCCGCCAATCTCGGCCGGCAGATGGCTTGTCTCGGCGCGGGCGAGGCGCGTGATCTCCTCGCCGTGCGCCAGGCATTGCCGGGCGAAATCCTCGAGCGTGGTCGGCGGGGCGAAGGCGTTCGCCTCGAGATGCAGCCCGAGCACCGCGATGCGCGGCGCATTGCCCTGATCCATGTCCAACCTTCCCGGATTTGCCGGCACCGCTCCCCCGTATAGGATGCACGGTGGGAGACAAGAGAATGACGCAGCTCGGCGAGGCCTTGGGGCTGCTCGACCGGCTGGTGGGGTTCGATACCACCAGCCGCAACAGCAATCTCGATCTGATACGCGATGTGGAGGCGTGGCTGGCGGCGCATGGCATCGCCAGCCGCGTCACGCTGGATGCGGAAGGCCGCAAGGCCAATCTCCATGCCATGGTCGGGCCGCGCGTGGCCGGCGGCGTGGCGCTCTCGGCGCATGTCGATTGCGTGCCGGTGGATGGGCAGGACTGGAAGGCCGACCCCTTCCGGTTGCGGCGCGAGGCCGGCCGGCTGATCGGCCGCGGCACCAGCGACATGAAGGGCTTCGCCGCCTGCGCCATCGCCATGATGCCGGAATTCGCCGCGATGGAGTTGCAGCGGCCGGTGCATCTCTGGCTGACGCATGACGAGGAGACCAATGCCGCCGGTGCCTGGCGCCTCGTGACGGAATTGGAGCCCGATCCGCTGCCCGGCTGCTGCATCGTCGGCGAGCCGACGGGGATGGCGCCGGTGATCGGACACAAGGGCTATGCGAGCTGGGATGTCGCGGTGACGGGCCTTTCCGGCCATTCCTCGCGCGCCACCGAGACGGCGAATGCGCTGCATGCGGCGGCCGAGGGCGCAGCCTTTCTTGCCCGCCGCGCGCGGCTGTTCGCGAGGCTCGGACGGCGCGCGGAGGGGTTCGAGCCGCCCTTCACCACGGTGCATGTCGGCACCTTCCGCGCCGGCAGCATCCTCAACATCGTGCCCGATCGTGCCGAGCTGACCTTCGAGGTGCGGACGGTGCCGGGCGACGAGGCCGAGGCAGTGCTAGCCGAATTCCGCGCCTTCATGGAGACCGAGGCGATGCCGCCGCTGCGCGCGGTGCATCCCGGTGCCGAGTTGCGCATCGCGCCGCGCTCCGTGCTGCCGCCGCTCGACATGGCCGAGGCTGCGCCGCTCACCCTGCTGGTGCAGCGGCTGACCGGGCGCAACAGCGCCGGCCGCGTCAGCTACGGGACGGAGGCAGGGGTTTACCAACGCGCCGGCATCCCCACCATCGTGTGTGGGCCCGGGCATATCGCCCAGGCGCATCAGCCGGAGGAATGGGTGGCGGAGAGCGAGATCGAATCCTGCCTCGGTTTCCTCGGCCGCCTCGCGGGCACGCTGGTGGAGTGAGCATGCCGCGCACCCCGACTTCGGTCCAGGGCGGCACCGGCCTGCTGCGCCTCGAGGTGCAGATCGCCGCGCCTGATTTGCGCCCATTCCTTGGCGGCAATGTGCTGCCGGGCGTCTGGAGCTTCGGCGCCGCGGCGCCGGGGCCGCATGTGGCCGTGGTCGCGCTGGTGCATGGCAACGAGATCGCCGGCGCCGTGGTGCTGGACCGCTGGCTGCGGGCCGGGCTCCGGCCGGTGCGCGGGCGGCTCTCCCTCGTCTTCGCCAATGTCGATGCCTATGCCCGCTTCGACCCGGCGGACCCGACGGCGAGCCGCTTCCTCGACGAGGACATGAACCGCCTCTGGGACGAGGAGACGCTGGAGGGCGGCCGCCGCTCCGCCGAGCTGCGCCGGGCGCGGGTGCTGCGGCCCTTCTTCGACGGCGTGGACATCCTGCTCGACCTGCATTCCATGCTCTGGCCGTCGGACCCGCTGATGCTGGTCGGGCGTTCGGCGCGGGCGGCGGAGCTTGCCCTGAGCCTCGGCGTGCCGCCGCTCGTCGTCTCCGACGAGGGGCATGCGAGCGGCAGGCGGCTGATCGACTATGCGCCGCTGAGCCAGCGCGCCGCGATCCTGGTCGAGGCCGGCTCGCATTGGGAGGCGGGGACGATCGCCACGATGGAGGCCACGGCCACCGCGCTGCTGCGGGCGAGCGGCATGGTGGCACCTGACGATCCGGCACTGGCGCCGGTTCGGGCGGCGGCGCCGAAGCCCCGCCTCGCCGAGGTGACGCGCACCATCTCGGCCCGCACCCCATCCTTCGCCTTCGTCCAGGCCTTCCGTGGCGGCGAGGTGGTGAAGCGGCGGAACACGCTGATCGCCCTCGACGGCGAGGCAGAAATCCGCTCGCCGCATGACGATTGCCTGCTGGTGATGCCGAGCCTTCGCACCATGCCCGGGCAGACGGCGGTGCGGCTGGCGCGGTTCGTGGAGCTAACCTAGCCTTCCGGCGGCGGCTCGCCCTCATGCGCCGTGCCGAACTGGCCGAGCAGGGCGAGCATTGCCCCGGCGGCAGCCTCCACAGCCTCCGCCTCGGTGCCCTTGGCGACGAGGGCGACGCCGCCGCCCTTGCCGCGGTAATAGGGATAGCTGCCGAGGTCGAGCGCCGGGTATTGCTGCTGGATCGCCGTCAGCCCCGCCGCGATCTGGCCTTCATAGACGTAATCGGCATGGACGGTATGGGAGAGGATCGGCCGGCCGCGCTCGAGCGTGGGGGCAAGCGCCTCGAACATGGAGCGCATGATGCGCGGCACGCCCGCCATCACATGCACATTGCCCATGCTGAAGCCGGGCGCCGTCGTCTCCGTGCAGCGGATGGGCACGGCGCCGCGCGGCAGCGTCGCCATGCGCAGGCGGGCCTCGTTGAATTCGACGGGCGGGTCGCGCCGGGCATAGTCGGCCGCCATGATGGCGCGCGTCTCCTCATGCACCTCCCAGGGCACGCCGAAGGCGCGGGCGATGCACTCGCTGGTGATGTCGTCATGCGTCGGGCCGATGCCGCCGGTGGTGAAGACATGGGTGAACTTCGCCCGGCACTCGTTCACCGTGGCGATGATCGTCTCCGGCACGTCGGGGATGACGCGGGCCTCGCGCATCGGAATGCCGAGCTCGCCGAGGCGCGTGGCCAGGAATTGCAGGTTGGCGTCGCGGGTCCGGCCCGAGAGGACTTCGTTGCCGATGATGAGCAGGCAGGCGGTTGGATTGTCGGTCATGGCGTTCCGGACCCTGGGTAGGTTGCGGAGAGCTTAACCCTCGCCGAGACGGAGCGTCACCGCCTGGCGCACCGAAGGGTGGCGGAGGCCGATGCGGCCGGGGGCGATGGCTGCCTGCCAGCCGCTCGCCCGCGCATGGCGGATGAGGCGGGAGGGCAGGACGACGACCCCGGGCCGGGCGCGGCGGCTAGAGACCTGGACCTGGTCGGCCTCGAATTCCACGCGCCAGCCTTCGCGCTGGGCCAGGCGGAGGAGAGTCGAGAGAACGGACCAGTCGGTCCTGGGGCGAGCGGCTTCCATGCACTCGCGTAATGCGCGGCGGCGCCGGTTGTTGCCTCACCCTCGGATTCGTGCAGCCCGGAGGCGGAAGGGAGCAAGCAGCGTTTGCCCTGCCCCGGCCGATCGGGCAAGACCGGACCCCACGCCCCCGTGAATGCCGACAGGATCGATCCCAGGATGCGTGTGCTCTTCGTCCATCAGAATTTTCCGGCGCAGTACCGCCATGTCGCCCGCGCCCTGGCCCGGCGGTCGGGGATGCAGGTGATCGGCCTCGGCGAGAACCCGGGGGAGCCGCTGCCGGGGGTCCAGCACCTCCGCTACAAGGCGCCGCATCCGGGGGCGAAGGAGACGCACCGCTATGTCCGGCGCTTCGAGAACGCCGTCTATCGCGGTCAGCAGGCGGCGCGGGCGGCGCTCAGCCTGAAGGAGCGGGGCTTCACCCCGGATGTCGTCTGCTGCCATCCCGGCTGGGGGGAGGGGCTCTTCCTCCGCGACGTCTGGCCGGAGACCAAGCTGCTCTACTACTGGGAATTCTACTACCACTCGACCGGCGCCGATGTCGGCTTCGACCCGCCTGGGCAGATCTCGCTGGATGACGCCTGTCGGGTGCGCATCCTCAACGCCAACCATTTGGTCTCGCTTCAGGTGGCGGATTGGGGGCAGACGCCGACGCAATGGCAGGCCAGCCGCTTCCCCGACTGGGCCCGGGAGCGGATCTCGGTGGTGCATGAGGGGGTGGATACCCATGCCATCCGCCGGCGGAAGGGGGGGCGCATCACCCTGCCGGATGGATGCACCTTCGCCGAGGGGGACGAGGTGGTGACCTTCGTCGCGCGGGGGCTCGAGCCCTATCGCGGCTTCCATGTCTTCATGCGCGCCCTGCCGGAGATCCTGGCACGGCGGCCGGCGGCGCGGATCGTCCTGGTCGGCGGGGATGACCCGCATTACGGCAGCAAGCCGCGCGAAGGCGAGAGCTGGAAGGCGGTGCTGCTGGCCGAACTCGGCGAGCGGCTGGACCTGTCCCGCGTGCATTTCACCGGCAAGGTGCCGCATGAGACGCTGCTCGGCCTGCTCAGCCTCAGCATGGCCCATGTCTACCTGACCTATCCCTTCGTGCTCTCCTGGTCGATGCTGGAGAGCATGTCGCTCGGCTGCCTGGTCATCGGCTCTGCCACCGCCCCGGTGCAGGAGGTGATCGAGCATGGGAAGAACGGGCTGCTGGTCGATTTCTTCTCGCCGGATCAGCTGGCGGAGACGGTGGTGCAGGCGCTCGAGGACCCAGCCGCTTACGCTCCGCTCAGGGAGGCGGCGCGACGGACCGTGGTGGAGCATTATGATCTCGATAGTGTCTGCCTGCCGCAGCATCTGGCGCTGATCGATGCCGTTGCCGCGGGACGGCGCCCTGCTCCGTGACGATTCCCTGCATCAATTCAAACCCAACCTTAAAGTGAGTAACAGTTTGTTGAGGAAACTCGGGATACAATTTGGGGAGTGACAAGTCGTGCTGCGCTGCACACTATGGCGTTGGCTCAATCGCTGATTGACGACCGAGGTCGCTGGCGGCTGCGGGGATGCCGTAGGGGATTGGCATGGAACAGCTTGGGCTTGGGATCATTGAGACGGATGCCGGTTTCGGTCGGAAACTGGCGAGTTTCTTCGATCAGCATGGCTTTCCGGCTGAACTGCACCAGGATCCGAAGCCGTTACTGGCCCGCCTGCCGAACCGGCCGCCCAGCATCATCCTTCTCGGCGGTGGGGAGAAGCCGGCGAGCGCACTGCAAACCCTGCGGCGCATCCGCGAAATTTCCGTCATCCCCTGCATCGTGCTCGCCAATCGCGGGGATGATCTCAGCGAGATCATGGTGCTGGAAGCCGGTGCCGATGACCTGGTCGACCGCGACCTGCCGCCGCGCGCCCTATTGGCTCGCATCCGCGCCGTGCTGCGGCGGGGTGAATGGGGCACCGTGCAGGCCGAGCCCGCGATCTCCGTCGATGGCTGGCGCTTGATCCCCCAGCGCCGGCAGCTGCTACGGCCGGACGGCTCTGAATGCGCCCTCACCACCGCCGAATACGACCTGATGTGGCAGCTGGTGGAGCATCGCGGCAAGCCGATCAGCCGGGATGCCATCGCCCGCGCCGTCTTCCGCCGGCCTTTCCGCGCCGAGGACCGGACGGTCGACAATCTCGTGCTGCGGCTGCGGCGGAAGCTCGGCCTCACGCAGCAGGATTGCATCAAGACCGTGCGCGGCGCCGGCTACATGTTCGCCGGCTTCGCCGATTGCGGCCTCAGGGTCGCCTGATCTTCGCCCTGTTTCCGACCATCTTTCCGGTGTAGTTGGCGGCAAACACCACGGAGAAGCATTGTGGCAATCGTGCCTGTCATTTTATCAGGCGGAACGGGGACGCGGCTCTGGCCGCTCTCGCGCGAGGGGTATCCGAAGCAATTCTGGCCGCTGCTCGGCAGCGAGACCATGCTGCAGCAGACCGCCGGCCGGGCCATGGGCACGGAATTCGCGCCGCCCGTCGTCGTCTGCAACGAGGCGCATCGCTTCCTGGTGGCCGAGCAGTTGCGCGAGGCGAAGGTCGAGGCGCCACGGATCCTGCTGGAGCCGGTCGGGCGGAACAGTGCCCCGGCCATCGCCGCCGCCGCCCTGCTGATCGCCGAACAGGCGCCCGAGAACGTGCTGTGGGTGAAGGCCGCCGATGCCGCCATCGCCGATGTGCCGGCGCTGCATGCCGCCCTGGCGAAAGCCGTGGTCGCGGCGCGGGCCGGGCGCATCGTCACCTTCGGCATGCGGCCGACCGCGCCGGAGACCGGCTATGGCTATATCGAGCCCGGCGCCGAGCTGGCCGAGGCGCCGGGCGTCATGCGGCTCGAGCGTTTCATCGAGAAGCCGGATGCTGCCAAGGCGGCCGACCTGCTGGCCGATGGCCGGCACCTCTGGAACAGCGGCATGTTCGTCGCCACCGCCGCGACGCTGCTTGCCGAGCTGGAGCGCTTCGCCCCCGAGGTGGTGCGTAGCGTCAGCGCCGCCATGGCCGAGGCGAAGCGGGACCTCGATTTCGTCCGCCTCGGCGCCCAGGCCTTCGGCGCGGCGCCGGCCATCTCCATCGACTATGCGGTGATGGAGAAGACCTCCCTTGCCGCGGTGGTGCCGGCGGATATCGGCTGGTCCGATCTCGGCTCCTGGGCGGCGCTCTGGGAAGTCGGCGCGAAGGACGGGCGCGGCAATGTCGTCAGCGGGCCGGTCTCGCTGGTCGATGCCGAGGGATGCCTGGTGCGGTCGGAGGGCATCCTCACCGGCGTGGTCGGGCTGAAGGATGTCGTCATCGTCACCACGGATGATGCCGTGCTCGCCATGCCGCGGGACCGGGCGCAGGATGTGAAGCTGCTGGTCGACCAGCTCCGCCGCGCCGGGCAGAAGGAAGCGACGGAGCATCGCCGCGTCTACCGTCCCTGGGGCAACTATGAGGGGCTGATCCAGGGCGACCGCTTCCAGGTCAAGCGCATCCAGGTCCGGCCGGGACAGAAGCTCTCGCTGCAGAAGCACTTCCACCGCGCCGAGCACTGGGTGGTGGTGCATGGCACGGCGATCGTCCACCGCGACGGCGAGAACATCATGCTGCGCGAGAACGAAAGTATCTACCTGCCGCTCGGCTGCGTCCACCGGATGGAAAATCCGGGGATGATCCCGCTGACGCTCATCGAGGTGCAGGTCGGCTCCTATCTCGGCGAGGACGACATCGTCCGCTTCGAGGATACCTACGGGCGGACTTAATCCAGGAAGACGGGCCGCGCCGCGGGGTCGAACCCGATCCCGGCGGCGCGGAGCGAGGCGGTGAGTTCGGCCTCCGGCATCCGCGCATGGCGGACCAGCAGCCGGAGATAGAGGCCGACGAAGGCCGGGCCGTGGCCCACGCTATCGCCCTCCGCCGTGCTCGTCATGGCATGCGCCAGCTCATGCAGAAGAATCCAGCTCGGCAGCTCGGAAGGCGCCTCGATCGCCAGCCGCGTGGCACGGGCGACGGTGCGGCGGGCCTGGCGGGGCAGGGATCTGACGCGCGGCGGGTAGCGCAGCCCTTCTGCCGACCAGACATGATCGACCAGACCCTGCAGCTGCGCGAAGGGCACGAGCGAGGTGTCGCGTGGCGCCACCACCCGGTCCTCCCAGGCGTAGAGGCGGCGGGCCTCGGCGTCGCTGCGGCTCACTTCAGGCGCCTGGCCCCCGGGTCGGCGCCGACCGGGCGGTTCAGCCCGACCCGGCCGCCAGCCGCGGCGCCATGGCCCCAGGCGCCGCGGTCGCGCACCGTCGCCGTGCTGGTCACGCTGCGCAGGCGGATGCCGAGGCCGCGGAATCCCTCCTCGACCTTCCGCTCCTTCGCCAGCACCAGGGCAGTGCCGGTGGAGGTCGTCGCCTGCCGCGCCTCGGCAGCAGCCTGGCGCTCCTCGGCCATGGCATCGAGGCGCTTGGCCACGCGGTCGGCGAAGCCGTAGCGGAAGCTGCGCAGAATGGCTTGGCCGGGCAGCGGGTTGTCGCGATAGGCGGGGCTGCGGCGGTAGCGCGCCTCCTCGAAGGCGAGGGCGCCCTCGATGACCCGAAGGAGGTATTCCGCCATCTGCACATCCGGTTCCAGGCCGTAGAGGACGAAATCCTCCCGCCCGTCGGTCCAGCCGCGGCATTCGCACAGGCGGAGCACGGAGGGGAAGAGCCAGCGCAGCGCGATGCGCGCCGTGCCCTGGACCGGCAGCCGCGCCTGGATGCATGCCTCCTCGCGCAGCTCCACCTCGCCCATGGAGAGGCCGTAGACCTCAAGCAACTCGCCGACCTTGGCCGCCGCCGCCATCGCCTCCGCCTCGGAACAGCCGCGTTCGACGGTCTTGGCGGCGAGGGCCCGGATGCGGGCCTTCACCTTGGCGAGTTCGCTCTGCTGGTCCATCCCGGGCAGATGAGGCGGCGTCCGGGCGATGGTCAAGGGCGGCGTGGCGGCGCTAGGCTCGGCGCAATAGGGAGGGGACACCATGCCGCAATACAGCTTCGACCATGTGCATCTCCGCAGCCCGGACCCGGAGGCGACCGCCGCCTGGTTCGAGGAGATGCTGGGGGCCGAGGTCATTCGCTCGATGCAGCAGGGCAAGCCGCGCATCGACATGAAGGTCGGCGGGCAGGATGTCTTCATCATCCAGGCCGATGCCGAAGCGGCCGCGCCACCCTCGGCGCCCTATCAGGGCATCGACCATTTCGGCCTGAGCGTCACGGGGTTGGACGAGGCGGTGGCGGGGCTGAAGGCCAAGGGCGTGCAATTCACCATGGAGCCGAATTCGCCGCGCCCCGGCATTCGCATCTGCTTCATCCGCGGGCCGGAGAACATCTCGATCGAGCTGCTGGAGCGCAGCTCCGCCTGAGGAGGTGCCAATGCCGGACCCGGCAGCCGCGCCGCGGAAATCCCTCGTCGAGCAGATCGGCCCGGTGATCGGGTTGGTCGGTGGCCTCGGCGGTGCTGCGGTCAGCCTGTTCAATGCTTGGATCTACTGGAACGACCGGGACGCGCGGGCGAAGAAGGAAGACTTCGACAACCAGGTCACCATCGCCCGGTTGTATTTCGAGCGGATCGCGGGCGAGAAGCCGTGCGATCCGGGACGGCGCTTCGACGCGCTACTTTATGCCCAGGCCACGCTGGCCCTTGCCGGTCTGGACAGGCAGGCGGTGGATCGGGAGCTGGAGATGGGCGTCTCCAGCGCAGCCCAGGACGGCACGCGAAGGATGGCCGTGTTGATCTATGGCGAAGTCGGTCGGCGTGTTCGGGTGGAATGCGGCGGCGATATCGAAACGACGGATGGGCCTGGGCGGGTCTTGAATGCCAAGCCGTCCCAGCCGGGCGAGACGCCGAATTACCTCGTGCCGCGGCCCGCGCCGGCGGTACCCGGCGGCACGACCACCGTATTCATCCAATACCAGCGCGGAGCGGATGCTGCCGAGCAACGGGCGATGTCGGTGCAGAAGGCGCTGGCCGCGCCGGGCACGGGCTTCGCCGCGCCTGGGATCGAAGGTGTCCGTCAGGCGCCGGGCCGCGACCAGATCCGCATCTACCGCGCCGGGGATGCCGACAAGGCCCGGGCCTTGCAGGAGAGGATGCGCCCCACCGATCCACGCCTGGCCGAGGCGCAGATCGTCAACCTCGAGACGGCCTTTCCCAACCTGCCTGCGGGACGGATGGAGATCTGGCTGGCCGCCGGGTCCTGACCTCAGCGCGGCGCCGCCGCGCGCGTCAGCCTGTCGTTGATCGCCGCGCCGAGCCCTGTCTCCGGCACCGGCATGGCGGCGATGCCGGGACAGCCGCGCGCAGTACCCTCCTCGTCGAGCCAACGCAGCCCGGCAAAAAGGCGCGAGGCCGCTTCGCGCAGGTCGCCTTCCTCGGAGAGGTTCCAGGTTACGGCGGCACCGGGCAGGGCCGGGCCGAAGGCGAGCAGCGCCTCGTCCGGGGCGACCGCGGTGGCGCCGAGCCGCACCGGCAGGCCTGGGGCGTAGTGCGAGAGCAGCATCCCCGGCGAGCGCAACGAAGCCGTTGCCGCCGCAGCGGAGAGCGGCAGCGCCCGCCCGACCGGGCCGAGCTCCGCCTCGATCGCCTCCACCGGCACCCCGCCTGGGCGGAGCAGGACCGGTCCGGCGCCGGTCAGGTCCAGCACGGTCGATTCGACGCCCACCGCGCAGGGCCCGTCATCCAGCACCGCGGCGATCCGGCCGCCAAGGCCGGCGAGCACATGCTCCGCCGTGGTCGGGCTGACCTGGCCGGAGCGGTTGGCCGAGGGCGCCGCCACCGGCACGCCGGCGGCCCGCAGCAGGGCGAGCGCGGTCGGATGCGCCGGCACCCGCACCGCCAGCGTATCCAGCCCGGCGCCGGCCAGCAGGTCCACCCGGCAGTCAGGCCGGCGCGGCAGCACCAGCGTCAGCGGGCCGGGCCAGAACCAGGCGGCGAGGCGGCGGGCGCGGTCGTCGGCGCGGACCTCGGCGAAGGCGGCCTCGGCCTCCGGATAGTGGCAGATCAGCGGATTGAAATGCGGCCGCCCCTTGGCTCCGAAGATGCCGGCGACGGCGCGGGCGTTCCGCGCATCGGCGCCGAGGCCGTAGACCGTCTCGGTCGGGAAGGCGACGAGGGCGCCGTCCCGCAGCAGGGCGGCGGCGCGGTCCAGCCCGGCCGGGGTCAGCCGTTCCGTCATGCGCCGCGGCAGATGAAGTCGGGGTTGCGCCAGCCGGGCTTGCCGTAGCGGAGCGGGGCGCCGTCCACCAGCGTCACCGCGCCGCCTGCGGCCTCCACCAGAGCCTGGCCGGCCGCCGAGTCCCATTCCATGGTCGGGCCGAAGCGCGGGTAGAGATCCGCCACGCCCTCCGCCACCCGGCAGAATTTCAGCGCGGAGGAGGCGCTGCGCCGCTCCGCGACCGGCCGCCCGGCGAGAAAGGGGCCCATGCGCGGGTCGTCCGCATATTGCCGGCTGGCGAGCACGGTCAGCCCCTCGGGCGGCGGTTGGCGGGCCTGGATGGGGCGGCGGGTGCCCTCGCCCTCCTGCTTCCAGGCGCCGGCGCCGAGCATCCCACCGAACAGCTCCCCCGTCGCCGGCAGGGCCAGCGCCCCGAGCACCGCGCGCCCCTCCCGCACCAAGCCGATGCAGACGGCGTATTCCGTGCGGCCCTTGGCGAAGTCGCGCGTGCCATCGAGCGGATCGACCAGCCAGAAGGCGGGGCAGGCGGCGGTGACGAGGCCGCCGGCGACCTCTTCCTCCGCCACGACGGGGATGTCGGGACGCGCAGCGCGCAGGCCTTCGACGATCAGCGCCTCGGCCACGCGATCGGCCTCGGTGACGGGGCTCTCGTCGGATTTGCGGTCCACCACGAAGCCGGCGCGGCGCACCGCCTCGATCGCGGCCGCAGCGCGCCGGGCGAGGCTGGCGGCGAGGTCCAGCAGCAGTACATCATCCATGGACCCAGCTTTACCCGCCCGCCCCGCCTCCCGCCAGCGGCGGAGGGTGCTATCGTCCCTGGCTAACCCTTTCGCCGGAACCCCAGCCGCATGATCGACATCGCTTTCGTCAAGCCCGCCCTGCCCCGCCATGGCGCGCTGGTGCTGCCCATCGGCGAAGGGACGGAGGCCCTCACCGGGCTCGCGCAGGCGATCGACGCGGCGACCGGCAGTGCGGTGCAGCGGGCGCTGACGGCGGCCGGCTTCAAAGGCCGCAAAGGGCAAAGCTGCACCATCTGGGCCCCGGCGCTGGCCGATGGCGCCGCGGGGCCGGCCCGCGTCGTCGCCATCGGCCTCGGCAAGGAGGTGACGGCCGAGGCAGCCGAGGCAGCCGGCGGCGCGCTCTACGGCCTCATCCAGGTGGAGCGCGAGGCGGTGGTCGCCGCCGAGGCGCTGCCGCCGCCCGTGGCCGCCGCGCTCGGCATGGGCCTGCTGCTGCGCAGCTACCGCTTCGACCGCTACCGCACCAAGGAGAAGGAAGAGGACAAGCCGAAGCTCGAGCGCCTCTGCATCGCCACCGACGCGGCGAGCGCGGCGAAGGCGGCCTGGGCGCCGCTGCGCGCCGTCGCCGACGGCGTCTTCCTGACGCGGGACCTGGTGACCGAGCCGCCGAACATCCTCAATCCGCCGGAAATGGCGGAGCGCTGCCGCGCGCTCGAGAGCCTCGGCCTCACCGTCGAGATCATGGGGCCGAAGGAGCTGAAGAAGCTCGGCATGGGGGCGATCCTCGGCGTGGCGCAGGGCAGCGTGCAGGAGCCGCGCATGGTGGTGATGCAGTGGAACGGCGCCTCCAAGGGCAAGAAGGGCGCGGCGCAGCGCCCGGTCGCCTTCATCGGCAAGGGCGTGACCTTCGACACCGGCGGCATCTCCATCAAGCCCGCCGCCGGGATGGAAGACATGAAGTGGGACATGGCCGGCGCCGGAGCCGTCATCGGTCTGATGGCGGCGCTCGCCGGCCGCAAGGCGAAGGTGGATGCGGTCGGCCTCGTCGGCCTCGTCGAGAACATGCCGAGCGGAAGCGCCCAACGCCCGGGCGACGTGGTGACGACGGCGAGCGGGCAGACCGTCGAGGTCATCAACACCGATGCCGAGGGGCGGCTGGTGCTGGCCGATGTGCTGCACTACTGCCAGACGCGCTTCGCCCCGCGCTTCATGGTCGATCTGGCGACGCTGACGGGCGCCATCATCATCGCCCTCGGCCATGAGCATGCAGGCCTGTTCAGCAACGACGACGAACTGGCCGGGCGGATCATGGCGGCGGGGAAGGCCGTGGGCGAGGCCTGCTGGCGGATGCCGCTCGGCGAGGCCTATGACAAGCAGATCAAGTCCGAGATCGCGGACATGAAGAATGTCGGCGGGCGGCCGGGCGGCTCGATCAGCGCGGCGCAGTTCATCCAACGCTTCGTCGACACCAAGGCAGGGCCGATGCCCTGGGCGCATCTCGACATCGCCGGCACCGCCTGGAGCGGCAAGGACCTGCCGACGGCGCCGAAGGGGGCCACGGCCTTCGGCGTGCGGCTGCTCGACCGGCTGGTCGCCGAGCATTACGAAGGCTGAGCCGCCTTCCATGCTGACGGTGAAGCTGCGGCGGGCGCCGCGCGAGGATGCGCGGGCGCCGCTTGCCCTGCCGCTGCCCGATGCCGCCGCGGTGCCGGCGGCGCTGCGGGCAGCGGCGGAGGCGGCAGGCTTCACCGGTGCGGCGGGGCAGGCGGTGCTGCTGCCTGAGCGTGCGGTGATCCTGATCGGCACCGGCGCCGCCCGCCGGGCGCTCGACTGGGAAGAGGCCGGCGGCGCGGCCGCGGCGGCGGCCGGGGAGGCGCGACGCTTCGTCATCGATGCGCGCGGCCTGGCGCCGGCCGATGCCGCCGCGCTCGCCGCCGGGGCTTGCCTGCGCGCCTGGCGCTTCACACGCTACAGGGCCGAGCCGCAGCCCGGCCCGCGCCGGCTCGACTTGCTGGTCGATGACCCGGAGGCCGTGGCGCCGCTCTGGGACCGGGCGGCGGCCGGGGTGCGTGGCTGCCTGCTGGCGCGCGACCTCGCCATGGAGCCGGGCAATGCGCTCACCACCCGCGCCTTCGCGGCACGGCTGGAGGCGCTGGCGGAGCATGGCATCGCCGT
Source organism: Belnapia moabensis DSM 16746 (assembly GCF_000745835.1). Lineage (GTDB taxonomy): Bacteria > Pseudomonadota > Alphaproteobacteria > Acetobacterales > Acetobacteraceae > Belnapia > Belnapia moabensis. The sequence continues at coordinate 6,607 of NZ_JQKB01000006.1, read as the reverse complement.
CGACGTGCTCGGCCGCAAGCGGCTCGCGCGGGAGGGGATGGGCGGCCTGCTCGCCGTCGGCGGGGGAAGCGAGAACCCGCCGCGCCTGGCCGTGCTGCGCTGGCGCGGCAGCGTGGCGGCGGCGCCCGTGGTCTTCGTCGGCAAGGGCATCTGCTTCGACACGGGCGGCATCAGCATCAAGGGCGCGGCGGGGATGGAGGCGATGAAGGCCGACATGGCCGGCGCCGCAGCCTGCGTGGGGGCGATGCTGGCCCTCGCGCTCCGCCGCTCCCCGGCGCCGGCCATCGCGGTGCTGGCGCTGGCAGAGAATGCGGTCGGCGCGCAATCCTACCGGCCGGGCGACGTGCTGCGCATGGGCTCCGGCCGCACGGTCGAGGTGATCGACACCGATGCCGAGGGCCGCCTGGTGCTGGCCGATGCGCTGCATTACGCGCAACGCTTCAAGCCGCAGGCGGTGCTCGACCTGGCGACGCTGACGGGCGCGATCGTCACCGCGCTCGGGGCGCACCGGGCAGGGCTGTTCGGCACGGATGCGGGCCTTCTGGCCCAGGCCCAGGCGGCGGGGGAGGCGGTGGGCGAGAGGCTCTGGCCCATGCCGATCGGGGCGCGGCACCGCGAGGATTTGGCCAGCGCCATCGCCGACCTGAAGCAATGCGCGAGCGGCCAACGGCAGCCGGATGCCTGCCATGCCGCGGCCTTCCTCCGCGAATTCGCAGGACCCGCGCCCTGGGCGCATCTCGACATCGCCGGCGTGGATGACCGGGCGGAGGCGACGGCGCTCGGCCCGCGCGGGCCGAGCGGCTTCGGCGCGCGGCTGCTCGATGCGCTGGTCGCCATGTATTTCGAGCACTGATCGTCTGATGACCGGAGCGCCGCCTGGCGCGGAGGCTTGAATCGGCCGAGGGAGGATTGCATGGCGGAGGTCGCCTTCTACCATCTCACCCGACTGCCGCTGGAGATGGCGCTGCCGAAGCTCCTCGGCCGGGTGCTCGGCACCGGCGGGCGGGCGTTGGTGCTCTGCGGCAGCGAGGAGCGAGTGGCGGCGCTCGACGATGCGCTCTGGAAATCGACCGACCCGGACTGGCTGCCGCATGGCACGGCGAAGAGCGGCCATGCCGCCATGCAGCCGATCTGGCTGACGACGGAGGATGCGCCGGCGCCGAACGGAGCGCGCTTCCTCGTGCTGGTCGATGGGGCGGAGAGCGCGCGGTTCGGCGAGTACGACCGCGTGCTCGACCTCTTCGACGGCGCCGACGAGGAAGCCGTCGCCGCCGCCCGCCGGCGCTGGAGCGCGGCCAAGACGGCGGGGCATGCGCTCTCCTACTGGCAGCAGGGCGCGCGGGGCTGGGAGAAGAAGGCCTAGCCGTCGAGGCGAATCCCTGTCAGCTCCACCAACCCCTGCCAGCGCTCCACCTCCGCCCGTTGGAAGGCCGCGAATTCTGCCGCCCGCAGCGGCGCCGGGGTGAAGCCGAGCGAGGCCAGCCGCGATGCCATGGCCGGCTCGGCGAGGATCTTCGGCAGTGCCTCCGAGAGCCGCTCGATGATCGGTGCCGGCGTCCGCGCCGGGGCCCAGAGGCCGAACCAGGCATCGACGGCCATATAGGGAGCGCCCGCCTCGGCGAAGCTCGGCACTTCGGGGAAGTCCGGCAGCTGCGCCGGGGCGCCGATGCCGAGAGCGCGCAGCCGCCCCTCCTTCACCAGCGTCATCACCTGCGGCCAAGTGGAGACGAAGAAGTCGACGACACCGGCGATGGTGTCGGTGGCCGCCTGGGCGCCGCCGCGATAAGGCACATGCGTCGCCTCCAGCCCAGCGCGGCGCACGAAGCTCTCGGCGATCACATGGCTCGCCGAGCCGACGCCGGAGGAGGCGTAGGTGAGCCGCCCCGCCTTGCCGCGCGCCGCAAGCTCCGCCAGCGTCCGCGTGGATGACGCCGTGGGCACGACGAGGGCGTGATGCACCTCGGCAAGCCGGCCGATGGGGGCGAAATCCTCGACCGGCCGATAGGGCAGGTCGCGCACCATCGCCGCATTCGCCGCATGGGTCTGGTTGTTGCCGAGGCTCAGCGTATAGCCATCCGGCGCCGCCACGGCGGCCGCCTGAGTGCCGACCACCGCGGCGCCGCCCGGCCGGTTCTCGACCACGAAGCTGCTGCCGGGAATGGCGGCGGCCAGCGCCTCGGCCAGCGCGCGGGCCAGCACGTCCGTGCTGCCGCCGGGCGGGTAGGCGAGGACGATGCGCACGGGCTTCGCTGGCCAGGGCGCCTCCTGCGCACGCAGGACAGAGGGCATCAGCAGGGGCGCAGCGAGCAGCGCGCGGCGACGGAACATCTCTTCTCCCTCTTCGGAAATATCCGGTAACGTAATTTCACCGCTTCGTGACGGTATTAACCGGTGTGGTCAAGCTTCGAGATACACTTGGTTTCTACTTTGCCGTTATCATGACACAACCATACGGCATCCTCCCCCCGGATGCAGGAGACCAGAGATGCCACGCAGACATGCTGCGCGCTGCACCGGCCCGGCGGGGGGATGAGGCGCATGGAACGGCGCACCGATCCCTGGGGGGACTTCCTGCGGCGCATCCTTCTCTCGGCGGGGCTTGCCAGCGCCGCGGCGGTTTCCTCCACCGCGACGGGCAACGACACCCCGCAGGCCGAAGTATCGGAAGCCGAGGCGCAGCCGCAGCCGGAAGCCCCGGTCCCCACCGCCAAAGCCTGACCTACCGCCGCGCCGCGAAGAATTCGCGCAGCACGGCGCCGCATTCCACCTCGCGCAGGCCGCCCACCACCTCAGGCGCATGATGGCAGGACGGGGCGGCATAGATCCGCGCGCCATGCTCGACGCCGCCGCCCTTCGGGTCATAGGCGCCGAACACCAGGCGCCGGATGCGGAAGAACCCGATCGCCTGGGCGCACATCGGGCAGGGCTCCAGCGTCACCGTCAGCGTGCAATCGGCGAGGAACTTGTCTCCCCGCGCCGCGGCGGCCGCGCGCAGCGCCAGCATTTCGGCATGAGCCGAGGGGTCGTGCCGCGCCTCTACCTCGTTTCCCGCTTGGGCCAATACGCGGCCTGCGGCATCCGTCACCACCGCACCGACCGGCACCTCGCCCCGCGCGGCGGCGGCGCGGGCCTCGTCGAGGGCGATTTCGATCGGGAAGGGCATGGCACGAGCTTGCCCCGCCCCATGCAGGAGGTCTAGCAGAGCGCCATGCCCACCCGTCCCATCATCGGCGTCACCCTGGATGCGGAGGAGCCCGGCGGCTACTCCAAGCTGCCCTGGTACGCGCTCCGCAAGAACTACTTCGCCGCCTTGGCCGAGGCCGGCGCCCTGCCGATCGCCCTGCCGCACCATGCGGAGCTGGCCGAGGCCTATCTCGACCGCATCGACGGGCTGCTCATCACCGGCGGCGCCTTCGACGTGGACCCCTCGCTCTACGGCGAGGGCAGCACCCACCCGACCGTCACGCTGAAGGCGGGGCGGACCGATTTCGAGCTGGCCGTCACGCGCGGGGCGCTCGCCCGCGACATGCCGGTGCTCGGCATCTGCGGCGGCGAGCAGCTGCTGGCGGTCGCCCTCGGCGGCACGCTGATCCAGCACATCCCGGACAGCGTCAGGACGGAGATCGAGCATGAGCAGCCGAATCCGCGGAACGAGCCGGGGCATGAGGTCGCCATCGCCGAGGGCACGCTGCTCGCCCGCATCGCTGGCAAGCCGCGCATGGCGGTGAACAGCGCGCATCACCAAGCCGTCGCTACGCCGGGACCCGGCGCGCGGGTGAACGCCGTGGCGCCGGATGGCGTGGTGGAGGGGCTCGAGCATCCTGGCCACCGCTTCGCCCTCGGCGTGCAATGGCACCCCGAATACGCCGTCGACCCGGCCGACCCGCTGATTTTCGCCGCCTTCGTCGAGGCCTGCCGCAAGTGAGCGAGGCGCCAGGGGACGACCAGGAGGAGGACGGCGAGCGCGGCGAGCGCATCGCCAAGTGGCTGGCCCGCGCCGGCGTCGCCAGCCGCCGCGATGCGGAGCGGATGATCGCCGAAGGCAGGGTGAAGCTGGACGGCAAGGTGGTCGGCAAACCGGCGACCTTCGTCCAGCCCGGTCAGGCGGTGCTGGTCGACAACCGCCCCGTGGCCAATGCCCAGCGCACCCGACTCTTCCGCTACCACAAGCCCGACGGGTTGGTGACGACGCATCGCGACGAGAAGGGCCGCAAGACCGTCTTCGACGCCCTGCCGCCCGGCCTGCCGCGGCTGATCTCGGTCGGGCGGCTCGACCTCACCTCCGAGGGGCTGCTGCTGCTGACCAATGACGGCGCGCTGGCCCGCCGGCTGGAACTGCCCTCCAATGACTGGATCCGCCGCTACCGCGTGCGGGTGAACGGCGATGTGGACGAGGGGGTGCTGGCCTCGCTCGGCAGCGGCATCATCGTCGACGGCGTGCGCTACGCGCCGATCGAGGCCGGGCTCGACAGCCGCAAGGGCGCCAATGCCTGGCTGACCGTCGCCTTGCAGGAGGGGCGCAACCGCGAGATCCGGCGAGTGATGGAGTATCTCGGCCTCACCGTGAACCGGCTGATCCGCGTCTCCTATGGTCCCTTCCAGCTCGGCGCCCTGCCGGTCGGGGCGGTGGAGGAGGTGAATGCCAAGGTGCTGCGCGAGCAGCTCGGCCTGAAGGAGGATGAGGCACCACGCCGGCGGACCGCACCAAGGACCGCAGAAGGGTGAGGATCATCGCCGGCCGGCATCGCGGGCGGCGGCTCCAGGCTCCTGCCGGCACGGCAACCCGCCCGACGGCGGACCGCGTGCGCCAAGCGCTGTTCGACATGCTCTGGCACGCTCCCTGGGCGGGGCGGGAGCGGGTGGAAGGCGCCGCCGTGCTCGACGCCTTCGCCGGCACCGGCGCGCTCGGGTTGGAGGCGCTGTCGAGGGGCGCCGCCCGCGCCAGCTTCCTCGAAACCGACCGCGCGGCGCTCGCCGCGCTGCGGGCCAACATCGCCGCCTGCCGGGAGGAGGGGCGCTGCACCGTCCTCGCCGCCGATGCGACGAAGCCGCCACCAGCGCCTTCGCCCTGTAGCCTGATCTTCCTCGACCCGCCCTATGCCGAGGGGCTGATGGATGCGGCCCTTGCCGCGCTGGTCGCCGGCGGCTGGGCCGCGCCCGGTGCCATCATCTGCGCCGAATACGCCGCGGGCGCCGCCGCGCCGCCCCCAGGCTTCACCCTGCTCGCCGAGCGGGCACATGGCGCTGCGCAACTCCTGGTGCTGCGCCTGGCATGATGGCGCCGGTCCGCCGGCTGCGGCGCCTGCTGGTGCTGCTGCCCTCCGCCGCGGTCGGCGGGGCGGAGCGGCATACGGCGACGCTCGCCCATGCCCTGGCCGAGGTCGGTGTCGATGTCACCATCGCCGCCGAGCCGGCCCTGCTGCCCGGCCTCGCTCCACTGTTCCACCGGCTCGCCCTGGTGGCGGCACCGATCGGCTGGCGCGAGGAGGAGGCGATGGAGGCCAATGCCGCCCGCCAGGCCGGGGCTGCCGCGGCGCTGATCGCCCGTCATGCACCCGATGCGGCGCTGCTGCCGCTGCCCTGGCCGAGCCATGGCCTCGGCCTGCAACTTGCCCTGGCCGAGGCGCACCTACCGGGCCTCGCCATCGCCCATCTCGCCCCGCACGAGCCTGTGCCGGTGCCGGCCGCGCTGCTGCGTGCGGCGCTCGCCGCGCCACTCACCTGGGCCGCCGTCTCGGCCCCCGTCGCCGGGCGGGTCGAGGCGCTGCACCGCCTCCGCCCCGGCGAGGTCGCCGTGGTGCCGAACGGCGTGACGGTGCCGGCGGATGATCCGACCCGGCGCGCGGCGCAGCGCCTAGCCAGGCGCGAGGCGCTCGGCCTTGGCCCCGACGCGCCGCTGGTGCTCTTCGCCGGCCGGTTGGAGGAAAAGAAGGGCGCTGACCTGCTGCCGGCCCTCGCCGAGCGGCTGCGAGACGAGGTGAGCGCTACGCTGGTCGCTCTCGGCGACGGGCCCTTGGCGGCCTCGCTCGCCGCGCATCCGGCGGCGCGGACGGATGGCCCGCTGCGCCTGCCGGGCCTGGTCGATGACGTGGGGGACTGGCTGCTGGCGGCGGATGCGTTGGTGTTGCCCTCGCGGCTCGAAGGCTGCCCGTTGATCGTGCTGGAAGCGGCGGCGCGGCGGTGCCCAATCATCGCCACTGTTTATTCTATGGAATATTTAGGTGAGGCGGCCCATTCGGTTGCGTGGATTGTGGAAACACTGTCTGTACTAAGTGTCCATCCGGGAACAAATCGAGGCATCTGAATCGGTTGTGATTGGCTCCGAGCGGCGGGTGCGGGAAGAAGGGCGTCCATGTGGACGCCCGAGAGCCGGCCAAAATACGACCGCAGCAAACTGCGCTACCCGAGCGATCTGACCGACGAGGAATGGTCGATCATCGGTCCGCTGATCCCACTGGCGAAGAGCGGCGGCAACAAACGGACGGTGGACATACGAGCGGTGCTGAACGGGGTGATGTACATCCTGTCCACCGGCTGCCAGTGGGCCGCGCTGCCGAAGGACCTGCCGCCACGCAGCACGGTGAACGACTATCTGCGACGCTGGGAC
>NZ_JQKB01000005.1 GCF_000745835.1 Belnapia moabensis DSM 16746 | reverse complement strand
AAGGCCGGTCAGCCGCAGGAGGCTCTCGACGAAGCCAGTCGTCTGGCGCAGCGCCATGCCGAACAGCACCTTCATGGTCAGGCAGGTCTGGACAGCAGCATCGCTATAGAGGGGCTGTCGGCCCCGTTTACCGGTCGGCGCGGCTTCCCAGGTCATCTCGAGATCGAGCCAGATCGTTAGCGAGCCGCGTCGCTTGAGCCCGTCGCTGTAGGCAGGCCAGTTCCTGGTCTTGTAAGTCGGCGGTGTCGGTCTGCTCATGCCGTCCAGCTATCACGCTGGATTCACGAGATGAATCCCCCTCAGGCCATTTGTGCAACAGAGCCGTCTGGATGCGGACCTCGCCGGCATGGCGGGCCTTGGCCTCCAGGATGCCCTCAAGCATGGAGAGGCCGAAGGTGGGCGTGATGTCGGCATGGGTGCGGATCAGCGCCGTGCCGTGGGCGACGCAGCGGCGGATGAGGTTGCTCGCGCGCTCGGCGGGGGGCAGCGGCAGGTGGGGCATCAGGCGCTGGTCGGTCTCGATGCGGCTGGCGCGGGTGGGGCCGGCGGCATGGGGCATCCAGGGCAGGCCCATCAGCGTCTTGTCGAGGTGGAGGTGCCCGTCGGTCAATCCCGAGAGGAGGAGCTGGCCGCCGAGCGCATGGGTCGCCGCGGCCGGGGGCAGCGGGATGCCGGGGGACAGGATAGCGGCGATGCGGCCGCCGGCGCAGGCGACGGCCATGCCGGTGCGGCCATCCGGCAGGCGGGCTTCGGTCAGGAGGGTATCGACGGGATCCATGCCGGGCATGGGAGGCGAAAGCCACCCGCCCGGCAAGGTCCGTGGTTCAGCGCCCGGCGCAGACGGCGCGGATGGCGTCGGCGAGGGCCGAGAGGGCGCGGGAGGTATGGCCGGCGGCCAGCTCTTCCTGCGCGGCGCGGAGGCCGCTGGTCGCGGCTTCGAGCGGCGGGGTCAGCCCCTTCTCGGCGATGAGGCGGCGGAGATGCGCCTCGGCCAACGACAGGTTGACGGCGCCGGCCTTGGCGTGGTCGTCGCGCAGGTCATGGTCGGCGCCGAGCAGCAGGTCGCGCACATGCTCCGCCTCGGGCGAGCCGGGCGGCAGGGGCAGCAGGTTTGGGGCCGGCGGGTCCTTCATGTGGTCGAGCGCCGTCCGGCGCGGCACCAGGCTGGCGATGAAGGCGTCGAGATAGGGGTGTGGCTTGTTGGTTTGCATGGGCGGATGCCTTGCTGGGCGGCGTTGTCCGCCGCCTCCTGAATCTAGGCATTCATCGCGGCGAAGGATCAGCACGGCTGCGTGACGGCGCTGAAGCTTCGGTCACCCAAGGCTCATTCCTTGTAGTCGGACTCGCGCCGGTCGAGGATCCGCTTCAGCGCGGAGAAGTGCCAGTCGGCGTTGGAGCGGCCGCCATACTTGGTGGAGTTCTCGCGGAAGGCGGCGATGGTGCCGTCGATGACGGGCTGCGGCAGGTGGCGGAGCGGCTTGCCCGTCCACATGGCGTAGAGCTGCACCTGCGCCACGCGCTCGATGTAGTAGAGCCGGTCGTAGGCCTCGGCGACGGTGCGGCCGACGGTGGCGACGCCGTGGTTGGCCATGATGAGGATGGTCTTGTCGCCGACGACGCCGGCCAGCCGCTCGCCCTCGGCCGGGTCGTAGGCGAGGCCGGTATAGGTCAGGTCGTAGGCGGTGTTCAGCATGGTGCCGAGTTCGGTTTGGCCGATCGGCAGGATGCTCGGGTCCTCGAGGCGCGACAGGGCGCTGGCGAAGGGCATGTGGGTGTGGAAGACGGCGGCGGCATTCGGCAGCAGCCGGTGCATCGGCGCATGGATGCAATAGGCGGAGCGCTCGATCTCGCCCTCGCCTGAGAGGCGCGTGCCGTCATAGGCGATCTCCATGAAACAGCTCGCCGTCACCTCGGACCAATGGAGGCCGAAGGGGATCTGATAGTAGCGGTCGTCGGTGCCGGGCACACGGAGGGTGAGGTGGTTGAAGATGCCTTCGTTGAAGCCGTGCATGACGGCGAGGCGATGCGCGGCGGCGAGGTCGACGCGCGCCTGCCAGCGCTGGTCGGCGAGCGAGAGGTCCTCGGCGGGGAGGGATTCCAGCGGCATCGGCCTGCTCCTTCGACGGTGAAGCGCGGATGGTAGGCTTCTCCCGCCCGAGGGCAAGCGTTCAGAGCGCCGCCGCTGCCGCTTGCTGCCGCCGGCGCTCTGCCATCCAGACGATGGCCATCACCAGCAGCGCCCCGCCGCCAACCAGCGGCAGGTCGAGCCAGGGGACAGCGCTGGGGAAGGCGCGGAACAGGCTCGCCGCCGCATAGGAGAAGAAGAGGTCGAGGCAGAGGACGTTGAGGCTGTTCCGGCCCGCCGCCAGGTGAGCTTGTACTGCTCGAACCAGAGGAATTAGCCGGCGGTCCAGAGCGCGGCGGCCCAGACGAAGAGGCGGAGGACGAGAAGTTTCGACACGGCGGACGGCTCCGGCCGGTTGCGCCGGTGTCTTCGCCGCGCGGGAGCCCAAGGTTACCCGCTTCCGTCACGATCCCCGATCCTGTGACCGGGGATCATGGCTACCGCAGCCTAGTCGCAGCCGGGCGCGGCGATGCGATCGGCGGGGCCGACGATCTCGAAGCGATAGGGCTCGCTCGCCGCCGGGTCGATCGTCACCACGACAGCGCGGGTGTCGCCGTCGCCGGGAACCATGACTCGGGTGAGGTTCGGCGCCTCCGGCATCGGGTTGTCACGCAGCCAGAAGTGGCCGTCGCCATGCAGCAGGAGCACCGGCCGGCCGAAGTCGCGCGCCGCCGCCGCGAGGGCGTTGCGCGTGTCCACATGGCCGGCGACGGCGCCGCGGCCGCAGCGGTCACGGAAGTACATGTCAGCCTGCATGGCGACGACGACGGCGCGGCTGCCAGACGCCCGCGCGGCGGCGAAGCCCTGGCGCAGCCAGGCGAGATTGGCCGCGTTGCGCGCCGGGTACTCCTGTGCGGCACCGGGCGGCGTGCCGGGCCGGCCGTCCTGCGGCCGGTTGTTGTCGGAGCCAGGCACATGCAGGGTCAGGAAGGTGATGCCGTCCCGCTCCCACCGGGCATTCTCGGGATAGGCGCGGAAGCCGGGATCGAGATCGGACTGGCGGCGCAGCGGCATCGGCGCCTGGCCGAGGCTCACCGGCGCGCTGAAGAAGCGGGCGCGCAGCAGGCCCAGCCGCTCGACCGGGTCGAAGCCGCCGGCGCGCGGCTGCCAGCAATCGGTCCATTCGTTGTCGCCCGGCGTATAGACCAGCGGGCCGCGGATGCGGTTGAACCAGGCGGCGGTGCGATCGAGGATGATCGCATCCGAGCAGGCCTCGCCGCCCGCCTTGGTGTCGCCGAGGAAGATGCTGAAGGCGGGGCGCGCGGCGTTGATCGCCTCCGTCAGCTGTTCCACCCGCGCCAGTTCGGCCGCGCAAGCCTCGGCGCCGCCGCGGTTGCAATAGGGCATGTCACCGAAGGCGGCGAAGCGGAGCGGCTCGGCCGCGGCGGGGGCGGCGGCCGGGAGGAGAAGCGACAGGAGGAGCGGAATGAAAAGGCGCATGGCCGGACTCCTAGCCGAGGAGCCGCGGGCGGAACAGTGACGAAAGCCCTCCGGCTCACGCAGACGGGAAGGTTGGCTCCCCCGTTCGGGGGAGGCTGCACGGGCCATGGTGGCGCTGTCATGCCGACGCACCTCGGAGGGACCCCGATGCGCCATCTCGCCAGGCTTGCCGCCGCCGCACTGCTGTCCGCCCCGCTGCTCGAGGGTGATCCGGCGGTGGCTCAGCCGATGACCGACAGTTTCGACATGATGATCGCCATGCCGCACGGACGGGACCATCGGATTGCCCTCATGCTGGTGACGCCGCAGCCTGGGCGTGCCCTGCCGGCCGTGATCGTCCTGCCGGACGAGCTTGGGCTCGACGGCCGTACCGCGCGCCTCGCCGAGGCGATGCTGATGCGCGGCTGGGTCGGCATCGAGGTTGATCCCGAGCCGCTCTCTCCCGATGGCGCCGCGGTGCCGCCGCCGCCTTCGCCGCTCCGCCTCGGCCGGATGATGCGGGCGCTGCACGAGGCGTTGCAGACGGATGAGCGGATCGACCCGCGCCGCATCGCCGTCGTTGGCCTCGGGCCGGGCGGGCGGGCGGCGGTGCATGCGGCGCTCGGCGACGGCAGGCCGGGCTTCGCCGCCCACGCCGCGCTCTACCCGGATTGCGCCGCGCTCGCCGCCGAGCAGGAAATGCCGCCTGAGGCCCCTGCCCTGCTGGTGCTGCCCGGGGCGGAGGAACGGGAGGGCGCCTGCGACGGGCTCGGCGCCAAGGTGCAAAGGATGCCAGGCGCGACCTATGGCTGGGACCATATGATCGCCGGGGGAATGCGGCGCTGGACCAAGGCGGGCGGTACGCCCATCCATCCGGACTGGCCGACCACGCAGGCCGCCGAGGAGGTGCTGACCGGCTTCCTGGCGGAGGCCTTCAGCCGGGTCCGCTGACCCGCGGCAGGCGGGCGACCAGGGCGGCAAGCGCCGCCTGGCTGCGGGCACCCGTCGCGTCGAAGCAGCGGGCGAGATGGCTCCGTACCGTCTCGGGGGAGAGGCCGAGCGCGGCGGCCGTCGCCGGCACACCGGCCCCGGTGGCGATGCCGTGCAGCACCCGCGCCTCGGCCTGGGTGAGGCCGAAGGTGGCGCGCAGCATCTCGGGCCCCGGCGGGGTATCGGGGCCGCCGGCCAGCAGGGCGACGGCCGGATGGCCGGGTTCGTCCGTCAAGGGCGTCACCAGCACCGGCCAGCCCGGCTCGCCCGTAGGGCGGCTGATGCGCATCCGCCCGCCGAGGCCGGTCGCCATGGCGCGGCCAATGAGCTTGTGCAGCCGGCCTGTTTCGCCCGGCAGCGCAGCCAGAATCCGGCCTGGGCCGCCTGATTCGGGCAATAGCCGGAGGCCATCGGCTAGCCGCAGCAGCGCCTCGCCGGCGGCATTGGCATGGCGGAGGCGTGCGCCGGCATCGAGCATCAGCACGGCATGCGGCGCGGCATCGAGCGCGGCGGCAAGGCGTCGCTCGGCGCCGCGGCTAGCCTGAAGCGCGCCGGCCAGATCGAGCGCCTGCCGGAGATGCGGGGCGAGGCGGGTGACACGCCGCAGCGCCTCGTCCGGCGCATCCGCCGTCCGCGCATCAAGGCAGAAGGCGAAACCGCCGCCGCCGCTCCCGCCGCCCCAGGCGGCGTAGTTCAGCATGACATGGTCCTCGATACGCTGCGGCAGCAGGATCTCGGCATAGAGTGCGCTGCGCCGGACCTCGGCCACGGGCCACAGGGCGCTGGCCAGCAGCGGGTCGCCTTCCGGGAGCCACAGGATGCGGCGGGCATAGCCGTCGTCGAGATGCCGCTCGAGATAGAGCTTGCCGAGATCGGTATCGAGCCGACCGGTGATCATGAACGCCTCACCCTGATCGTAGCCGTGGCGGGTGACCATGCCGCCGATCGCGCCGACATGATCGGCTGCGCGGGTCAGGGCGGCAGGCCATAGCGCCGGGTCGAGCACCGCCTGGTTCACCGCCAGGAGCACCTCGTCGAAGCTGGCGCGCCGCATCGCCCTGCCTCCCATTTGCGAGAGGAAGAGACTGCCTGAAACGATGCGCAATCTTCATCACAAGCCCGGAAACCGTTGCGCAGTGCAGCATCACGAGTAGCGGAAGGCGGCGCGGTTGCCATTGGCGCGCCGCCGGGCTACCGCCCCCGCCCATGCGCACCGAGGATTTCGACTTCGACCTGCCCGAGCGGCTGATCGCCCAGGCGCCGGCCCGGCCGCGCGACGCGGCGCGGCTGCTGGTCGTTGGGCCCGAAGGGTTAGCGGATGGGGTAATGCGCGAGTTGCCTGGCCTGCTGCGCGCGGGCGACATCCTGGTCGTCAACGATACGCGGGTGATCCCGGCCCGGCTCCGCGGGAAACGCGGGGACGCCGCCCTCGAGATCATGTTGAACCGCGCTGAAGGCGGCGGCCTCTGGGAGGCGCTGGTGCGCAATGCCCGGCGGCTGCGGCCGGGGGATGCGGTCGCCATCGAGAGCGCGCCCGGCCTCGCCCCGCGCGTCGTCGAGCGGCGCGAGGGCGGCATGGTGCTCCTCGATTTCGGCCCGGACCAGGCGGCGCTGGCGGCGGCGCTCGAGGCCGCCGGCGAGGTGCCGCTGCCGCCCTATATCGCTCGGCCGGAAGGGCCGCGGCCGGAGGACCGGGAGGATTACCAGACCGTCTTCGCCGCCCGCCCCGGCGCGGTCGCCGCCCCGACCGCAAGCCTGCATTTCACCCCTGCGCTGCTGGAGGCGATCGCAGCGCGCGGGGTCGGCCGGGCGGTGGTGACGCTGCATGTCGGCGCCGGGACCTTCCTGCCGATGCGGGCCGAGGACCCGCGCGAGCACAAGCTCCACCCCGAATGGGGCGAGGTGACGGAGGAGGCCGCGGCCGCCATCAACGCCGCACGGGCGGCGGGCGGGCGCGTGGTCGCCATCGGCACGACGGCGCTGCGGCTGCTGGAAACGGCGGTCGGCGAGGATGGCGTGGTCCGGCCGTTCCGCGGGCTCACCGACATCTACCTGCTGCCTGGCCATCGCTTCCGCGGCGCCGACCTGCTGCTGACGAACTTCCACCTGCCGCGAAGCACGCTCTTCATGCTGGTTGCGGCCTTCGCCGGCACGGGGCGGATGCGGGCGGCCTATGAGCATGCGATCGCGGCTAGCTACCGTTTCTACAGCTATGGCGATGGCAGCCTGCTGACGCGCGAGGAGGCCCCATGACCCTGCACTGGACCCCCCTCGCCCACGACGGCGCCGCGCGCGCCGGGGTGCTGCACACCGCACATGGCACGGTCGAGACACCGGTCTTCATGCCGGTCGGCACCGCCGGCACCGTCAAGGCGATGACCGCCGATGCGGTGCGGGCGACCGGCGCGCGGATGGTGCTCGGCAATACCTACCACCTGATGCTGCGTCCCGGGGCAGAGCGGGTGGCGAGGCTCGGCGGCTTGCATCGTTTCATGGACTGGCGCGGCCCGATCCTCACCGATAGCGGCGGCTTCCAGGTGATGAGCCTGGCGGGTCTGCGCACCATGGACGAGGAGGGCGTTACCTTCCGCAGCCATGTCGATGGGGCGAAGCACCGGCTGACGCCGGAGCGGAGCGTCGAGATCCAGCGGCTGCTCGGCGCCGACGTGACCATGTGCTTCGATGAATGCACGCCGTTCCCAGCGACGGAGGAGCAGGTGGCCACCTCGATGCGCCTGTCCATGCGTTGGGCGAAGCGGTCGCGCGCAGCCTATGAGGCGCGGGAGGGACATGGGCTGTTCGGCATCGTCCAGGGCGGGGTGCACCCGGCGCTTCGGGCCGAGAGCGTCGCCGCACTGACGGAAATTGGCTTCGAGGGCTATGCGGTGGGCGGACTCGCGGTCGGCGAGGGGCAGGCGGCGATGTTTGCGACGCTCGATTGCACCACGCCGCTGCTGCCGCAGGAGGCGCCGCGCTACCTGATGGGCGTCGGCACCCCGGCCGACATCCTCGGCGCGGTCCGGCGCGGCATCGACATGTTCGACTGCGTGATCCCGACCCGCTCCGGGCGGACCGCACGGGCCTATACCAGCCGCGGCATGCTGAACCTGCGCAATGCCCGCCACGCCGAGGACCCCTCGCCGCTCGACCCGGCCTGCGGCTGCCCGGCCTGTACGCGGCATTCCAGGGCCTACCTGCACCACCTCATCAAGGCCGAGGAGATGCTCGGGCCCATGCTGCTGACTTGGCATAACATCCAGTACTACCAGGATTTGATGCGCGGGCTCCGCATCGCCATATGCGAGGGGCGCCTCGACGAGCATGCGGCGGCGCTGGAGGCGGGCTGGGCCCCGCTGCGCGAGGAGAATGATGGCTGAGGCGACCACCGACACCACCGGGCTGACCCTGCTCGGCCGCAATGCTGGCCTGCCGGTGAGCCCGGAGGAGGCACGGCTCGAGCGCGTGCCGAACCCGCATCCGGGGCTGCGCTATGTCGTGCGCTTCGCGGCGCCTGAATTCACCTCGCTCTGCCCGCTGACCGGGCAGCCGGATTTCGCGCATCTGGTGATCGACTACGTGCCGCGCGGCTGGCTGGTGGAGAGCAAGTCGCTGAAGCTCTATCTCGGCGCCTTCCGCAACCATGGCGCCTTCCACGAGGCCTGCACCGTCGCCATCGCCCGGCGGCTGGTTGAGGAGCTGGAGCCGGAATGGCTGCGCATCGGCGGCTACTGGTATCCGCGCGGCGGCATCCCGATCGATGTCTTCTACGCGACGGGGCCGGCGCCGGAGGGCGTCTGGGTGCCGGACCAGGGCGTGCCGGGGTATCGGGGGCGGGGCTGAAGTTCCGCCGCGAATTTCCTCGGCGCGCAGGAAGGGGAAGCGCGGCGTGACCATCGATCTGATCCGCGCCGAGGCCGGGCGCCTCGGCTTCGACGCCCTGGGCGTCACCACCGCCACCCTGCCGGAGGAGGCCCGCGCTCGGCTGAACCGCTTCCTCACCGAGGGCATGCACGGCACGATGGGCTGGATGGAGGCGCGCGCTGAACAACGGGCGCATCCGCGCGCGCTCTGGCCCGAGGCGGTGAGCGTCGTCTCGCTCGGCATGAGCTATGCGCCGGCGGAGGACCCGCTGGCGGTGCTCGCACGGCGCGACCGTGGCGCCATCAGCGTCTACGCGCAGAACCGCGACTACCATGACGTAGTGAAGTCCCGCCTCAAGGCCCTCGCCCGCTGGATGGTGGCGCGCTGGCCGGAGGCGCTGGTGAAGGTCTTCGTCGACACCGCGCCGGTGATGGAGAAGCCGCTGGCGCAGCAGGCCGGGCTCGGCTGGCAGGGCAAGCACACCAACCTTGTGAGCCGGCAGCACGGCTCCTGGCTTTTCCTCGGCGAGATCTACACGACGCTCGACCTGCCGCCCGATCCGCCCGGACAGGATCGCTGCGGGAGTTGCAGCGCCTGCCTCGAAATCTGCCCGACCCGCGCCTTCCCTGCCCCGCGGCGGCTCGATGCGCGGCGCTGCATCAGCTACCTCACCATCGAGCATCGCGGGCCGATCCCTGAGGAGCATCGCGCGCCAATGGGCAACCGCATCTACGGCTGCGACGACTGCCTCGCCGTTTGTCCCTGGAACAAATTCGCCCGCGCCCATAGCGAGCCGGCCTTCGCCCCGCGCGCCTCGCTCGATGCGCCGCGCCTGGCCGAGCTGGCGATGCTGGACGATGCCGGCTTCCGCGCGCTCTTCACCGCGAGCCCGGTGAAGCGCATCGGGCGGGACCGTTTCGTTCGCAACGTGCTTGTGGCGATCGGCAATTCCGGCGAGCCTGGCTTGCGCGCGACGGCCCAGGCTCTCACCGAAGATGCCGACCCGGTGGTGGCGGAGGCGGCGCGCTGGGCGGCCACGCGATTGGAGGCGGCATGATGCGGGAGGATGCGGCGCTCGTCCTGTTCAGTGGCGGGCAGGACAGCGCCACCTGCCTCGCCTGGGCGCTGGAGCGCTTCGCCCATGTCGAGACCATCGGCTTCGACTATGGGCAGCGGCACCGGGTGGAGCTGGAGGTGCGGGAGGGATTCCGCGTCCGCTTGCTGCGCGAGAATGCGGGCCGGGCGGCGAGGCTCGGCGAGGACCATCTGCTGGCGCTCGACGCGCTGCGCGCCGTCTCTGACACCGCGCTGACGCGGGATACCGAGATCGCCATGCAGGCGGATGGGCTGCCGAACACCTTCGTCCCCGGCCGCAACCTTCTCTTCCTCACCTTCGCCGCGGCGCTCGCCTATCGGCGCGGGCTGAAGCACCTGGTCGCCGGCATGTGCGAGACGGACTACTCCGGCTACCCGGATTGTCGCGACGACACGCTGAAGGCGCTTCAGGTGGCGATCAATCTCGGCATGGAGCGGCGATTCGTGCTGCACACGCCGCTGATGTGGCGCGACAAGGCGGCGACATGGGGGCTGGCGGCGCGGCTCGGCGGCGCGGCGCTGGTCGAGGCGATCCGCGAGGATACGCATAGCTGCTATCTCGGCGACCGCAGCAAGCTGCACGACTGGGGCTATGGCTGCGGCAGCTGCCCGGCCTGTGAGCTGCGGCGCAATGGCTGGGAGCGCTGGCGGCTTACGACGGGCTGACCGGGGCAGCGGGCGACGCCGGCCGGATCGTCGCGGTGGAGCAAAGCCGCTCCCGATCCTCGTCGCCCGCGGCCTGCTGCAACCGGCGAGCGGCCTACCGACCTGCGACAAGGACGACTTTAGGCGGCAGCAACAGTGGGCCGTGGCGACTCAGCGCTTCAGTTCGGTCTCGCTTTCCTCCGCTGGCGGCACCACCGTGACCTGGCCGCCACGGGCGTAGAATTCGGCCAACATGCGAGCCGCTTCGTCCTCGCTCGGCTTGCCGCCAGCCTGCTCGCTGCGGGCGCGCTGCTCGGCGACGCGGAAGCGCGTTCGTTGCATCTCCGCGCGACGGGTGGCTGCGGACACCACCTTGTCCTCGGAGGTCGGATCGGGTCGTTCGGGAGGGGAGGAGGCCATGCGGGCAAACTAACGAGCATGGCCACGGCGGGCCAGCGCCCGGGCGTCACGTCGCCGTCAGCCGCTGTCGATGGGGCCGGTGGAGCCGCTTCCTTTCCGGTCGAGGTTGCCCTGCCCGCTGCTCTAGCGATTCACCTGCCGCCGCGCCTCGGCGAGGCTGGCGAGGCAGCCGGCCTCGTCGCCGCGCCCGGCCTGGTCGCGGGCCTCGTTGAGCTTCGCCCTGGCCTGCACCACGCCATCGCCGCCTGCGCCGGCCTCGGCGGCGCGTTGCGTCGCCTGAGCTTCTCGCGGCGCAGACTGGAAAGGTCCGCTCGGCGGCGCGGGCTGGTTCGCCGGGGGCGGCTGCACCGCCTGGCTCTCGCGGGCTGCGGCGACGCCCTGCCCACCCGAGGAGGCGGCGGCCGCCTCAGCCCCGGCGCCGGAAACCTGCCGCTCCAGCGCCGCGATCTGGTCCGTGCAGGGCGAGGCGAGGGCCGGCCCGGCGAGCATCGCCAGGCCAAGAAAGGTCAGTACCGGCCTCATGTCGTCACCTGATCCCGGATCGGCAGCTGTCGTATCCGCTTGCCCGAAGCGGCGAAGACGGCATTGGCGATGGCCGGCGCAACCGGCGGCACCCCCGGCTCGCCGACGCCGCCGAGCGGCTGGTTGTAGTCGCGCGAGGGCAGCAGATGGACATGGATCTCGCGCGGCGCGCTGTCGATGCGCGTCAGCTCATAGGCGTCGAAATTGTTCTGCTGCACACGCCCGTCCTTGAAGCTGACCTCGGCCGAGAGAGCGAGGCCGGTACCCATGACGACGGCGCCTTCCATCTGCGAGCGGATGCGCTCCGGGTTCACCTGCGGCCCGCAATCGATGGCGATGTCAACCCGTGGGAAGCTCAGCTCGCCCCGGCTGCCGAGCTTCACCTCGACAGCGGCGGCAACATAGGAGACGAAGCTGTAATGCCCGGCGATGCCGAGGCCGCTGCCTTGCGGCATCGCCCTGCCCCAGCCAATGCCCTCGGCTGCCGTCTCGATCACCCGGCGCAGACGGCCGGTGTCGATCGGGTAGCGCTTCGGGTCCTCGCCATGGTTCCAGACATCGCCGAGCGTGGTCGGGTCGACGACGCGTGGTGCGCCGATCAGTTCCAGCAGGTAGTCCTTTGGATCCTTGCCCGCGGCATGCGCCAGCTCGGCGACGAAGGACTGGATGGCGAAGGCATGCGGGATGTTGGAAACGGATCGGAACCAGCCGATCCGCGCATGCGCCTGCGCCTCGGGGTTCTCGATCCGGATGTTGGGGAGGAGGAAAGGCGTGTTGACCAGCCCCATGCCGAGTTCGAGCGGCAGCTCATGCTTCGGGTCGGGCGCGAAGATGGAGCCGATGGTCGGCGCCACGCTCCGATGCAGCCAGGCGACCGGCTTGCCGGCGGCATCCAGCCCCGCCTCGATCCGCTCAACCGAGACCGTGTGGTAGTAGCCGTGATGCAGGTCGTCCTCGCGGGTCCATGTCAGCTTGACCGGGGCGCCGTCCATGGCCTGGCTGCACAGCCCCGCCTCAAGCACGAAGTCGGGCTTCGACTTCCGCCCGAAGCCGCCGCCGAGCAGCGTCACATGCACCGTGACCTTGTCCTCCGGCATCTTCAGCCGCTCGGCGAGGCGTGTCCGCGTCGCCTGCGGCGCCTGGGTGCAGGCCCAGGCCTCGCAGCGTCCGTCGACAATGCGCACCAGGGCGGCGGGCGGCTCCAGCGGCGTCTGGGCGAGGTGAGGGATGTAGTATTCCGCCTCGACGCGCTTCGCCGCGCCGGCCATCGCGCGGTCCACGTCGCCGGCGGTGCGGACGACCTTGCCCGGCTTGCGCGCCGCCTCCTGCAGCTGAGCGCGGTAGGTGTCGGAGGAATAGACGGCATGCGGCCCGTCATCCCAGGCGATCTTCAGCTTGTCGCGTCCCTGCATTGCCGCCCAGGTGTTGCGGGCGATGACGGCGATGCCGCCGAGCGGCTGGAACTCCGAGGGGATCGCCGGCGGGTCGATGGCCACAACCTTGACGACGCCCGGCACTTTCATGGTCTCGGCCGCGTCGAAGGAGGTCACCTTGCCGCCGAAGACCGGCGGGCGGGCGACGACGGCGTAGAGCATGCCTTCCGCCCGCGCATCGATGCCGTAGATGGCCTTTCCGGTGGTGATGTCGCGGTTGTCGAGAAGCTCCGTGCCTTCCTTGCCGATCAGGCGGAAATTGGCCGGGTCCTTCAGCCGGACGGTCGCGCGGTCCGGCACCGGCATGTCGGCCGCCGCCTTCGTCAGCGCGCCGTATCCGAGCGAGCGGCCGGACTTCTCGTGCAGCACCTGATGGTTCGCCGCCCGAACCTCGCCAACGGGCACGCCCCATTGCTTTGCCGCCGCCGCCTCCAGCATCGTCCGCGCCGCGGCACCGGCCCGGCGCATGGGCATGAAGAAGTGCCGCAGGCTGCGTGAGCCGTCGGTGTCTTGATTGCCGAACCGGCCCTCGTCGCCATCCGCCTGGGTGACGCGGACCTTCGACCAGTCGGCCTCCAGCTCCTCGGCGACGACCATGGGGATGGAGGTCCGCACCCCCTGCCCCATCTCCTGCCGGTGGCAGGTGACGGTGACGATGCCGTCCTCGGCGACGGCAATGAA
This sequence comes from Belnapia moabensis DSM 16746, assembly GCF_000745835.1. Classification (GTDB taxonomy): domain Bacteria; phylum Pseudomonadota; class Alphaproteobacteria; order Acetobacterales; family Acetobacteraceae; genus Belnapia; species Belnapia moabensis. The sequence goes on along the minus strand of NZ_JQKB01000005.1, from coordinate 183,010 downwards.
GAGGCGCGGGTCGTCACGCCAGCCATTCGGCATGCCGTCGGCACCGAAGCCCGCCTGTTGCGCCTCGGAGCGTGGCAGGCCGATACCAAGGACGAGGCCGCCGGCGGCGAGCCCGCCCAGAAGGCCGCGCCGGCTGAGATTGACGATCATGGCCGCCCCCCCTTCGCCGCCTGCTTGATCGCCGCGCGGATGCGCGGGTAGGTGCCGCAGCGGCAGAGATTGCCGCTCATCGCCGTGTCGATGTCGTCGTCGCTCGGGTCCGGGATGTCCTTCAGCAGCGAGGCCGCCTGCATGATCTGTCCGGTCTGGCAATAGCCGCATTGCGCCACGTTGAGCGTCCGCCATGCAACCTGGACCGGGTGCTCACCATCGGGCGAGAGTCCCTCGATGGTCGTCACCTTGGCGCCGTCGATGGAGGAGACCGGCGTCTGGCAGGCGCGCACGGCATTGCCGTCGACATGCACGGTGCAGGCGCCGCAGAGCGCCTGGCCGCAGCCGAATTTGGTGCCGGTGAGGCCGAGCTCGTCACGCAGGAACCAGAGCAGGGGCATGTCGGGGTCGCCCTCGAAGCGCCGCTCCGTGCCGTTGATGGTCAGGGTCGTCATTGGGATCGATCCTCCCGTATCCGTGCGGTGGATCAAACCATCTACGGGCCAAGTGACGGCATGCCGTTGTCGCGATGGCTCAGCCCAGGCGCACCAACCCGTCCAGCGCCACGACCCCGCCCTCTGTCTCGGCGCGTATCAGCAGCGGATTGATCTCCGCCTCCTGCACCTCGGGCAGCGCGGCGAGCGCGGAGAAGCTGGCGACGGCCCGCGCCAGCGCGCCGAGATCGCCACGCGGCAGGTTGCGCCAGCCGGCGAGCGGCTTCAGCTCGGTCAGGTCCTCGATCATCTCCTGCGCTTCGGCCGGGGTGACCGGAGCGAGGCGGAGGGTGAAGCTGCGGCGCAGCTCCGCCATCACGCCGCCCATGCCGAGCACCACGACCGGCCCCACCTCGGGGTCGCGGCGGAAGCCGAGGATGACCTCGGCGAGGCCCTGCTGCATCGGCGCCGCCAGCACGCCGCGCAGCCGCGCCGCGGGGAAATGGCCGCGGGCGCGGTCCAGTAGCTCGGCCGCTGCCGCGCGCACCGCCGCTTCACCCTCGAGACCCAGACGAACCAAGCCGGCATCGGTCTTGTGGGCGATGTCGGGCGAGAGGATCTTCACGGCGTAGCGGCCCTCGCCGGTGAACTCCCCGGGCGATTGCAGCAATTGCAACTTCGGCACTTCAATGCCGAGGGCGGCGAAGAGGGTGCAGGATTCCGCCTCGTCCAGCACCCCGGCGGTGCGTCCGGCAAGCACCGCCCGCGGGCCTTTTACCGACTGCGCCGGCGCCGGCGGGCGGCAGCGCGGCGCCCGCCAGGCAAGGAAGGCATGCAGCGCATCGGCGCAGCTCTCGGGCGTGCGGAAGCCGGCGATGCCGGCCCGGTCGAGCACGGCCAGCGCGCCATCCGCCTGCGGCGCGCAGAAGACAGCGAGCGGCTTCGGCCCCGGTCCGGCGGCGAGGATGAACTCCTCCACATGGCTCTCCGGCTTCAGCCGCGCGGTGCTGCCGAGCACGGCGAGGACCGCATCGCAATGCCCGGAGCGCAGCAGCGCCCGCAGCGCCGCCGGGTACTGGCCCCTGGTGCCGCCCATCGGCAGGTCGATCAGCGGCGAGTCGGAGACGGGCACGCCCTCCGCGGCGAGGGCGGCGCGGAAGGACTCCGGTGGCACCGGCACCTCGTCGCCGAGCAGGCCGAGCCGGTCGACGATCATCCCCGCCCCGCCGCCGGTGCCGGTCAGCGCCGCGACGCGCCGCCGCGCGCCGGTGCCGGGCTTGTGGCCGAGCACAAGCCTCGGCAGCTCGACCAGCCCCTCCAGCGTCTCGACGCGGAGGATGCCGTGGTCGCGGAAGAAGGCTGCCGCCAGCTCATCGCCGCCGACCATCGCACCGGTATGCGAGACGGCGATGCGCCGCCCGAGCTCCGACCGACCGAGCTTGTAGGCGATGACAGGCTTGCCGAGCGCATGGGCGCGATGGGCGGCGCGGGCCAGCGCCTCCGCATCGCGGAAGGTCTCGAGGAACAGGAGGATGGCCCGGGTCGCCTCGTCCTCGACCAGGATCTCGGCGATCTCGCCGACGCCGAGGTCGCATTCGTTGCCGACCGAGGCGAGCTTCGAAAAGCCGAGACCGCGCGCGGCGCAGCGCGAAAGCAGCGCGCCCATCATGCTGCCGCTCTGCGAGACCATGCCGAGCCAGCCGGGCAGCAGCGGCTCCGCCTCCACCGCCGCGTTGACGGTGATGGGAATGGCATCCGTGACATTCAGCAAGCCGAGGCAGTTCGGCCCGACCAGCCGCATCCCGCCCGCCCGCGCGATGCCTACGATGCGGTCCTGCAAGGCACGCCCTTCCTCGCCGATCTCGGCGAAGCCGGCGCTGTAGATGGTGGCGGCGGGGATGCCGGCAGCGACGCAATCCTCGATGGCGTCCGGCACGGCGGCGGCCGGGAGCATGATCAGGGCATGATCGACCGGCCCCGGCGCGTCGCGCACTGAAGGATAGGCCGGCAGCCCGCCGATCTCGCGGCGCGAGGGGTTGATCGGCAGGATGCGCCCGGCATAGCCCGCCTTGGCGAGGATGCGCTGCGGGCGCGAGTTCGTCTTGGCCGAGTCCGGGCTGGCGCCGATCAGGGCGATGGAGCGCGGGTGGAACAGCGCTTCGGCGAGGCTGGCCGTGGTCATGCGCTCTCTCCCAGCGTGCTCGGGTGGAACAGTGCCTCGGGCGCGATGGGCTTCGCCGCCAGTCCGTCGGCGACGGCGAAGCGGATCATCGCCGCGACCTCCTCGCGGTTGCGGGCGAAGCCATAAGGCCATGGATCACCGCCCATGATCGCCGCCTGCTCCTCATAGGCGGCGGCGATCCAGGGCAGCGAGGCGCGCAGCACGTTGACCAGCTGCAGCTCGCCGAGCGCCAGGTCGCGGGCTTTGGCGAAGGCGCGATGAAGCTCCAGCGGCAGCCAAGGATGCCGCTCCGCCAGCTCCCGCCGCAGGGCGATGCAATGCATGATGGGGAAGAAGCCGGTAGCGCGGTGCCAGGCGATCTCCTCTGTCTTGTAGTCCGGGTAGAGCCGGGCGATGCCGGGACCGCTCGGCGGGCGTGGGGCGATGAGCGCGTCGATGGCGCCCTCGGCCAGCGCCAGGGCAGGGTCACGCCCGAGCGGCCGCACGTCGAATCCGTGTGGCAGGGTGATGGCGATGCGCTCGCCTCCCGTTCGCCAGGCGATACCGCGCGTATCGACGCCGTAATGCTCGCGCAGGATGCCGCGCACCCAGAGCGCCGCGGTCTGCTGGTATTCCGGCAGGCCGATGCTGCGGCCGGCGAGGTCGGCGGCGCTGCGGATGCCACGATCTGTGCGGATGTAGATTGCCGAGTGGCGGAAGGCCCGGCTCGGGAAGACCGGCACTCCGACATAGGCGCTGTCGCCCCGCGCCGTGGTGACGATGTGCGAGCCCATCGACAGCTCGGTGATGTCGAAGGCCCTGTCGCGCAGGGCACGGCGGAAGATGTCCTCCGGCTCGCCCACCAGCGGTACGAGATCGACGCCGGGGATGGTGACGCGCCCGTCCAGGAGAGGCCGCGTGCGGTCGGAGGCGTGGCAGGCGAGGCTGAGGGTCAATCGGCTCATGCGCGGGCCAGGGTCTCAGGGGTGAAGGGAAGCTGGCGCGGCCGGATGCCGAGCGCCTCGGTGATGCCGCCGGCGATGGCGGCGATGGTTGGCGCCATGCTGGCCTCCCCGGCACCGAGGAAGGCCTCCTCCGGCCGGTCGATTAGGGCGAGGTCCACCTTCGGCACCTCGGAGAAGCGGAGGATCGGGTAGCCCTCCCAATGGTCACTGGTGACGCTGCGGCGGTCGAAGCGCACCTCCTCCAGCAGCGCTACGGAGGCGCCGTGGATGGCGCCGCCCTCGAGCTGGTTCAGCACGCCGTCGGGGTTCACCGCCTCGCCCACATCCCCGGCGATCCAGAGGCGGCGGCAGAGGATGCGGTCCAACGCTTCCACCTCGGCGATGACGGCGGCCCAGGCTCCGGTGTTCTTGTAACGGGCGAAGCCGATACCCATGCCAAAGCCCTCGCGTCGCACCCGCCCGGCCCAACCTGCGAGGTCGGCCACCCGCCGCAGCACGGCGATGGCGCGCGGGTCGTCGAGATGGCGCAGGCGGTAGTCGAGCGGGTCGGCGCCGGCCAGCGCCGCCGCTTCGTCCATCACGCTCTCGATCGACCAAACATTGAGCGTGGCGCCGAGGCCGCGCAGCGCGGAAGTGCGGATCGGCATGTCCAGCAGCCGCGTCGTCTCCACGCCCATCACCGGGATGCGGTAGAGCGGCACCCCGTTGCGCGGCGCCCCGCCGCCCGCCGCCATGGCCGGGTTGATGCTCGGCTTCACCGGAAAGGGTGCGGCGAGCATGGAGGCCGAGAGCAGCGTCGGCTCCGGGTCGCGCCCCGGCCGGCTGGAATGGCCGTTGCTGACGATGTGGCTGCGCCAACCGACGAGGTTGCCCGCAGCATCGAGATCGGCCTCCACATCGGCCAGCATGGCCGGGGAGAAGGGCGCCCAGCCCAGTTCCTCCGCGCGCGACCAGAGCAGGCGGACGGGCGTGCCGGGCGCGGCGCGGGCCGCAAGTACCGCATCGAGCGCCACGTCATCGGCACCGTTATGGCCGTAGCAGCCAGCGCCCTCGCGGTGGCGGACGGTAATCAACGCCGGGTCGCAGCGCAGCGTCTTCGCCAGGTCGGCACGGAGGTTGTAGGGGCCTTGGCTGTGGGTGAAGACCTCGACGGCATCGCCATCCCATCGTGCAACGGCGCAGGAGGGGGCGATGGAGGCATGGGCCAGATAGGGCCGGTGGAAACTCCGGCGCAGCGTCTGCGCGGCGGGCGGCGCCGGCTCGGCGCGGCTGGCGACGCTGCTGCGCTCGCCGCGTGCCGCGGCCTCGCGCAGCCAGTCGATGAGAAGGGCCTGCTCGGGCAGCGTGTCCTCGGCTTCCCACCCGGCGCGGGCGGCGAGACGGGTGGCGGCGGCCTCGGCCTGCCATTCCGTGGCAGCGAGGACGGCCAGGAAGCTGCCATCCCGCACCACCCGCGCGTCGTCCGGCAAGGGACCGTCGCGCAACGCTACGAGCCGCGCTCCCCGCGCTGGCGGCCGCACCACCCGCGCATGCAGCATTCCCGGCAGGCGCAGATCATGGACGTAGCGCGCGGCGCCGAAAACCTTGTCCGGCAGGTCGAGCCGCGGGACGGAGCGGCCGACGATCCGCCGCTCGCCCGGCGCGCGGGGTCGCGCTTCGGCCGGCGCCTCGCAATCCAGCAGCGCCTGGTCGGCGAGCGACCAGTAGCTGCCGATCGGGCCGGCCGGGCCGTGGAAGATGCCATCCTCGATGCGGATCGCCTCCGGCGGCACGCCGACACGCTGCGCGATGACGCCGAGGAAGATCGCCCGCGCCGCCGCGCAGGCATGGCGCAGCGCGCCGCCGCTGTCCTGCGTCGAGAGCGAGCCGGAGGTGACGCCCTCATCGGGGCTGTCGGGCGTCGCGGCCGGCCGCGCCTCGATGCGGGCGAGGTCGACCTCCAGCTCCTCCGCCGCGATCTGGCTGAGGGTGGTGAGGATTCCTTGTCCCAGCTCCACCTTGCCGGGCGTAATGGTGACGCGCCCCTCGGGATGGATCGCCAGCCATTGGGAGAGGCGGCGGTTGGTGTTCAGGTTGCCTGGAAGACGATGCATCACGCCATTTCCCGCGCGGCCTGTGCCACGGCGCGGAGGATGCGATTGTGGCTGCCGCAGCGGCAGAGATGCGGCTCGAGCGCCGCGCGGATCGCGGATTCCTCGGGCATCGGATTGCGCGCCAGCAACGCCGCAGCGCTGACGAGGATGCCGGAGAGGCAATAGCCGCATTGGCCCGCCTGTTCGGCGAGGAAGGCCGCCTGCAGCGGATGCGGTGCTTCCGGCGTGCCGAGCCCCTCGACCGTCACCACCACCTTGCCAGCGACGGCGGCGGCGGGCACCGTGCAGGCGCAACGCGGCTCGCCGTCCACCAGCACCATGCAGGCGCCGCATTGCTCGTTGCCGCAGCCGAAGCGGGGGCCGGAGAGGCCGAGCGGACCGCGCAGCACATGCAGCAGGGCGACATCGTCAGGCATGTCGAGCGTGACGGCCGCGCCGTTCAGGGTGAAGGAGAGCATCGGTCTCAACCCATCTCGATCTTCGCCATGCGGATCCACTCCCGCTGCCGCTCGATGTCACGGCGAAGGAAGGCCTCGAACTCGGTGACCGTCATCGGCATCGGCTCTGCTCCGCCCTTCGCCATCACATCCCGTACCGCGGGCGAGGCGAGGACCTTGCCGACCTCCCCGTGCAGCCGCGCCGCGATGGGCGTCGGCAACCCGGCCGGCGCCATCAGCCCGAGCCATATCGAGGCCTCGAAGCCCGGCAACGTCTCCGCCACAGCCGGCAGATCCACCAGCAGAGGGCTGCGCGCGGGGCCGGTGGTGCCGAGGCCGATGACGCGGCCATTGACGATCTGCTCCCGCATGGTCGGGATGGCGTCGAACATGATCGGCACCTGGCCCGCGATCAGCGCCGTCCGCGCCTCGTTGCTGCCACGGAAGGGGATGTGGTTGAGCCGGATGCCGGCCATCGCCGCGAATACCTCGGAGGCGATGTGATACGGCGTCCCCGGCCCGGAGGAGGCGTAGTCGAGCTTGCCCGGCGCCGCGCGCGCCCTGGCGATCAACTCGGGCACCGTCTGGATGCCGAGCGAGGCATGCACCGCCAGGACGTGATAGGCGATGTTGATGGCGGCGACGGGTACCAGGTCGCGCATCAGCGCATAGGGCCGGTTCTGCAACAGCGTCTCGTTGGCAGTATGGGTGTTCGACATCAGCAGCAAGGTGTGGCCGTCGGGCGGCGACTTCGCCACCACATCCGTGCCGATGACAGCCCCCGCCCCCGGCCGGTTCTCGACGACGACCGGCTGGCCGAGCGCCGCACTTAGCGGATCGGCAAGGAGGCGAGCGGCGATATCGGCCGAGCCGCCGAGGCCGAAGGGCACGACGATGCGTACCGGGCGGCTCGGCCAGGGCTGCGCGGCACCAGGGCGCGGCTGGGCAAGGAGGCACGGCGCGGCAAGCAGCATGCGGCGGCGCATGGACGTTCCCTCAAGACCATTCTTGCCGCCGAGGCTACTCCCCCGCTGCAGCCTCCGCCAGCCAGTCCGGCCGCGGCAGGGCCATATAGGCGTTGCGCAGCGCACCGGACCAACCCTCCGAGACCGCCCGGAAATACGCGTCCTCCTCGGTGATCCGCCGCCTGAGCGTTACGCGGAAGCTGTCCGTTCCATAGAGCAGCAGGTCCACGGGCATGCCAACGGTGAGGTTGGAGCGCAGCGTGCTGTCCATGCTGATGAGCACCAGCTTCACGCCATCCATCAGCGGCGTGTCGAATCCGACGACGCGGTCGAGGATCGGCTTGCCATACTTGTGCTCGCCGATCTGGAGGAAGGGCGTGTCGGTCGTCGCCTCGATGAAATTCCCAGCCGCATAAACGAGGAAGAGCCGTGGCGGCCCGCCGGCGATCTGCCCGCCGAGCATCAGCGAGATGTCGAAGCGCACGCCTTGCGCCGAGAGCGCAGGGCCGTCAGCGGCATAGACCTCGCGCACCGCCTGGCCAACCAGCTGTGCCGCGCGGAACATGCTGGGCGCGCTGCGCAGGGTCAAGATCTCGCCGCCGAGGGAAACGCCTTCCTGCAGCCGGTTCCATACCGCCTGGGTGATGGCGAGGTTGCCGGCCGAGAGCATCGCCAGCACCCGCTCGCCAGGGCTCTCCTCGACCTGCATCTTGCCGAAGGTCGAGATGTTGTCGACGCCTGCATTGGTCCGCGTGTCGGAGAGCAGGACCAGCCCCTCACGCAGATGCAGGCCGACGCAGTAGGTCATCTCGTGCTCAATGCCGGATGTAGAAGGCGTCGATCTCGCCGCCGAGCGCCGCGACACGTTCGATCATCGTCGTGAGGAAGGCATGCAGCCCCTCCTCCATGATGGCGTCGATCCGCCCGTAGCGCAGCTGCGCCTGCAGAGTGCCGGCAAGGCGATGGCACTCGCCACGCCGCCCACCATGGCCGAGCGCGATCGCTTCCAGCGTCTCCGCCACCTCGGCGAAGCAGGCCATCAGGCTGCGCGGCAGCTCGGGGCGGAGGATCATCAGCTCCGCGATGCGTCGCGGGTTCAGCCGGTCGCGGTAGATCCACTGGTAGGAGCGCAGCGCCGAGACGGACCGCAGCACCGCCTGCCACTGCACGTAATCGACCGCGCCCTCCGCCTCCGCCGTCAACAGGTGGTGCTTCACGTCGAGCAGCCGCGCGGTGTTGTCGGCGCGTTCCAGCATGGTGCCGAGATGGACGAAGCGCCAGGCCTCGTCGCGCAGCATGGTGTCATGTGCCGCGCCGTTGAAGAGCGTGACGCGCTCGCGCACCCAGCTGAGGAAATCGGCGAGCTTCTCGCCTTCCATAGCTTCGGGCGGCAAGGCGCGGAGGTGGTTCCAGGTGTCGTTCAGCGCCTCCCACATGTCGACGGTCAGCGCCGTCCGCACCGCCCGCGCGTTGCGCCGCGCCGCCTCGATGGAGGGAAGGATGCCGGAGGGGTTCTCTGGGTCGAAGACCAGCCAGTGGACGACCGCCTCCGCCGTCGGCGCCTCGTATTTCCGGTAGAAGCTGGCATCGCTGCCCGAGGCGGTGACGAGCGAACGCCATTCATCCGCCTCCGCACCGAGCCGCGCGGTGAGCGCCGCCATGCGTGATGCGACGCCGAGGCCGCGGGCGACATTGCCGGCCCGCTCCGTGTAGCGCGCCAGCCAGAACAGGTTGTCGGCCGTGCGGCTGAGCATCAGCCGCCCACCGATTGCGATTGAGACTGGGATTGCGATTGAGACTGGGATTGCGATTGAGACTGGGATTGCGATTGAGACTGGGACTGCGATTGAATCGCGGCCTCGCCAGGCCCCTCGTCCTCAAGGATCCAAGTATCCTTCGTCCCGCCGCCCTGCGAGGAATTGACGACGAGCGAGCCCTCGCGGATGGCAACACGCGTCAGCCCGCCGGGGACGATTCGGATTTCCTTGCCCGAGAGTATGAAGGGCCTGAGGTCCACATGGCGCGGCGCGATGCCCTGCTCGACGACCGTCGGGCATGTGGAGAGCGCCAGCGTCGGCTGCGCGATGTAGTCACCGGGCTTTGCCAGGATGCGGGCACGGAATTCCTCCCGCACGTCCCGCGTGGCATGCGGGCCGATCATCATTCCGTAGCCGCCGGAGCCCTTGGCCAGCTTCACCACCAGCTTGTCGAGATTGGCGAGGACATACCTGCGGTCCTCCTCCCGGTCGCAGAGGAAGGTGGGCACATTGGCGAGCAGCGGCTCCTCGCCGAGATAGAAGCGCACCATCTCCGGCACGTAGGGATAGATCGCCTTGTCGTCGGCGATGCCGGCGCCGGGCGCGTTGGCGAGCGCGACATTGCCGGCGCGATAGGCCGACATCAGCCCCGGCACGCCGACCAGGCTGTCGGCGCGGAAGACCTTCGGGTCGAGGAACTCGTCGTCGATGCGGCGGTAGATGACATCGACGCGCCGCGGCCCCGCCGTGGTCCGCATGTAGACGATGTCGTCATCGACGCAGAGATCGGCGCCCTCCACCACTTCGACGCCCATCTCGTCGGCGAGGAAGCAGTGCTCGTAATAGGCGCTGTTGTAGGGTCCGGGCGTCAGCAGCACGACACAGGGGTCGGCGCCGGCGCGGGCCGGGGCGACGGCCTTCAGCGTCTCCAGCAGTTCCTCCGGGTAGCGGCCGACCGGGGCGACGCGGTGCTGGGCGCAGAGCTTGGGGAAGAGCCGCAGCATCGCCTCGCGGTTCTCCAGCATGTAGGAGACGCCGGAGGGCGTGCGGCAATTATCCTCGAGCACGTAGAACTCGTCCGGTCCGGTGCGCACCATGTCGATGCCAGCGACATGGGTGTAGACCCCACCGGGCGGCGCGATGCCGACCATCTCCGCGCGGTAGCCCTCGTTCTCCAGGATCAGGGCGGCCGGCATGCGGCCGGCGCGCAGGATCTCCTGCTTGCCGTAGACATCGGCAAGGAAGGCGTTCAGCGCACGCACCCGCTGGCGCAGGCCGAGCGCCAGCCGTTCCCATTCCGAGCGCGCGATGATGCGTGGTATGATGTCGAAGGGGATCAGCCGCTCCGGGTCGCCACCCTCGCCATAGACGGCGAAGGTGATGCCGATGCGGCGGAATAGCAGCTCCGCTTCCCGCCGCTTGGCGTCGAGCTGCTCCCGTGGAGTGGCGCGGAGCCAGCGGTCGATGTCGGCATAGGCGGCGCGGACGCCGTCCTCTGCCCGCATTTCGTCGAAAGCGGCGATTCTAGCCTGCGGCACGGACGATGCGGCCCCCATTCTGCATTCTCGTCTAAGCAAAGCAGCACGGACCGTGGTTCCGCCGCAAGCGTCCCGCCACGAGGTTTTGGCCATGCCGGCACCGCTCTGCCCAACCCATGGCCAGCCCCGCCCCGATCGCGGCGATTTTGGCGCCAGCCGTGAGCCGCCCTAGGATCGGCGTCGTTCCGGGAGGAGTGACACGATGACGGGTGCGGATGCAGTGGCCGCAGCTCTGGCGGCGGCAGGGGTGGAGCGCATCCATGGCGTGCCCGGCGGCGGATCGAGCCTGGCGCTGATCGAGGCGGCGGCAGCACGCGGCATCCGCTTCATCCTGGCGCGGCAGGAGAGCGCCGCCGTCATCATGGCGGCGACCGAGGCGGAGCTGACCGGCCGGCCCGGCGTCGCCCTGGTGACGCGTGGCCCAGGCGTCTCCAACGCCGCCAACGGCATGGCCCAGGCGAGCCTCGACCGCGCCCCGGTGCTGCTGCTGGCCGATGGCTTCACCGGCGCCGAGCGCGGCTTCGCCAACCACCAGTACTTCGACCATGCGGCGCTGCTGGCGCCGGTGACCAAGGGCGCCGCCCGCGCTGTCGAGCCCGGCGCCGCCGCCGGGGTGATGGCGGCGAGCCTGCTTGCCCTGGCGATGCAGGCGCCGCGCGGCCCGGTGCTGCTGGAGCTCTCTGCCGCCGCCGCCCGCGCCCCTGCCCTGCCCCCGCCGCTCGCCGAGGCCGCCCCGCCCGGCTTCGCCCCCGGCCCCGCCCTGGCCGAAGCGCGCCGCATCCTCGCCGCTGCCCGCCGGCCCGTGCTTATCGCCGGGCTGGAGGCAACGGAGCCTGCCGCTTGCGCCGCGCTGCGCGGGCTGATCGCGCGGCTCGGCTGCCCGGCCCTTGTGACCTACAAGGCCAAGGGCGTTGTGCCAGATGCCGACTCGCTCTTCGCCGGCGTCTTCACCGGCGGCGCGGCCGAGGCGCCGGTGCTTGCCGAGGCGGATTGCATCATCCTCGCCGGCGCCGACCCGGTGGAGTTCATCCCGCAGCCTTGGCGCTACGGCGCGCCTGTCATAGAGCTGGCCACGGCGCCGCGCCCCATCGCCTATCGCGTACCGGAGGTGGCGCTGCACGGCCCCATCGCCCCTGCGCTCGCCGCATTGGAGGCGCCGCGCAGCGCCTGGAAGGCGGAGGAGATCGCTGCGCATCGCCGCCGCTGGCGCGACGCGCTCGGCAACGGACCGAGCGGCAATCGCGGCCTCTCGCCGCAGGCGGTGGTGGAACTCGCTCAGGCCACCTGCCGCGAGGCCGGGGCCGAGCCGCGCATCGCCGTCGATGCCGGGGCGCATATGTTCCCTTGCACCAGCTTCTGGCAGGCCAGCCATCCGGGCGACCTGCTGATCTCGAACGGCCTCGCCACCATGGGCTTTGCGCTTCCCGCCGGCATCGCCGCAGCGATGCAGGACCCGGCTCGCGGCGCCATCGCCTTCACCGGGGACGGCGGCTTGCTGATGGCGCTCGGCGAGCTGGCGACGGCGGCGGTGCTTGGCGTGCGGCTCACCATCATCGTCTTCAACGACGCAACGCTCTCGCTAATCGACATCAAGAAGGACGGCCGTCGCATCCCCGAGGCGGCGCTCGGCTGGCCGGAGGCCGATTTCGCCGCGGCCTTCGCGGCCCTCGGCGGCACTGGCCTACGGGTAGGCAATGAAGCGGAATACCGTGAGGCGCTTGCTAACGCCCTCGCCGCGCCTGGCCCCGTGCTGCTCGACGTCCGGGTCGATCCAGCCAGTTATCCGAGCCAGATCAAAGTCTTGCGTGGCTAAACCTTGGCATTCTAAATCTCTGGGTTGATTGGCCCGTGCGGCTTCTCTCAACCCAAGAGCGAATTAATGTGCAAATGTCCGTGAATACGATATACCGTTCCTCACGGCGCCGTGAGGGTTTGGCGCCCGGAACATTCCCGGGAGCCTGAGGGCTCCTTCCACAGGGCCCTCCGTGGGCCGCCCCGAGTTCATCGGGGCAGAACGGACGGAACGATGACGACCGACGTGAACATCCTGATCCGGGGCCAGAGCAACGCGCTCCTTTTCGTCGCCAATGGCGGCGCGCGCGAACTCGAAAAGGATCTTGAGGCCAGCCTGCCGGGCGTCAACGTCAACATCATCCAGCATTACGGCGACAAGAATTCGACGATCCATTCCGGCACCGCCTTCCTGAAATGGGATACCGACGGCCAGCAGCAGGGCCTGTTGAACTACGTGAAGGCCCAGTCGACGGACATCAAGGACAACCCCACCGTTACGCTGTGGATGCACAACGAGTATGACGGCAACACCGGTGGCGTCACGACCGCCCACTGGATTTCCGAGGTGAAGACCGATGCCGCGCTGGTGCGCGACGTCCTCGACCAGTCCGCGGCGACGACGCCCTACGTGTTCACCTATGTCCCCTACAACTACGCCCAGGGCAACAGCCCGGCGAACATCCAGGCTGGCATGCGCCAGCTCTCGGCCGATCCGGCTTTCAACGCCATCTTCGACAGCACGGCGATGAACGGCCTGAGGATGGACGGCGACGGCTATGCCAATAGCAGCCATATGGGCCAGGGCGATGCGATCCTGGTCGCGGACCGCCTCGCCGTCGACATGAAGGGCATCGTCTCCAACCTCGCCAAGGGCGCGACATCCTCTCCGCCGTCGCCCCCGGTGACACCGCCGGTCAGCCCGCTGCCGCCGGGCGGCAACACCATGAAGGTCATCGGCTCCGGCCCCGACAGCCTGGTGCTGAAGATCAGCGAGGATGCCTACAAAGGCCATGCGCAGTACACCATAAGCGTCGACGGCAAGCAGATCGGCGGCACGCTGACTGCCAGCGCCTCGCACGCCGCAGGCCAGGCCGACATCATCACCGTGAAGGGCGACTGGGCTGCCGGTGCACACAAGGTGACGGTCAACTTTCTCAACGACGCCTGGGACGGCACCGCGGCGACCGATCGCAACCTGCATGTCGACAGCATCACCTATAACGGCAAGGCGCTCGCCAAGGGTTCGGCCGACCTGCTGAAGAACGGCCCTGTCGACTTCGCCTTCACCGACGGAAGCGTCCCCTCGGCCCCCACTCCGCCGCCAGCCGCCGGCAGCGCGGTGGTGAAGACCATCGGCACCGGCGCCGACAGCCTTGTGCTCAAGGTCAGCCAGGATGCCTGGCAGGGCAATGCGCAGTACAGCCTCTTCGTCGACGGCAAGCAGGTCGGCGGCACGCTGAGCGCCGGCGCGCTGCACGGCTCGGGCAACGAGGACACGATCACCATTAAGGGCGATTGGGGTGCGGGCGACCACAAGCTGACCGTGCGCTTCCTGAACGACGCCTCGGGCCCGGGCGGTGACCGCAACCTCTATGTCGATGACGCCAGCTACAACGGCTCCGCCCTCAGCAAGCATTCCGCGGTCTTCAAGATCAACGGCCCGAACGACTTCCGCTTCACCGAGACGGCGGACGGCCTCGGCGCCACCTTCAGCGGCACCGCGGGCAAGGATGTCTTCGCCGTTCAGCATGGCGACGGCGACATGGTGATCGCCAACTTCACCGCCGGCACCGACAAGCTGCAGTTCGAGGGCTTCGACAAGGCGACGATGCACATCATCGCGGCGAGCGAGGGCGGCGTCTCCGGCACGCTCGTCATCTTCGACGCAACGGCGGAGAACGTCTTCCTCCCGCACGTCAACAACCTGACCACGGCCGACACGCTCTTCGTCTGAGCCGGTCACGACAGCCCTGCCCCTTCCGGGGCAGGGCCCTCCTGCTTACAGGGCCGGTGCCTTACGGTGCCAGCCCGTCTCCTGCTGAAAGGCATCCGCCGCGCGCAGCACCGTCGCCTCGCCGAAGGGCCGGCCGGCGAGCTGCAACCCGACCGGCAGGCCGCGATCGTCGAAGCCGCATGGCACGCTGACCGTCGGCAGCCCAAGGTAGTTGAACGGGCGCGTATTCGCCGACACCGCCATGAAGCGCGACCAGTTCGACGGATCGGCGTCGATATCCGTCTCGGCCAGCGTCGGCACGCGAGTGCGCAGCGTCGGCGTCGCCACCAGGTCGTGGCCGGTCAGCGCCTCAGCAACGAATTGTCGCAGCAAGGGCCCGCGCCGCGACAGCGCCTCGACATAGAGATGCCCGGGGAAGGCATAGCCGCCATAGATCCGCGCGCTCAGATGGATGGCGTAGTCGTCCGGATGCTCGCGCATCCAGTTGGCATGGATCGCCGCTCCTTCCACGCGGCTGACCAGTGCCGTATAGGCGGCGATGGCACGAAGCGACGGCGCGGCGATGCGCGTGACGACCGCGCCCCGCGTCCGCAGCGCCTGGAGCGCCGCCTCGAAAGCCGCGACCACCGGCGCATCGGCGCCCTCGAGGAACCAGTTTTCGCAGACCGCAATGCGCATCCCGCGGATGTCGCCCGTCAGCGCCGCCTCGTAGTCCGGCACCGCCTCGCGCGCGCTGGTCGGATCGCGCGGATCATGCCCCGCCGTCACGCCGAGGAAGCGCGCTGCGTCGCGCGCCGTTCGCACAAGGGGCCCGACATTGTCGCAGGAGAAGGAGAGCGGCATCACCCCCGCCCGCGAGACGCGCGTCTGCGTCGCCTTCAGCCCTGTCACGCCGCAGAGCGTCGCTGGCAGGCGGATCGACCCGCCGGTATCCGAGCCGAGCGCCGCGTAGAAGAACCGCGCCGCCACACCCGCGCCGGAGCCGGAGGAGGAGCCGCCTGTGCAATAGGCCGGGTTCCATGGATTGTGGCAGTCGCCGAAATGCCGATTGTGGCCGGTCGGGTTCTGCGCGAACTCGGCCATGTTCAGGGTGCCCATGTCGATGGCGCCGGCGGCGTCCAGCCGCTCCAGCACCGTCGCCGTCGCCGCCGGCTTGTAGTCGCGGCGGATGTGGGAGCCGCAGCTGCTCACCTTTCCGGCACGGTAGTACATGTCCTTGTGCATCATCGGCACCCCGGCCAGCCTGCCGAGTGGCCGGCCGGCGGCGCGCGCCGCATCCGCCGCGGCGGCGGCCTCCAAGGCGGCGTCCCGGTCGAGGCGGATGACGCTGTTCACCACGCCGTCATGCGCCGCAATCCGCGCGAGGCAAGCCTCGGTGAGCGCGGTGGCGGTCACCTCGCCTGCGGCGAAGGCATCCGCCGCTTCGGTCATGGAGAGGGAGGCAAGGTCGGCGGCGGCGACGGGGGCGTTCACTGGCCAGGCTCCTTGCAGTCGCGCAGCGCGGCCTCGAAGCCGCTCGGCTCTTCCTCGAAGCCCATCCCGCCCCGCAGCGCCTCCAGCTCGGCGATCAACGCCGCATTGTCGGCGAGGCCGATGCGCGCCGCCTCGTTCGGCAAGGCAATCCCGCTCCAGCGGCCGATCGCCTCCATGGTCACCCGGTCCGGCTCCATCGCATCCCTCCTTCGCGTGATCGTGGGGTGAGATTAGCAAGCTGCATGCCTGTCCTTCCGCTCGCGGCCTTTCGCGAGATGGTGAGTCCAAGGGGTTTACCCGTTTCGGCGACGATCAGCGGGGCCGAAAAAGTCATCATGGCGGAGAGGCTGACCCTCTATTTCGTCAACAAGGCATGTTTGACGAAGCCAGGCGGCGGGCCTGCGCCACTGCCTTGCAGGGCTACTCCGCCAGCATCCTCAATGCGTCGCTGTCTTCGATGGCGTCACAGTCACCTGGCACGGCAAGGCCAGCTAGCCAAAGCCGCGCGACTGTGTCGGCCATCTGCCGCCAAAAGTAAGGAGAGCATCGTCGCCGCCAGGGCGACGAAGGAGCCGACGCCCGGTTTCTCCGGCTCCACGATGTTCAGCCCTGCGGAGCAGGCAGTGGCTTGCGAGATTTACATGCGGCGGATCGTCCAGGGCGGCATCAAGCGCGGCAGTCCTTCCCCCGATGCCGAATGGGTGGTGGCCAACTGCATCGTGCATGAGCCCGCCCATGCCTTGCTCAAAGCCAAGCCGCCCACCCTTGCCGAGGGCCACAAGCTGAAGGACGGCACCATCCGCAGCGACGCCGGCAGCAAGCCCCTCACGAAGCGGGATCGCCCTCCTGTGCCAGCAGTTGCGCCTTCCGAACAGGCCTCAGCGGCCTGGGCGCCGCGGCAGAACCCTATGCCGGTGCCAGGCCCGCCTGATTTTCCCGTTGAATCCGGCCGCCGGACATGGCACGCACCGCATTTCGTTACGGAGACGACGCGATGCGCTGGCTGGCCTTGACCCTTGCTCTCACCCTGACGCCTGGCCTCGCCGAGGCCGCCGCTCAACAACGCGAGCCGAGCCCCGCTCAGCGTGCCCAGCAGGCGAAAATGCGAAGCTGCTCCACACAGGCCGCTGGCCAGCAGTTGCGCGGCCAGCCGCGGCGCGACTTCATGAAGACCTGCCTGTCCGGTCGCGCCACGTCCTGACGAAGCTTGATCGGCGATCCGGTGGTCGCGGATCAGGCGCTACCCGGCGCGGCGCGTCAGCCGCTCGCAGCGATTGTTCTCGCCAACGCCGAGCTGGATGGTCGGCAGCAGGGCGAGCGGCGGGAAGATGAGGCCGAGCCCCACCGCCGCCCCGCCGCGCGCCGCCAATTCGCCGATCTCCGGCATGATCGAAGGGTTCTTGAAGGTTCCGCCGATGCCGATCGGTGTCGGCAGCGAGCCGATGGTAAAATGCTTGCTGTTGGTGCGAAGCCAGAGATCCAGTACCTCCCGGCCGAGGCTAGCCCTGCCGCCGCCGGTCAACACATAGCTGTCGGTGTCCAGCATCAGCGTCCGCGTCTCGAGCATGCCGCGCTGTAGGCCGAAATCCGCGATCAGGCATTCGATCTCGGTCCGTGCCGGGACGCCGAGCGCCGAGAGCAGCGCATTGCCGAATTGCAGGCCGGAGAGGTCGACCAGCAGCGCGGAGAGGTTGCCGCCGACCGTCACCAGCGTCAGCTCGCCATTGGCATTGCCGAGGAGTTCCGAGACCGAGCGCCCGGTGCCGTCGATCTTGCCGACGCCGCCCAAAGTCCCCGCCCCGCCTGCCCCCGCCGCCTGCATCAGGCGGGAGATGTCGACCCGTCGCAGGTCGATCTGCCCCTTCGCCCGCAGCGCGCCGTTCTCCTGCGGGGTCAGGGTGAAATCGCCTGAGAGGCGCCCTTGGCCGATGCCGAATTGCACCGGATGCAGGCGGATATTGCCGTCCTCGATATCGGCGGTGACGGCAAGGCTGTCGAAGGGCATCCCGCGTCCCTGGATCGCCGCCGCCCGGTAGCGCAAATGGATGTCCGCCGCCCGCAACCGGGGGATGCTGATCGGCTGGGTCGGCAGCAGGCGCGGGTTGGCCTCGGCCCGGGCGAGCGCCTGACGCTGCTGTGCCGTCTGCCCCGGCGTGCCGACGCGACCCGGCGTCGAGCCGACGAAGCCGCCGAGATCGGCCAAATCCACCTTGCGCGAAAACACGTCTGCATCCAGCACCGGCCGGTCCTTGCCAGGAGTGATGCTGAAGCGGCCATTGAGATCGCTGCTGCCGAGCCGCCCCTCGACATCGGTGAACCGGAAGGCCCGGTCGGCATAGTCGAGCTTACCGGTGACGCGGAACGGCGTCGTCGCCGGGATGGCGACGCCGGTGAGCGGCGCGAGCAGCGCCATGTCCGGCCCGTTGATGTCGAGCCGGATATCCGCGCCGGCCAGCGCCAGCGGGTCCTGCACCGTGCCGCGCAGCGTCACCTTGGTCGGCCCGTTGGCGAGGTCGAGACCGATCGGCCAGGGCCGCTCCGTGTCCCGCAGGTTGAGGATGGCGCCACCGCGCAACTCGGCGGTGATCGGCTGCGCAGCGTAGGTGCCCCTGGCGCGGGCGACGAGCCGCGACTCCTCGCCCGGCGGATCCTCAGTGGCGGCGGTGACGCGGAAGTCCGAGCGCAGCTTGGCAATGGCGACATGCGCCTCGCCATCGATCAGCCGCAGCGCGCCGATGCGCGGCCCCGGAGCATCACCGGTGGATGCGCCGCCGCCGAGATCGAAGCTATAGTTGTTCTGGCCGTCCGGCTTGCCGAGGACTTCGAGTTGCGGCCGTTCCAGCGTCACCGAGGGGATGACGATGGCGCGGCTCTCGATATAGGCGCCGACGTCGAGGTCGATGCTGGCGCGCCGCACATCGGCGAAGGGCGGTGCGTCCTCGAAGCCGGGCGGGTTGCCGATCTTCAACCCCTCCGCGCTGATGGTGCTGACACGGCCGAGCGAGACGTGCAGATGCTCGATCGTCACCTTCCGGCCGAGCTTGGCGCTCGCCTGCGCCTCGACAATCGGAATTAGCCAGTCCCAGCGGAACAGCGCAACGAAGACGCCGATCGCCAGTAACGGCAAGCCCAGTCCCAATGCCCAACGGCGCAAACGCATCCCACCAACCTCCGCAAGGACAGCGCGGCAGGCTGGTGGGAGTTCATCCCCTCAGGCGGCGCGGACGCCGTCGAGGAAGCGGACGGCCTCGCTGCGAAGGCGCAGGGCCTGTTGCGAAAGGTTCTCCGCAGTTGTCAGCACTTGCAGGAAGCGCCGCCGACCGTCTCGGTCGCCTGCGCGACGCCCTGGAAGTTGGCAACGACCTCCTCTGCGCAGTGCGGTCTGGGCAAGCTGCCGGCGATCTCGCGCGGCGCGGCACCCTGCTGCTCGAATGCGGTGGCGGTCTCGTCCATCTGCCTGGTGGTAACGCCTATCTGGCGCAGCAGCGCCTCCGAGCTGGTTCCGTGCCGCCGAGCTGCTTGCCGCCGAGGCGGAAGCGCAGCAGGGGGGCGGCGCACTGCCCCTGACCGGGCGGTGAGGGTTTCAAGTTCGGTGGCGGAATGCAACAGGACCCCGCAGGCTGCCGAAGCCGATCAATGCCCCGCATGCCGAGAAGATGCGGGTGCGGACGCCAAAGTTGGCCAAATGTAGGAGGGAGAACTCCAGAGGGCGGCCGGAGCTTTGCGGAGGATGGTCAGGGAAGCGGGATGGCGGTGTCCGGCGCGGTCAGGGCGGCGAGCACCATGGCGCGGCTTGCGGCGACCTGGTCGCGCATCCGCGCTGCTGCGGCGGCGGCATCGCCGGCGGCAAGCGCCTCGATCAGTGCACGGTGCTCATGGGCCATCTCGCCGCTGCGGTCGCGCCGGCGGAGGCCGAGAACGAGCATCCGGGTGCTTTCGTCGAGCAGCCGGCCGATCTGGCGGGCAAGGCGGGCATTGCCGGACAATTCCGCGATGGCGACGTGGAATGCGCGGTTGGCCTCAAGGAAGCCGAGGGCGGTTTCGGCCGCCTCGGGCCGGTAGCCGGCGGCGCATACGGCATCGAGCCGGGCGAGCGCCGCCGCGTCGCCGCGGGCGCGTGGGTCGAGGGCGGCGCGGCGGGCGGCCTCGGGCTCCAGCAGCAGGCGGAGGTCGAAGACCTCGTGGATGTCGCGGATGGTGACGAGCGAGACGACCCAGCCGCGGCGCGGCATCGCCTGGACCAGGCCCTCCTCCGCGAGGCGGGCGAGGGCGGCGCGGATGGGGGCCTTGCCGAGGTTGAGGCGGGCGGCGGTGGCGGCTTCGGACAGGGTCTCGCCCGGGGCGAGGCGCGTGGTGAGGATGTCGTGGCGCAGCAGCTCCAGCGCCCGTGCGGTGAGCGGCGCGGGCATGGGGATGGGTGCGAGGAAGGACATGCGGCGCGCCCCGGTTCTGTGGAGCGGAGATATTATACGGCGATGGATGATGCCGCAAACCATCGCACGATCTTTGTTCGGTATATCCAGAATCGCACCCGGTTTTGGATTTGAGGAATTGAGGCGCCTCAGTCCACGCTCGCGCCCGATCTGCGGATGATTTCGCCCCAGCGGGCGATGTCGCGTTCATGGATGCGGCGGAAGCCTTCCGGCGTCAGGTCGGCGGGGGGGCTGATGCCTTGGGAGTCGACCAGCCACTGGCGGAAATCGGGTGTGGCGATGATGCGGGCGATTTCGGTGCTCATCCGGGCCTGGATGGTGGGCGGCAGGCCGGGCGGGGCGAAGAGGCCGTACCAGGTGCTGGTCTCGAAGCCCGGCAGGTTGCAGGCCTCGGCGATGGTCGGCACGCCCGGCAGCGCCGGCAGCGGGGCCAGGGTGCTGGTGCCGAGGGCGCGCACCTGGCCCTGCTGCACCGGGCCGATGGAGGGGCCGCTCTGGTTGAAGAACAGGTCCACGTCGCCGGCGAGGAGCGCCGACATCGCGCCGGGCTGGCCGCGATAGGGCACATGGGTCAGGTCGATGCCGGTCGCGGCGGCGAATTGAGCGGCGGCGAGATGGGTCGAGGCGCCGTTGCCGGTGGAGGAGTAGTTCAGCGCGCCGGGGCGGGCGCGGGCGGCCGCCAGCAGGTCCTGGCAGCTTCGGTATTGCGGGCGCTTCTCCGGGCTGACCAGCAGGACGTTGGGGACGTCGCCGAGCAGGATGACATGGGTGACGTCGCGCAGCGCGTCGAAGGGGAGGTTGCGGTAGAGGCCGGAATTGATGGCATGCGTACCGGCCGTGCCGAGGAGAAAGAGGTAGCCGTCGGGCCTCGCCTTGGCCACGGCGTCGGAGGCGATATTGCCGCCGGCGCCGGTGCGGTTGTCGACGACGACAGGCTGGCCGAGGGCGCGGGAAAGCGGCTCAGCCAGCTTGCGGGCGTAGATGTCGGTGCCGGCGCCGTTCGGGAAGCCGCCGAGGATGGTAATCGGGCGATTGGGCCAGGCATCGTCGGCCCGGGCGAAGGTGGGGGCGAGGGTAGGCGACAGGGCCAGCAAGGCGGCGGCGATCCAGCGGAGCATCCCGGCTCTCCTTTCGGTTTCGACGCGTGCATGGTGTGGGATAGGCTCGGGGGATGAACAGTCCTTCCGGCCGCATCGCGCGCGGCGGCAAATCCATTTATGGCGCGCCCCTCGGCATCCTGATGCTGGAAGCCCGTTTTCCACGCATTCCGGGCGATATGGGCAATGGCGAGACCTGGCCCTTCCCCGTGCTGTTCCGCGTGGTGCGGGGGGCGACGCCGGAGCGGGTGGTGCTGCGCGGGGCGCGCGGGCTGCTGCCGGATTTCATCGCCGCGGCGCGCGAGCTGGTGGATCTTGGGGCGGAGGCGATTACGACCAATTGCGGGTTCCTGTCGCTGTTCCAGCGCGAGCTGGCGGAGGCGGTGGGCGTGCCGGTCGCCACCTCCTCGCTGATGCAGGTGCCCTGGGTGCAGGCAATGCTGCCGCCGGGGCAGCGGGTCGGCGTCGTGACGGTGAGCAAGGCGTCGCTGACGGAGGCGCATCTGGCGGCGGCGGGGGTGCCGCTGGATACGCCCATCGCCGGGACCGAGGGCGGGCGGGAGTTCTTCCGGGTGCTGATCACGGCAGAGAAGGACGACTTCGATATCGATCTTGCCGAGCGGGATGTCGTCGAGGCCGGGCGGGCGCTGGTGGAGGCGCATCCGGAGGTCGGGGCGATCGTGCTCGAATGCACCAACATGCCGCCCTATGCGGCGGCGCTGCGGGCGGAGGTCGGGCGGCCCGTCTATGACATCTACTCGATGGTGTCGTGGTTCCAGGCGGGGCTCAGGCCGCGGCGCTTCAATTCGCTCAATCGGGTTTAGGCGGCAGGCGGAGTCGGTGAGGCAAGGTGTTGGAATTGCTGGTCGCCGGGTGGAGAAATTGAGGGTTTTAAGGTTTTAAGGGATGGCCGGACGAGGCCCAGGCACAGGGTGGAGGGCATGACCCTTCCGCATCGTCCGATGGTCCTCTCTTTGATTATATTCCTATAATGCGGATCGGCGCAGGGGGCAAGCGCGATGGATGCGGAGGCGGAGTACAACAACCGGGCGCGGGTGCCGGAGAGCGGGGCGATCATCGCCGGCTGGGCGCGGGATGCGGCGGCCTTCCGCGCGTCCTGGGTGGAGAAGGAGCTGGGCGTCGCCTATGGGGCGGGGGAGCGGGAGAGGCTCGACCTGTTCCGGCCGGGGCCGGGCGGGGACTGGCCGGTCGCGATGTTCATCCATGGCGGGTATTGGCAGGCGCTCGACCGGAGCTTCGCCAGCCATTGCGCGCGGGGGTTGCTGGCGCGGGGGGTGGCGGTCGCGGTGCCGTCCTATGACCTGTGCCCGGGGGTCGCGTTGCGGGCCATCGTCGAGCAGATGCGGGAAGCCGTCGCGCTGCTGCACCGGCGGGGAGCCGGGCGGGTTATGGCGATGGGGCATTCGGCCGGCGGGCATCTGGCGGCGATGCTGATGGCGACGGATTGGGTAAAGCGGGGGCTGCCGGCGGGGCTGGTCTCGCGGGGGATGGCGATCTCGGGGGTGTTCGAGCTGTGGCCGCTGATCGGGACGAGCGTCGGGGCCGGGCTGAAGCTGGATGAGGCGGAGGCGCGGGCGCTCTCCCCTGCCCTGTTGGCGCGGCCGGAGGGGGCCGAGATCCATGCCGTGGTCGGCGGGGCGGAGAGCGGGGAGTTCCGGCGGCAGACGCGGGACTTCGCGGCGCATTGGAACGGCACGGCCGCGGAGTTGGCGGGGCTCGACCACTTCACGGTGCTCGAGCCGCTCGCCGATCCGGGCAGCGCGCTAGTGGAGCGCGCTGCCCAACTCGCTAGGTAGCTTAGCGATCGCGGCTCGGGGTGGTGCCGGTGCCCGTGGTCGTACCGGTGGTCGTGCCCGCGCTGCGGGTGCCGACCCGGTCGTCCTCGATCTCGACCTCGGTGCGGCGGACGGTGTCCTGCACCGTGCGGGTCTCGTCATCGGCGGTCTTGCGAATGACGACTTCCTCCGTCACCCGGGCCTCCTTGGCGATGACCGCTTCCTCGGCAGTCTCGGTGGCCTCGATGGTGCGCTCGCGGAAGGCGTCGGCACCGGCCTCCAGCGGGCGGTCGACCGGGCGGCGCTCCACCTGCACATGCTCCTGGTGCAGCGTCACCTGCTCCTGCACCGGGGTCTCGACGACATAGGAGCGGACGCGGACGCGGCCATGCGCGGTCTCGCGCTTGCCGACGCGGAGGCGCTCCTCGACGATGGGGATGCTCTCCTCGCGGCCGGCGCCGAGGCCGGTGCCCATCGTGCCGCCGGTCATGCCGGTGGTGGTGGTGGTGGCGGTCGGGGTGCCGGCATTGGCGGCGAGGTCGGCGCGGCCCATGGTCGCCTGCTGCGGCGTCGCGGGCGCGGTCTCGGTGCTCATGGTGCTGTGCTCGGCGATGTTGTCCTCGCTCCAGCCGGCGCCGCGCCACTCCTGCTCGCGGCTGTCGAGGTCGACGGCGCCAGAGGACTCGATCACGTCGGCGGCGGCCTCGAAGCGGTCCTCGGGGACGGTGGCCGAGAGGACGACGCTGCCGCGGCGCATCGCCTCCTCCAGCACGCTGCGGTCGGGGCCGGCGATGCCGAGCGAGTCGAATTCGCGGCTCTGATTGGCATTGGTGAAGACCGCGGCGCGGACGCCGCCGACCTTGGTGGCGAGGTCGCGGGACGCGGCATCGGCCTCGGCGGCGGAATCGAAGACGGCGGTGATGGTGCGGTTGCTCATGCGTTGGGCTTCCCTGTTTCTTCAGTTGTGCGAGGCGGCAGCCTCTCGATCTCGGCGTGCTGGCGGCGCAGCGTGACCGGCATCTCGACCGGCTCGCTGGCGCTGGTGCGGCGGAGGCGGATTTCCTCGCGCAGCACCAGGCGCTTCTCGACGACAAGCACCTCCTCGAGGACGGGGATGACGAGCACCCTGCCCTCGTCCTCCTCGCGCGGGCCGGGCGGCGCCTCGCCCTCGGCCAGCTGGCGGCCGATGGGGATGCGCTCGACCTCGACCGCCTCGGAGCGAAGATCGGCGTGGAGCTGGGTCTCCTCCGTCTCGGTGCGGAGGCGGACGCGCAGGCGCCCGGTCTCCACCTCGCGGCGGTGGATGCTCAGCCTTTCCTCGAGGACAGGAACCGCTTCAGTATCGTCGGAAGGCGGTATTTCGTTCTTCTCTGACACGTATTGCAATTCCCACGGCGTTTGCCCGCCTCGACTGGGTACACAACAGGACAAAGCTGGATTCGTTCATTGCAGGACTGGCGAGAATACGTCGTTGCCGGCAAGGCTTCTGCTTCGCCGCTTGCTCTGCGAAGCTGCTTGAGTGGCGAAGCGATATGGTTGAGGCTTAAAGCAATCAGCCGGGGGAGTTCGGGATGACGAAGATCGGCAGACGGGGCGTGCTGGGCGCCGCGGGTGCGGTGCTGGCGATGCCGGCGGTGCGGGCGCGGGCGCAAGCGGCGGGCGTGAAGATCGGGCTTGTCGCGGTGCAGACCGGGCCGCAGGCGGCGCTCGGGACCCAGCTCCGCGACGGCTTCCTCCAGGGGCTGAAGCATCTCGACGGCAAGCTCGGCGGGCTGCCGGCCGAGGTGCTGGTCATCGACGACGAGCTGCGGCCGGAGGTGGCCGTCACCAAGGTGCGGGCGGCGATCGAGCGGGACAAGGTGGATTTCGTTGTGGGCGTGGTGTTCTCGAACATCCTCGCCGCCATCGTCCGGCCGGTGACGGAATCCGGGACCTTCCTGATCTCGACCAATGCGGGCCCTTCGACGCTCGCGGGGCGCGGGTGCAACGCGAATTTCTTCACCACCTCCTACAACAACGACCAGGTCCACAGCGTGATGGGCCAGGCGGCGCAGGACAGCGGGTACAAGCGCGTCTTCGTGCTCACGCCGAACTACCAGGCGGGGCGGGATGCGGCGGCGGGGTTCAAATCGCGCTTCAAGGGCGAGGTGGTGGACGAGGTCTACGTCCCGCTGACGCAGCTCGACTTCTCGGCGGAGCTGGCGAAGATCGCGGCGGCGAAGCCCGATGCGGTGTTCACCTTCATGCCAGGCGGGCTGGGGGTGAACCTGGTGCGGCAGTACCGGCAGGCGGGGCTGGCGAACATCCCGTTCCTGTCGACCTTCACCGTGGACGAGGCGACGCTGCCGGCACAGGGCGAAGCGGCGCTCGGCTTCTACTCGGCGGCGTCCTGGGCGCCGAACATGGACAATCCGGCGAACACGAAGTTCGTGAAGGATTTCGAGGCGGGCTACGGCTATGTGCCGGCGACCTACGCGGCGCAGGCCTATGACGGGGCGATGCTGCTCGACAGCGCGGTGCGCAAGGTGGGTGGGCGGCTCGGCGACAAGGATGCCGTCAGGGCGGCGATCAGGGCGGCGCAGTTCTCCTCGGTGCGCGGGCCATTCGAGTTCGGCGGCAATCATTATCCGGTGCAGGATTTCTGGCTCTGCCAGGTGGCGAAGCGGGCGGACGGCAAGTTCCAGACCGAGACGGTGCGGAAGGTGCTGTCGCACGATACCGACCCCTACGCCGCCGAGTGCCGCATGCGATGAGCCTTGGGCTGCTGCTGGTCCAGGGGCTGAACGGGCTGCAATTCGGGGTGCTGCTCTTCCTCGTGGCGGCGGGCCTGACGCTGGTCTTCGGGGTGATGGACTTCATCAACCTGGCGCATGGCGTGCAGTACATGCTGGGCGCCTATCTCGGGGCGAGCCTCGCGGCCTGGACGGGGAGCTTCTGGCTGGGGCTGGTGCTGGCGCTACCGGCCGCGCTGGTCTGCGGGTTGGTGCTGGAGTGGCTGGTGTTCCGGCATCTTTACGAGCGGGATCACCTGAGCCAGGTGCTGGCGACCTTCGGGGTGATCCTGTTCCTCAACGAAGCGGTGCGGGCGATCTGGGGCTCGGCGCCGTTGCAGATGCCGGTGCCTACCCTTCTCGAGGGCGGGGTGCAGCTGATGCCTGGGTTGCAGTATCCGGTCTACCGGATCGCCATCCTCGTGGCGGGGCTGGCCGTCGCCGGGCTGCTCTGGGTACTGGTGGAGCGGACGCGCATCGGGGCGCTGGTGCGGGCCGGCGCTACCCATGCGCCGATGGTGGCGGCGCTCGGGGTCGATATCCGCGGGCTGTTCATGCTCGTGTTCGGCTTCGGGGCGATGCTTGCCGGCTTCGCGGGGGTGATGGCGGCGCCGGTGCTCTCGGTCGACCCGGGGATGGGGGATACGGTGCTGATCCTCGCCTTCGTCGTCATCACCATCGGCGGGATCGGCAGCGTGCGCGGGGCCTTCATCGCGGCACTGCTGGTGGGGGTGATCGAGACGCTCGGGCGGTCGCTGCTGCCGGACCTGCTGCGGCTGGTGATGGCGGCCTCGCCGGCGCGGCAGGCGGGGGCGGCGCTCGGCTCCATGCTGGTCTATATCGCCATGGCGCTGATCCTGGCGGTCAGGCCGCGCGGGCTGTTTCCGGTGCGGGGCTGATGCGCGCGGCGCTGGTCGTGCTGGCGGGGCTCGCGGCGGCGCCCTTCCTCGGGTTTGGCGAGGGGTATTCGCTGACCTTGCTGGCGCGGGCGATGATCCTGGCGATGGCGGCCGTGAGCCTGTGGCTGTTGGTGGGCGGGGCGGGGCTGGTCAGCCTCGGGCACGCGGCGATGCTGGGGGTCGGGGCCTATGCCTTGGTCGTGCTCGATGATGCGCGCATCACCGATGCCGTGGTCGTGGTGCCGGTGGCGATGGGGGCCGCCGCGTTCTTCGCGCTGGTGACGGGGGCGGTGGCGATCCGTACCAGCGGGGTGCATTTCATCATGATCACCCTGGCCTTCGGGCAGATGGCCTTCTTCACCGCGTCGTCGCTGGCGGCCTATGGCGGGGATGACGGGTACACGCTCTATGGGCGGATGACGGTGCTCGGGCATCGCTGGCTGGAGGACCGGCTG
Source organism: Belnapia moabensis DSM 16746 (assembly GCF_000745835.1). Taxonomy (GTDB): domain Bacteria; phylum Pseudomonadota; class Alphaproteobacteria; order Acetobacterales; family Acetobacteraceae; genus Belnapia; species Belnapia moabensis. The sequence continues at coordinate 155,838 of NZ_JQKB01000005.1, read as the reverse complement.
GTCTTCCATTACCTCTGCCTCGGGTTGCTGGCGCTGGCGTTGCTGGGGACGCAGATGGTGCTGGGTTCGCGCTTCGGGCGGGTGCTCAGGGCGGCGCGGGAGAATGCGCTGCGGGTCGAGGCGGTGGGATTCTCGCCCTATCCATACCGGCTGGTGGCCTATGCGGCGGCGGGGGCGGTGGCGGGGCTGGCGGGCGTCCTGCTGGCCAATGCGACGGAGTTCGTGGCGCCGTCCTACCTTGCCTGGCAGCGGTCGGGCGACCTGCTGTTCATGGTGATCCTGGGCGGGCTTGGCTCCTTGCAGGGGGCGGTGCTGGGGGCGGTCGGCTTCGTGCTGCTGGAGGAGTGGCTCGGGCATCTCACCGAGCACTGGCGGCTGATCTTCGGGCCGTTGCTGGTGCTGTCGGTGCTGTTCCTGAAGGGCGGGCTGGTGGGGGTGCTGCGGCGTGGCTGAGGCGCTGCTGGAGGTGGCCGGGCTGCGGAAGCGGTTCGGCGGGCTGGCGGTGACGGATGATGTCTCCTTCGATGTCGCGCCGGGCGAAATCCATGCGGTGATCGGGCCGAATGGGGCGGGGAAGACGACGCTGATCCATCAGCTCTCGGGGACGCTCAGGCCGGATGCGGGGAGCATCCGCTTCGGCGGGCGCGAGATTGTCGGGATGGGGCTGGCGCGGCGGGCGAGGCTGGGGCTGGCGCGGAGCTTCCAGATCACCTCGGTGCTGCCGGGGTTCTCGGCGCTGGAGAATGCGGCGCTGGCGGTGCAGGCGCGGAGCGGGTCGTCCTTTCGGTTCCTGCGGGCGGCAGCCACGGAGCGGGGGCTCAACGATGAGGCGATGGCGGCACTCAATGCGGTGGGGCTCGGGGCGCGGGCGGGGGTGATGGCGGGGCGGCTGTCGCATGGGGAGAAGCGGCAGCTCGAACTCGCCGTCGCGCTGGCCATGAGGCCGAGGTTGCTGCTGCTCGATGAGCCGCTGGCGGGCGCGGGACCGGAGGAGACGGAGCGGCTGGTCGGCATCCTGCGAGGATTGCGGGGGCAGTATGCGATCCTGCTGGTCGAGCATGACATGCAGGCGGTGTTCGCGCTCGCCGACCGGATTTCGGTGCTGGTCTATGGACGGGTGATTGCGACCGACCTGCCCGCCGTGATCCGGGCCAATGCGGAGGTCAGGGCGGCGTATCTCGGCGAGGATGAGGCGGCATGAGCCTCGTCGTCGAAGGGCTGCGGGCGGCCTATGGCGAGAGCCAGGTGTTGCAGGGCGTGTCGCTCACCATCGGCGCGGGGGAGGTCGTCACCCTGCTCGGACGCAATGGGATGGGGAAGACGACGACCGTGCGCGCGGTGATGGGGTTGCTGCCGGGGATGGGCGGGCGGGTGACGGGCGGGCGTATCGAGTGGGACGGGGTGGCGCTGCCGGGGCTGGCGCCGTATCGGATCGGGCGCATGGGGCTTGGGCTGGTGCCGGAGGGGCGGCTGGTGTTTCCGCGGCTGACGGTTGAGGAGAACCTGACGGCGACGGCGAGGGCGGGCGGGCGGTGGTCGCTGGACGCCGTGTATCAGTTCTTCCCGAGGCTGGCCGAGCGGCGGCGGAACATGGGCTCGCAGCTCTCGGGCGGCGAGCAGCAGATGCTGGCGATCGGGCGGGCGCTGATGACCAATCCGCGGCTGCTGCTGCTCGACGAGGCAACGGAGGGGCTGGCGCCGCTCATCCGCGCCGAGATCTGGGCGGTGCTGGCGGCGCTGAAGGCGGAGGGGCAGGCGATCCTGCTCATCGACAAGAACCTGGCCGCGGTGATGCGGCTGGCGGACCGGCATGTGGTGGTCGAGAAGGGACGCACCGTATGGTCGGGGACGAGCGAGGGGCTGGCGGCGTCGCCGGAGCTGCGCGAAACCTATCTGCATCTGTGAGGAGGAGGCGAGAATGGTGGGACCGATGACGGCCGGAATCACGCCGGCGGGCGAGGGCGAAGGGGGCGTGGCCTGGAACATCCTCGGCCAGACCTACAAGCCGCTGCAGCATTCGGCGGCGTCCTTCGCCTTCCACACCTATTTTCCGGACGGCACCTTCGTGCCGCCGCATGTGCACCGGGAGCAGGACGAGTTCATCTACATCCTCGATGGGCGCTTCGAGCTGATGCTCGACGGGCAGACGCAGCAGGCCGGCAAGGGCGACCTGATCCGCATGCCGATGGGGCAGCCGCATGGCATCTTCAACAAGTCGGGCAGCCCGGTGACGGCGCTGTTCTGGGTGGCGCCGAGCCATGGGCTCTACGAGCTGTTCAGCCGCATCCACAATCTCGGCGACCCGGCGGAGGTGGTGCGGATCGCGGCGGAGTATGCCGTGGACTTCCTGCCGCCGCCGGGCTGAGGCGCGTCAGGGCGGGGCGGTGACCAGCGTGGATCGCGCCGGCACCGCCTCGAGGACCGAGAGGGTGACGCCGCCGAACAGCAGGGCGGCGAGGCCGGCGGCGATGGCGAGGCGCCGGGTGCGGCGGTGACGGCGGCGGCGGGAGGGGATGGGGACCATCTCTCCCTGCGGGGCGTCGCGCTCCAACACGCGGCGGGCGCAGGTAAGCCAGGCATCGCCGCCGGGCAGGTCGAGCCGTGCCTTCGGGTCGAAGCCGGCCTCCGGCGGCTGGCCGGGGGCGATGCGGACGACCGGCAGGTGGCCGGGGAAGATCGCCGCAAAGCGGGCGCGCTCCAGGCGTTGGCGGAGCAGCGGCACGGCATCGGGCGGGCCGCCCTGGATGGCGATGCCGAAGCGCGGATGCAGCAGCACCAGCGGCAGCAGCTGGCCGCCGACGCGGCAGCGCGGCAGGGCCAGCCAGCCAGTGACGGGATCGGGGGTGGGATCGGGCGACATCGTCTCCTGCGTTCCAACCTTGGCTCATAGGAGGGTAATGGATCGCGAAGGGCGATGTCGCTGCAGCGCACAATCACAGGCGCGGGAGGGTTTACCGCCGGCGATGAGCGAAGGCGCCGAGCATGCGGCGGGGTTCGTCCGTGCGCCATGCGCTGGCGAAGCTTGGGATGCCGGCGGCGATGGCCTCCGTCACCGGCAAGTCCTCCCAGCGGCGGATGAGGGCCTTCTGCAGGCGCAGCGCCTCCCGCCCGGCGGCGCCGAGCATGGCGAGCCATTCGGCCAGCGAGGTGTCGAGGGCTTCGTCCGGGCAGATGCGCTCGACCAAGCCCCAATCGAGGGCTTCGGCCGCTTCGATGGTCTCGCCGAGGAGGAGCAGGCGGCGGGTGCGGCCCCAGCCGATGAGGCCGGGGAGCAGCGCCGCCTCCACCACAGAGGGGATGCCGACGCGGACCTCGGGCATGCCGAAGCGGGCGGATTGCGCGGCGAGGCGGAGGTCGCAGGCGGCGGCGAGTTCGAGGCCGGCGCCGAGGGTCCAGCCATTGATGCGGGCGATCACCGGGGCGGGACAGGCGCGGACGGCGCGGCAGCAGTCGTGGACCTGGGTGATGAAGACCTCCGCCTCGGCCTCGGTGGCGATGGCGGCCATGGTGTTGATGTCGGCGCCGCCGATGAAGGCCTTGGGGCCAGCGCCCGTCACCACCACGGCGTGCAGGCTGTCGTCGCCCGAGAGGCTGGCCATGGCGGCGACGAAATCGGCCATCAGCGCCGGGTTCAGCGTGTTCAGCTTGGCCTGGTTGTCGATCGTCAGATGGGCGACGCGGCCGGTCTCGGGCGCTTCGCTATGGGTGACGTGGATGGTGCCGGGCATCAGCGGGCGACCGCGAAGCCGGCGGTTTGGGCATAGCCACGGGCGATGGCGGCGAGGTCTTCCATGGGGATCACATCCTCGATGCGGGTGAAGCCGCGGGGCGCACGTTCGCAGACCACGTCCACAACGCGCTCCGGCCCGCCGCGGCGGTTGCTGGCGACGAGGGCCGCCGTCTTCGGGAGGCGGTCGGCCTCGTAGGCGGCCAGCGCGGCCGGGATGGGGTGGGCGGCGAGCAGGTCCGCCAGGCAGCGAGCGTCGAGGATCGCCTGCGAGGCGCCGTTGGAGCCGACCGGGTACATCGGGTGGGCGGCGTCGCCGAGCAGGGTGACGCGGCCCTGCGTCCACCAGGGAAGCGGGTCGCGGTCGCACATCGGGTATTCGAGGCGCATGGGCGAGGCGCGGATCATCGCCTCGACGTCGAGGAAGGGCAGCTTCAGGCGGCGGGCGAGCGGGAGGACGTCCTTCAGCCGGCCGGGGCGGGACCAGTCCTCACGGCGGGGCGGCGTGGCCTCACCCGTCGCGGTGCGGGCGTAGATCACCCAGTTGGTCAGGCGGTGGGCGGGCGTGCTGCCGGGGGCGATGGGGTAGAAGACGAGCTTCGCCTTCAGGTCGCCGGCGATGAGCATGACGTCGCCACTCTCGAAGGCGGGCCAGTCGAGGGCGCCGCGCCACATCTGGATGCCCTGCCAGCGGATGCCGCCGTCATCGGGGTGCAGGAGGGCGCGGAGGGCGGAGTGGATGCCGTCGGCGCCGACCAGGGCGGTGCCGCGGAGGGGGCCGCTGGTGAAGTGGGCGGTGACGCCTTCGGCACCTTGCTCGAAGCCGAGCAGGTGCTCACCGGTGCGGAGCGCGCCGGGGGGAAGGCGCTCGGCGGCAGCGCGCCAGAGGAGGCCGTGCAGGCGGCCGCGATGGATTGAGAATTGCGGCGTGGCGTGGCCGGCATGGAGGCCACGGGGTTCCGACCACAGGGTCTGGCCGAGATGGTTGAGGTAGCGAAGCTCGCGGGTGCGGATCGCCACCGCGTCGAGGGCGGGGAGCAGGCCCAGCTCGGCGAGTTCGGCGATGCCGTGCGGCAGGGTGTTGATGCCGACGCCGAGTTCGCGGATCTCCGTCGCCGCCTCGAGGACGGTGCAGGGGATGCCGCGATGGTGGAGCATCAGCGCGAGGGTGAGGCCGCCGACGCCGCCGCCTGCGATGAGGATCATGCCTGCCCCCCTCCCCTGCCCGTTCCGTTGCGCGGCGAGGCTACTCCGCGGCGCGGGCGAGCGGCAATCCGGGAGCGTGACTGCGGGGGCGGGCCTTCAGGCGGAGATCGCGCAGGTCCGACTGCTCGCGGGCGGCGTTACGCAGCAGCGCGTCCTTGCCCCAGCGGTATTGCGGCGGGCAGGCGATGTCGGCGACGCCGTAGCTCGCGGCGGCGCGGAGGGTGAAGCTGGGGTCGGTGAGGTGCGGGCGGGCGAGCGCCACGAGGTCGGCGCGGCCGGCGGCGAGGATGGTGTTCACTTGGTCGGCGGTGGTGATGTTGCCGACGCACATGGTGGCGATGCCGGCTTCCTGGCGGATCATGTCGGACCAAGGAACCTGGAACATGCGGCCATAGACGGGGGCGGCGTCGTGGACCGTTTGCCCCGTGGAGACGTCGATCAGGTCGCAGCCGGCGGCGGCGAAGGCGCGGGCGATGGCGAGCGTGTCCGCGTCGGCGATGCCGCCATCGGCCCAGTCGGTGGCGCTGATGCGGACGGACATGGGCTTGTCGGCAGGCCAGAGGGCGCGGAGGGCGGTGAAGACCTCAAGCGGGTAGCGGAGGCGGTTGGCGATGGGGCCGCCATAGTCGTCGGTGCGGTGGTTGGTCAGCGGGGAGAGGAAGCTGGCGAGCAGGTAGCCATGGGCGCAGTGCAGCTCCAGCATGTCGAAGCCGCAGCGGAGGGCGCGTATGGCGGCGGCCAGGAAATCGGCCTTCACGGCGTCCATGTCGGCGCGCGTCATCGCGCGTGGGGTCTGGTTGTCGGGGCGGTAGGGGATGGGGCTCGCCGAGATGACGGGCCAGGCGCCGTAGTCGAGCGGGCGGTCCATGCCTTCCCACATCAGCTTCGTCGCGCCCTTTCGGCCGGCATGGCCCAATTGCAGGGCGATCTTCGCGGGGCCATGGGCGTGGATGAAGCGGACGATGCGGGTCCAGGCAGCTTCCTGAGCGTCGTTCCAGAGGCCGGTGCAGCCGGGGGTGATGCGCGCCTCGGCGGAGGGGCAGGTCATCTCGGTGAAGATGAGGCCGGCGCCGCCGACGGCGCGGGCGCCGTAATGCATCAGGTGGAAGTCGGTGGGGACACCCTCTTCGGCGCTGTACATGCACATGGGCGAGACGACGGTGCGGTTCGGCAGCTCCATGCCGCGGAGGCGGAGGGGCTGGAACATGGGGGGCTTCGAGGGGTCGCCGCCTTCCTCGGCCGCAAAGACGGCTTGCGTCTCGGCGACGAATTCGGGGGCGCGGAGCGAGAGGTTGTCCCAAGTGATGGCCTTGCTGCGGGTCATCAGGCCGAAGGCGAAGCGGATCGGATGCATGTCCCAGAAGCGGCGGACATGCTCGAACCAGACGAGGGAGACGTCGGCAGCGTGCTGGGTCTTCTCCACATCCTCGCGGCGGCCGTGCTCGAAGCGGGAGAGGGCGTCGGCCACGCTGCCGGTTTGGAGGAAGGCGCGGTGGAGGGCGATGGCGTCCTCCATCGCCAGCTTGGTGCCGGAGCCGATGGAGAAATGCGCGCTGGCCTTGGCGTCGCCGATGAGGACGAGGTTGCCGCGCGTCCAGCGGGCGCATTTCAGTGCGGGGAAGCGGCGCCAGGCGGAGCGGTTGGTGATGAGGCGGTGGCCCTGCAACTCCTCGGCGAAGACCTGTTCCATGAAGCGGGCGCTTTGGGTCTCGTCCATGCTGTCGAGGCCGGCGCGGGTGAAGGTGTCGGGGTCGGTCTCCAAGACCCAGGTGCTGGCATTCGCCTCGTACTGGTAGCAATGGGCGATGAAGATGCCCTCGGGCCGCTCCTTGAAGAAGAAGGTGAAGGCGTCGAAGGGGCGCGTGCTGCCCATCCAGGCGAAGCGATTGGGGCGGAGGGTGACCTCGGGCTGGAAGTGATCCGCGAAGCGGGTGCGGATCGGGCTGTTGATGCCGTCGGCGGCGACGATGAGGTCGGCATCCGGGAAGTCCTCGGGCGTGGCCTCCTCGCCGAAGCGGAGCTCGACGCCGAGCTGGCGGGCGCGTTGTTGCAGCAGCAGCAGGAGGGTGCGGCGGGAGCAGCCGCAGAAGCCGTTGCCGCCGATGCGGTGCTCCGCGCCCTTGGCGTGGATGGCGATGTCGTCCCAGTAGGCGAAGCTCTCGGTGATGGCGCGGTAGCTCGGCGCGTCGGCGGCGGCGAAGGCGTCGAGCGTCGCGTCGCTGAAGACGACACCGAAGCCGAAGGTGTCGTCGGCGCGGTTGCGCTCGGCCACAGTGATGCGCGCCTCGGGGAAGTCGCGCTGCATAAGGATGGCGAAGTAGAGGCCGGCGGGGCCGCCGCCGATGATCGCAATGCGCATGGAGGAACCTCCGCTCGTGCGGATAGTTTAGGCTTCAACTATTTTTCGCCGCAACCGGAATTGGGCGTTGCGGGGCGCGGAGGCGATGTTTTAGGCTTCAAGCATCATGGATCATGGCAGCGCCGCATTGAAGGGTCTGCCTGCGCTCGTCACCGGCGGGGGCAGCGGGATCGGCCTGGCTTGCGCGCGGGCGCTGAGCGCGGCGGGGGCCGAGGTCACGGTGCTCGGGCGGCGGGAGGCGCCGTTGCGGGCGGCCGTCGAAGCGGGAGCGGCGCGGAGGTTCGTCGTGGGGGATGTGGCGGGGGAGATCCCTCCCCTGCCCCGCGTGGCGCTGCTGGTGAATGCGGCCGGCGCCGCAGAGAGCGCGCCGTTTCTCAGAACGGATGAGGCGCTCTGGGGGCGGATGCTGAGGGTGAACCTGCTGGGGGCGGCGGCCGTGATACGGGCGGTGCTGCCGGGGATGCTCGGGGCGGGGCATGGGCGGGTCGTCAATATCGCCTCGACGGCGGCGGTGAAGGGGTATCCCTATGTCAGCGCCTATGCGGCGGCGAAGCATGGGCTGCTCGGGCTGACGCGGGCGCTGGCGCTGGAAGTGGCGGGGCGCGGGGTCACGGTGAACTGCGTGTGTCCGGGGTTCACCGAGACGGAGATCGTTGCCGAGAGCATCGCGCGCATCATGACGAAGACCGGGCGGGGCGAGGCGGAGGCGCGGGCGGAGCTGGTGCGGCACAATCCGCAGGGGCGCCTGGTGCAGCCCGAAGAGGTGGCGGCGGCGGTGCTGTTTCTCTGCTCGCCCGAGGCGGCGGCGGTGAATGGTGTGGCGCTGCCGGTGGCGGGGGGCGAGGCGTGATGCTGCTCGATGCGGAGACGGCCCTCGCCGATGCGCCGCCGGGGCACAAGGACGAGGTGCGGCTGTGGCTGCGCTTGCTCACCTGCACGAATCTCATTGAGGCGGAGATCAGGCGGCGGCTGCGGGCGGAGTTCGACACGACGCTGCCGCGCTTCGACCTGCTGGCGCAGCTGGAGCGGCATCCGGGCGGGCTGACACTCGGCGAGATCTCGCGGCGGATGATGGTGAGCAACGGCAATGTCACGGGTCTCGCCGCGCGGCTGGAGGAGGAGGGGCTGGTCGAGCGGCGGGTCAGCGCGACGGATCGCAGGGCGCAGAGCCTTCGGTTGACGGCGCGCGGCCGCAAGGAATTCGCACGGCAGTCGGCGGCGCATGAGGGCTGGGTGGCGGAGCTGCTGGGCGGGCTGAGCCTCGTCGAGCGGGAGGCGCTGCAACGGCTGCTCGGGCGGGCGAAGGCGAGCGTGCGCGCGGGCTTGCAGGAGGGTGGGGCATGATTCCGCTGGCGGGGTATCGGGCGGAGCATTTCCGGCTCGGCGTCGAGGGCGCGGTGGCGACGATCACGCTCGATCGGCCGGAGCGGAAGAATCCGCTGACCTTCGAGAGCTATGCCGAACTCGGTGCGCTGTTCCGGGCGGCGGCGCGGGAGGAGCAGGTGAAGGTATTCGTCCTCGCCGGCGCGGGGGGGAATTTCTGCTCGGGTGGCGACGTGCATGAGATCATCGGGCCGCTCATCGAGCGCGATGCCAAGGGGCTGATGCAATTCACCGCGATGACGGGGGAGCTGGTGAAGGCGATGCGGGCCTGCCCGCAGCCGATCATCGCGGCGGTCGATGGCGTGGCGGCCGGCGCGGGGGCGATCCTTGCCATGAGCGCCGACCTGCGGCTGGCGACGCCGCGAGCGAAGGTGGCCTTCCTGTTCAACCGCGTGGGGCTCGCGGGTTGCGACATGGGCGCCTGCGCGATCCTGCCGCGGATCATCGGCCAAGGGCGGGCGAGCGAGTTGCTCTATCTCGGGCGCAGCATGGTCGCCGAGGAGGGGCTCGCCTGGGGGTTCTTCAACGCGGTGCATGCGGCGGAGGAGCTGGCCGGCCGCGCGGCGGCGCTGGCGCGGGAGATCGCGGAGGGGCCGAGCTTCGGGCATGCGATGACCAAGCGCATGCTGCAGATGGAATGGGCGATGAGCGTCGAGCAGGCGATCGAGGCCGAGGCCGTCGCGCAGGCGCTCTGCATGACCACAGGGGATTTTCGCCGCGCCTATGAGGCATTCGCGGCCAAGCAGCGCCCGGTCTTCAAGGGCGATTAGGGAAGCCAGCACAGCCGGCCGACTGCACTCCGGGATGGGAGGTAGCGATGGATGGCATGATGATGGAGACCGTCTCGGCGCATGTCGATGGCTTCGCGCGGGAGCGGTTGCCGCCGCGGGAGATGTGGCCGGAGTTCCGATTCACCTTGCCGCAGCTGCGCTACCCGGCGCGGGTCAATTGCGCGAGCGTTCTGCTGGATGGGAAGCTCGCCGCGCGGGCCGATCATCCGGCGCTGGTGACGCCTGCGGAGACGCTGACCTATGCGCAGCTTGCGGAGCGGGTGAACCGGATCGCCAATGTGCTGGTGCATCGCACGGGGCTGGTGCCGGGCAACAGGGTGCTGCTGCGGGGGGCGAATACCGCCTGGATGGTGGCGGCCTATTTCGCGGTGCTGAAGGCGGGCGGAATCGTCGTCGCCACCATGCCGCTGCTGCGCGCCAAGGAACTGGGGCAGATGCTGCGGAAGGCGCGGATCACCCATGCGCTGTGCGATTCCAGGTTGCGCGAGGCGCTGGCCGAGGCGGAAGCGCCGGACCTCGCGCATGTGCTGCATTGGGGGGATGGGGAGCTGGAGGGGCTCTGCGCCGGGGAAAGCCCCGAATTTGCCGCCTGCGATACGACAGCCGACGACATATGCCTGATCGGCTTCACCTCGGGCACCACGGGGGAGCCGAAGGGGACGCTGCATTTCCATCGCGACATGCTGGCGATCTGTGACGCCTATGGGCGGGAGGTGCTGCGGCCGGAGCCCGCCGACGTGTTCATCGGTTCGCCGCCTCTGGCCTTCACCTTCGGGCTCGGGGGGCTGGTGCTGTTTCCTTTCAGCGTCGGGGCGACGGCGGTGCTGCTGGAGCGGGCGTCGCCGGACGATCTGTTGCCGGCGATTGCGCGGCATCGGGCGACGGTGTGCTTCACCGCGCCGACTGCCTATCGGGCGATGGCGGCGAAAGCCAGCGAGCACGACCTGTCGTCGCTGAGGAAGTGCGTGTCGGCGGGAGAGGTCTTGCCGAAGCCGATCTTCGAGGCATGGCGGGCGGCGACGGGCCTGCCGCTGATGGATGGGATCGGGGCGACGGAGATGCTGCACATCTTCATCGCCGCGCGGGAGGAGGAGATCCGGCCCGGCGCGACCGGGCTGCCAGTGCCGGGCTACGAGGCGAAGGTCGTCGATGCGGATGGCGAGGAGGTGCCGCGCGGCGTCGCGGGGCGGCTCGCGGTGAGGGGGCCGACGGGTTGCCGCTACCTCGATGACCCGAGGCAGGCGCGCTATGTCGAGCGCGGCTGGAACATCACCGGGGATACCTACATCCAGGATGAGGACGGCTATTTCTGGTACCAGGCGCGGAGCGACGACATGATCGTCTCCGCCGGCTACAACATCGCCGGGCCCGAGGTGGAGGCGGCGCTGCTGACGCATCCGCTGGTGCGGGAATGCGGGGTGGTCGGCGTGCCCGACGATGAGCGGGGGATGGTGGTGAAGGCCTTCGTCGTGCTCGAGGACGGCGCTGTCGGCGATGCGGCGACTGTGCGGGCCTTGCAGGAGCATGTGAAGGCGGAGATCGCGCCCTACAAGTATCCGCGCCGGATGGAGTTCGTGGCGGGCCTGCCGCGGACGGAGACCGGCAAGCTGCAACGCTTCGCCTTGCGTCAGGGAGAGGTCGCGTGAGTCTCGAGAGCCTTCAGCCGCCGAGCTGGCCGCAGCCGAAGGGCTATGCGAACGGCATGGCGGGACGCGGCAAGACCGTGCTGCTCGGCGGGCAGATCGGGTGGGATGCCGAAGGGCGTTTCGCCGGTGCCTTCATCGGGCAGGTGGAACAGGCGCTGCGGAACATCCTCGCCGTGCTGGCCGAGGCGGGGGGCGGGCCGGAGCATATCGGGCGGATGACCTGGTACGTCACCGACATGGCGGAGTACCGGGACAGCCTGAGGGCGCTGGGGCTGGTCTACCGCGCCGTCATGGGGCGGCATTTTCCGGCGATGACGCTGGTGCAGGTGGTGGCGCTGGTGGAGCCGGAGGCGCGGGTCGAGATCGAGGCGACGGCGCTCATTCCGGAGTGAGCGGCACCAGCGTCTCGATGATGCGGCAATCGGCGACGGTATTTTGGCGGCAGCGGCCGATCACCTCCGTCAGCTCGTCGCGGAGCGCGGTGAGGTCGGCGATCTTCCGCTCGACCTCGGCGAGGTGCTCGCGGGCGATGGCGTCGACGGCGTCGCAGGGCCGGTCCCGCTCGTCGGCGAGGTGGAGCAGGGTGCGGACCTGGTCGAGCGGGAAGCCGAGGTCGCGGGCGCGGCGGATTAAGCTCAGCCGGCCGAGTTGAGCAGGATCGTAGCTGCGGTAATTGCCCGTGGTGCGGGCGGGCGCGGGCAGCAGGCCGATCCGCTCGTAGTAGCGGATGGTCTCCACCTGCGTGCCCGTGGCCCGTGCGAGCGCGCCGATCGACAAGCCTTCCATCGCCTTGACCCTGTAGCCGCTACAGACCCTATCTAGGCGGCCATATCGGACGGGACGAGGTGATGCCATGGCGGGATGTTGCGGGCCGGAGGGCTGCTCCTCCACGCCGTCGCCGAATACGCCGCAATGGCGGCGGGCGCTCTGGATCGCGCTGGCGGTGAATGCGGGGATGTTCCTGGCCGAGATCGGCGCGGGCGTGGCGGCGGGCTCCGCGTCCTTGCAGGCGGATGCGATCGACTTCCTCGGCGATGCGGCGAATTACGGCATCAGCCTCGGCGTGGCCGGCATGGCGCTGGCTTGGCGGGCGCGGGCGGCGCTGGTGAAGGGCTGGTCGCTCGGGCTGCTCGGGGCCGGGGTGCTGGCCTCGACCGCGTGGCATGCCTATGCGGGTAGCCTGCCGGGTGCGGGAACGATGGGTGTGGTTGGGCTGCTGGCGCTCGTCGCCAATGCGGGGGTGGCGCTGATGCTGTACCGCTACCGCGAGGGCGATGCGAATATGCGCTCGGTCTGGATCTGCTCGCGCAATGACGCCCTCGGCAACATCGCAGTGCTGGCGGCGGCGGCGGGGGTCTTCGGCACGGGCACGGCCTGGCCGGACCTGATCGTCGCCACGGTCATGGCCGCGCTCGGGATCAGCGGTGGGTGGCAGATCGTGCGGCAGGCCCGGGCGGAGCTGCGGGTACCGCAGGGCGTTGCGGCACCGGCCTGAGGGGCCATGCCCCGAGCGGGCTCCGCCCGGGGCGACCGCCGGTCAGATGGGGTTAGCGCCGGGCATGGGCTCGCCCTCGTCCGGCATCGGATCGGTGACGGGCATGCTGGTGGTGTCGTCCTTCCAGCTGTTGCGGCGCTTCATCGCCTGGCGGGCGAGGCAGGCGCCACCCACGGCGGCCGCGCCGAGGCCGAGGCCGGTGAGGAAGGCGAAGCTGGCGACGACCATGCCGGTGGTCGTGGCAGCGGCGGCGGTGGTGGCGGCGGCGCGCATGAACATGCTGGTGTCTCCCGGGTTCAGGCTAGAGGTGGGGCCGGTACAGGCTGAGGCAAGCGGCCGGGCTCGCGGCCAGGCTCGCGATAGGTGAAGGCCTCCCCGGCCCGGTCGGAGGCTTCCAGCGCCAGGGCGAGCAGCGCGTGGTGGGGCGAGAGCGAGCAGGCGGGGTCGGTCGCGGCGGCGTCGCCGGTGAGGGCGAAGGCCTGGCAGCGGCAGCCGCCCCAGTCCTGCTCGGCGCGGGCGCAGCCCTGGCAGGGCTCGGGCATCCAGCCGGTGCCGCGGAAGCGGTTGAAGGCCTCCGAAGTGTCCCAGGCGGCGCGGAGGGTGGTGGTGCGGGCGTTGGGGAAGTCGAAGCCGGGAAGGCTCTCCGCCGCGTGGCAGGGGAGGATGCGGCCGGCGGGGGAGACGGCGAGGAAGCGCTGGCCCCAGCCGCCCATGCAGGATTTCGGGCGGGTCGCGTAGTAGTCGGGGACCACGTAGTCGATGACGAGGCGGCCGCGATGGGTGGCGCGGGCGGCCTCCACCGTTGCCGTCGCGGCGTCGAGCTGGGCGCGGGTCGGCATCAGGGCGTCGCGGTTGGCGAGCGCCCAGCCGTAGTACTGGACATGGGCGACCTCCAGCCGGCCGGCGCCGAGGGCGAGGGCGAGGTCGATCATCGCCGGGAGGCGGTCGAGGTTCTGGCGGTGGACGACGGCGTTCAGCGTCAGCGGCAGGCCGGCTTCGGTGACCAGATGGGCGAAGGCGAGCTTCTTCGCATGGCCGCCGCGATAGCCGCCGATGCGGTCGGCGGAGGTCGGCTCGGCGTCCTGGATGGAGAGCTGGACGTGGTCGAGGCCGGCCTCGGCCAGCGCGTCGAGGCGGGTGCCGTTCAGCAGGACGCCGGAGGTGATGAGGTTGGTGTAGAGGCCGGCTTCGCTGGCGGCGCGGACGAGGTCGAGGATGTCGCGGCGGGCAGTGGGTTCGCCGCCGGAGAGGTGGATCTGCAGGCAGCCGAGATCGGCGGCCTCGGCGAAGATGCGGGACCAGGTGGCGGTGTCCAGCTCCTCGCCCGGGCGGGTGAGCGCGGTCGGGTTGGAGCAGTAGGGGCAGCGCAAGGGGCAGCGATGGGTGAGCTCGGCCAGGAGGGCGAGCGGGGGGGCGGTCATGTCGTCACAACGCCCTTGGCGGCCAAATCGTCCAGCATGGTGGTGATGTCGGCGAGGATTTCCTCGCGCGGGGCCGAGTAGCGGGCGGCGAGGGTGTCGGCGATGGCGGCGAGGCTGCTGGTGCCGTCGAGCAGGCGGATGACCTCGAGGGCGATCTCGTCGGGAACGAACATGCGCTCGGGGCCGAGGACGACCCATTGGGCGCGGGCCTTGTCCTCGCGGAGCTTCATGCCGCGGGCGAGCTTCGGGATCGACTCCGGACTCATGGGCGGAAGGCGCCGGGAGGCGGCAGGGCGGGCTCGACATAGGCGAAGTGGAGGGCGTCGAGCTGGGCCCAGAGCAGGTCGCATTTGAAGCGGAGGGCGGCGAGCACCTGCTCCTGCTCGGCGCGGGTGCGGGCCTCGCGCTTCACGTAGCCGAGGGCGAAATCGACGTCCTGCGGCGCCTGGGTGAGGCGGGGGGTGAAATAGGCCAGCGTCTCCTCGGAGACGAAGTCGTAGTTGCGGAGCATGCCGGAGACGCGCTCGGAGATGATGGCGGGGGAGAACATCTCGGTCAGGGAGGAGGCGATGGCTTCGAGGATGGAGCGGGATTTCACGAAGTTCACGTAGGCGTCGACGGCGAAGCGGGTGCCGGGGAGCAGGCCTTCGAGCGAGACGACGTAGGCGCGGTCGAGGCCGAGGCCGTCGGTGAGCTTCAGCCAGCGCTCGATGCCGCCGGGATGGGTGCCGTCGCCATCGTGGTCGACGATGCGGCGGCGCCATTCGCGGCGCAGCTCGGGCGTCGGCAGGCGTGCGACGAGCGAGGCGTCCTTCGCAGGGATGCTGGCCTGGTAGTAGTAGCGGTTCAGCGCCCAGGCCTGGACCTGGGCCTTGGTCAACTTCCCGTTGTGCAGCAGGCGGTGGAAGGCGTGGTGGACGTGGTAGCGCTCGGCGCCGATCGCCTCCAGGCGGGCGTGGAGCTCGTCGGGGCTCAGCAGTTCGGTGTCGGTCATGGGGTGACCTCCATGCCGTCCTCGGCGACTTCCCAGCCGGCGGCATGGACCGCTGCGCGCTCGGGGCTGTCGTCCAGCAGAACGGGGTTGGTGTTGTTCAGGTGGATGAGGATGCGGCGGCGGATGCCAAGGCCCTCGCAGGCGGCGAGCACGCCCTCGGGGCCGGAGATGCTCATATGGCCCATGCGGGCGCCGGTCTTGGGGCCGGCGCCGGCGCGGATCATCTCGTCGTCGCGCCAGAGGGTGCCGTCGATGAAGAGGCAGTCGGAGTCGCGGAGGCGGGCGGCCAAGGCCGGGGTCATGGCGGCGCAGCCGGGAATGAAGTGGAGGCTGCGGCCATGGGCGGAGAGGCGGAGGCCGATGGTCTCGCCCTCGTCGGCGCGGCCGGGGTCCCTGCCCTGCTCGGCGAAGAGCGGGATCTTGCCGGGGACGGCGTAGGCCTCGACCGTGAGGCCGAGGGGGGTGCCGCCGGCATCCGTCAGCGGCAGGGGCGCATCGAGCGGCAGCGGGCGACGGGGGACGAGGTCGGGGTTCACCGCGAGGAAGATGGGATTGGCGGCCAACACATCGAGGGATTGCGGGGCGCCGTAGAGGGCGAAGGGATGGCCTTCGCGGAGCGTGAGCAGGCCGGTGATGGTGTCCACCTCGGCGCCGGTGAGGACTACGGCGGCGATGGGGGAGTGGCGGATGGCGCCGTCGCGCGGCTTCGGGTGGAGGGCGGGGGTCGCCTGGAGCTGGGCGCGGAGGTCGGGCGAGGCGTTGAGCAGGACCCAGCGCTCGCCATCGGCCGTCACAGCGAGGGAGGCCTGGGTGCGGGGGCGCGCGGCAGGGTCGCCGGCGCGGGCGCGGAGGCAACCGGGGCCGGCGGAATTCCATTGGGGGAAGCCGCCGCCGGCCGCGGCGCCGAGGACGATGGCGTGGAGCATGCGGGGAGACTAGCGCCCCGGGGGCGTGGCCGTCACCTCGATGGCAGCGTACCAGGCGGCGAGGTTGGCGATGTCGGCCTCGCTCAGCGCGGCGGCCATGAGGTTCATCTGCTCGTGGACGCGGAGCTTGTCGCGGAAGGCGCGGAGCTGGGCGGCCAGGTAGGTGGGATTCTGGCCGGCGAGGTTGGGGGCATCGGGCTGCACGGCGATGCCGTCATTGCCGTGGCAGACGGCGCAGCGGCCGCCGGCGAGGCGGCGGCCGGCGCGGGCGTCGCCGTCCTGCGCGAGAGCGGGGCTGGCCAGGAGAAAGGCCAGCCCGAGATACGCGAGCCGCATCAGCGGCGGCGGTCGTAGGAGATGCGGTAGACGGCGCCGGCCATGTCGTCGGAGACCAGCAGGGAGCCGTCGCGCAGCGTCGCCACGTCGACCGGGCGGCCGAGATACTCGTTGGTCTCGGAATCGAGCCAACCTTCGGCGAAGGGCTTGTGCTCGCGCACCGTGCCGTCCTGGTTGAGGAAGGTGACCATGATGCGGGCGCCGATGGGCGTCGTGCGGTTCCAGGAGCCGTGCTGCGCGTTGAAGATGGCGCCGCGGTACTCCTCGGGGAACATGCGGCCCTCATAGAAGGTGAGGCCGAGATCGGCGGCGTGGGGGGCGGTCTCGACCACGGGGGGAACGGCCTCGGCCGGGGGCTGGGCGGTGCGGTACTCGTTGGTGCGGACGGTGCCGCCGCCATACCAGGGGAAGCCGAAATTCTGGTTCGCCGCGGTGATGCGGTTCAGCTCGCCGGGCGGGGTGTCGTCGCCCATGCCGTCGACCTGGTTGTCGGTGAACCAGAGCTCGCTGGTGCCCGGGCGGAAGGCGATGCCGACGCTGTTGCGGATGCCGCGCGCATAGACCTCGCGGTTCTGGCCGTTGCGGTCCATCCGCACGATGCCGCCGATGCCGACGCGGTTGTAGGTCTCCATCTTGGCCGGTGCCGGCACGTTGAAGGGCTGGCCGAGCGAGATGTAGAGCTTGTTGTCCGGGCCGATGCGGCAGACGCGGGCGCCGTGGTTGAAGCTCTCCTCCGCCGCGGGGATGAGCCCTCCTTGCGGAACGACCACCTCGGCGGCGACGTCGGGCGTCTCGTAGAAGAACTCGGCCGCGGGGAAGGCGATGACGCGGTTGTGCTCGACGATGTGCAGGATGCCGTCGGGCGAGAAGCAGAGGCCGTTGGGGACGCTGAACTGCACCGAGGGGGCGAAGACCTTCACCTCGTCGGCGACGCGGTCGCGGTCGCGGTCGGTGATGGCCCAGACGCGCTGCTTGCGGGTGCCGACGAAGACGACGCCGGAGGAGGGGCCGACCGCGATGTGACGCGCGTCGGGGACGACGGCGTAGAGCTCGATGCGGAAGCCTTCGGGCAGGCGGATGGATTCGAGGTTGCGGCGGATCGCGTCGGCGCGGCGGCCGTCCTGCGGCACCGTCTCGATCTGCATCGAGGTGCCGGTGGTGCGGAATTGGCCGAGGCGGTCGAGGTTGTTCTGGCTGGCCCCGGCATTGGGCACGGGGCCGGGTGGGGGCGGGCGGACGGCGGGGCTGGTCTCGCCGGGGACGGCGCCGCCCGTGTTGGTGGGGGCGCGGCCCGGTTGGGCCTGGTTCTGGGCCTGATTCTGGGCGACGGCCGGCGCGGCCACGGCAATGGCGGCGCCGAGCAGGATGGCGAAATGCTTCATGGGTCCCTCCCCGCTTCCGCCTTCACGGCGGTTCGCCCGGGAGCATGCGCAGGCAAGCGGCGGCGGCGGGATGACATCGCCGTGAGGAAAAGGACCGGTCGCGACAGCGCCGCGCCGAAGGGGTGCCCCGGCGCGGCGCTGCGTTAGCCTAGATCGGCGGTCAGCCGATTTCGGCGCAGGCGTAGCTGTTGATTTCGAGGGCGAGCGAAACTTCGGTCACCCGCGGCTTCTTCCAGGCCATGATATCCTCCATCGGAGTTGGTGGCCGCTTGATAGTGGGGCCGGGATCGGCGATGGGCAAGCATTCGCTGAGGCCGGACGCGCCGAAGCGGAAGGATGCAAGGAGCAGGGCATGAGCTACAGGGTCGCGGTCGTCGGCGCCACCGGAGCGGTGGGGCGCGAGATCTTGAAGACCCTGGCGGAGCGGGACTTCCCCGTCCGCGAGGTGGTGGCGCTGGCCTCGGCGCGCTCGGTGGGGGCGGAGGTGTCCTTCGGCGAGAAGTCGGTGCTGAAGGTCAGGAGCCTCGAGAGCTTCGACTTCAAAGGGACGGATATCGCGCTGTTCTCGCCAGGCGCGGCGATCTCGGCGGTGCATGCGCCAAGGGCCGCCGCCGCGGAGTGCCTGGTGATCGACAATACCAGCCGGTTCCGGATGGAGCACGACGTGCCGCTGGTGGTGCCGGAGGTCAATCCGCAGGCGCTCAAGCGCCTAGGAAAGCGCGGCATCATCGCCAACCCGAATTGCTCGACGATCCAGATGGTGGTGGCGCTGAAGCCGCTGCACGACATCGCGCGCATCAAGCGCGTCGTCGTCTCGACCTACCAGTCCGTCAGCGGCGCGGGGAAGGAGGGGATGGACGAGCTGTTCAACCAGACCCGCGCCATCTACGTGAACGATGCGACGGTGCCGGAGCAGTTCACCAAGCCGATCGCCTTCAACGTCATCCCGCATATCGACGTCTTCCAGGAGGACGGGGAGACGAAGGAGGAGTGGAAGATGGCGGTGGAGACGCGGAAGATCCTCGACCCGGACATCGCCGTCATCGCCACCTGCGTCCGGGTGCCGGTCTTCGTCGGGCATGCCGAGGCGGTGCATGTGGAGTTCGAGGTGCCGATCAGCGTCGAGCAGGCGACCGAGGCGCTGCGGGACGCGCCGGGGGTCCAGCTCGTCGACAAGCGGGAGGATGGCGGCTACGTCACGCCGATCGACGCGGCGGGCGAGGATGCGGTCTTCGTCAGCCGGCTGCGGCGCGACCCGACGGTGCCGCATGGCCTCGCCTTCTGGTGCGTCAGCGACAACCTGCGGAAGGGGGCGGCGCTGAACGCGGTACAGATCGCCGAGCTGGTGGTCGAGCAGGGGATCGTGGAAGGGAGGCGCTAGGCGCCTCCCCGTCGGTTACGAGACAGGGTCGAGCATGACGACGGGGATCTCGCGGTCGGTCTTCTTCTCGTAGTCGGCATAGGGCGGCCAGAATTCGAGGGCCTGCTTCCAGAGGCGGGCGCGCTCCTCGCCGGAGACGGTGCGAGCGCGGACGCGGCGGTGCTCGGTGCCGACCTGCACCTCGGCATCCGGGTTGGCGACGAGGTTCTTGTACCAGCCGGGATGGTCGGGCGCGCCGCCCTTTGAGGCCACGATGACGTAGCCGTCGCCGACCTTGCCGTAGAAGAGCGGGAAGATGAAGCGCTCGCCCGACTTGCGGCCGGTGGTCGTCAGCAGCAGGGCGGGGACCACCATCTCGGCATAGCCGGGGGGCGTGACCTTGTACATGTGGCCGTCGGTGCCGCCGCTCGAGAGGTAGCGTTGGATGTGGTCCAGCATCCATTGCGGCAGGTTGGGGGCGATCTTGGCGTCGGGCATGGTCTCGGCTCCTCGCTGCGGGTCCGCCAAGGCTAATGCGCGTTGAGGGCGCGGACCAGGGCGGGCTTGTCCATGCGCGAGCGGCCGGGGATGCCGCGGCGGCGGGCCTCCTCCATCAGCTCCGCCTTGGTCTGGGCGCTGTCCTGCTCACGCGCCTTGGTGCGGTGGAGGTTACGGCGGTTGCGGGCGAGGGTTTCATCGCGCGAGGCGCCGGCCTCGTGGAGCGCGATGGCAACGGCCTGGCGCTGGTTGCGGACGGGGGCGCCGCGGCTGGTCTCGAGGTCGCCTTCCTTGAACTCGCGCATGACGCGCTCGATGGTCTCGCGCTGGGGCTTGGATTGCTTCGCCATGGCATAGGCCTCCTATTTCATGGCATCGAGAAGGGACTGGCAAGCCTCGGCGCAGGCGTCGCAGGCCTCGGCGCAGATACGGCAATGGGCGTGCATCTCGGCATGCTCACGGCACTCGTCGGCGCAGGCGCCGCAGGCGATGATGCAGGCCTCGAGCGCGGCCTCGGTCAGGGCGCGGTTCGGCTTCGTCATGCGGGAGACGATGCGCCCCGTGGCGGCGCAGAGGTCGGTGCAGTCAAGGTCGAGGCGGATGCAGTAGAGCAGCATCGCCGGGTCGCGCTCCGCCATGCAGGCGTCGGCGCAGCTGGTGCAGCTCTGGGCGCAGTCGTTGCAGGCGGCGATGCAGGCCTCGATCGCCGCCAGCGCCGAGGGCTGATGGGGCTGGTTGCGGAGCATCTCGGAGAGATGGGTCATGCTGGCGCGCCTCGGTCTGATGATGCGGGGACAACGCAGGCGGGCAGCGCGGCGTTCACTTCAGGCTGGCGCAGGCTGGGTGGCATCAGGCAAGCTGGCCTTGGTACGGAAACGCAAGAACACGAGGTCGGCCATGGATGGATCGGCGCGGCGGAGCTTCCAGCCTCTGGTTCCGGAGCCGCCGGACCTGATGGCGCTGCAGCGGCACGGGCTGGAGGTGGTGGTGGCGGCGAACCGGCTGGCGCTCGGCTGGCTGCGGAGCGCGGCCGAGCAGCAGGCGGCGGCCAGCCGGCGGACCTTCGAGGAGATGAGCGAGGCGGCGCGGCGGGTGGCGGCGGCCGGGGTCGGGCCGGATCAGGCCGAGGCGATGCTCGCCATGCTGGACCAGGCGCGGCGGCTCGGGCTGGAGACGGCGGAGGAGCTGGCCCGGCTGATGGAGCGGGTGCAGGGCGAGGCGCTGGAGCTGATGGACCGGGCGATGCGGGTGGAGGGGGAGTAGGCGCCGGAGGCGCCTACCCTGGTCAGCGGCCGGTGAAGGTGGGCTTGCGCTTCTCCAGCATGGCGTTGACGGCTTCCTTGTGGTCCTCGGTCGTGTGCGCGAGGGCCTGGAAGGCGGCGGACATCTCGAGCAGCGTCGAGAGGCGGGTGTGCTGGCCCTCGCGCAGCAGCTTCTTCGTCATGCGCACCATCTCGGGAGGGTTGGCGGCGATGCGGGCGGCGAGCGCGCCGGCGGCGGCCATCAGCTCCTCGTGGGGGACGACCTTGGAGACGAGGCGGACTTCCTTGGCCTCCTGCGGGCTCAGCAGGTCTCCGGTAAAGCTCATCTCGGCGGCGACGGACATGCCGACGACGCGCGGCAGCAGCCAGGCGCCGCCATCGCCCGGGACGATGCCGACCTTGACGAAGCTCTCGGCGAAGCTCGCCTTATCGGAGGCGATGCGGATGTCGCACATGCAGGCGACGTCGAGGCCGAGGCCGATGGCGGGGCCGTTCACCGCGGCGATGGTGGGGGCGTCGCAGTCGTAGAGGGCGTTGGCCATGGCCTGAACGCCGCGGCGGTAATTCTCGCGCACATCGGCATGGCTGCCCTCGAGGATGCCCTTTCGGTCGCGCATGGCCTTGAGGTCGCCGCCGGCGCAGAAGGCGGTGCCGGCGCCGGTGAGGATGACGGCGCGGACCGAGCGGTCGCGGTTGATGCGATGGACGGCGGCGACGACGTCGTCGCAATCGGCGAAAGTGGAGATGGCGTTGCGCTTCTCCGGCGCGTTGAGGGTCAGGGTGACGATCGGGCCATCCTGCTCGTACTTCACGTAGTCGGTCATGCGGCGGGTTCCTCGTCGCGGCTGGTGAGGTCGGCCCAGAGATGCGCGCCGCCGCGGGCGAGCGCGGCATCGCCGATGCGGCGGGCCCAGAGCCGCTCCGGCTCGGCGCCGTCGCGCCAAGCCCAGATGCGGCGGGTGAAGAGGTGCAGCGGGTGCTCGTCGGTGAAGCCGATGGCGGCGTGGACCTGGTGGACGATCTCGGCGCCGGTGCCGCCCGCTTCGCCGGCGACGATCTTGGCGGCGGCGATCTCGAACTCGGCGCCGGCGAGGCCGCGGCGGTCGGCGGCGCGGCCGGCATTGGCGACGGCGACGCCGGCCGCCGCCACTTCGCCGGCGCAGCGGGCGAGGAGCTGCTGTACGGCCTGGAAGCCGCCGATGGGGCGGCCGAATTGCTTGCGGGTGTTGGCGTAGTCCACCGTCATGTCGAGCACGGCCTCCAGGGCGCCGGCGATGCGGGCGGCGTTCAGCAGGGCGCCGGCGAGCAGGGCGGCGTCGGGGCCGTAGGCGGCGGGGAGGCGGCCTTCGGCCAGGGGCGTGCCGAGGACTGGCTGGTCGGCGGGTTCGCGGGCGATGAGGCCCCTGCCCTGCTGCCAGTCCGTGGGGGCGTGAAGGGTGGCCTCGCCGCCGGGCGCGAGGGCGAGGTGGCCGGCGCGGCGGCCCCAGGCGACGGCCTCGCCCGGCAGGGCGAGGGCGATGAAGCCGGTGGGGGGCGAGATGCCGGCGGCCGCCAGGAGGCCGGCGGCGGCCATGCTCTCGCCGAGGGGGATGGGCGCGGCGTGGCGGCCCATCACCTGCCAGAGCGCCGCGGCATCGCCCCAGCCGAGGCCAACGCCGCCTTGCTCCTCGGGGACGAGGGCGAGCGGGAGGCCGAGGGCTTCGGCTTCGGACCAGAGCGCCTCGGGCCAGGTGCCGGCCTCGGCGGCGCGGAGGGTGGCGGGGTCGGAGCGGTCGGCGAGCAGGCGGCTGACCTGCTCGACCACCATGTCGCGGATGTCGCTCATTAGCGGAGCCCCAGCTGGCGGGCGATGATGCCGCGCAGGATTTCGCGGGTGCCGCCGCGCAGGCTGTAGCTGCGGGCGACCATGGTCATCAGGCCGAGCATCTCGATCACCTGCGGCGGGGTGCGGGCGGGGTCGACCAGGCGGCGGATGGTCTCGGGCAGGGCCTGCTCGAAGTCGTTGCCGGCATCCTTCACCAGGGCGGCCTCACGGGCGGGGGTATGGCCCTCCTGCAGCATGCCGGCGACGGAGAGGGACATCTGGCGGAGGGTGGCGGCGCGGGCCAGCAGGCGGCCGACGGCCTCGGGGGCGGCGGGCTCGGCGCGGAGGTCGTCCAGCGCCTCGGTCAGCAGGGGGAGTGAGGAGAGGTAGCGTTCGGGGCCGGCGCGCTCGAAGGCGAGCTCGGCAGTCGCCTGTTCCCATCCGTTGCCTTCCTGGCCGACCAGCATGCTGTCCGGGACGAAGACGTCGTCGAAGGTGATCTCGTTGAAGCCGTCCTGTCCGACGAGGTCGAGGATCGGGCGGATGGTGAGGCCGGAGCTGCGGAGGTCGACTAGGAACTGGCTGAGGCCCTGGTGCTTCGCCTTCGGGTCCGGTGCCGGGGCGGTGCGGAGGAGCGCGATCATGAAGTCGCAGCGATGGGCGCTGCTGGTCCAGACCTTACGGCCGTTCACCTTCCAGCCGCCGGGGACCTTCTCCGCCTTGGTGCGGAGGCTGGCGAGGTCGGAGCCGCTGTCGGGCTCGGAGAGGCCGATGGCGAAGGCCATCTCGCCGCGGATGATGCGGGGGAGGAATTCGCGGCGCTGCTCTTCGGTGCCGAGGCGGAGGATGAGGGGGCCGGACTGGCGGTCGCCGATCCAGTGGGCGCCGACGGGGGCGCCGACGGCGAGCATTTCCTCGAGCACCACGTAGCGCTCGAGGGCGGTGCGCTCGCCGCCGCCATAGGCCATCGGCCAGGTCATGCCGATCCAGCCGCGCTTCCCGACCTCGCGGGAGAATTCGCGGTCGAAGCCCATCCAGGAATAGGCGGGGACCATCGGGGGCCAGTCGCGGCCGGCCTCGGCGAGGAAGGCGCGCAGCTCGGCGCGGAGGGCGGGCGCCTCGGCGGGCGTGTCCCGGAGCGGGAATTGAAGGCTGGGCATGGACGTTCTCCCTTGCCTCGATTGGTGCCCCGGATCGGGCGCGGGCGCTACCCCCCTTCCCTGCTCCCCCTCGACAGGCGGGGATGGCGGGGGTTTGCTGGCAGATCAGGAGGGCGCGCATCCATGGAGAAGTTCGGGATCGGGCAGCCGGTGCGGCGGAAGGAAGACGTGCGGCTGCTGACCGGACGGGGGACCTATACGGCCGATATCGACCGGCCGGGGCAGGTCCATTCCTATGTCCTGCGCTCGCCGCATGCGCATGCGCGGGTCGTCTCGATCGATACGGTGGAGGCGATGGCGGCGCCGGGGGTGCTCGCGGTGCTGACCGGGCTGGATGCGGCGAAGGACGGCATCGGGCACTTCCCGGCGATGGTCGAGGTGCCGGGCAAGGGCGGCACGAAGCTCTTCTCGACGCCGAGGGAGATTTTGCAGACGCGGAAGGTGCGCTTCGTCGGCGACCCGGTAGCGCTGGTGGTCGCGGAGACGCGGGCGCAGGCGCAGGATGCGGCGGAGCTAGTGGAGGTCGAATACGAGATCCTGCCGAGCGTCACCGAGACGGGCGCGGCGCTGGAGCCGGGGGCGCCGGTGATCTGGGAGGAGAATGGCGGCAATCTCTGCGTGCTCTGGGACAGCGGGCGCGAGGCGGAGGCCGAGGCGGGGCTGGCGCGGGCGGCGCGGACCGTCTCGATCGAACTGGTGAACAATCGTCTGGTGGGCAATCCGATGGAGCCGCGGGTCGCCATCGGCGAGTACGATGCGGCGACGGGGCGATACACGCTGCACTCGCCGACCCAGGGCGTGATGCGGGTGCAGGACGGGCTGGCGCGGCTGGTCCTGAAGGTGCCGAAGGATCGGGTGCGCGTCGTCTCGCCGGATGTGGGCGGGGGGTTCGGGCTCCGGGGGAAGATCCACCCGGAAAGCGGGATGGTGCTTTGGGCCGCCAGGCGGGTCGGGCGGCCGGTGAAATGGGTCAGCGACCGGAGCGAGACCTTCCTCTGCGACCCGCACGGGCGGGACCATGTGACGCGGGCGCGGATGGGCTTCGACGCCGAGGGGCGGATCACGGGAGTCGCCATCCGCACCTTCGCGGCGATGGGGGCCTATCTGCAGGATTTCGGGCCAAGGGTGCCGACCGTCGCGGGCGGGCGGATCATGGGCACGGTCTATGACATCCAGGCGCTGAATGCGCAGGTGAGCTGCGTCTTCACCAATACCTCGCCAACGGATGCCTATCGCGGGGCGGGGCGGCCGGAGCAGGCCTATGTGCTGGAGCGGCTGCTCGACCTAGGGGCGGCGGAGCTGGGCATCGGGCGGGAGGAGATCAGGCGCAGGAACTACATCCGGCCGGAGCAGATCCCCTATGTGAACGTCGTCGGCAATGCAATCGACAGCGGGTTCTTCGCGGAGACGCAGGCAAGGGCGATGGCGCTGGCGGACTGGGATGGGTTCGCGGCGCGGAGGGCCGAAGCGCAGGCGCGGGGGAAGCTGCGGGGGATCGGGCTCGGCTACTTCATCGAGGCTTCGGGCGGGCAGCCGAGCGAGTGGGCACGGGTGCGCTTCGAGCAGGATGGGACGGTCTCGGTCACCGTGGGAACCTTCAGCCATGGGCAGGGGCATGAGACGACGTTCGCGCAGGTGCTGCACGAGAAGCTCGGAATCGATTTCGACAAGGTGAGGCTGGTGCAGGGCGACACGGACGTCGTCGAGGCGGGGAACGGCACGGGCGGGTCGCGCAGCTCGCAGATGGGCGGCGTCGCCGTCGCGCGGGCCTCGGAGCTGGTGATCGCCAAGGGGCGGCGGCTGGCGGCGCATCTGTTGGAGGCCGCGGTCGATGACGTGGAGTTCGAGCGGGGCGTGTTCCGGGTGGCGGGGACGGATCTGAGGGTTGGGTGGGATCGCGTCTATCAACTGGCGCAGGAGCCACCGGAGGGCGAGGCGGCGGGGCTCGACGAGGCGCTGCTCTATACGCGGAACACCGAGTGCAACTTCCCCAATGGCTGCCATGTGGCGGAGGTGGAGATCGACCCGGAGACGGGGCAGGTTTCGCTCGCGCGCTATGCGGCCGTCGATGATGTGGGGAATGTCATCAACCCGATGCTGGTGCATGGGCAGTCGCATGGCGGGATCATGAGCGGGATCGGCCAGGCGTTGCTGGAGCATGCGGTCTATGACCGGGAGAGCGGGCAGTTCCTCAGCGCGAGCTTCCAGGACTACTGCATGCCGCGGGCGAGCGATGCGCCCGACTTCGAGCTTGGGTTCCATGTGGTGCCGTGCCCGAACAACGACCTCGGGGTGAAGGGCGCGGGCGAAGGCGGTTCCTGCGGGGCACCGCCGGCGATCGTCTCGGCGGTGTGCGATGCGCTGGGCGTCGCGCATATCGACATGCCGGTGACGGCGGAGAAGGTGTGGCGGGTGTTGCAGTCCAGGCGGCAGGTGGCGGCATGACTCAGCGATTCATCCCGGCGGCCTTCATTCGCGGCGGGTCGTCGAAGGGCGTGTTCTTCCATGCGCGGGATCTGCCGCGTGACAGGGGAGAGATCGATCCGGTGCTGCTCGCGGTGCTGGGGAGCCCGGACCCGTATGGGCGGCAGCTCGACGGGATGGGGGGCGGGATTTCCTCGCTCTCCAAGGCGGTGATCATCGGGCCGCCGACGCATCCGGATGCGGATGTCGACTACACCTTCGCGCAGGTGGCGGTGGACAGGCCGATCGTCGATTGGAAGGGGAATTGCGGGAATCTCTCGGCTGCGGTCGGGCCGTTCGCCGTCGACGAGGGGCTGGTGCGGGTGGCGGATGGGGAGGCGCTGGTGCGCATCCATCAGGTCAACACGCGGAAGATCATCCATGCGCGGTTTCCGGTGCGGGATGGCAGGGCCGAGGTGCGGGGGGATTTCGCCATCGCCGGCGTGGCCGGGACGGGGGCGCGGATCAGGCTCGACTTCCTGGCGCCGGGGGGGACGCAGACTTCGGGGCTGTTGCCGACGGGGCGCGTCGCCGATGTGCTGGAGGTGGAGGGGTTCGGCTCGGTGCGGGCGACGCTGGTGGATGCGGGGAATCCGGCGGCCTTCATCGATGCGCGGGATGTCGGGATGACGGGCGGGGAGAGCCCGGAGGAGATCGAGGCGCGGGGCGAGCTGATGGCGCTGCTGGACCGCATCCGGCGGGTGGCGGGGGTTGCCATGGGGCTGGCCGATGCGCCCGAGAGGGTGGGGTTGGCAGCGCCGCGGATCGCGCTAGTGGCGGGACCGCTGGCGGCGCGGACGCTGGATGGGGCGGTGCTCGATCCCCTCTCGCATGAGGTGACGGTGCGGATGCTGTCGATGGAGCGGCCGCATCGGGCGGTGCCGATGACGGGGGCGATGGGGCTGGCCGTCGCCTGCCGGGTGGAGGGGAGCATCCCACATGCGCTGGCGGGACGCGGGGTGCGGCCGGAGGAGATCCGGGTGGCGCATCCTTCGGGGATGCTGACGGTGGGTGCCGAGGTGGAGTGGCGGGCGGAGGGGTGGCATGCGGAGAGTGCCGTGGTGTTCCGCACCCAGCGGCGGCTGATGCAGGGGGCGGTGGCCGTACCAGCTTGACTAAGGGGGTTTAGGGGCCTCTCGGCCTTTGGCGGGAGGAGTTTGAGGAGGGCGGCGCCCTCCTCAACCGAGCAGCTTCGGCAGGCTCGATGCCAGGAGCGCAGCACCGGAGGCCGCCAGCAGCGCCAGCACCACGCGCTGGAAGCCGACATCGCCGAGGCGCCGGTAAGCGGCGGCGCCGAGCAGCGCGGTGGCGATGACGATGGGGAGCATCACCGGGAAGAGCCAGGCGGCGCGGGCGGAGACGGTGCCGGTCAGCAGGTAGCCGGCCATGGTCGTCGTGTGCATGGTCAGGAAGACGAGTTGGAAGACGCTGCGTTGGGTCGCGCGGTCCCAGCCGCGGAGGACGCACCAGAGGGTCGGGATCGGGCCCGGCAGGCCGCCGAGGCCGCCCATGATGCCGCCGAGGAAGCCGGCCACGCCATCCGCCACCGGGCCGCCGAAGGTGATGCGCGGCAGGCGCGCGGCGAGCAACATCGCCGGGCACCAGAGGATCAGCAGGGCGCCGAGCCCGGCCTGGAAGAGGCGCGGGTCGACCATCGGCAGCAGCCAGACGCCGACCGGCACGCCGGGCAGGCCGCCGAGGATGAAGGGGATGGCGCGGGGGATGGCGGAGATCTTCAGCATCCGCATGCCCATCGCCTGCCCGATGAGCGAGCAGAAGACGACCAGCGGGCCGGCGATGGCGGGCTCCAGCGCCCAGGACCAGAAGGCCATCGCCACCAGGCCGAAGGCGAAGCCGGAGACGCCCTGGATGAAGCCGGCCAGCGCGCCGCCGAGCACCACGATGGTCATCGCCAATGTCACGCCGGCGGTCCTTGAAATGTCAGGCTGCGGGTTTTCGCGCGGGGCGGCGGGGGATACAACCGGGGCAAGCAACATCGAGGGGAAGGTCATGCGCCGCTTTCGTGTCGGCTACCTGTCGCATCTGCCGCATCGGGCCTTCCTCGACACCGCCGCCGGGTGCGCGGCGCTGGAGGTGGTGCGGATTCCGCTCGACCAGCCGGAGGAGGCCGTGCTGGCGGCGCTGCGGGAGGTGGACGGGTATTACTGCATGGCCTCGCGGGACGAGCTGCCGCGGCGGTTCCATGTGAACGACGCGTTGCTGGAGGCGCTGCCGGGGCTGCTGATGGTGGGCAGCACCGGGGCGGGCTACGACACTGTCGATCCCATCGCCTGCACGCGGGCGGGGGTGCTGCTGGTCAACCAGGCGGGCGGCAATGCGGAGGGCGTCGCCGAGCACGCGGTCGGCATGATGCTCTCGCTGCTGAAGCGCATGCCGGAGGCGCAGGCGGCGATGCGGGCCGGGCGGGCGCAGAGCCGCGAGGCGCTGATGGGGCGGGAGCTTAGGGGGCGCACGGTCGGGCTCGTCGGCATCGGGCATGTGGGGACGCGCGTCGCCGAGATCGTGCGGCTGGCCTTCGGCTGCACGGTGCTGGCCTGCGATCCGTATCTGGATGCCGCGACCATCGCGGCGCGGGGGGCGCGGAAGGTGGAGATGGACGAGTTGCTGGCGGAGAGCGATGTCGTCAGCCTGCACCTGCCGCTCTCGCCCGAGAGCCGCGGGATGATGGGCGCGGCGAGCTTCGCGCGGATGAAGCAGGGCGCCATCTTCGTCACCACGGCGCGGGGGCATATCCATGACGAGCCGGCGCTGGCGGAGGCGCTGGCCTCCGGGCATCTGGCGGGAGCCGGGCTCGATGTCTGGGCGCAGGAGCCGCCGCCGCCCTCGCATCCGCTGCTGCAGTTGGACAACGTGATCATAACCCAGCACACGGCGGGGGTGACGCAGGAGAGCCGGGCGAACATCACCCGCATCGCGGCGCTGGCCTTCGCTGATGCGGCGGAGGGCAGGCTGCCGCCGCGGGTCATCAACCCGGATGTGCTGCCGCGCTACCAGGAGCGGCGGGCGGCCGCCTTTGGGGGGACAGGGGCATGATCGATCTCATCGTCAGCGGGGATTGCGTCGTCACGCCGCATGCGATCGGACCGGCGGATGTGGCGATCGGGGGCGGCAAGGTGGTGGCCGTCGCCGAGCGAGGCGGCTTCCCGGTGCCCGAGGGGGCGCGGCATGTCGATGCGACGGGGAAAATCGTCATGCCGGGCGGCATCGACCCGCATACGCATTGCCTTTGGCCCGTCGTCGTGCCGGATGGGACGCCGACGCTGACGCAGGGGCCGTCGGTCGTCGGCCGCGCGGCGCTGTTCGGGGGGACGACGACGATCATCGACTTCACCCGCTGGACGCATGGGCAGAGCGTGCAGGGCGCGATCGAGGCGCGCATGGCCGACTGGCGGGCGGATGGCTGCGCCTGCGACTGGGCGCTGCACACCATGGTGGAAGGTGATTTGCCGCCGGAGGTGCCGGGGCAGCTCGGCGAGGCGATCGAGGCGGGGCATGCTTCGGTGAAGATCTTCACCACCGACATCACCCCGAGCCGCAAAGGGCGGATGGTGGATTTCGGCGACATCTGGGAGGTGTTCCAGGTGCTGTCGCGCAAGGGTGGGCTCGGCGTCATCCATGCCGAGGACAACGACATCGTCATGCACATGTACGCCAAGCTGTTCCGCGAGGGGCGGGCGGGCTTCGAGAACATGGCGGAGGTGCACAACACGCTGTCCGAGGACCTCTCCTTCCGCCGCGTGCTGCGGCTGGCGGAGAAGGTGCCGGGGACGGCGCTCTACATGCTGCATGTCTCGGCGGCCGATGGCGTAAGGGCGATCCGCGAGGCGCGGGCGCGCAACCAGCCGGCCTATGGCGAGAGCCTGCATCAATACATGCTCTACACCTCGGACGACTACAAGCGGCCGAACGGGCAGATGTATCACACCTATCCCTCGCTGAAGTCGCAGGCGGATCAGGACGAGCTGTGGCGGGGCGCGATGGACGGGACGATCAACTGCGTCGCCACGGACGAGCTGTGCTGTTCCCTGGCGGTGAAGACGCAGGGGAAGCGGATCGACGACACCACGGGGGGAAATTCCGGCGTCGAGCCGCGGGTGGCGGTGATGTATTCGGAGATGGTGGGGAAACGGGGCTTCTCGTTGCGGCAATTCGTCGATGCAGTCTCGACCAATGCGGCGCGGATCATGGGAATGTATCCGCGGAAGGGCTGCATCGCGCCGGGGGCGGATGCGGACATCTGTATCCTCGACCCGGCGCTGCGGCGCGAGGTGCGGGCCGAGGCGATGCATGAGAGCGACTACTCGCCCTGGGAAGGACGTCAGGTGGATGCTTGGCCGGCAATGACGATCCTGCGTGGGAAGGTCGTCGTCGAGGGTGATCGCTGGGTCGGGGACGAGCGAGGGGGCGAGTGGATTTCGCGCAGCATCCCCGACGAGATCAGGGCCGGCGCGGCGCCGTGACGCCGCCGGAGCTGCGCGACCTGCTTTCCGATGCGCTGGCGCTGTGGGAGGTGCCGGGGCGCGTCGCCGTCTTCGAGGGGGGCGTGGAACTGGGCGGGCTGCGGGTGACGGCGGCCGCTCGGGATGATTTGCCGATCCGCTGGTGGATCGAGCGGGCGGGGCAGAGGCGGCCCTGCACCTCCGTCTCCGGGTTGCTGCGGGGGGTGCGCAATGCGGTCGGCGCCGGCGAGGGTGAGGCGCGCCGACTCAGGGTGGCGGGGGCGTGATTCCCGTCTCCGTCGTCACCGGCTTTCTCGGGGCGGGGAAGACGACGCTGCTGCGGCGGGTACTCGCCGATCCGGACTGGGCGGATAGCGCCGTCATCGTCAACGAATTCGGCGAGGTGGCGCTCGACCATGAGCTGCTGGCGGCGAGCGAGGAGGTGCTGGTCAATGTCTCGACCGGCTGCCTCTGCTGCCTGGTGCGGACGGATCTCGGCACGACGCTGATGGAGCTGGCGCGGAAGCGGGCGGCGGGGGAGGTGCCGGCCTATCGGCGGGTGCTGGTGGAGACGTCGGGCCTGGCCGATCCGGCGCCGATCCTGCATGCGCTGATGACGGAGGCACTGGTGATTGAGACGCATCGGCTGATATCGGTGGTGACGCTGGTGGATGCGGTGGTGGGGACGGCAGTGCTGGAGCGGCATCCGGAGGCGCGGCGGCAGGTGATGCTGGCGGACCGGGTGCTGGTGACCAAGCCCGATCTCGGCGATGCGGCGGCGGCGGAAGCCGCGGTGCGGGGGTTGCAGGCGGGGCTCGCTGTCAGGGCGGCCGTGCGGGGGGCGGTGGAGCCGGAATGGCTCTTCGCGCCGGGCGATCCGGTGGTGCCGGTAGAGGCGGTGGCGCGGCACAGCGAGGGCGTCGGGAGCATCGTCATCGAGCGGGAGGCGCCGGTGGCGGCGCTGGCGCTCACCCTCTGGATGCAGGCGCTGGCGGAGCATGCGGGGGCGAAGCTGCTGCGGCTGAAGGGCTTGGTGGCGCTGGCCGAAGAACCAATGCGGCCGATGGTGGTGCATGCGGTGCAGCATCTGGTGCATCCGCCGGAGTGGCTCGCGGAATGGCCGGGGGGCGAGCGGCGGACACGGATCGTGCTGATCGGCCAGGGGATTCCGCAGCACTTCCCGGCACGGCTGCTGGCAGCGATCGAGGCGGAGGTCGCTGCGGCCTGAGGCGGCGGCTTGCCCCCTGCCCTTCCGCGATGGTCAAGTATGGGGAAGCGGGAGGAACGGGATGGTCGATCCGCAAGGGTTGTTCGGGCTCACGGGCTCGGTCGCGCTGGTGACGGGCGCCTCGGGGGCGCTCGGGGCGCATTTCGCCCGGGTGCTGCATGGGGCGGGCGCCCGGGTGGTGCTGGCGGCGCGCAGGACAGAGGCGCTGGAGGCGCTGGCGGGGGAGCTTGGTGCGGGGGCCGTTGCGGTGCCGCTCGATGTGGCGCGGCCGGAGAGCATTGCCGCCTGTTTCGATGCTGCCGAGCAGGCCTTCGGCGTGGCGCCGGATGTGCTCGTCAACAATGCGGGGATCGCGGTCTCGAAGCCCGCCTTGCAGCAGACGGCCGAGGATTGGGACGGCGTGGTCGCGGTCAACCTGCGCGGCTGCTTCCTTGTCGCCACGGAGGCGGGGCGGCGGCTCGTTGCGGCGAAGCGCGGGGGGGCTTTCATCAATATCGCCTCGATCGGCGGCTTGCGCATCCTGCAGGGGGTCGCGGGCTACACGGCCTCGAAGGCGGGGCTGGTGCAGCTGACGAAGCAGCTCGCCGTCGAGTGGGCGCGGTATGGCATCCGGGTGAATGCGCTCTGTCCGGGCTATGTCGAGACGCCGATCAACCGGGAATTCTTCGCCTCCGAGGCGGGCCAGGCGGTGGTGAAGCGGGTGCCGCAGCGAAGGCTCGGCGCGCCCGATGATCTCACCGGGCCGCTTCTCCTGCTCGCCTCGAAGGCGGGGGCCCATATGACGGGCGCCGCGCTGGTGGTCGATGGCGGGCATTCGGTCAACGCTCTGTAGGATCAGCCAAGATGGATTTCAGCCTGTCTCCCGAGGTCGAGGCGACCCGCTCGCGCATCCGCGAATTCGTGGAGCAAAGGATCATCCCGCTGGAGAGTGATCCGGCGAGCTATGACGAGCATGAGAACATCAACAAGCTGCTTCTGGAGCGGCTGCGGGCGGAGGCGAAGGCCGAAGGGCTCTGGGCGCTCAACATGCCGAAGGAGCGCGGGGGCGGCGGCTTCCCGATGACGGCCATCGCCGCCTTCTACGAGGAGATGAATCGCAGCATCTTCGGGCCGGTCGTCTTCCATGGCGCGGCGCCGGATGACGGCAATATGCGCGTGCTCAACATGGTCGGCACCGAGGCGCAGAAGGAGCGGTGGCTGCAGCCGATCATCGAGGGCCGCGTGCAGTCGAGCTTCGCCATGACGGAGCCGGATGGCTGCGGCAGCGATCCGTCGATGACCTATACCAAGGCGGAGCGGCGGGGGAATGACCGCTGGGTCATCACCGGGCGGAAGCACTACATCACCGGTGCGGAGACCTCGAAGCATTTCATCCTTATGGCGCGGACCTCGGATGACGACAGGACGGGGCTCACCGCCTTCCTGTTCCATGCCGACCAGCCGGGGTGGAAGATCGTGCGGCGCATTCCGATCATGGGACCGGAGGAGCATGGCGGGCATTGCGAGCTGGAATTCGACGGGCTCGAGGTGCTGGACGAGAATGTGCTGATGGGGGTGGGCGACGGGCTGCGCGTCACTCAGATCAGGCTTGGGCCGGCGCGGCTGACGCATTGCATGCGCTGGACCGGGATGGGGCGGCGGGCGCTTGAGATCGCCATGGCGCATATCGAGCAGCGGAGCAGCTTCGGTTCGAAGCTCGTGGAGAAGGAGGCGGTGCAGCAGCTCGTCGGGCAGGCGGCGATGGAGCTCGATATCGGGCGGCTGCTGACCATGCGCGCGGCCTGGCTGCTCGACCAAGGGAGCTTGGCGCGCAAGGAGATCTCCATGGCGAAGGTCGTCGTCGCCGATGCGCTGCACAAGGCGGTGGATACCTCGCTGCAGCTGCTCGGGGCGCGGGGGTATTCGAAGGATACGCCCGTCGAGTGGATGTACCGCTATGCGCGGCAGGCGCGGCTCGTCGACGGGGCGAGCGAGGTGCATCGCATGGTGCTGGCGAATTTCCTGAGGCGGCAGGGGAAGGACTTCTTTAAGTGGGGGGCGGATCATGGATGACCATGATCTGCCGAGGCTGGCGGCCAATCACGTCCCGCTCTCGCCCGTCTCCTTCTTACTGCGGGCGGCAAGGATCTATCCGGGCCGGGTCGCCGTCATTCATGGGGCGAGGCGGACCACCTACGCCGAGATGGCGGAGCGGTGCCGGCGGCTGGCTTCGGCGCTGAAGCGGAAGGGCGTCGGCACGGGCGATGTCGTCGCGGTGCTGGCGCCGAATACGCCGGAGATGCTGGAGGCGCATTACGGTGTGCCGATGGCGGGCGCTGTGCTGCTGACGATCAACATCCGGCTGGATGCGGCGGCGATCGGCTTCATCCTGCGGCATTCCGGCGCGAAGCTGCTGATGGTGGACCGGGAGTTCACCAAGGTCGCGCGCGGGGCGGTGCCGGAAGGCATGACCGTCGTCGATATCGTCGACAGTGAGGCGCCGGAGGGCGTGGCGCTGGGGGATGTCGAGTACGAGGAGTTCCTCTCGACGGGTGATGCGGCGGAGCCGATCCGGATGCCGGAGGATGAGTGGGAGGCGATCAGCCTCTCCTACACCTCGGGCACGACGGGCAATCCGAAGGGCGTCGTTGCGCATCATCGCGGCGCCTATTTGAATGCGACGGCGAATGCGCTGGCTTTCGAGCTGACGCCGCGCAGCGTCTATCTCTGGACGTTGCCGATGTTCCACTGCAATGGCTGGACCTATACCTGGGCCGTCACCTTGCAGGGCGGGACGCATGTCTGCCTGCGCAAGGTGGAGCCGGGGGCGATCTTCGCCGCCATCGCGGAGCATGGGGTGACGCATATGTGCGCCGCGCCCGTCGTGCTGACGATGCTGATCCATGCGCCGGAGGCGGTGAAGCGAGCCTTGCCGGGCAAGGTCGCCATCGCCACGGGCGGGGCGGCGCCGCCCTCGCCCGTCATCGCGGGGATGGAGGGGATGGGGTTTGCCGTCACGCATCTCTATGGGCTGACGGAGTGCTACGGGCCGGCGACGATCTGCCTGTGGCAGCCGGGGCTGGAGGAGATGCCGCTCGGCGAGAAGGCCGCATTCATGGCGAGGCAGGGGGTCAACCACCCGATGCTGGAGGAGGCGGCGGTGATCGATCCAGCCAGCATGGCGCCGGTGCCGGCGGATGGGCGGACGCTCGGCGAGGTGATGCTGCGCGGCAATACGGTGATGAAGGGATATCTGCGGAATCCGGAGGCCAATCGCGAGGCCTTCGCCGGGGGGTGGTTCCATACCGGCGATCTCGGGGTGATGCACGGGGACGGCTATATCGAGGTGAAGGACCGGGCGAAGGACATCGTCATCTCGGGCGGGGAGAATATCTCGACGCTGGAGGTGGAGGAGGTGCTCTACGCGCATCCGGCGATCATGGAAGCGGCCGTCGTCGCGGCGCCTGACGCCAAATGGGGCGAGGTGCCGCATGCCTTCGTGACGCCGCGGCCGGGGGTAGCGCCGCCGAGCGAGGCGGAGGTGATTGCCTGGTGCCGCGAAAGGCTCGCGCATTTCAAATGTCCGAAGCGGGTGAGCTTCGGGCCGCTGCCGAAGACCTCGACGGGCAAGATCCAGAAATTCGAACTGCGGGAGCGGCTGCGGGGGGTGTAGCCTTTCCGGATAAACCGGGAGGGAACAACGATGACCATCCTGCGGAGGGGGCTGCTGGCGGCTCCTGCCCTGCTTGCCGTTCGCGCGCGGGCGGAGAGCTGGCCGGACCGGCCGGTGCGCATCCTGGTGCCCTATACGCCGGGCGCCATCAACGACACGCTGGCAAGGCTGGTCGGCGAGAAGATGGGCGATGCGGTCGGGCAACTCGGGGTGGTCGAGAACCGGCCGGGGGCGAGCGGCTCGCTCGCCATCGCGGCGACCGCGCAGGCGACGGACAACCACACGATCTGCGTCGCCAATACTGCCAACCTGACGATGAACCCCTTCCTCTTCGCCAATACCGGCTACGATTCGACGAAGGACATCGCGCCGCTCTGCGTGACGACGCGGCTGATGAACTGCCTCGCGGTCAGGAGCGATGGCGAGATCGGCAGCCTGCGGGAGCTGATCGCCAGGGCGAAGGCGCAGCCGGGCAAGCTCAGCTATGCCAGCTCGGGCGCGGGGAGCAGCCCGCATCTGGCGGCCGAGCTGTTCCGCGTGCAGGCGGGGATCGAGCTGACGCATGTGCCCTATCGCGGCAGCGCGCCGGGCATCGCCGACCTGCTCGGCGGGCGCGTGGACATGACCATCGACAACCTGCCGAACGTGCTGCCGCATGTGCAGGGCGGGCGGCTGAAGGCGCTCGCCGTGACGGGGAGCGAG
This sequence comes from Belnapia moabensis DSM 16746, assembly GCF_000745835.1. Lineage (GTDB taxonomy): Bacteria > Pseudomonadota > Alphaproteobacteria > Acetobacterales > Acetobacteraceae > Belnapia > Belnapia moabensis. The sequence continues at coordinate 119,583 of NZ_JQKB01000005.1, read as the reverse complement.
CGGGATCCGACGATGCCGGATGTGCCGACCTTCGCCGAGGCGGGGCTGGCGGGCTACGAGGTCTATGTCTGGTTCGGCTTCATCGGCGGGGCGGCGATGCCGCAGGCGGTGCGGGACCGGCTTTCGGCGGCGATCATCGGCATCGTGCAGGGAGCGGAGACGGCGGAGAAGATCCGGCGGGCGGGGGCGACGGTCTGGGTGCAGGACCAGGCGCAGATGGCGGCGCTGATCCGCAGCGAGCTGGAGAAGTGGGGCGGGGTGATCCGGGCGGCGAACCTTCGCCTGGAATAGTCAGGCGATCTCGCGGATCAGCTTGGCGCGGAGGGCGCGGGCGATGTCGCGGCGGTCCTCGGCCGTCGCCACGAAGGCGCCGGGGCCGCCGATGACCTCGCGGCGGTAGGTCTCGGCCAGGGGCTCGCCGGCGCGGGTGACCTGGCCGGCGGCGGCGACGGCAAGCGCGTTCACGGTGATGCCGGCGGCGACCGCCACGTCGCGGGCGGTGGCAGCCGGGATGTGGGAGCGGAGGTCGGGGCCGTCGCCGGAAAGGTCGATGACGCGCTCGGCGGCGCGGAAGGGCGAGGCGCCGATCAGGCTGGTGCAGTGGTCGAGGGCGTCGCCGATGGCGTTCCAGCTCTGCGGGCTGCGGGGGGCGCGGAGGATGGCCTCCGCCAGGGCGGTGGCGGAGGTGGCGTCGGCGAGGCGCATCCACTCTACCACCGTCGCAGCACCGGCGGGCGAGCCCCATTCGACCATAGCGACGGCGATGGCGCCGCGCGGCTTGCCGCGGATGGCGGCCAGGACCGCCGGGTGGGTCAGTGCCTCGGCATAGCCCTCGCGCTGGAGCTGGAATTCGTCCGGGTCGATGGAGCCGGAGGCATCGACGGCGAGCGCCAGGAGGAGGTCGACCTCGGCGGGCTGCGCTGTGGCGGAGGCGGCGGCGAGGCTGGCGAGGAGGTGGCGGCGGCGCATCGGGGCTCCTTGCGGGGGCGGGTCGGGGGCCGCATCCTCCCCGGGACATATGGGAAGGGAAGCGAATGCCAAGCCTCGAGGTCAACGGGTACGAGATGCATTATGCGGAGGCCGGGAGCGGCGCGCCGGTGGTGCTGGTGCATGGCTCGCTCAACGACCAGCGCTACTGGGCGCCGCAGATGGAGCCGCTCGGGGCGCGCTTCCGCGTGCTGGCGCCGAGCCTCCGGCATTACTGGCCGGAGCGGTGGGATGGCGCGGGCGAGACCTTCAAGATCGACCAGCATGTGGAGGATGTGGCGGGGTTCGTCGCGGCGCTCGGGGTGGGGAAGGTCGATCTCGTCGGGCATTCGCGGGGCGGGCATATCGCCTTTCGCGTAGCGGAGCGGCATCCGGGGCTGATCCGGCGGCTGGTGCTGGCGGAGCCGGGGGGCGAGCTGGATGAGAGCCTCGGCGGCGTGCCGGGCGGGGCGGGGAAGCAGGCGGGGGCCTTCGCCGCGGCGGCGGAGCTGCTGAAGGCGGGCGATACCGAGGGGGCGATGCGGCGCTTCGCCGAGCATACCGGCGGGCCCGGCGCCTGGGAGAAGCGGAGCGCGGCGCGTAAGGCGATCAACCTAGACAATGCGCATACGCTGCTGGGGCAGATCGACGAGCGGCGGCGGCCCTATGGGCGGGCGGCGGCGGAAGCGATCCGGGTGCCGACCCTGTTGGTGAACGGCGTGCAGACCCAGCCGCAATTCATCGCCATCATCGAGGCGCTGGAGCGGGTGATGGCGGATGTGCGGCGGGTGGTCATCCCGAATGCGGCGCATGGGATGAGCAGCGACAATCCAGCGGATTTCAATGCGGCGGTGCTGGCGTTTCTCGGCTGACGGGTTTCGCGTCTCGGCGGAACCGACTTCTGCCGATGTCCTTCCGCGGCTTTTGCTGCGGAAGGACGTATGAGGCGGCGGAGCGCTTTCGTGAGGGTTTCTAGATCCGGAATTCGTCGCGGCTGCGGCCTTCCGCCTCCATGGCATGAAGCCATTTCGGCAGCCTGCCGCGGCCGGTCCATTCCTCGCCGTTCGGGCCGCGGAATTTCGCGGCGACCTGGCCGCCTCCCGTGGCGGCCTTCTTTGAAGCGCGGGGGGACGGCTCCGGGGAACGGCCTGGCCAGGCGGTCTCGAAGGCAAGGCCGAGCTGGGCGAGTTTCTCCTTGGCTTCCGCCAGGATGGCGTCCCGGGCGCCATCGAGCTTTTCCAGGCGTTTCGCCTCAGCGGCGTCGCGCAGGGCGGTCAATTCCTGGACGCTCATGTTTTCGAGATCAAATTTGCCTTTTTCCACGACTCGGTTTCTCCGCTTCAATTCCGGCGCTTCCTATAACATCGGAAAAAGCCCGGCAAGCGAGCCAAAGCAAAAATGCCCTGCCGTTCCCGGCAGGGCATTTCTCACGCCGAAACCGTTGGTGACGGGTGGGGCTTAACCCTGGGCGCGCACCAGCCGCCCGGGCCGCGCGCCCGTCTCCTCGCCGCGCTCGAAGATCGGTACGCCGCTGCAGATCGTCATGTCGTAGCCGTCGACATGCTGGACGAGGCGGCGGCCGCCGGCGGGGAGATCGAAGATCATCTCCGGGTGGTGCGGGCGCAGCGCGGCGAAGTCGATGACGTTGACATCGGCCTTCTTGCCGACCGCCAGGCGGCCGCGGTCGTGGAAGCCGAAGAAGTCCGCGGTCTCGCTGGTCTGGCGCTTGATGACGAATTCCAGCGGCAGACGGGGACCGCGGCTGCGGTCGCGGACCCAGTGGGTCAGCATGGTGGTGTTGAGCGAGGCGTCGCAGATGACGCCGCAATGGGCGCCGCCATCCGAGAGGCCGAGGATGGTGTTCGGGTCCTCGATCATCTCGCGCACCACCTCGAGGTCGCCATGGACGTAGTTGGTGATGGGGAAGTAGAGCATGCGGCCGCCATCACCGCCGGTCAGGTAGTCGTAGCAGTACTCCTGCGGGGGCTGGCCGGCCGCGGCGGCGAGGGCGGCGATGCTGCGCTCGGGCGGCGGCTCGTAATCCGGGTTGTCGCCGAGGACGTACATGCGGTCCCAGCGGGTGGCGACCTGGCGGGAGAGCGGCGGCAGGATCTCCATCAGCCGTGGCGAGGCTTCCTGCGCCAGTATGCCGGCGCGGACCTGCGGGTCGCGCAGGCGAGCGAGCTGCTCGGCGGGGCTTAGGCGGGCGAGCTCGGCGAAGCCTTCCCTGAGCGCAAAGGGGTTGAGGCTGGTGGCGAGGCCGAGGATCAGCCCGACCGGGCGCCCGGCGACCTGGGCGGAGAGGGCCAGGCCCTCGGTGCGGGCGGCGCGGACGCCGTCCATCAGCCGGCGCCAGCGCTGCGGGTCGTAGCTTCGGTCGGTCAGCAGGAACCAGACGGGACGGCGGCTGTCGGCGGCGACCTGGCGGAGCCAGCCGAATTCGGCCGCCTCGTCCTCGAAGTCGGAGAGCATGCCGAAGGTGCCGCGGCCGGCGCGGCCCATGGCCTTTCCGATCGCTATCAGCTCCTCATGCTCGGCGTAGCGGCCGGGGACCAGCTCGCCGGCCGGGGTCTTGTGCTGGTCGGTGCGGCTGGTGGTGAAGCCGAAGGCGCCTGCCCTCAGGGCCTCCTCGGTGAGGCGGGCCATCAGCTCGATGTCCTCAGCCGTCGCCATCTCGCGGGCGATGGCGCGCTCGCCCATGGCGTAGACGCGCAAGGGATGGTGGGCGAGCTGGGCGGCGACGTCGATGGTGCGGGGCAGGCGGGCGAGCGCGTCGAGATAGTCGGGGAAGCTCTCCCAGTCCCATTTCAACCCTTCGGCGAGGGCGATGCCGGGGATGTCCTCGACGCCTTCCATGAGGTCGATCAGCGCCTGGTGGTGGGCCGGGCGGACCGGGGCGAAGCCGACGCCGCAATTGCCGAAAAGGATGGTGGTCGCGCCGTGCCAGGAGGAAGGGGCGAGCACCGGGTCCCAGGTGGCCTGGCCGTCGTAATGGGTGTGGACATCGACCCAGCCGGGGGTGACGAGGCGGCCATCGGCCTGGACCTCGCGGCGGCCGGGGCCAGCCTTGCCACCGACCTGGGAGATGCGGTCGCCGTCGATGGCGAGGTCGCCGGTGAAGCCGGGGGCGCCGGTGCCGTCGACGAGGGTTCCGCCACGGATCACGATGTCATGCATGGGAGCCTCCTTGGTCGTTCGACCAAGTTTGGCTCCGGCGGGCGGTGGGGGCAATGGGCCGGGTTCAGCCGGCGATGGCGTAGGCCGGGCGGCGCGGGTCGGCGCCGGCAGCGATGAGGCCGGTATGGGGATCGGAGCGGACCACCTCCACGGCGCCGGCGAGCCAGGTGCGGTGGGGCCAGTCCCTCACCTCATGGCCGCGGGCGGCGAGGGCGTCGCGGGTGGATTGCGAAATGCCGTCCTCGACCGCGAGGCGGGCTGGGAAGTAGTCGAAGGGGGCGAAGGAGGAGGGGAAGGCGTAGCTGGCGATGCGGGGGGCCTCGATTGCCTCCTGCAGCTCCATGCCGAAATGCAGGATGTTCACCATGACCTGCAGCATGGCCTGGATCTGCACGTCCCCGCCGGGGGTGCCGAGGGGCATGAGGCCGCCATCCGCCGTCACCACTAGGGCCGGGTTGGGGGTGAGGCGGGGGCGCTTGCCGGGTGCGACGCCGCAGGGGTGTGCCGGATCCGGCCGGCTCTGGCTGCCGCGATTGGAGGGGATGAGGCCGAGGCCGGGGATGACGGGCGAGTTCCAGGAGCCGTCGGAGGGGGTGGCGCTGAAGGCGTTGCCCCAGCGGTCGATGACGGCGCAGTAGGAGGTGTCGGCCTCGATCGTCGGCAGGGCGCGGGGGGCCGGGGCGGGTTCGGCTGCTTCGGCGCCGAGGATGGCGGGGAACATGCCGGGCTCGGCGCGGGACGGGTCGATGGCGGCGAGGCGGGCGGCAAGATGGGCGTCCGAGAGCAGGCGGTCGATGGGGACGTCGAGGAAGGCGGGGTCGCAGAAATGGTATTCGCGGTCGGCCATCGCGGCCTTGATGCATTCCGTCATCAGATGGAGGTAGTCGGGGCCGTTATGGGCCATGGAGGCGAAGCCGCCGCGCTCGAAAAGCAGCAGGGCTTCCAGCAGGGCGGGGCCCTGGCACCAGGGGCCGCAGGTGATGACCTCGTGGCCGCGCCAGCTTCGGCTCACGGCCGGCTCGATGCGCGAGCGGTAGGAAGCGAGGTCGGTCATGGTCAGGTAGCCGCCTTCCTCGGCCATGAAGCGGGCGATCTGGCGGGCGATGTCGCCGCGGTAGAAGGCGGCATGCGCGGCGGCGAGGCCGGCCGCCCTCCCCTGCCCTGCCGCCGCGGCCTCCTCGTCCACCATGTATTGCAGGCTGCGGACGAGGTCGGATTGGACGAATTTCTCGCCGACCTCGGGGCGGCGCCCGTTGGGGAGGAAGATGGCGGCGTTGGATGGCCAGCGCGCGTAGTCGGCCTCGTGCGTGCGGATATTCTCGGCGAGAAGCGGGTTGACGGCGAAGCCGTCGCGGGCGTGGCGGATGGCGTAGCGCGCGACCTCGCCGAAGGAGAAGGTGCCGTGCCGCTCGAGGGCGGTGATCCAGGCATCGGGCGCGGCGGGGACGACGGTGCGGAGCACGCCGTTCGGGATGCGGCCGCCATGCTCGCGCTGGAAGAGGTCGGCCGGGATGGAGGCGGGCCAGGGGCCTAGGCCAGCGATGGTCTCGGTGCGGCCATCGGCCAGGCGGATCAGGATGGGAGCGACGCCGGCGACGTTCACCAGGTCCGGCAGGAGGACGCCGAGGGCGATTCCGGCGGCGCAGCCGGCATCGATGGCGTTGCCCCCGGCCTCGAGCACGGCGAAGCCGGCGGCGGCGGCGAGGTAGTGGCCGGCGGAGACGGCGTGGCGGGCGCCATAGAGGGTCGGGCGGGTGGCGTGCATGGGATATGGGCCTCGGCCATGGACGGGGCGGGCCGGCGGCGACACCATCCGGCGCGAAGGAAGCTCGGCCCTGGCCTGAGCCGCTGTCAATGGAGGAAGCACCATGGAAGACGGGCCCGTCCTGGTCGGCCGCGATGCGCGGGGCATCGTCACCGCCACGCTGAACCGGCCGCATCGCGGCAATGCCTACAATGCCGCGCTGCTGGCCGGGCTGACCGAGGCGCTGGAGGCGCTGGCCGGGGATGCCTCGGTGCGGGCGCTGGTGCTGCGCGGCGCGGGGCGGCATTTCGCCGCCGGGGCGGATATCAACTGGCTGGCCGAGGTCGCGGGCTATCCGCCGGAAGCGGCCTACGAGGCCTCGCTGGCGACAACGCGGGCGATGCAGCTGCTCAACGAATTCCCGCGCCCGACCCTCGCCCTGGTTCAGGGGGCGGCGTTCGGTGGGGGATGCGGCCTCGTCTGCTGCGTCGATGTGGCGCTGGCGGTGCCGGAGGCGGTGTTCGGCCTGACCGAGGTGCGGGTCGGGGTGGCACCGACGCCGATCTCGCCGCAGATGGTCCAGGCCATGGGGCTGCGGCAGGCGCGGCGTTATGCCGTGACCGGAGAGCGGTTCGATGCGGCGGAAGCGCTGCGCATCGGCCTGGTGCACGAGGTCGTGGCGGCGGAGGCGATCGAGGCGCGGCTGGAGGCCATCCTCGGCGAGGTGCTGCTGGCGGCGCCCGGGGCGGCGGCGGTGTCGAAGGACAGCCTGCTCGGCGCCAATGGGGCGAAGCTCGATGCCAGGGCGATGGCGCTGCTGGCGCATGAGGGCTGGGTGCAACGGGCCTCGGCCGAGGGGCGGGAGGGGATCGCGGCATTCCGCGAGAAGCGTCTCCCGGCCTGGGCGCCGGGCACGAAGGCCGCATAGGAAATACCGGATGACCGGGGCAGTCGTCGGATGACTGTCATCGAAGCTTCATCGAGATGCAACCTCTCCGTCTTATGGCGGCTCTAGGAAGGCGCCGCATCCGGGGCCTTGGAGTCCCGGCCAGGACAAACGCGGAGACACACACGTGCATCGTCGCCAATTGCTGGCCAGCGCCAGCCTGCTCGCCGCCGGCACCGCCTTCGGAGGCCGCGCCTTGGCCCAGGGTGGCCAGATCACCGGCGCCGGCGCCACCTTCCCCAATCCGGTCTATCAGAAGTGGGCCGAGGCCGGGCGCAGCGCGACCGGCATCACGGTGAACTACCAATCGGTCGGCTCGGGCGCAGGCATCAACCAGATCCGCAACCGCACCGTGGATTTCGGCGCTTCCGACGCGCCGCTGACCCAGCAACAGCTGACCGAGGCGAACCTGCTGCAGTTCCCGTCGGTGATGGGCAGCCTGGTCGCCATCGTGAACATCCCCGGCATCGAGGACGGGCAGCTGAAGCTGACCGGCGAGCTGCTGGCTGAGATCTATCTCGGCAAGATCACCAAGTGGAACGACCCGAAGCTGGTCGAGCTGAACCGCGGGCTGACGCTGCCGAACCTCGCCATCGCCCCGGCCTACCGGGCGGACGGCTCCGGCACCACCTTCGTCTGGGTGTCCTACCTCTCGGCGGTGTCGCCGGAGTGGAAGGAGAAGGTCGGCGTCGGCACCTCGGTCCGCTTCCCGGCCGGGACCGGTGCGCGCGGCAACGAGGGCGTGGCCGGGACGGTGAAGAACATCCGCGGCGCCATCGGCTATGTCGAGAATGCCTATGCGGTCTCGAACAAGCTGGTCACCACCCAGCTCCGCAACAAGGCCGGCCAGTTCGTGAAGCCGACGCATGAGAGCTTCATCGCCGCGGCGCAGAGTGCCGACTGGAACGCGCCAGGCATGGCCGCCAGCCTGATCGACCAGCAGGGTGCGACCTCCTGGCCGATCGTCTCGCCGACCTTCATCCTGCTGCCGAAGAACCCGACCGATGCGGAGCGCAGCCGCAACGTTATGAAGTTCTTCGACTGGGCCTTCAACAACGGTGAGCAGCTGGCGACGCAGCTGGACTACATCCCGCTGCCGAAGCCGGTGCAGGACCAGATCCGCGCCGCCTGGAAGGCCGAGGTGAAGGCCAACGGCCAGCCGGTGTGGAACGGCTGACCGCCTAACGGATAAGGAGCCCGCCGCGTGTCGCAGGCCACCACCATGACCACGGGCGCGCGGCCGGTCGCGCCGCGCCGCACCGGCAGCCTCGGCGATGCGCTCTTCGCCGGGGCCTGCCAGGCGGCGGGCGCCTTCGTGCTGCTGCTGCTCGGCGGCATCATCGTCGAGCTTTTCATCGGCGGGCTGCCTGCCTTCCGGGCCTTCGGTCTCTCCTTCCTCTGGTCCACGGAATGGGACCCGGTGGCCGAGGTCTTCGGTGCCGGCGTCTCCATCTACGGCACCATCGTAACGGCGGTGCTGGCGATCATCTTCGCCGTGCCGCTGGCCTTCGGCGTCGCCTTCACGCTCACCGAGCTGGCGCCGCCCTGGCTGCGGCGGCCGGTCGGCACGGCGGTGGAGCTGCTGGCGGCCGTCCCTTCCATCATCTACGGCATGTGGGGCTTCTTCCTCATCGCGCCGCTGATGGCGCAGTATGTGCAGCCGACGCTGATCGACAGCCTGGGCGAGCTGCCGGGCATCGGCTTCCTGTTCCAGGGGCCGCCCTTCGGCACCGGCATCCTGACCGCGGCGCTGATCCTCGCCATCATGATCTTGCCCTTCATCGCTGCCACCATGCGCGATGTCTTCGAGCAGGTGCCGCCCGTATACAAGGAGAGCGCCTACGGGCTCGGCTGCACCACCTGGGAGGTGATGCGCGGCGTGGTGCTGCCCTATACGCGGATCTCGGTCGCGGGCGGCGTCATGCTGGGGCTCGGGCGGGCGCTGGGGGAGACCATGGCGGTGACCTTCGTCATCGGTAATGCCAACCGCATCACGACGACGCTGTTCGGGCCGGGCAACACCATCGCCTCGGTCGTGGCGCTGGAGTTCGGCGAGAGCGAGACGGGGAGCCTGAAGCTCTCCTCGCTGCTGGCGCTCGGCTTCATCCTCTTCGTCATCTCCTTCGTCGTGCTCGCGACCTCGCGCTACCTGCTGCGCTCCAGGCTGAAGGGCTGATCCGATGAGTGCCACGACTCAGCCGGCGCTGACGCCGGTGAAGGACCTCAAGGTCGCGGCGCGGCTCGGCCGCGGGCGTAAGCGGACGGATCTCATCATCCGCTCGCTGTCGCTGGCGGCGACGGGGATCGGCCTCGTCTTCCTGGCCTCGATCCTCGTCACCCTCTTCGTGAAGGGCTTCGGGGCGATGGACCTCGCGGTCTTCACGGAAGTGACCAAGCCGCCGGGCTCCGAAGGCGGGCTGCTCAACGCCATCGTCGGCAGCCTGATCCAGGTGGCGCTGGCCACGCTGATCGGCACGCCGATCGGCATGCTGGTCGGGACCTATCTGGCCGAGTATGCGCGGGGCTCGCGCTTCGGCGATGTGGTGCGCTTCGTCTCCGACATCCTGCTCTCGGCGCCCTCGATCCTGATCGGCCTCTTCGTCTACCAGCTGCTGGTGCTGCCTTTCGGCGGCTTCTCCGGCTGGGCAGGCGTCGCGGCGCTGGCCATCATCATCATCCCGATCGTGGTGCGGACGACGGAGGACATGCTCAGCCTCGTTCCCAACACGCTGCGCGAGGCGGTGATCGGGCTCGGCGCGCCGAAGTGGAAGATGATCGTGTTGGTGAGCTGGCGCTCGGCGATCTCGGGCATCATCACCGGCGTGCTGCTCGGCATCGCCCGCATCGCCGGCGAGACGGCGCCGCTGCTCTTCACCAGCCTCGGCAACAATGCCTGGTCGACCGACCTCTCGGCGCCGATGCCGAGCCTGCCGATCACCATCTACTCCTATGCCGGCTCGCCCTTCCAGGACTGGATCGAACTGGCCTGGGCCGGTGCCCTCCTCATCACCCTCGCCGTGCTGCTGCTGAATATCGGCGCGCGCAGCCTCCTCGGCCGCGGCAAGTGAAGGACAAGACCCCCATGAGCGACCAAGCGACCACTTCCGCCCGGCCCTCCCTCGGCACGATGCAGGCGCGATCCGGCGCCGCGCTGAATGAGGCGAAGCTGGCGATCCGCAACCTCGACTTCTTCTACGGCGCGCACAAGGCGCTGAAGGGGATCGGGCTCGACATCCCGGCCCGGCAAGTGACCGGCATGATCGGCCCTTCGGGCTGCGGCAAGTCGACGCTGCTGCGCGTGCTGAACCGCATGTACAGCCTCTATCCCGGCCAGCGGGCCGAGGGGCAGGTGCTGCTCGACGGCGAGAACATCATCGAGGAGGGCGTCGATCTCAACGCGCTGCGTTCGAAGGTCGGCATGGTCTTCCAGAAGCCCACCCCCTTCCCCATGACCATCTACGAGAACATCGCCTTCGGCGTCAGGCTGCATGAGCAGCTCAGCAAGGCGCAGATGGACGAGCGGGTGGAGTGGGCGCTGACCCGCGCCGCACTCTGGTCGGAGGCGAAGGACCGGCTGAACACCTCGGCGATGGGGATGTCGGGCGGGCAGCAGCAGCGGCTCTGCATCGCGCGCACCATTGCGGTGCGGCCGGAGGTGATCCTGTTCGATGAGCCGACCTCGGCGCTCGACCCGATCTCGACGCTGAAGATCGAGGAGCTGATCGACGAGCTGAAGCGGGACTTCACCATCGCCATCGTGACGCACAACATGCAGCAGGCGGCGCGCTGCGCCGATCAGGTGGCCTTCTTCTATCTGGGCGAGCTGATCGAGGTGGCGCCGGCGGGGCAGCTCTTCACCGCGCCGAAGCACCCGAAGACGCAGGAATACATCACCGGCCGGTTCGGCTGAGGCGGGAGGCCAGGACGATGGAACAGATGGCCGAGCATACCGTGCGCTCCTATGCCGAGGAGCTGCGGCGGCTGCGCGACATGATCGCCCGCATGGGCGGTCTCGCTGAGCGGCAGGTGGCGGATGCCGTCGCCTCGCTGATTCGGCGGGACACCGACCTCGCCACCGAGGTGGTCGGGCGCGATGCCGCGATCGACGCGCTGGAGCGGGAGATCGAGAATTTCTGCATCCGCATCCTGGCACTGCGGCAGCCGGTGGGGCAGGACCTGCGGCTGGTCATCGCCTGCCTCAAGATCAGCCATGGGATCGAGCGGATCGGCGATTACGCGCGCAACGCGGCGAAGCGGAGCATCGTGCTGGCCCAGCAGCCGGCGATCGGCAGCCTCAACGGCTTCAACCGGATGGCGGTGCTGGTGCAGGAGAACCTGAAGGGGGCGATCGACGCGCTGGTCAATGACGACGTCGCCCGGGCCGACGAGGTCTGGGAGGCGGACGAGCCGGTCGACCAGGTCTATAACGGCATCTTCCGCGAGATGCTGACCTTCATGATGGAGGATCCGCGCAACATCACCGCGGCGACGCATCTGCTGTTCGTCGCCAAGAATCTCGAACGCATCGGGGATCATGCGACGAATATCGCCGAGACGGTGCATTATGCCGTGCGCGGCGAGAACCTGCCGGATGAACGACCGAAAGGCGACGGCTCCGCCTATGCCGTGGTCCGGCCGCCGGGCTGAGGAAGGGATCTCGTACATGCCGGACATGGTCCAGGGCCATGCCAAGCCGACCATCCTGGTCGTCGAGGACGAGGCGCCGCTGATCACGCTGCTGCGCTACAACCTCGAGAAGCAGGGCTTCCGCGTGGAGGAGGCGGCGGATGGGCAGGAAGCCCTGCTGCGCGTCGCCGAGGCGAGGCCCGACCTCGTGCTGCTCGACTGGATGCTGCCGGCGCTCTCGGGCATCGAGGTCTGCCGGCAGCTCCGGCGCAAGCCGGCGACGCGGGACCTGCCGATCATCATGGTGACGGCGCGGACCGAGGATCAGGATGCCGTCAGGGCGCTTGATACTGGCGCCGACGACTACATCGCCAAGCCCTTCGCCATGGATAGCCTGTTGGCGCGCATACGGGCGCTGCTGCGGCGCTCGGGAAGCATCGCTACCAAGGGGACGCTCGCCTATCTCGACATCACCATGGACCAGGATGCGCACCGGGTGACGCGGGCCGGCAAGGCGTTGCATCTCGGACCGACCGAGTACCGGATGCTGGAATTCTTCCTGCAGAATCCGGGGCGGGTGTTCAGCCGGGAGCAGCTGCTGGATGCGGTTTGGGGGCGCGACATCCATGTCGAGCCGCGGACGGTCGACGTCCATATCAGGCGGCTGCGCAAGGCGATCAATGTCGATGGCGGGGCGGATGTGATCCGCACCGTGCGCTCGGCGGGCTACGCGCTGGATCAGGAAGGGGATTGAGCCTCAGCCGTCGCGGCGGATGATGAAGCCGTTGGCGACGGGCTCCATGCCGAGCTTCGGATACCAGGTCATCGGGTCCGGCGCGGAGAGCAGCAGCAGCATGCAGCCGGGGCCGATGATGCGCTTGGTCTCGGCGATGAGTGCGCGGCCGATGCCCCTGCCCTGCCCCGCCGGGTCGACGCAGAGGTCGGACAGGTAGCAGCCATAGGCGAAGTCGGTGAAGCTGCGGGCGGCGCCGACCAGCCGGCCGGCCTCGTCGCGTGCGGTGACGATGAGGTTGGAGCCAGCGACCATCGCTGCCATCCGGGCGGCGTCGTCGACCGGGCGGACGAGGCCGGAGGCGCGGACGACGGCGGTGTATTCGGCCGGGTCGAGGCGGCCTTCCTCGCGGGCCAAGGCGATGCCGGGCGGCGGCACGGCGAGGGCGACCCAGGCGGCGTGGCCGGTGACCAATGGGTGGCCGGGCATCGGGGTCAGGCCCAGAGCTTCGGGTTGCGGAGCAGCTCGGCCATGCGGGAGGCGATGGCGTCGAGCAGGCGCGCGCCCTTTTCGGCCGTCGCCAGGCGGGCGTCGCCGATGACGCCGCTTTGCGAGATCGCCCGGAAAGAGCGGCGGAGGGCGAGGCCGGTAGGCTGGCCCTCGACGCGGGTGGAGTGGGGGCCGTGGGCCTCCGGCAGGCGCTCGGTGCGGACGCTGGAGGGGCGGAGGTGGAGCATCAGGCTGGTCTCCGCCTCGCAGGCATGCATGAGGCCGGGCTGGCGCTCGAGGAGCGGAGCGATGACCTCCGGCGCCGCGTGCCAGTAGGTGGCGGCGGCGACGCGGATATCGAATTCGATGGAAAACTCGCCGGCGGCGACGGCGACGGCCTCGGCGTTGCCGCCATGGCCGTTCATCAGCATCATTCGCTTGAAGCCGTGGCGGGCGGCGGATTTCACGATGCCACGGAGGACGGCGGCGAAGCTGGCGTAATCGAGCGTCACCGTGCCGCCGAAATCCATATGGTGCTCGGCGAGGCCGGTCCAGACGCAGGGGGTGACGACCACGGGGCCACCGAGGCGGCGCGCTGTTTCCTCGGCGACGGCGGTGCCGAGGACGATGTCGACGCCGGTCGCCATATGCGGGCCGTGCTGCTCGAGCGAGGCGACGGGGATGATGACCAGCGCATCCTCGGCGGCGCGGGCGCGCAGCTCCTCGGCGGTGAGGCGCATCCATTCGATCTCGTCGGCCATGCGATCTCCCGCGGCGTTGCTGGCCGCGATGATGCGCGGCGGCGGGGGCGGGTCAAGCCTCGGGACGCAGCTCCGGCCCGGCCAGGAAGGCGGCGGCCTGGGCGTGGAGGGCGGCGCGCTTTTCCGGGGACATCTTGCGGAGGATCTGTAGGGGCATGGCCATGCGGGGGTTGCCGGCGAAGCGGCGCTCGTGGCGGGCGATGAAGTCCCAGTAGAGGGCGTTCATCGGGCAGGCATCGGGGCCGGTGGCGGCCTTCACGTCATAGGCGCACAGGCGGCAGTAGTCGGACATGCGGTTGATATAGGCGCCGCTCGCCGCATAGGGCTTGCTGGCGATGATGCCGCCATCGGCGTGCAGCGCCATGCCATGGGTGTTGGGGAGTTCCACCCACTCATAGGCATCGGCGTAGACGGCCATGTACCATTCGTTCACCTGCGCCGGGTCGAGGCCGGCGATGAGGGCGAAGTTGCCGGTGACCATCAGCCGCTGGATATGGTGGGCATAGGCGAAGTCACGGGTCTGGCGGACGACCTGCCTGATGCAGTTCATCCGCGTCTCGCCGCCCCACCAGGACCAGGGGAGCGGGCGCGTCGCCTGCAGCGCGTTGAAGCGGGCGTAGTCGGGCATCTTCAGCCAGTAGAGGCCGCGGACATATTCGCGCCAGCCGAGGATCTGGCGGATGAAGCCCTCGACGGCGTTCAGCGGGGCGCGGCCGGCGCGGTACGCCGCTTCGGCGGCCTCGCAGCAGGCGCGAGGGGAGAGCAGGCCGAGATTGAGGCTGGTCGAGACCAGGGCGTGGAAGAGGAAAGGCTCGCCGCTCGCCATGGCGTCCTGGTGATCGCCGAAGCGGACCAGGCGGGCGGCGATGAAGTCGCCGAGGGCGGCCTCGGCCTCGGCGGCGGTGACGGGCCAGGCGAAGGCGTCGAGCGTGCCGAAATTGGTGGGGAAGCGCGCCTCGACGAGGGCGATCACCTCCTGCGTCACCGCGTCGGGCCGCGTGCGGCGCGGCGGCGGCGCGGTGAGGCCAGAGGCGAAGGGGCGGCGGTTCTCGGCGTCGTAATTCCACTGACCGCCAACGGGGCCGTCCGGGTCCATCAGCAGACCGGTCTCGCGGCGCATCTCGCGGTAGAAGAATTCCATCCGTAGCTGGCGGCGGCCCTGGGCCCAGCGGCGGAAGCGGGGGAGCGGGCAGAGGAAACGGGTATCCTCGCGGATCTCGACGGGGAGAGCGAGGTCATCCTCCCAGGTGCGCATCGCCTCCAGCACGCGCCATTCGCCGGGAAAGGTGGCGATGACGCCTTCGGGCCGGTGGCGGGCGATGGCGCGGGCGATTTCGCCAGTCAGGGTGCCGGCGTTCCCGATGTCGTCGAGGCGGATGTAGTCGACCGTGAGGCCGCGGGCGCGGAGTTCTGCCGCGAAGTGGCGCATGGCGGAGAGCACCAGCACCAGCTTCTGCCTGTGGTGCGGGACATAGGTGCACTCGCCCATGACCTCGGCCATGAGCACCACGTCGCGGGCCGCATCGATCCCCTCGAGGGCGGCAATGTCAGGAGAGAGCTGGTCGCCGAGAACGAGGCGGAGGACGCCCATCAGGCCCTTTCATAGATGACGAGGCTGCCGTCCTCGCCCTTGGTGCGCCAGGCGAGCCAGGTGCCGTCGGCGGCGTACTGGCCCTCGCCTTCCTCGTCGCCGGTGGCGCGCCAGGTGGTGGCGGCGCCGGGGCCGGGGGTGCGGGTCCATTGCAGGCGGAGCGGCTTGCCGGTCTCGCTGTCGAAGAGCGGTCGATCGAAGCGGCGTGCATCCCACCAGCTCAACGGCGCGGCCTCGGCCGGGAGGCGGAGCGGGCCTTCGGGGCCCTGGACGAGGATGGCACCGCCCTCGGCGCGGGCCGTCATGTCCTTCACCGTGCCGTTCCGGTCATGGTGCGAGGTGACGGAGCGGAGGCGGTCGCCGGCCCAGACCTCGGTGAAATTATGGGTGAGGCGGAAGACGGTGATGCCGACGAGCTTCACCTGGACGGCGACCTCGCTGCGGGCGGTCAGCGCACCGCCGGCCTCGCTCAGCGTCACCGTATGGGTGCCGATGGCGCTGCCCTCGCGCATGATGCGGAAGCGGGTGACGGCGGGGATGGCGCCGGCGGGCCAGCTGAGGATTGGCAGGGCCAGCAGCGGCAGGTGGCGGCGCAGCATCAGCCGCGGCCGCGCAGGCTGGAGCGGCCGCCATCGACGCCGATTACTTGGCCGGTGATCCAGCCCGAAGCGTCGGAGAGGAGGAAATCGGCCAGCGCCGCCGCGTCCTCGGCCTCGCCGAGGCGGGGGATGGGGTGGAGCTTGGCGATGGCGTCCGCCATCTGCGGGTTCTTCGTCATGGGTGTGGCGATGCCTGTGCGGGTGAGGCTGGGGGCGATGCAGTTCACCCGCACGGATGGCGCCAGTTCGGCGGCGAGGGCAAGGGATAATCCCTCGACCGCGGCCTTGGCGGCGCCGATCACCGCATGGCCGGGGAAGCCGGCGCGGGCGGCGACGGAGGAGAAGAGGACGACGCTGCCCTGCCCCGCCGCCAGCGCCGGGGCGGCGGCCTGGACGGCCAGCGCTGCGGCGGTCGCATTGAGGGCGAATGTCTCGGCGAAGTCGGCGGCGTTGGCGCGGGCGAGCGGCTTCATCACGATGGAGCCGATGCAGAAGGCGAGGCCAGCGAGCGGGGTGCCGGCGGCGGCGATGGCGGCCTTGAGCGCGGCCGGGTCGGTGACGTCGCAGGCGGCGGAGGGGGCGTGGAGTTCCTCGGCCAGCGCGGCGAGCCGGGTGGCGTCCCGGCCGATGAGGTGGAGCGGGGCGCCGCGCGCGGCGAGGCGCCGGGCGAGCGCGCCGCCGATGCCGCCGGTGGCGCCCAAGATGGCGATTGGTGCTGGCATGCCTTCTCCTTCCCTTGCGGGACCGAGATGGGGGCGCAGAGCGGGAGCGGAAGGGGCCTCTTGCCGCGGCGGGGCGGCGGGGACAGGCTGCGCGCCTTCCCTTCGACGAGGCCCGCATGAGCACCGAATCCGCCGTCACCGCCTGGCTCGCCACCCAGCAGGAGGCGATGCTCAAGGTGCTGGAAGCCATGGTGAACACCGATGGCGGCAGCTACGACAAGCCGGGGGTCGATGCGGTCGGGCGGATCGTGCAGGACTTCATGGCCGCCGAGGGCATTCCGGTCGAGGTCATCCCGCAGGAGAAGTATGGCGACTGCCTGAAGGTCCGCGTGGCGGGCGGCGAGGCGCTCTCTTCGGGCAACGAGAAGCGGCAGATCGTGCTGATGGGACACCGGGACACGGTATTCCCCAAGGGCGAGCCGGAGCGGCGGCCCTTCCGCATCGAGAACGGGATCGCCACTGGGCCGGGCGTCGCCGACATGAAAGCGGGGCTGGTAATGAACATGTTCGTCCTGGCCGGCTTCCAGCGCTTCGGCGGGGCACCGGGGCCGCTGGTCGGGCTCTTCACCGGCGACGAGGAGATCGGCAGCCCGGAGGGGCGGCAAGTGATCGAGGCGACGGCGCGGGAGGCGCGGGTGGTCTTCAACTCCGAGCCTGGGCGGCCGAATGGCGGCGTGGTGACGGGGCGGAAGGGCGGCGTCTTCTCCATTTTCGACATCGAGGGGAAGGCGGCGCATTCGGGCGGCAATTTCGAGGCGGGCATCAGCGCCATTGGCGAGCTGGCGGCGAAGGTGACGGCGCTGCACGCGCTGACCGACCTCGCACGGGGGATCACGGTGAATGTCGGCCTCGTCTCGGGCGGGCAGAGCGTCAACACCGTCGCGCCCTGGGCGCAGGGACAGATCGACCTGCGCTACAAGGAGCCGGCCGACCGGGACGAGGTCATGGCGAAGATCCACGCCATCGTCGAGCGGGCTTATGTGCCGGGGACGCGTTCGCGCCTGGCAATCCGGGGCGAGTTCCTGCCGCTGACCCAGACGCCGGCGGCGGCGCGGCTCTTCGACATGTACCGGGATGCGGCTGGGGAGAGCGGACTTGCCATCACCGGGGAGTTCAGCGGGGGCTGCGCCGATAGCGGCTTCACCGCGGCGGTTGGGGCGCCGACCATCTGCGCCGTCGGGCCGGTGGGGGGCAAGGCGCACAGTCCGGAGGAGTATCTGGAGGTGGCGAGCCTGGTGCCGCGGGCGCAGGCCATGGCGCGGGCAATCCTGCGGCTCGACCAGACTGGATTGTAACCTTTCTTGAAGATGACGCGGCGTTCATATTCGGCTATCTCGCTGGCGCTTCAAGCCTTTGGGAGATGTCCATGTTCGGCATGTTCAAGTCGCAATCCGCATCACTCGACCTCACGCCGCGCACCTGCCTCGCCGTCTCGCTGATCTATTGCATGGCGGCGGATGGGGAGATGGACGAGGAGGAGGTTGGCCACCTGCTCTCCGCCCTCGGGCGGGGGATGACGCGGCAGGGGCTGGATGCGGCGCTGCGCTATGCGCGGGCGACGAAGCCGGAGCAGTTCCTGGCCGATGCCACGCCGCGGCTGCGGCCGGAGCAGCGGCTCTGCATCCTGCTCAACATGATCGACAGCGCCATGAGCGATGGCGAGGCGGAGCAGGGCGAGCAGGACCTCGTCCGCCGCTTCGCCGAGGCCTGGGGGCTGCCGGAGGAGGCGCTGGCGCCGCATTTCCGCACCCTGGTCGCCAAGAACCAGCGCAGCGTCCTTGATGCGTGAAAGCCCGCGCCCCTTTGCGGGAGGCGCTGTTTCGCCTAGGTAGCCCCTGAATTCAGGGAGGTTGGCATGGCGGAGCGGGTTGAGGTCGCGGGGCTCGGCGTCGAACGGGCCCTTAAGGAGTTCATGGAGCGGGAGGCGCTGCCGGGCACCGGCGTCGCGCCGGAGCGGTTCTGGTCCGCCTATGCCGCCATCCTCCGCGATCTCGGCCCGCGCAATGCCACGCTGCTGGCCAGGCGGGATGAGTTGCAGGCGAAGATTGACGAGTGGCACCGGGCGAACCCGGCGCGGCCGGTCGATCAGGCGGCCTATACCGCTTTCCTCAAGGAGATCGGCTACCTCGTCCCCGAGGGGCCGGCCTTCCAGGTTTCCACCACCAATGTCGATGCCGAATTTGGCACCGTCGCCGGGCCGCAGCTGGTCGTGCCCGTCTCCAATGCTCGCTATGCGCTGAACGCCGCCAATGCGCGCTGGGGCAGCCTCTATGATGCGCTCTATGGCACGGATGCCATCCCCGAGACGGATGGAGCGGAGCGCGGGCGGGGCTTCAACCCGAAGCGGGGCGAGAAGGTGATCGCCTTCGCGCGGGCGACGCTGGACAGGATCGCGCCGCTGGCGGGCGGGGCCTCCCATGCGGAGGCGAAGTCCTATGCGATCGCAGCCGGGGCGCTGGCGGTCGGGCTGAAGGACGGGCGGAGCGTCGGGCTCGCCCAGCCGGGGCAGTGCGTCGGCTATCTGGGCGAGCCGGCGGCGCCTTCGGCCATCCTCTTCGTCCATCACGGGCTGCATGCGGAGCTGGTGATCGACCGCGACCACCCGATCGGCAGGGACGACCCGGCGGGCGTCGCCGATCTGGTGCTGGAGGCGGCCGTCACCACCATCATCGATTGCGAGGACAGCGTCGCCACGGTGGATGCCGAGGACAAGGTCGTCGTCTACCGCAACTGGCTCGGGCTGATGAACGGCACGCTGGAGGCGAGTTTCGAGAAGGGCGGGAAGACGCTCATTCGCAAGCTCAACGCCGACCGGACCTATCTGAAGCCGGGCGGCGGGGCGATGACGCTGCATGGGCGCTCGGTGATGCTGGTGCGCAATGTCGGGCATCACATGATGACCGATGTGGTGACGCTCGACGGCCAGGAGACGCCGGAGACGATCCTCGACGCCATGTGCACCGTGGCGATCGCGCTGCACGACCTGCGTGGGCAGGGCAAGGGCCGCAACAGCCGGGCGGGCAGCGTCTACATCGTCAAGCCGAAGATGCACGGACCGGAGGAAGTGGCCTGGGCGAACGAGCTGTTCGGCCGCGTGGAGGATGCCTTCGGCCTGCCGCGGGCGACGCTGAAGATGGGCATCATGGATGAGGAGCGCCGCACGACGGTGAACCTCATGGAATGCATCCGCGCGGCGAAGGACCGCGTCGCCTTCATCAACACCGGCTTCCTCGACCGCACCGGCGACGAGATTCATACCTCGATGGCGGCCGGCGCGGTGCTGCGCAAGAACGACATGCGCGGCACGGCCTGGATCAAGGGCTATGAGGAATGGAATGTCGAGGTCGGCTTGGCCTGCGGGCTGCGCGGGCGGGCGCAGATCGGCAAGGGAATGTGGGCCGCGCCGGATGCGATGGCGGAGATGCTGAAGCAGAAGGTCGGGCACCCGAAGGCGGGCGCGAATACCGCCTGGGTCCCCTCCCCCACCGCCGCGACGCTGCATGCGCTGCACTATCACGAGGTCGATGTGGCGGCGCGGCAGGAGGAGCTGGCGCAGGGCGGCCGCAGGGCGAAGCTGGAGGAGATCCTCAGCATCCCGCTCGCCACCGACACCAACTGGCCGGCGGATGCTGTGCAGGCGGAGCTCGACAACAATTGCCAGGGCATCCTCGGCTATGTGGTGCGCTGGATCGACCAGGGCGTCGGCTGCTCCAAGGTGCCGGACATCCACGATGTCGGGCTGATGGAGGACCGCGCGACTCTGCGCATCAGCGCGCAGCACATCGCCAACTGGCTGCAGCACGGCATCACCACCGAGGCGCAGGTGATGGAGACGCTGAAGCGGATGGCGAAGGTCGTCGATGGGCAGAATGCGGGCGACCCGCTCTATACGCCGATGGCGCCGGGCTATGAGGGTGTGGCCTTCAAGGCGGCTTGCGACCTGATCTTCAAGGGCGCGGCGCAGCCGAATGGCTACACCGAGTTCATCCTGACGGCCCGCCGCCGCGAGGCGAAGGCCGCAGCCTAGAACTCGAGGGGTCCAGGGGCTCTTCGGCCCTTGGCGGGTGGAGTTTGAGGAGGGCAGCGCCCTCCTCAACCTTGCTTCCGAGACTCCCGCCGCGCGATCCAGCTCGTGCTGGCGAAGATGACGAGGCCGCCGATCCAGGTGGCCGTCCCCGGCACGTCGCCCCAGACGGCGAGGCCGAAGAGCGAGGCCCAGACCAGTTCGAGAAATTTGATCGGCTGCGTCACCGACATGTCGGCCAGCTTGAAGGCGCGCGTCAGGCAGATATGCCCCGCCGTGCCGATGACGCCGCAGAAGGCGAAGGCGGCCCATTGCGCAGGTGTCGGCCAGTCCCAATGCGGCAGAGCGAAGGGCAGGCTGAACAGCGCGACGGCAAGCGACTGCCACACGACGATGACATGCGGCGCGTCCCGCCGCGTCAGCGCCTTGGTGATGAGGAAGGAGGCGGCGAAGAGCGGCGAGGAGGCCAGCATCACGAAGCCATAGGCCCCTGCCCCGCCCGAGAGGTTGGGCGAGACGACGATCAGCACGCCGCAGAAGCCGATCAGTGCCGCGACCCAGCGGGCGGCGACCATCCGCTCGCGCAGGAAGACGACGGCGCCGAGCATGATGAAGAGCGGCGTGGTGAAGCCGAGCGCCGTCATATCGGCCAGCGGTACATGCGGCACGGCGATGAACCAGAGCAGCAGGCCGGAGGTGTGGATGGCGCCACGCCAGATCTGGCCCGAGAGATTGGCCGGGCGGTAGGCGGCCCAGCCGGCGCGCAGGATGAAGGGCAGCATCACCAGCACGCCGAAGCTGTAGCGCAGGAAGCCTGCGACGAAGGGGTCGAGCTGCTGCGCCAGCAGGCGGAGGGTGCCGTTCAGCAGGATGAAGAGCACGCCGGAGGCCAGCATCCAGAGGATGGCGCGGGCGGTGTCGCCCATCGCGGCGAGGCGGGGCAGCGCCTGGCTCATGCGGCGAGGAAGTCGAGGGCGGTCAGCGCATGGACCTGGGCGACCTGGAGAAGTTCATCGACGAGGACGTACTCGTCGGCGCCGCCCATGTTGTGCGGGGTCGGGCCGTAGACGATGGTCGGCAGGCCGGCCATGCGGAACCAGCGGGCATCGGAGCCGCCGACGCGCATGTTGACGACGCAGGGGGAGCCAAGCACTTCGCTGGCGGCCGCGGCGGCACGGCGGACCAGCTCGTGCTGCGGGTCGGTGTGGTTCGGCTCGAAGCGGCGGAGGATGCGCCAGGCGATGCCGTCGCGGCCATTCAGCGTCGCTGCCAGGGCGGCTTCGGCGGTGGCGCAGGGAAGGCCGACGGGGAGGCGGATGTCGATGCCGGCGCGGGCGCTGGCGGGGACGAGGTTGGTCGAGGTGCCCCCCTCCATGCGGCCGATATTCACCGTGACGCTGCCGAGAACCTCGGCCTCGCCGGGGCCGGAGAGGGGTTCCGAGATGGGGCGGGCGGCGGCGATGGCGGCGGTGACGGCGGGTGGGGCTTCGGGACGCAGGTCGCGGAGGGTGCGGACGGCATCGAGCGCGGCGCAGAGGCGGTCGAGGGCGTTGATGCCGAGATGGACATGGGCGCCGTGGCTGGCGCGGCCCGTGGCCTCGAGCTCGATCCAGAGGAAGCCCTTCTCGCCGAAGCGGAGCACGCGGGGGCTGCCGGCATCGCCGATGATGACGGCATCGCCGGTGGCCTCGGGGATGGTGTCCATCAGCCATTTCGTGCCGAGGGGACCCATGGATTCCTCGTCGCCCGCCAGGGTCAGCACGGCCTCGCCGCGCCAGAGCGTGGGGTGGGCGGCGAGTAGCGACAGCGCCGTGATGGAGGCGGCGATGCCGCCCTTCATGTCGGCGGTGCCGCGGCCGTAGAGGCGGCCCTCGCGCAGCAGGCCGCCGAGGGGTGGGACGGTCCAGGGCAGGGATTCGTTCACCGGGTAGGTGTCGAGATGGCCGTTGAAGACCAGGCGGCGGCCTGGGGCATGGCCCCTCACTCGGGCGACGAAGTTGGTGACCTGGTCGGAGGTGGGGTGGAGGGCGATCTCGGCGGAGGGGATGAGATCCTGGATGAGGCGGGCGGCGGTCTCGGCGCAGGCGCGGACATCGCCGGGCGGGTTGGGGGACGGGATGGCGACCAAGGCCCGGGTCAGCGCGATGACGCGATCGGCGCTGGCGGCGGCCTCGGCGGCGAAGAGGGTGCGGTTCATCGGCCGAGCGTAGCGGATAACGCCTCGGCTGCCGCCATGCCGCTCGCCCAGGCGCCGCCGACGGTGCCGGCATAGCGGGTGTGGCATGCCTCGCCGGCGAAGCGGATGCGGCCATCGGCGGGGCGGGCCTCCGCGAGGGCGGCGCGGGCACCGGCGGCGCCGGGACGGGCATAGGTGTAGGCGCCGAGGAAGAGCGGGTTCTCGCCCCAGTCGGTGGCGATAGCTGGATGCGGGAAGGCGCGGGCGACCTCGGCCTTGCCGACATAGCGGGCGAGGTCGGCGCGGGCGTATGCCTCGGCGGCGGCGGGGCCTTCGCGGGCCAGCGCCCAGGCGGACTCGCCGCCGAGGAAGCCGATGGCGTGGTCGCGGCCGAAGGGGCCGACGACCCATGACATCGGCCTGTCCCCCTCCCCCTCGACGCGGCGGCCGAGGCGGGCGAAGGGGGCGAGGCCCAAGGTGCCACGGAGCGCGATCTTGGAGAGCAGGGCCATCGGCAGGCCGGCGATGGCGGTATCGACCTCGGCGGGGAGGCCGGGGGAGAAGCGGAGCGCGCCGGAGGCGAGCGCGCCGGTCGAGAGTGTCACGATGCAGCCGCGGGCACGGATGGTGCCGCGCGGACCCTCGAGGGTGATGTGACGGTCGGCGCGGACGGCATGGATGGGCGTCACCAGATGGATCGGCAGGCCCTCGGCGAGGCGGGCGACGAGGGTGCCGAAACCCTCCTTCACTTGCGGGTTCTCGCCGTCGAGGCCGGTGTCGATGTAGTCGCGCAGACTGTTCCGCTCGGGCTCCACGCCGCAGATGGTGGTGCCGAGCCAGTGGGAGGCGGTGGCATCCCAATAACCGCCATGGGGGACGGCATCGGCGATCGGGATGTCGGGACCGTCTTGGGCGGCGCGAGCCTCGGCGGCCTCCTCCCAGGCGTCGCAGGCGGCGTCGTGGGCGGCCTTCTCCTCGGGCGTGGCATGGCGGTCGCCGATGAGGAGGATGTCGCGGCGGCGGCGCTCGCCTTCATACAGGGTGAAGCCGAGGCGGCGGGCGATGGGGGTCAGCGGGTTGTGCTCGGCAACATGGAGCCAGGAGGCGCCGCGGTCGAAGGGGGTGCCGAGGCTGGCGGTGTCGGTATGGGCGCGGCCGCCGGGGCGGGTGCCGGCTTCCAGCACCAAGCAGGACCGGCCGAGCTCGGCCAGGCGGGTGGCGGCGGCGATGCCGGCGGCGCCGGCGCCGATGATGGCGATCTCGGTTTCGGTGGGCATCAGATGGTCCGGAAGCGGGCAACCTCGCCTGGCTCGACGCGCAGCCGGCCCTGGCGTTCCAGGCGGCGGAGATGCGCCAGCGTCTCGCCGACGGTGAAGCTCACCTGCCCTATCTCCTGCGCGGCGCGGGGGAAGAGGAATTGCGCGGCCTCATAGGCGGTGAGCGGCTCGCGGCAGGCCTCGGCCAGGGCGTCGAGGCGCTCGGCATGGTGGGCAGCCAGCATGTCGAGGCGGCGGTGCAGCGTGGTGAAGGGCTCGCCATGGCTGGGGAGGACGAGCGTGTCCTCCGGCAGGGCGCGGAAGCGGTCGTTGCTGCCGAGGAAGTCGCCGAGCGGGTCGGCCGCCGGCTCGCCGGGATGGAGGCCGACATAGGGGGAGATGCGGGGCAGGATCTGGTCGGCCGAGATCAGGATGCCGCGCTCGGGGCTGTAGAGCGTCGCCATGTCGGGGGCGTGGCCGGCGCCGGTCTGCACTCGCCATTCGGTGCCGCCGATGGTGGTGCTGCGGCCGTCCTTCAGCGCGTGGAAGCTGCGGGGGAGTTCGCCGACGGCGCGCTGGTAGAGGGCGCCGCGGCCCTCGACGAAGGCGATGAATTCGGGCGGGCAGCCGGCGCGGGCATAGTGCTCGATCTGCTGGGCCATCATGTCCGGGCCGCTGTCGTACCAAAGGGCGCGGGCCATCAGCCATTCGATCCGCGTCATCATCGGCAGAATGCCGAAGCGCTCGCAGAGCCAGCCGGCAAGGCCGATATGGTCCGGGTGGAAATGGGTGACGAGCAGCGCCGTCAGCGGCCGGCCGCCGAGCGCAGGCTGGGCGAGAAGCTGGTCCCAATGGCCGCGGGTGGTGCGGCTGGCGATGGCGGTGTCGATGGCGAGCCAGCCGCCTTCATGCTCGAGGAACCAGATGTTCACATGGCCGGGCGCGAAGGGCAGCGGCATGCGGGCGCGAAGCAGGCCGGGCTGGATGGTGCGGATCTCGCCGGGCGGCGGGGCGTCGGGCGGCAGCGGGGCCGGGACATAGGCGGGGGGGTTGGTCTGGTCGGGTGGCATCCGGCTCTCCCGTTGGATGGGAAGGATAGGGCGCTACCGGTTGCTGTGTCGATGCAGCGCTTGCATCACGGGGGTGCGGGGTGGGTATGCTCGCACGGTTCCGAGGAGGTGGTATGGATGGCGCCGGAAGTCTTCGTCCTGCTCAGCGGCGGCCTCAGCTTCGGGGTGCCGCTGGTCCTCGCCATCCGCGAGTTGCGGAACCTGAAGCGCAGCGATGGCGGCGGCTGGCGGCCGGATTCGACGCCGCCCTCGCCCAAGCCTCGGCCCACCGCGGGGAGCGGGAAGCCGCTGCCGGATTGCCTCATTCCGAAGCCGGTGCCGGCAAGTCTGCGGGAGCTGGAGACGGTTTGATCACAGCTGCACGCCGCGGGTGAGCGCACCGTCGATCACCAGGTTGGTGCCGGTGGTGAAGGAGGAGGCGGGGCTCGCCGGGAAGACGACGCCGCGGGCGATCTCTTCGGGCGTCGCCATGCGCCCGGTGGGGTTGGGCGCCAGCGCCTCGGCGAAGAGCGTGGGGTTGTTCCGCTCGATCCATTGCCAGATGCCGCCCGCGAAATAAGTGTTGCCGGGGGAGACGGTGTTGGCGCGGATACCCTTCCCCGCGAGGCGGTGTGCGAGGCCCTGGGCGTAGTGGACCAGCGCGGCCTTGAAGGCGCCGTAGGCCGGGCCGGTGAAGTCGAGCTCGCGGCCGGAGACCGAGGAGATGATGGTGATGGAGGCTGACTTCGACGCCTCCAGGTACGGGAGCGCGGCGCCCACCGTGTGGATCGTGTGCATCAGGTCGGTCTCGAAGCCGCGGCGCCAGGCTTCCTCGCCGTCATCGACCGCCAGCGCCGAGACATTGGAGACGACGATGTCGATGCCACCGAGGGCGGCGGCGCTGGCGGCGACCCAGGCTTTCAGCGCGGATTTGTCGGTGACATCGACGGGTTAGCCGAAGGCGGTGACGCCTTGCGCCTGAAGTGCGGCGACGGTGGCCTCGACCTCCGCCGCGTCGCGGGCGCAGAGGGCCACATGGGCACCCTCGGCCGCGAAGAGCTCGGCGCAGCGGCGGCCGATGCCCTTGCTGCCGCCGGTGACGATGGCCCTGAGGCCTTTGAGACCGAGATCCATGCCCCCTCTCCTCTTGCTGTATCCGAGGAGGTTCGGTCAGCGCATCGGCCGGCGCAATGCCCAGAAGGCCACCGAGCCCGCCGCATAAGCCGCGATCGAGAGCAGGAAGGCCACGCGGTAGCTGGCGGTGACGTCGAAGATCCAGCCGGCGGCCCAGGAGCCGATGGCGGCGCCGAGGCCGGAGCCGATGGTGATGACGCCGAGGATGGTGCCGAGCCGGGGGCCGGGGAAAAGGTCGGCCGTTTTCGCCGTGATGGCGGGGCCGCGGGCGCCCCAGGTCAGGCCGAAGGCGCAGCCATGCAGCCAGAGCAGCAGGTGCTGGTCGGGCGAGGTGATCAGCAGCGCGCAGACGACGCCGAGGATGGAGATGCCGTAGGTCAGCAGCGCCGAGGCCTCGCGGCCGATATAGTCGGAGAGCGTGCCGGTGAGGATCACCCCGGGGAAGGCGAGGAAGGCCCCCATGCCGAGCACGCCGGCAGCATAGAGCGGGTCGAAGCCGATATCGACGGCGAAGGCGATCTGGTGCAGCGAGACCAGGAAGCTGCCGATGCTGGTGCACATGTAGACGAGGAAGAGCAGCCAGAAGGCGCGGGTGCGGATGGCCTCGGCCAGCGTCCAGTGACGCGGTGCGGTGGTGGCGGCGCCGTCGCCCATGGCAGGGATGGCGGGGCTGCGGCGGAAGATGGCGGCCAGCGGCAGGATCAGCACGGCCATGCTGGCCGCCGCCGCGAGATAGGCGCCGCGCCAGCCGAGGCCGGTGATCAGCATCTGGCTAGTCGGGGCCGAGAAGGCGCGGCCGAAGGCATTGGCCGATTGCAGGATGGAGACGGCCATGCCGCGCTGGCGGTGAAAGATGCGCGAGACGAGCGGGACGAAGACCAGCAGGCCGAGGCAGTTGGCGCCGACCGTCATCACCACGCCGTAGAGGAAGACCACCTGCCACAGCTCGGTGGCGAAGGCGCTGCCGAGCAGGCCGAGCGTCAGCAGGCAGCCGCCGAGCAGGACGCAGCGGCGGGCGCCGATGCGGTCCACCAGGCCGCCGACCAAAGGCGAGCTGGCGCCGCCGACGAGTTGACCGACCGAATAGGCGAGCGAGCTTTCCGCCCGGGACCAGCCGAATTCGGCGACGAAGGCGAGCAGGAAGACGGTGTAGGAATGCATCAGGCTGGCGCCAACCGTGAAGGCGGCGAAGGCGCCGGCGAGCATCAGCCAGGCCTGGCGGGAGGGTCTTTCGGCGGTCCCGGCTCTGGCTGGCATGGCGCCATGCTGCGGGCGGCGGGCGGGGCGGTCAATCGGCAGCGGCTAGGCCCGGAGCATGGCCCTGGGCACGGGGGCGGAACATGCGCGGCAAACGGTAGGCTTGGAGCGGGCGGCAGGGTAGAGCGTCGGCACTGACCTTCCAGAGGATGCGCATGTATCGTCGGTTGCTGGCCCTCGTCTCGGCCTCGGTCCTCCTGGCTCCCATGGCGCGCGCGGCGGAGCTGGAGGTGATGAGCGCCGGGGCGATGGAGCCGGGGCTGGCGCAGGCGGTGCAGGCCTTCCGCAACGCCTCGGACCATTCGGTGCAGATCCGCTATGCGACCGCGCCGGCCCTGCAGCAGGCGCTGGCGGATGGCGATGCGCCACAGCTGCTGATCGGGCCGGACTCGCTGATGGTGGGGCTGGCGCAGGCGGGGCGGCTGGCGGGGCAGCCGGTGACGCTCGGGCGGGTCGGGGTCGGGATGGTGGTGCGGCCGGATGTCGCCATCGGCCCGGTAACGGATGCCGAGGGGTTGCGGCGCGCGGTGGTCGGGGCGCAGTCGGTGGTCTTCAACCGGGCCTCGACGGGGCTCTACATGGAACGGCTGTTCGAGCGGATGGGGCTCACCGCGGCGGTAGCGCCCAAGGCACGGCGCTACCGGACCGGCGCGGAGGTCATGGCGCACCTGCTGCACGGGCGGGGGCAGGAGATCGGCTTCGGCGCCATCACGGAAATCCGCAAGGTGCGCGAGCTGCGCTATCTGGGA
The DNA here is from genome assembly GCF_000745835.1 of Belnapia moabensis DSM 16746. Classification (GTDB taxonomy): domain Bacteria; phylum Pseudomonadota; class Alphaproteobacteria; order Acetobacterales; family Acetobacteraceae; genus Belnapia; species Belnapia moabensis. The sequence goes on along the minus strand of NZ_JQKB01000005.1, from coordinate 91,584 downwards.
CCGCTGCCGGCGGAGCTGCAGTCCTACACGACCTACAGCGCGGCGCTGGCGCCCGGGGCGCCGGTGGCGGCGGAGGCGCTGCTGCGCTGGCTGACCGGGCCCGAGGCGCGCTCCGCCTACGAGGCGGCAGGGATCGAGACGGATCCTCCGGCCCGTTGACCGGGTCGGGAAGTTCGAGGGGGACGATGTCCCCCTCGATGACGGCTCAGAGGCCGGCCTGGCTGACGAACTTCGTGTTCAGGTAGGCCTCGATGGCCTCCGAACCGCCCTCGGAGCCGTAGCCGCTGTCCTTGATGCCGCCGAAGGGCACCTCGGGCAGGGCGAGGCCCAGATGGTTGATCGTCATCATGCCGCTCTCGACCTTGGCGGCGATGGCGTTCGCCGTCTTGGCCGAGCGGGTGAAGGCGTAGGAGGCGAGGCCGTAGGGCAGGCGGTTGGCCTCCTCCACCACCTCGTCGAACTCGCGGAAGGGCGCGATCATGGCGAGCGGGCCGAAGGGCTCCTCGTTCATCATCCGCGCCTCCTTGGTGACGCCGGTCAGCACCGTCGGCTGGAAGAAGTAGCCCTTGTTGCCGATGCGCTCGCCGCCGGTGCGGACCTCGGCGCCGCGCTGGCGGGCATCGGCGATGAGGCCCTCCATCCAGGGGATGCGGCGCTCATGGACGAGCGGGCCCATCTGGACGCCCTGCTCCATGCCGTTGCCGACCTTCACCGCCTTGGCCGCCGCGACGAATTTCTCGACGAAGGGCTCGTAGTGCTTTTCCTGCACGAGGAAGCGCGTCGGGCTGACGCAGACCTGGCCGGCATTGCGGAATTTGGCGCCGGCGAGCGTCTTCACTGCGAGGTCGAGATCGGCGTCGTCGAAGACGATGGCCGGGGCATGGCCGCCGAGCTCCATCGTCACCCGCTTCATGTGCTGGCCGGCGAGGGCCGCGAGCTGCTTGCCGACCGGGGTGGAGCCGGTAAAGGTCACCTTCTTGATGGTCGGATGCGGGATCAGATACTCGCTGATCTCGGCCGGGATGCCGTAGACGAGGCCGACGACGCCCGCGGGCAGGCCGGCATCGACGAAGCAGCGGATCAGCGCGGCCGGGGAGGCCGGTGTCTCCTCCGGGGCCTTCACGATGATCGAGCAGCCGGTGGCGACGGCGGCGGAGAGCTTGCGGACGACCTGGTTGATCGGGAAGTTCCAGGGCGTGAAGGCGGCGACGGGGCCGATTGGCTCCTTCACCACGAGCTGGTAGACGCCCTCGGCGCGGGCCGGGATGACGCGGCCATAGGCGCGGCGGGCTTCCTCGGCGAACCAGTCGATGATGTCGGCGCCGGCGAGCGTCTCCATCTTCGCCTCGGGGAGCGGCTTGCCCTGCTCGGCCGTCATCAGCGCGGCGATCTCGTCGGCGCGGGAGCGGAGGATGTCGGCGGCCTTGCGCATCAGCTTGGCGCGCTCGAAGGCGGAGACCTTCTTCCAGGTGGCGAAGCCGCGCTCGGCGGCGTCCAGCGCCTCGTCCAGGTCGTCGGTCCCGGCATGGGCGACCTCGCCGATCACCTCCTCCGTCGCCGGGTTGATGACCTGGAGCATCTTTCCGGAGCGGCTGTTGCGCCACTCGCCGTTGATGTGCAGCTGGACGGTCGGATAGGCCATGGGGGTCTCCTTGGCTATTTGGGCGGGGCAGGCCCCGCCAGGCTCGGGGCGCAATGTGGGCCTGTCGTGGAGCGGGGGCAACCCAGGCCGTTATAGTCCATCATTTATAGCGTGACGAAACGCCCCTGCCCTGCCCCGCGCAGCAGCGCCTCGATCAGCCGCTGCACCGCGAGCGCGCTGGCGCCGGAATTGGAGGGCGGGCGGGCGGCGGCGATGGCATCCAGCATCTCGGTCAGCAGGGCGCGGTGGGGGCCATGGTCGAAGGCCATGGGGTCGGCGCCGCCACCGCCGGCGCTACCGTGGTCGATGATCTCGGGCGGCGCGCCCTCGGGGTGAAGTTCCAGCCGTTCGGCGACAAGCATGGCGCTGCCGCGCGTGCCGGCGATTTCGATCCGCTCGGGGAAGCCGGGGCGGGCGACGGTGGTGGCATCCAGTGTGCCGATGGCGCCGCCCGCGAAACGGAGGGCGGCGGCGACGATGTCCTCGGTGTCGATGGCGCGGAGCGGGCTGGTACGGGCGAAGGCGGCGGCCTCGGCGACGGGACCCATCAGATGCAGCAGCAGGTCGATGCTGTGGATCGCCTGGGTCAGCAGCACGCCGCCGCCGTCGCGCGCCTTCATCCCCCTCCCGGCTTGCGCGAAATAGGCGGCGTCGCGCCACCAGCGGATGGTGGCGGAGGCGGAGAGCGGGGTGCCGAGCAGCCCGTCCTCCAGCGCCGATTTCAGGCGGAGGGCGGCGGGGCGGAAGCGGTGCTGGAAGACGGTGCCGAGGGTGACGCCGGCGCGTTCCGCCATCGTCACCAAGGACTCGGCGCGGGCAAGGTCGAATTCGAGGGGCTTCTCCACGAGCAGGTGCTTTCCGGCGGCGGCGGCGGCCTCGGCGACAGGGAGATGGGCGGCGGGCGGCGTCAGGACCAGGACGAGATCGAGGCCGGGGGCGGCAAGCAGGGCGTCGAGGCTGTCGAAGGCCGGCGCGCCCCAGCGGGCGGCGAAGCCGGCGCGGCGCTCGGCGGAGGGGCTGAAGCCGCCGAGGAGGCGGGCGCGGCCGGCGGCCTCGAGATCGCGGAGCGCGAGGGCATGCGGAGCGACGGCCATGCCGAGGCCGACCATCCCGACGCCGATCATTCCTGGCATGGCTTCCCTTCCCCCTCGTTCGGCTCCTATCGTGCCGTATCAGCCGGCGCGGGCAAACCGCGCGGCCAGCCCTGGGAGGGGTCCGATGGAGCTGGACGAGACCGCGCGGCCGATCGCGCGCCGGGATGTGCTGCAGTTGATGGGGCTGGCGGCGGGCTCGGCGCTGCTGCCGGCGGGCCAGGCCTATGCGCAGACGCGCGGCGCGACCCTGGTGATCGGCATCGACATCAGCGACACCATCACCCTCGATCCGGTCAAGCAGGCGCAATACACGCCGCCGATGACGCTGGCGGCGACCTATGATCCGTTGGTGACGCTGATGCCCGGCGACTACATCGAGCCGAAGCCGGCGCTCGCCACCGCCTGGGCGCGGACGCCGGACGGCAAGGGCTGGCGCTTTACCTTGCGCGAGGGGGTGAAATTCGCCTCCGGCGCGCCGGTGACGGCGGAGGACGTGCAGTTCACCTTCGAGCGGCTGATCCGGATGAAGGAGCAGACGCAGCAATATGTGAAGGCGATCGACCGCTGCGAGATCGTCGATGCGAGGACCATCGACCTCGTCATGAACGACCCGGCCGCGCCGCTGCTCAACATCCTCTGCGCGCCGAGCTTCGGCATCACCGAGAAGAAGCTGGTGACGCAGCATGGCGGGAGCATGGGGCCGGATGCCAAGGAGGCGGATAAGGCGACGGACTGGCTGAACCAGAACAGCGCCGGGACCGGGCCGTACCGGCTCGTCAGGTGGGAGCGGAACCAGCAGATCCAGCTCGTGCGCAACCCGCATCACTGGCGCGGGGCGCCGGCCTATGAGCGGGTGGTGATCCGGCATTTCAGTGACAGCGCGGCGCAGCTGCTGGCGATCCGCCGCGGCGACATCCAGGCGGCCTTCAACCTCATTCCCGAGCAGATCGCCACGCTGAAGGACGAGCCGCAGGTGCGGGCGGAGCGGCTGCCGAGCCTCGACTTCGTCTACATGGCGCTGACGCAGAATGCCGAGTTCAACCGGGCGCTGGCGCAGAAGGCGTGCCGGCAAGCGATCGGCCATGCCATCGACTATGACGGTATCGTCAACAGCATGCTGGGCGGCGCGGCGCTCAGGCCGGCGCATTTCCTGCCGATCGGGGTGAATGGCAGCACGGAGACGGTGGCGCGGGAGGTCGGGTTCAAGCAGGATTTGGATAAGGCGAAGCAGTTACTGCGAGAGGGCGGCTTCGCGGAGGGGTTCGAGTTCGAGATCGCCTATGGCAATGCGGCGGTGGCGGGCGTCTCGTACCAGTTGCTGGCGCAGAAGATCCAGGCGGATCTCGGCCGCGTCGGCATCCGGGTGAAGCTGGCTCCGATGGATCAGGTCAACCTGCGCACCAGCTTCACCACCGGGCGGGCGCAGGGTGGGGTGCTGACCTTCTGGAACCCGCCGGCGGTGGAGAACGAGCTTTGGGCCGCTGCCGTCGTCGAGCGGGTGGCGAGGCGCGTCCACTGGACCGTGCCGCCGGAGATGACCGGCCTCGTCAAGCGCGCGGCGCAGGAGACGGACAAGGCGAAGGCCGCGGCGCTCTGGGTGGAGTGGCAGCGGGCGATGGTGGACCAGGCCAACCACATCATCCTGTTCCAGCCCGTCTACCAGATCGCGGTGCGCAATACGGTGAAGGAGTTCCCGCTGACGGCGGCGGGTTGGCAGCTGGAGATTGGCCAAGCCAGGCCGGTTTAAGGTCGGATGCCGAGGCGCGAGAGGCGATGCGCGCGGTCGGCATTCACGGCATGGTCCGGCAGGCGGCCTTCGGCGAGAGCCGTGACCTGACGCACCGTATCGAAGGCCTGATGCTCAATCGCCGCCGGGGTGAGGCCGCCGACATGCGGCGTGGCGATGACCTTCGGATGGGCGGCGAGGTCGGGCGTCGGCATCTGGTCCGGCGCGCGGCCGACATCCATGGCGCAGCCGGCGAGCTGGCCGCTGTCGAGCGCGGCGCGCAGGGCGGCCTCGTCCACCAGGTTGCCGCGCGAAGGGTTTAGGAAGAAGGCGCCACGCTTCATCCGGGCGAAGGCGGCCTCGTTCAGCAGGTTCTCGGTCTGCTCGTTGGCGATGGCGAGGCAGACCACGAAGTCGCTCTCGGCCAGCAGCCGGTCCTGCTCCACCTGCTCGATGCGGGCATCCTCGACGCGGGCATGGGGGTCCGTCACCAGCACCCGCATGCCGAGGGCGAGGCCGATCGGGGCGAGGTGACGGGCGATGGCGCCGTAGCCGATGATGCCGAGGGTGCTGCCGCTGAGCTGAGCGCCCATCCGCGCCGTGGGCACCTCGCCGCGATGGTAGCTGGCGGCGGCGGCGCCAATGCCGCGGGCGAGATCGACCATCTGGCCGAGAACGAGCTCGGCGACCGAGGGAATGAAGCCGGGCGTCGCCTGCGTCACGAGGATGCCGGCGGCGCTGGCCGCTTTGACATCGACGTTGCGGATGTCGACAGCGCAGCGGAGGAAGGCGACGAGGTCGGGGGCATGCTCGAAGGTCGCGGCCTCGCCGGGCGACTGACGGTAGCTGACGATGGCCTGGCAGCCGGCGGCGGCCTCGGCCAGTTCGCGCCCGGCGAGGTGGCGGCCGGTCTCGTTGAGGCGGACCTCGGCCACCTGGCGGAGCGCAGCGAGGGCGCGGGGGCCGTAGTAGTTCTCCAGCGCATCGGTCGTATGCGTGAGATAGACCTGCATGCTTCACTCCCCTTCGTTCGGGGCTAGACTACAGGGAACGAGGCGAGGGAGAAGCGGGGCGAATGCTGCGGACCGTGGTCACGCGACTGGCAGGCGCCGCCGTCATGGCCGTGCTGGCGACGCTGGTGATCTTCCTCATCGCCAATACCGTGCCGGGGGACCCGGTGCTGGCTCAGCTCGGCGACATCGCCGCGAGCAACCCGGCGACCGTCGCGGAATGGCGGGCGAAATGGGGGCTCGACCTGCCGCTCTGGGAGCAATACCTGATCTTCCTGCGCGGGCTGGCGCAGGGCGACCTCGGCACCTCCATCGCCTCGCAAAGGCCGGTGCTGGAGGATATCGCGCAATATGCGCCGGCGACGGTGGAGCTGGCCAGCATCGCCTTCCTTCTTGCGCTCGGCATCGGCATCCCACTCGGCATCGCGGCGGCAGTGTGGCGGGATAGCTGGGTGGATGCGGCGGCGCGGGTGGTCTCGCTGATCGGCGTCTCGTCGCCGACCTTCTGGCTCGCCTTCATCATGCTGGCGATCTTCTATGGCGGGTTGCAGATCGCGCCGGGGCCGGGGCGGCTCGACCCGATCGCCTTCCCGCCCGATGAGGTGACGGGGTTCTTCCTCGTCGATACGCTGCTGGCGGGGGATTGGGAGGGGTTCCGCGATGCGGCGGCGCATCTGGTGCTGCCCTCCATCGTGCTGGCGGCGGCGACGATCGGGCTCATCACCCGGACGACACGGGCGGCGATGCTGGAGGCGATGGGGCAGGACTATGTGCGCGTCTCCCGCGCCAAGGGGATGCGGGAGCGCTACACCATCCTCCGCCACGTCCTGCCGAATGCGCTGATCCCGGTGGTGACGCTGGGGGGCCTCGCCTATGCGAACCTGCTGGCCGGGGCGGTGATGACGGAGACGGTGTTCTCCTGGCCGGGGCTGGGGCGCTACACCTTCCGAAGTGCGGCGGCGCTCGACTTCCCGGCGATCATGGGGATCACGCTGGTGGTCTCGGTGACCTACCTGCTGGTGAACCTTCTCGTCGATCTGTCCTATGCGATGCTAGACCCGCGGGTGCGGCGGTGAGCGCGAGCATCGCCCTCCCCGCGCCGCGCTCGCGGCGGGCACGGCTGTGGCGGCGCTATGGGCTGGCGGGGATCGGGGCGGGGATCGTGCTCGCCTGGGTGCTCATTGCCGTCTTCGCGCCGTGGGTGGCGCCTTATCCGCCGGATTTCGTCGATGTGGCGAACCGGCTGAAGCCGCCTTCGGCGCTGCATTGGCTGGGGACCGATGCGCTGGGGCGGGATTGCTTCTCGCGGCTGCTCTTCGGCGCGCGGATTTCGTTGCTGGCAGGGATTTCCGTCGTCGCGCTGGGGGCTGCCTTCGGCACGCTGGTCGGCATGGTCGGTGCCTATGCGCGGGGCTTCGTCGATGCGGCGCTGATGCGGCTCACCGATCTCGTGCTGTGCTTTCCGCCAATCATCCTGGCGCTCGCCATCGCCGCAGCGCTGGGGATCGGGACGACCAACACAATCATCGCCATGCTGGTGGTGTGGTGGCCGAAATTCGCGCGGCTTGCGCGGGCGCTGGCGCTGGTGCAGCGAAGCCAAGATTATGTGGAGGCCGCCGTCGTGCTCGGGCTGAAGCCGGCGCGCATCCTCGGGCGGCATATCGTGCCGAATGCCGTCGGGCCGCTGGTGGTGCTGGTGACGCTCGATATCGGCAACGCGATCATCACCTTCGCCGGCCTGTCCTTCCTTGGCCTCGGCGTGGTGCCGCCAACGGCGGAATGGGGGGCGATGGTCGCCGAGGGGCGGGAGCTGGTTGAGCAGTGGTGGGTGGCGACCTTCCCGGGGCTGGCCATCCTCTCGATCGTGCTCGGGTTCAACTTCCTGGGCGATGGGATAAGGGATTGGCTCGATCCGAAGGCGCGGAGCCGGTGAGCACGCCTACGCTGGAGGTGGAGGATCTTCGCACCGTCTTCCTCACCGATGCGGGGGCGGTGCGGGCGGTGGACGGTGTCTCCTTCACCGTCGGCGCGGGGGAGACGCTCGGCATCGTCGGCGAGAGCGGCAGCGGGAAGAGCGTCACAGCGCTCTCGCTGATGCGGCTGCTGGAGGAACCGGCGCGGATCGCGGGCGGCAGCATCCGCTTCCAGGGACGCGACCTGCTGGCGATGCGGCCGGAGGAGCTGCGTGCGCTGCGCGGCGACCGGATGGCGATGGTGTTCCAGGACCCGATGACGGGGCTCAACCCGGTCATCCGCATCCTGCGGCAACTCACCGAGCCGATGGTGGGGCATGGACGCTTCGCGGCGCCGGAGGCCAGGCGGCGCGCGGTCGGGCTGCTGGTGCGGATGGGGATCACGGCGCCGGAGCGGAGCATCTTGCGCTTCCCGCATGAATTCTCGGGCGGAATGCGGCAGCGGGTGATGCTGGCGATGGGTTTCGCCAATGATCCGGCGCTGCTGATCGCCGATGAGCCGACGACGGCGCTCGACGTGACGATCCAGGCGCAGATCCTCGATCTGCTGCGGCAGCTCAATGCCGAGTTCGGCACGGCGATCCTGCTGATCAGCCATGATCTGAGCGTGATCGGCAGCGTCTGCCGCCGTGTCGCGGTGATGTATGCGGGCGAGGTGGTGGAGGAGGCGGTGACGGAGGCGGTGCTGGCCGATCCGCGCCACCCCTATGCCTGGGCGCTGGTGAATGCGGTGCCGCGGATCGACCAGCCGCTCGGCGCGGACCGGCGGCTCGTCAGCATCGAGGGGGCGCCGCCGGATGCGCTGAACCTGCCGCAGGGGTGCCGGTTCGCGCCGCGCTGCCCCTTCAAGGTCGAGCGCTGCGAGCGAGAGCATCCGCCGCTGGCCGAGGTGGCGCCGGGGCGGCTGGCGCGGTGCTGGGTAACGCAGGCGGGACAGGTGCTGCCGAAGGCGGGCGGCGCGGGGCTTGGCGGGGTGCGGCCCCCCCCTCCCCCAGCGGCCGAGCCGCTGCTCGCAGTGCGCGGGCTGGTGAAGCATTTCCCGCTGCCGCGCGAGAGCTTCTTCGCGCCGCGGCGGGTGGTGCATGCGGTCAACGGCATCGACCTCGACGTAGCGCGTGGGGAGACGCTCGGCATCGTCGGGGAGAGCGGCTGCGGCAAGTCGACGCTGGCGCGGCTCGTGACGCGCATCCATGCGCCGACGGCCGGCAGTATCGTCTTTGGCGGGCAGGAGATCGCCGGTGCCAGCCCGGCGGCGATCCGTCCGTTGCGGCGGCGGATGCAGATGGTCTTCCAGGACCCCTATGCCTCGCTCAATCCGCGCATGACCATCGGCGACACGCTGGCGGAGCCGCTGGTCGCGCATGGGCTGGCGCGGCGTGGGGTGGAGGTGCGCGACCGCGTCGGCGGGCTGCTGGAGATGGTCGGGCTCAACCCGGCCTGGGTCTCGCGCTTCCCCCACGAGTTCAGCGGTGGGCAGCGGCAGCGCATCTCCATCGCGCGGGCGCTGGCGCTGGAGCCGGAGATGATCGTCGCCGACGAGCCGATCAGCGCGCTCGACGTCAATATCCAGGCGCAGATCCTGAACCTGATGCTCGACCTGCAGCAGCGGATGGGGCTGACCTACCTCTTCATCGCGCATGACTTGGCGGTGGTGCGGCATCTCTGCGACCGCGTCGTCGTGCTCTATCTCGGCAAGGTCATGGAGAGCGCGCCGGCGGAGGCGCTCTTCGCGCGGCCGCTGCATCCCTACACCGGCGTGCTTATCTCAGCTGTGCCGGAGCCGGGGCGGCAGCGCGTGCTGCTGCAGGGAGAGCCGCCAAGCACGCTGGCGCCGCCGCGGGGCTGCCCGTTCCGCGGGCGATGCCCAATCGCGCAGCCGGTCTGCGAAACGATGCCGCCGCTGGCCGAGGCCGAAGCCGGGCGGTGGGTTGCCTGCCACTTCCCGGGCGGGTTCTCCCATGCTGGATTAGGAGCATGAAGGCCAATCTCACCGACATCCTCGCCCGTCTCGATGCCGATGCCCCCGCGGCGGAGGCACGGCTCATCGAATGGCTCCGCATCCCGAGCATCAGCGCTCAGCCGGCGCATGCGGGGGACTGCCTGCGCGCCGCCGAATGGGTGCGCGACCAGTTGGCCGGCATGGGGTTCGATGCGAGCATCCGGCCAACGGCGGGACATCCTGCCGTCGTCGCGCATCATCCGGGGCCGGGCGGCGATGCGCCGCATCTGCTGTTCTACGGGCATTACGACGTGCAGCCGGCCGATCCGCTGGCGCTCTGGACCTCGCCGCCTTTCGAGCCGCTGGTGGTCGAGGGGCCGCATGGGCGACGCGTCGTCGCGCGTGGCGCGGTGGACGACAAGGGCCAGACGGCGATGTGGCTGGAGGCGCTCAGGGCCTGGCACGAGATCGCCGGCGGGCCGCCCTGCCGCGTCTCGGTGCTTATCGAGGGCGAGGAGGAGGTGGGCTCGCCGAGCCTCGATGCGTTCCTCGCCGCCAACAAGGGCGAGCTTGCGGCCGATGTCGCGGTCATCAGCGATACGGCGATGTGGGATATCGACACGCCCGCCATCACCACGCGGCTGCGCGGAATGGTCTATGCGCAGATCGACCTGAAGGCGGCGTCGCGCGACCTGCATTCCGGCATCTATGGCGGGGCGGCGCTCAACCCGATCAACGCGCTCTCGCGCATCATGGGCGGGCTGCATGACGAGAACGGGCGGGTGCAGATCCCGGGCTTCTACGACGGCATCGCCGAGATCACCAATGCGCAGCGCGTGGAGTGGGACAGCCTCGGCTTCGACGAGGGGGCCTTCCTCGGCGATATCGGTCTGGCGACGCCGGCGGGCGAGCGCGGGCGGAGCGGGCTGGAGCGGCTCTGGGCGAGGCCGACCGCCGACCTCAATGGCATCTGGGGCGGCTATACGGGGGATGGCAGCAAGACCGTCATCGCCTCCGAGGCGCATGCGAAGCTGTCCTGCCGGCTGGTGCCGGGGCAGGATCCGGCGAAGGTGGCGGAGGGCATCCGCCGCTTCGTCGAGGAGCGGCTGCCGCCGGATGCCAAGGCAGAGGTGCAGATCTTCACCACGACGCCGGGGATTGAGGTGCCGGCCGACAGCCGCTGGGTCGGTGCGGCGCGCGGGGCGCTGGCGGAGGAATATGGACGGCCGGCGGTGCTGATCGGCAGCGGCGGGTCGATCCCCGTGGTGGAGAGCATGCGGCGGCTGCTCGGGCTCGACAGCCTGCTGGTCGGCTTCGGGCTGAACGACGATCAGGTGCACAGCCCGAACGAGAAATTCGAGCTGCGCTGCCTGCACAAGGGCGCCCGCAGCCATGCGCGGATGCTGGCGGCCTTCGCCCGCGGCTAGTTTGAGGGGAGCACCTTCCCCGGATTCATGATGCCCTGCGGATCGAGCGTCGCCTTGATCCGCCGCATCAGCTCCAGCGCCAGCGGGTCCTTCAGCGCCTGCATCGCGTGCAGCTTGCTGGTGCCGATGCCGTGCTCGGCGCTGAAGCTGCCGCCGAGCGAGGTGGCGATCTCGTTCACCAGCATGTCGGCGCCGGCGGCGCGGGCGGCCCAGTCGGCATGGGTCATGCCGGGCGGGGCCTTCAGGCTGACATGGATGTTGCCGTCGCCGGCATGGCCGATGGCGAACATCCGGCCTTCCGGCCAGCGCTCGGCGAGCGCGGCTTCGGTTCGGGCCAGGAATTCCGGCACGGCGGAGACGGGCACGGCGGTGTCGGTCGGGATGGAGGGGCCGTCCATGCGGCCGAATTCGGGGAAATCCTCGCGGATGCGCCAGAAGGCGAGGCGCTGGGCCTCGCTCTCGGCGGGGACGGCGTCGGTGCATTCGCCGGATTCGAGCGCGGCCTCCAGCGCCGTCTCCAGCATGGCGCGCACGGGCACGGCGGGGTGGGGTGCCGCGAGTTCGACCATGACGTACCAGGGGCTCTCGAGCGGCAGCGGCAGGCGGAGCTGCGGGCCGTGGCGGGCGACCATCTCCAGGCAGAGGCGGTTCATCAGCTCGAAGGCGATCAGCTCCGCCCCCGCACCCTGCATGCGGCCGAGCAGGGAGAGCGCGGCATCCGGCGAGGGGACGGCGAGGAAGGCGGTCTCGACGGCGCGCATGGGCGGCACCAGGCGGAGCGCGGCGGCGGTGATGACGCCGAGCGTGCCCTCGGCGCCGATAAAGAGGTGGCGCAGCGCGTAGCCGCTGTTGTCCTTGCGGACGCGGCGGAGGTCGTTCAGCACGCGGCCATCGGCGAGGACGACTTCGAGGCCGAGCACCAGCTCCCGCGCATTGCCCCAGCGGATGGTGCGGATCCCGCCCGCGTTCGTCCCGAGCATTCCGCCAATCTGCGCCGTGCCCTGGGCGCCCCAGGCGATGGGGAAGAGCCGGTCCACCTCGAGTGCAGCCTGCTGCACCTGCTGGATGACGCAGCCGGCCTCGGCGACGAGGGAGAAGTCGCGCGCATCGACGTCGCGGATGCGGTTCAGCCGCTCGAGGCTGAGGACCAGGGATGGCGGGCCGCCGGGTCGCGCCACGGCGGCGCCGGCTAGGCCGGTCCGGCCGCCGGCGGGCACCACGGGGATGCCGGCCTCGCTGGCGAGGCGCATCGCGGCCGAGACCTCGTCCACCGTACTGGGCTTGAGCACGGCGAGCGGCATGGCGCGGGAGGTGCCGCGCCAGTCGACCGCATAGGCGGCCATCTCCTCTGGGGTGGTCAGGCAGTTTCTTGGGCCGAGGGCGTCGGCCAGGGCGTCGATCATGGACATGGCGGACAGTCTCCCGCCGGGGATTCCGCTCGGCAAGCCCCTTGGCGCGCGGGTGCAACACGGCTTCACTAGCGTGATTGCGGGAGGAAGACGATGAGCGATGGCGTGCCGGTGAGCGCGGATTACGTGGTGGTGGGCGCCGGCTCGGCCGGATGTGCGGTGGCGGCGCGGCTCTCGGAGGACCCCTCGGTGCGCGTCGTCCTGCTGGAGGCGGGGGCGCGGGATTGGAACCCCTGGCTGCATGTGCCGATCGGCTATGCCAAGACGATGTACCACCCGACCCTGTCCTGGAACCTGACGACCGAGCCGGAGCCGGAGCTGGAAGGCCGCCGCGTGCCCTGGCCGCGCGGGAGGGTGCTCGGCGGCTCCTCGGCCATCAACGGGCTGCTCTATGTCCGCGGGCAGCACGAGGATTACGACCACTGGCGGCAGCTCGGCTGCACCGGCTGGTCCTTCGAGGATGTGCTGCCCTATTTCCGCCGGGCCGAGGACCAGGAGCGCGGCGAGAGCCGGCTGCATGGCACGGGCGGGCCGCTCGCCGTCAGCGACCTGCGCGACCGGAATCCGCTGGCGCAGGCCTTCGTTGAGGCGGCGGTGGAGCTCGGCTTCCCGCGCAACGACGACTTCAACGGCGAGGCGCAGGAAGGGGCGGGCTTCTACCAGACGACCTCGCGCCGCGGCTGGCGGGTGAGCGCGGCGACGGCCTATCTGAAGCCGGCGCGTGGGCGGCCGAATCTCAGCGTCGTCGCCGATGCGCATACCACGGGGTTGCTGATGGAGGGGCGGCGCGCGGCGGGGGTGACCTATCGCCGGCATGGGGCGCGACTGACGGTGCGGGCGACGCGGGAGGTGATCCTCTGCGGCGGCGCCATCGCCTCGCCGCACCTGCTGCTGCTCTCGGGGATAGGGCCGGCGGCGCATCTGCAGGAGATGGGCATCCCGGTCGTGCACGACCTGCCGGCGGTGGGGGGCAATCTGCAGGATCACTTTCAGGCAAGGCTGGCTTATCGGGTCAACAAGCCGGTCAGCATGAACACCCGGGCGCGGAGCCTGTGGGGCCAGTTCCTCATGGGGGCCGAGTTCGCAATACGGCGCACCGGGCCGCTGACGGTGAGCGCGGGCACGGCCGGGTTCTTCGCGCGCGTTCTGCCGAGCAGTGCGACGCCGGATGTGCAGTACCACTTCCTACCCTTCAGCACCTCGAAGACCATGCTGGAGCTGCACGACTTCCCAGGCATGACGATCAGCGCCTGCCAGCTGCGGCCGGAGAGCCGCGGGACGATCAGCCTCGCCAGCCCTGACCCGGAAGCGAAGGCGCGGATCCAGGCGAACTACCTTGCCACCGAAACCGACCGGCGCTGCATGATCGAGGGCATCAAGCTCGGGCGACGGCTGGCGCAGACAGCGGCGCTCGGGCGATGGGTGGAGGAGGAGGTCGTGCCCGGCGCGGCGGCAGCGAGCGACGAAGAGATCCTCGGCTTCATCCGGCGCACCGGCGGCACGATCTATCACCCGAGCGGCACCTGCCGCATGGGCGGCGACGAGGCGAGCGTCGTCGATCCGGAGCTGCGGGTGCGCGGGATCGAGGGGCTGCGCGTCGCCGATGCCTCGATCATGCCGACGGTGGTGTCGGGCAATACCAATGCGCCGGCCATCATGATCGGCGAGAAATGCGCCGACATGGTGAAGGCGGCGGCGCGTGTGCGGGTGGCGGCCTAGCCTTCGTCCCCCAGGCGGAGGATGCGGCTGTGCAGGCGCTGGCCGAGCGCCTGCTCGGCGGCGCGGCCGGCGCGGTGCAGCGCCGCCGGATCGAGGCCGGTGCCGAGGCCCATGGCGGCGAGCGCCGCGGCCAGGTCCTCGGCGCAGCAGAAGCCGCCGGCGCCGCCGAGTGTGGCATCGGCCTCCGCCAGCCCCGACTCGATGGCGGCGAGGGTATTGGCCAGGCCGGTGCCGCGACGGTCGGCGAAGCGGGCGACGAAGCTGGCGGTCGGCAGGCCGCCATGCAGCCAACCGATCAGGTCGCGGACGCGGGGCGGCGTCGCCAGGCCGGTATCGTCGACGATGGTGATGCGGGTGATGCCGAGCCCGGCGAGGCGTTCGGCATCGGCCAGCACGCCGGCCGGCTCGGTGCCCTCGGCGAAGGCGGCGGCGATGCTGCCGCAGAGGGCGAAGCTGCCCTGGGCCTGGGCAGCCATAGCGGCAAGGCTGGCCCAGCGGGCAGCGCGGTCCTCGCCGAACAGGGCAAGGGAGGCGGCGTCGGTGGCGGCGATGGGCAGCAGCACCTCCTCTGGGGGCCAGCCGCCGTCGCGGGCAACCAGGGCGCGGCGGACGGCCATGAGGTCGGGGCAGTGCACCTGCCAGGCGAGGCCGGGGCGACGGGGCGCGGCGCGCAGCAGCGCCTCGGCATCGGCGAAGGCCGGGAAGCGGGCGGGATCGCGGAGGCTGGTGAGGCCGATGCGGCGGAAGCCGGCCTCGGCCAGGGCGGTGGCGAGCGAGAGGCGGACCTCGGCTGGCAGCGGCATGTCGAGGGCTTCGCTGAGCAGGCAGTCGCCGAGCGCGATATCGGCGGCGGTGGGGGCGGCCGCGCCGGTGATCTCCTCCAGCTCGGCGGCACTGGGCAGATCACTCATCGGGCGCGTCCTCCGCGGGCGGAGGATGCTGCGGGCTCCGCCAGGCCGCCAAGACTGCGGCCCGGCCCGCCTGCTGGCAAGGTATGCCTGCCCTCCCAAGGGAAGGCAGGCGGAACGGTATCAGGCCTGGCCAATGCCAAGGGCGGCGGGGGCGAGCTTGTAGCCGCCCGCTTCAGTCAGCAGCAGCCGCGCCTGGGAGGGATCGGGCTCGATCTTCTGGCGCAGGCGATAGACATGCGTCTCGAGCGTATGAGTGGTGACGGCGCTGTTGTAGCCCCAGACCTCGTTCAGCAGAATGTGGCGCGAGACCGGCTTGCCGCCGGCGCGGTAGAGGAATTTCAGGATCGCGCATTCCTTGTCGGTCAGGCGGATCTTGCGGTTGCGCGAGGGCTCCGTCAGCAGGCGGACGCTCGGGCGGAACAGGTAGGGTCCGACGGAGAAGGTGGCGTCCTCGCTGTTGTCGAAGATGCGCAGCTGCGCGCGGACGCGGGCGAGCAGCTCCGGCAGGCGGAAGGGCTTGGCGATGTAGTCGTTGGCGCCCGAGTCGAGGCCGCGGACGACATCCTGCTCGCCATCGGCGCCGGTCAGCATGATGACCGGCATGCGGCGGCCGTCGCGGCGCAGCTTGGCGCAGAAGTCGCGGCCATCCGCATCCGGCAGGCCGATATCGAGGAGGATGGCGTCATAGCGGGCATTGGCATCGGCGAGCTTCGCTTCCGCCGCGCTGACGCTGTCGGCTTCGTCGGCCGTGAAGTCGCCGTCGAGGGTGAGTTGCTCAGCGAGCGTGGCACGCAGGGCGGCGTCGTCCTCGATGATCAGGATGGGGCGAGGCGCAGGCATCAAAACCTCCGGTTGCGGATCGGCATGAAGTCTCTCATTTTGGCCCAGGGCCAAGGCTGATTTTCAACCTATTGGATTGAATACTGCATTTCGCAGATGCACAACGGAGTGTTTGATCATTTTCGGACACGATGCTGTCAGACAACGAATATAGGCATGGACCAATACAGGACGCCGTTTGGCCGGCTCGTGATGACAGGCCGATGCCGCAACGTCACACTTGCGATACGTGCCGCGAGGCCAAGGGATGCGCGAAGTTCGTTGACGCACAGGAAGTTGATCCCAGGGCGCAGCCGGCTCGACACGAAGCCCATGACCGGCATGATGCGGGCCGTACGATCGAAGGGAAAACAACCAATGACACTCGGCTTCCGCATCCGGCCAGTGACCAGCCGTGTCGATCCGGCGCTCTGCGCCCGCGCCGCCGCCGTCCCGTCGGCCAATATCGGCGATGTGGTGAACCGCATGCAGACGATGCGCGGCGGCTTCCGCGCCTTCGGCGGCAGACTTGCCGTGGCGGGGCCGGCCTTCACCGTGCGTGCGCGATCGGGCGACAACTTGATGCTTCACCGGGCGATCGACATGGCGCAGGCGGGCGATGTCATCGTCGTCGATGCCGGCGGCGATCTCGACATCGCCATCACCGGCGAGCTGATGATGGGCTGGGCAGCGCGGCGGGGGATTGCCGCCGTCATCGTCGATGGTGCGGTGCGCGATGCGGCGCAGCTCGGCGAACTGCCGCTCGGCATCTGGGCGCGGGGCATCACGCCGTCCGGGCCCTACAAGGACGGGCCAGGCGAGATCGGCTATCCGGTCGCCTGTGGCGGGCAGGTGGTGATGCCGGGCGACCTCATCATGGCTGATGAGGACGGCGTCGTCGTGCTGCCGGCGGCGGATGCGGCGGAGGCGGTCGCCGCGGCCGAGGGGCATCAGGCAAAGGAAGCCAAGGCGCAGCAGGCGATCGATCGCGGGACCTGGGAACGCGAGTGGGTGGTTGCATCGCTGCGGGCGAAGGGGTGTGGCGGGGTCTAGCGGTGCGCCACGAACCCCTTGTCTGCCCGGACGGCACTTAACCGGATCGCAACATGAGAGGGTATAGCCTGCTCCTGGCTACAAGGAGCAGGCCCGTGCGCGCCCGTACCGTCTTTCTACTCGGCTTCGCCGTTGTCTCGCTCCCTGGGCTGATCGGGTCGGCCTGGGTCGCCGGCACGGCCTGGAGCCGTTGGAGCGAGGCGCGCTCCGCTGCAGAGGGCACTCGGGTGATCAGCGCGGTGCAGCGCGCGCAGACCGCGGTGGTTAATGAGGCCGGGCAGTTCCTGGCTGCGAGCCTCGCCGCCCAGCCGGACCGCGAGGCGCTGGCGCGGAGCAGGCAGGCAACCGAAGGCTTGCTTGAGGCGGCGCAGCGAAGCCTCATGGAGTTGGGCAGCGATGCACGGGCGCCGGCCGAGGCGCGATCGGCCATGGCCGATCTCCGCAAGCGGCTCGACACTGTCCTGGCCCAGCCGCCGGCGGAGCGGGATCCGGCCTATGCGCAGGAGGTCATGGCCAAGCGCACGGTCTTCAACAATCAGCTGGCGGAGCTGGCGGAAGCCGCCGCCAAGCGGACGGTGATCGGGGCGCCGTCGCTCGCTACGGGAATCGACATCGCCATGCTGGCCATGTCGATGCGCGATGCGACGGGGCGCCGGAACCTGATGATGAACAACTGGGTCGCCGGCCAGCCCATCCCGCTTTCGGACTACGCCGCCGCCGAGCGCCTGGTCGGCCGGACCGAGGAAGTCTGGAACGACATCGGACACAAGCTTGCCATGCTACCGGATGCGCCGCGCCTGCAGGCTGCCGCGGCGCGGCTGCGCGAGAGCTATGAAGGCCGGAACGCACCACGTTGGGAACAGCTGATGCAATGGGGGCGGGAGCGGGCGGTCGGCGCCCCGGTGCAACCATGGCCCGAGAACGTGGCCGCCTTCCGCTCCTGGAGCGTGCCGGCCCTGGCGGAGATCATCCTGCTGCGGGACGCGGCGCTGGATCATGTGCTGGCGGAGAGCGCGAGCCGGGCCGATGCCGGCCGCACCGGGTTACTGCTGGCTTTCGCGCTCGTGACGAGCGCCCTGGGGGCCATGCTCGGCTCAGCCTGGATGCTGTTCCGGCGAGTGGTGCGGCCGATCCAGAGCATCACCAGCACGGTCGAGCGCATCGCCTCCGGCGACCTGCACCTTACCGTGCCGGGGCTTGGGCGGCAGGACGAGTTGGGCACGATGGCAGGAGCGGTCGAGACATTGCGGGCCGCCTCGATCGAGCGCGAAGCCGCCGCCGCGGCTCGCTTGGCGGAGCGCGCGGTGAAGGCAGAGCAGGCGGAGCGGGTGGATGCGCTGGTGAAGGGGTTCGAGGCGGAGGCGGCCGAGATGCTCGGCACCGTGGCCTCGGCCGCGACCGAGCTCGACCAGACGGCGGGCGAGATGACGGCCATGGCGCAGGACGGAACGGTGCGCGCCACGGCCGTCGCCGGCGCCACCGGGCTGGCCAGTACCCATGTTCAGGGCGTCGCCGCCTCGGTCGAGGAGCTGTCCTCCTCCATCGCCGAGGTTGCCCGGCAGGTCGGCGCCGGCGCCACGGTGGCGCGGCGCGCAGCGGATCAGGCGCGGGAGACCGATGCGACGGTGCAGGGGCTGGCCCAGGCGGCGCAGCGCATCGGCGAGGTGGTGCGGCTGATCAGCGACATCGCGGGGCAGACCAATCTGCTCGCACTGAACGCGACGATCGAGGCGGCGCGGGCGGGTGAGGCCGGCAAGGGCTTTGCCGTGGTGGCCTCGGAAGTGAAGGCGCTCGCCGGGCAGACGGCGCGGGCGACGGAGGAGATCGGCGCGCAGATCGCCGCCATGCAGGGCGAGACGGTGCGCACGGTGGAAGCCATCGCCAGCATCGCCCGGATCATTGAGGCGATCGACCCCACCAGCGCGGCGGTCGCGGCGGCGACCGAGCAGCAGTCGGCCGCGACGCGCGAGATCGGCCGCGCGGTTGCGGAGGCGGCTGCGGGCACTGGTGAGGCGGCAGCTCATGCGGCGGGCATGCAAGAGGAGGCGGAGCGGACCGGGGCCTCGGCCGGCCATCTGCGCCAGGCTTCGGGCGATCTGTCACGGCAGGCGGAGCTGATGAGCCACCGGGTCAGCGACTTCCTGGAACGCCTGCGGGCGGCGTGACGGAACTCCGGTCAGGCAGGGCTGCGAGGGTCGAGCCAGCCCATGCTGGCTGCCGGCTCGGCATCGACCGTCGGCAGATAAGGCTTGATATCGAGCAGCGGCGTACCGCTGGCGCAGTCGAGGTTGCGAACAAGCAGCACGCCGGGTTCGGCGAAACCCTCGAATTGCACGACGGAAAGGGCGATGGGGTTGGGCCGTACCGGGGCGCGGGTGGCGAAGACGCCGCGTGGGCCGGCAGCGAAGCGGGGAGTGATGCTCAACGGCGCCGGCTCCGCGAGGTGCATCCAGTAGAGCAGGATCAGGTGGGAGAAGCTGTCGAGCTGATCGAGGCCCTCGCGGTAGGGCTCGGCGATGACGGCGCGGCAAAGCGGGCGCGGCTCAAGCAGACGGCCGTTGCGGGGGCAATCGGCGGGGCTCGGCCAGGGCGTCTCGAGATGGCCGATGGAGGTGAGGGTGAAGCCAGGCACGCGGGCATCTTAGGTATCGCCGCCTGCCGCGGCGAGTCAGCGGGCCTGAATCGAGGGGTTGGGCAGGATGACGGGCGTCGTCGTCGGGCTTCGATTGGACAGAGGCGCACGGATGCCGGGGTCGACGCCGGCCTCGGGGCGGAGCAGGCCGGTATTGGCCGGGGCCGCCTCGTTGCGGATGAGGCCGCCGGGGCGGTCCTTGTGCGGCGTGCAGGCGGCGAGCAAGGACAAGGCGAGGATCAGCGGGATGCGCATGCGGCGGTAACGTCCGGCGCGCTTGCCGGTTCGGCGGCGCGGACGGCGCCGCTTGCCAGCATGGCGGCGATCTCTGGCTCGGCATAGCCGGCTTCGTGCAGGATGGCTGCGCTGTGCTCGCCGAGCCTCGGGGCCGGAGCGCGCTCGCCGGCCGGGTTGGCGGAGAAGGTGAAGGGCACCGCCATACGGGTGAGCGGGCCCTCGGTCGGGTGTTCCTCACGGTCGAAGAAGCCGGTGGCCAGGAGATGCGGATCCTCGAAGATGCTCTCCAGCGTGTGGACGGGCGTGACCGGCAGGTCGGCGGCGGCCAGGAGCTCCATCCATTCGGCGGTGGTGCGGGTCAGGAATTCCTCGGCGAGCATCGCCAGCACCTCGTCGATGTGGCGGGTGCGCGTCGCGTGGCTGGCGAAGCGGGGGTCGGCCGCCACCAGGTCGGGCCAGCCGACGGCGGCGCAGAAGCTGCGCCATTGCCGGTCGTTGTAGATCATCGTGCAGACATGGCCGTCGCGGGTGCGGTAGGGGCGGCGGTCGGGCGAGAGGAGGCGGCCATAGCCGCCGGCATCGAGCGGCGGGTCGAAGACCTTGCCGCCGAGATGGTCGCCGAGGACGAAATTCACCATCGTCTCGAACATCGGCACCTCGACCAGCTGCCCCTCCCCGCCCCGCTCGCGGTGGACCAGGGCGGCGTTGATGGCGCCCATGGCAACGAGGCCGGTGATTCGGTCCGCCATGGCGAGCGGCGCGTAGCGCGGGGTTCCGTCGCCGGTGCGGGATTGCAGATGGGCGATGCCGGCGGCGCCCTGCATCAGGTCGTCATAGGCAGGGCGCGGGGCGTAGGGGCCGGACTGGGCGTAGCCGAGCACGGCGGCATAGACGAGGCGCGGGTTGACCGCGCGCAGCGCCGGGTAATCGAGACCGAGGCGGGCCATGGCCGCGGGGCGGATGTTGGTCACCAGGACGTCGGCGGTACGCGCGAGGCGCAGCAGCACCTCGCGCGCCTCGGGGCGCTTCAGGTCGAGGGCGATGCTGCGCTTGCCGCGGTTGATGGTGAGGAACATGCTGCCCATGCCCGGGCTGCGGCCGGGGCCGATGAGGCGGACCATGTCGCCCTCGGGCGCCTCCACCTTGGTGACCTCGGCGCCCATCTCGGCGAGGAGCTGGGTGCAGTAGGGGCCGACGAGAACGGTGGTCAGGTCGAGCACGCGGATGCCCGCGAGTGGTCCGGGCATGCGGCCGGTTCCTCCGAGTTGTGTCAGGCCAGGCCGTACACGGCGCGGGCGTTACCGGCCAGGATCGCCCGGCGCTCCGGCTCGCTCAAGGGCAGCTTGAAGGCGTAGCGCGGGTCGTCGCTGTCCCAATGCGGGTAGTCGGTGGCGAAGAGCAGGCGGTCGCGGCCGATCCAGTCGATCAACCTGCGGAGATGCTCGGGGCGCTCGGGCTCCTCGACCGGCTGGGTGGTGAACCAAAGGTGGGACTTCAGGTAGTCGGAGGGCTTGCGCTGCAGGTGCGGCACCTCCGAGCGCAGGCTCCGCCACAGCCCGTCCATGCGCCAGCCGAGCGAGGGCACCCAGCCGAAGCCGCCTTCGATGATGACGATCTTCAGCCGCGGGAAGCGGTCGAAGACACCTTCCAAGATGAAGCTGGCGCAGAGCGCGGCCATGCTCATGGCGACGGCCTGGTGCTCCTCGAAATAGAAGCTCGGCCAGCCGCCGCCCGTCACCGGATGGCCGCTGGTGCCGAGGCTGTGCAGGCCGAGTGGCAGGCCGTGATGCTCGGCGGCCTCGTAGATCGGCCAGTAGCGCTGGCGGCCGAGCGGCTCGAGCGCACGGCTCACCATGGCGATCTGGACGAAGTCGCGCTGGCCCGCCCAGCGCTCGATCTCGCGGACCGAGGCGGCGGCGTCCTCCCCTGGGATGGCGATGGTGGCCTTGAGGCGGGGCTCGCGGGCGGTCCAGTCCTCGCGCATCCAGTCGTTGACGGCGCTGCTCAGCGCGGCGGCGAAACCGGGGTTGCGCTCGTCCATGCCGCGGGCGGCGAGCGGCTGGAGCATGCCGTATTCGATGTCGAGCAGGTCGAGATGCTGCTGCCGCATGAATTCGAGGTCGGAGCCGGGCGGGCCGCCACCGGGTGGCCATGAATCGTAGCGCGAGAGGGCTGGCGTAGCCTTCGGGTAGGGGTGGCCTGTGGCGAAGGGCTGGCGCAGGCGGAGGCCGTATTCCTGCCGGTGGCGGCGCCAGCGCTCCGGCAGCCAGCGGTCGAGCACGGCGAGGTCGCGAGGCGCCGGATGGATGTCGCAATCGATCAGGCGGAGGCGGGAGGCGGCGGGCGCCTCCGGGCGGGGCAGCGTGCTGGTGCTCATGCAACGCACTCCTTCAGCCGGGGATAGATCGCCAGTGCATTCTCCCGCAGCACCTTGCGGTGCAGCCGGGCGGGCAGGCCAGGGGGCATCGCTGCCCCGCCTTCGAAACGCGCATGCGGGTAGTCGGTGGCGAAGAGCAGCATCTCGTCGCAGTCGATCATCTCGAGCAGCGCTGCCATCTCGCCCGGGTCCTCCGGCGCATCAGCGGGCTGGATGGAGATGCGGATGCTCTCGCGCAGGATCTCGGCCGGGGAGCGGTCCACCCAGGGAATTTCCTGGCGCATGGCGCGCCACATCTTCACCCCCCGCCAAAGGAAATTCGGCACCCAGCCGAAGCCGCTCTCCAGCAGCACCACCTTCAGGGCCGGATACTTGGTGAAAGCCCCCTCCCCTATCAGGCTGAGCAATTGGCTCTGGAAGGTCTGGGCGAAGACGGTGTGGTCCTCGATCAGATAGGTCGGCCAGCCATTCGCCGTCGGCGCGTGGCGGGCGGCGCTGCCGGCATGGATGGCGATGGGCAGGCCATGGCGCTCTGCGGCGGCGAGGATCGGCCAGTTGATGCGGCGGCCGATCAGCGTCTCGGCGCTGCCGAAGAGCAGCACATGGACGAAGCGCGGATCGGCGGCGCGGCGCTCGATCTCCTCCACCGCCAGCACCGGGTCCTCAGCGGGGACGAGGATGCCGGCGCGGAGGCGCGGCTCGGCGTCGAGCCAGTGGGCGGCGACCCAATCATTGGCTGCGCGGCAGAGGGCGGCGGCGAGGTCGGCATTGTGCAGCGCGGGCGCGCCGAAAAGCGGGTTGCAGATGCCGATCGCGGTGCCGAAGGGGTCGAGCGCCTCGCGCCGCATCGCCTCAAGCGTGGCGCCGGCGAGGCCTTGGGCATCGCGCCAGTCGGCGCGGGCGGTAAGCGGGGCGCCGCGCGGATAGAGAGCGAAGTCGAGATCGTCGATGCCGCGGCTGGCGATCACCTCGCGCCAGAAGGGTTCGAGATGCGGCAGCAGGGCTTGGCATCCGGGCAAGGCCGGGTGCAGGTCGACATCGATGGCGCCGTCCATGCCGTCGCTTCCTCTCCCTTTGGAAGGATGCTGCACCCCGGTAGGAAGCGCGGTCAACGACCGGGATCGGCGCGGCGCAACGGGCGGTTAACCTTCCTCAGGCAATTTCACCGAAGCGCGAGGTCGCGCATCGAGAAAGCCGGAACGATGACTCTGCCCTTCCCCTCCACGCCCGCCCTGCTCCTGCTGGCGGCCGTCCTGACGCTGCTGTTGCTGCCGTTATCGATAACGCTGGCGTTCGGGCTGATTCTCGCGCTTGGCTTCGCTATCGATGTCGCAGCGCAACGCCGGGAGGTGGCGCCGACGCTGCTGCACATCCGCATGCGGTAGGAGGACAGCCTTACGCCCAAGGCACGGCCCGGCCTAGGATCGCTCCCAAGGTGGGGAGGATGCGATGGCCGAGGCAGCACCGGGCAACCTGGGCGAGTATGGGCTGGTGGGGAAGGCCGCCGTCGTCACCGGCGGCAGCAGCGGCATCGGCGCCGCTACCGTCCGGCGGCTGGCTGCGGCGGGCGCGACCGTGGCCGTTGGCTACAATGCCGGGGCGGAGCGGGCGGCCAGCCTCATCGCCGAATTGCCGGGCCAGGGGCACATCGCCTTGCCCATGCCGATGGAGGACAGCGCCGCCCTGCGCGCCGCCGCCGGTGCGGTGGAGGCGAGGCTCGGCCGTTGCGACGTGCTGGTGAACTCGGCCGGCGCCACCCGCGCCGTGCCGCATGCCGATCTCGAGGGGCTGGACGACGCGCTGATCGACCGCGTGCTGGTGACCAATGTGCGCGGGCCCTTCGCCACCATCCGCGCCTTCGCACCGCTGCTGAAGCGGAGCGGGGATGGGGTGATCGTCAACATCTCCTCCCTCGCGGCGCAGAAGGGCTCGGGCAGCAGCATCATCTACGGCGCCTCCAAGGCGGCGCTCGACACGATGGGGATGGCCCTGGCGCGGGTGCTGGGCCCGGAGGTGCGGGTGCTGACCATCTCGCCCGCCGCCGTTGCCACGGATTTCGTGCCGGGACGCAGCCGGGCGGCGGTGGAGAAGCAGGCCGCCGGCTCGCCGCTGCGGCGGGTGACGGAGGCGGATGACGTGGCGCTCGCCGTGATGGGCGCCATAACCCATCTGCGCCTTAGCACCGGCACCGCCATCCTGGTGGATGGCGGGGTGCATCTCTGATCAGCCGCCGGCGCCGGCCAACCCGCTATCCTTCTGCCCTGTCGCCGCCCGCAGCTTCGGCCGCAGCACGACCAGGGCGACGAAGAGGCTGAGCCAGAGCAGGCGAGCCTGGTAGCGGTCGGCGGGGCCGGAGAGGCCGCCCGTGATGGCGGCGTTGCCCACCAGTGCGGCGAGCATCAGCGTGGCCAGGCCAAGCTCCGACAGGGTCCAGCCGCGACGGAAGGCGAGCACCAGAAGCCCGACCAAGCCAAGGCAGAAGGCGCCGATATGCAGCGGCGTCAGCCGGTGGACGAAGGGGTAGAGCTCGCCCGTCTGCTGGCGAGAGGCGAGATAGGCGGCGTGCTCATGCGGGAGGTAACGGGCAATCACCGGGCCCGGCCCCGGCTGGCTGCGCCAGGGCTCCAGCCCGTCGCCGCTCGCGGTGGTGACGAGTTGGTGCAGCGTGTTGCGTACCGTGCCGGCCAGCACGCCGAGCGGATCTTCGGCGAGGACGCCACGGATGATGGCACGGGCTTCCGATGTCCAGGCCTTCGGACCGCCGAGATCGGTATAAAGCGGCCCGTCGAGCGTCCAGAGGAAGAGGTTGTGCTCGGTGCCGATGCGGTCGAGCGCGCCACAGATGCGGTAGCCGATCTCCGGACAGTTGCGCTCGAGATAGGCGCGGCCGCTGCCGTCGAAGATCAGCCGGGTCGCCAGGAAAACCGAGCCGAATGGCGAGACGGAGATCACCCGGTGC
The DNA here is from genome assembly GCF_000745835.1 of Belnapia moabensis DSM 16746. Taxonomy (GTDB): domain Bacteria; phylum Pseudomonadota; class Alphaproteobacteria; order Acetobacterales; family Acetobacteraceae; genus Belnapia; species Belnapia moabensis. The sequence continues at coordinate 66,657 of NZ_JQKB01000005.1, read as the reverse complement.
GCTGCCACGTTCACCGCGAGCAGGGCAACAACCGCCAGCGCAGTCGGCGCCACCATGCGGCCGAAGCCGCGCATCGCCTGCACCGGCCCGCGGCCGAAGCCGAGCAGCAGCGCCGCCACGGCAGCGAGGCCGATGGCGAGCGGGACGTGGCTCTGGTGGACCACCACGGCGAGGGTGGTCAGCACGATCAGGTAGCGCCGCTCCCATCGCCCCTGCGTCCGCCAGTGGAAGCCGAGCAGCCAGATGCAGAGCACCACGACGCCGGTAAGAAAGTCCGGCATGACCTGGGCGGTGACGAAGGGCAGGCCGGTCAGCATCGCCAGCGCGGCAGCGGCGAGGACCAGCGGCACCGGCCCCGGCTGGCGCTGGGCGCGCAGCACAAGGTGCAACAGATGCGCGACCATCAGCCCCTGGCCGAGGACCACCGGCCAAAGCGAGATGCGCCAGTGCAGCGCATGGATGAACAGGCTGTAGAAGGGCGGCCGGTCCCAGCCGACATAGCCCATCAGCGCCTGGCCAAGATAGGTGCCGGTATCCGCGAAGACCAGCGGATAGCCGTTCCAGATCACCGGCCAGATTAGCAGTACGGCGGCAAGTCCGATCGCCCAGGGCGGAGTCGCCTCCGCACAAGACTGGCTGTCCATTTTCAGCGCCAACGGAACTGCTGGCGGGTTCGGTGGTTGCAATGCGTTGAGCATCGTGCCGGTACTTCGGAAGGTGGAATGTCTCGATTAATCCTGCATCCACCGGGAGTCATTTGTAGGGTTGTTGATGAACAGCAACGTGATATGCGTTAACTGGCATATCATGTGCTTCAGGCTGGACGAACAGGCTTCCGAGGTTCGTCCATGCCCCGCACCGTCCAACTCGCTGCCCGACCCGAGCCGATCACCGTCATGCCGGAGGAGACGGCGCTGATCGTCGTCGACATGCAGAACGCCTATCTCTCGCCCGGCGGCTATATCGACCTGATAGGCTTCGACGTCAGCGGCTCACCGCCCATGATTGAGGAGACGGCCCGGGTGACCGCCGCTTGCCGGGCCGCCGGCATCCCAGTCATCTACCTGCAGAACGGCTTCTCCGAGGACCAGCAGGAGGTGGGCGGTCCCGCGGCGCCGGTCTGGCACAAGTCGAATGCGCTGAAATTCATGCGGGCGAACGAAGCCTATGCCGGCATGTCATCACCCACGGCACTTGGGACCACGCGATCGTCGACCCGCTGACGCCGCAGCCGGGGGATATCGTCGTGCCGAAGTCGCGCTACACCGGCTTCGCGGGAACGGGGCTGGAGCAGATCCTCGCCTCGCGGCGGATCAGGACGGTGCTGGTGGCGGGCGTTGCGACCAATGTCTGCGTCGAGAGCACCATCCGTGATGCGTACCACCAGGAGTTCTTCCCGGTGATGGTGACCGACGCGACCATGGCCGCCGGGCCGGGGGCGCAGGAGGCCACCGAATTCAACGTCGAGACGTTCTTCGGCTGGCTGACGACGGGAGCCGAGTTGCGAGCCGCCTTGCTCAACAACCAATAAAAAAGGCCGGGGAGAAGGTATTCTCCCCGGACCCCTCATCTATTTTTGCAAGTTTCTCAGTCGCGCTGGAGGGCTTGGACAATCTCCTGCGTGACCTTCTTGGCGTCGCCGAAGAGCATCATCGTGTTAGGACGGAAGAAGAGCTCGTTGTCGACGCCGGCATAGCCGCTGGCCATGCCGCGCTTAATGAAGAACACAGTCTTAGCCCGCTCTACATCGAGGATCGGCATGCCGTAGATCGGGCTGGACTTGTCGGTCTTCGCCGCCGGGTTTGTAACGTCATTGGCGCCGATGACGAAGGCCACATCGGCCTCGGCGAACTCCGGATTGATCTCCTCCAGCTCCTTCACGTCCTCATAAGGGACGTTCGCCTCGGCCAGCAGCACATTCATATGCCCGGGCATGCGGCCGGCGACGGGGTGGATGGCGTATTCCACCTGCGCGCCTTCCTTCTTCAGCAGGTCGCCCATCTCGCGCAGCACCTGCTGGGCCTGCGCCACCGCCATGCCATAGCCGGGCACGACGATGATCTTCTGGGCATTCTTCATGATGTAGGCGGCATCCTCGGGGCTGCCGGCCTTCACCGGGGCCCGCTCGGCCCCACCGCCGCCACCGGCCGCGGCCCCGCCCGCATCCGTGCCGAAGCCGCCCAGCAGCACGTTGATGATGCTGCGGTTCATGCCCTTGCACATGATGTAAGAGAGGATGGCACCCGAGGCGCCGACCAGCGCGCCGGTCACGATCAGCAGCAGGTTGCTGAGGGTGAAGCCGATGCCCGCCGCCGCCCAGCCGGAATAGCTGTTCAACATCGAGACGACGACCGGCATGTCGGCGCCGCCGATCGGGATGATCAGCAGGAAGCCGAGGGCGAAGGCGAGGATGGCGATCAGCCAGAACAGCGCCGCGCTGCCCGAGGCGACGAAGGCGATGATCAGCACCAGCAGCAGGATGCCGAGGCCCAGGTTCAGCCAGTGCTGGCCCTTGAAGGTGATCGGCGCACCCGACATCAGCGCCTGCAGCTTGGCGAAGGCAATGACCGAGCCGGAGAAGGTGATGGCGCCGATGGCAAGGCCGAGCGACATCTCGACCAGCGAGCCGCCATGGATCTCGCCGGCATGGCCGATGCCGAAGCTTTCCGGGGCGTAGAAGGCCGCCGCCGCGACGAAGACCGCGGAAAGGCCGACCAGCGAGTGGAAGGCGGCGACGAGCTGCGGCAGCGCCGTCATCTGGATGCGCGAGGCGATATAGGCCCCTGCCCCGCCGCCGATGGCCAGCGCCAGGATGATCAGCCCGATCCCGCCGCCGCCCATCCCCGGGCGAAGCAGGGTGGCGACGATTGCGATGCCCATGCCGACCATGCCGTACAGGTTGCCCTGCCGCGAGGTGGTCGGGTGGGAGAGGCCGCGCAGCGCCAGGATGAAGAGGACGGCGGCGACGAGATAGGCGAGCGTCGAGAGGGTTGCGGCCACGGTCTCAGCCCTTCTTCTTCGACTGGAACATGGCCAGCATCCGGCGCGTCACGATGAAGCCGCCGAAGATGTTCACCGCCGCCAGCGCCGCGGCAAGGAAGCCGAAGACCTGGGCGGCGATGCTCTCGCCGAGGCCGGTTGCCAGGATGGCGCCGACGACGATGACGGAGGAGATGGCGTTAGTCACGCCCATCAGCGGGCTGTGCAGCGCCGGCGTGACATTCCAAACCACATAGTAGCCGACGAAGCAGGCAAGCAGGAAGATCGTCAGCAGGTAGAGAAAGGGGTCGGCCGCGGCGGCCACGGGCGCGACATGCGTCTCGGCCAGGACGCGGGCCTGCTGCGCCAGCTCCAGGGCGCGCTGTGCCGTGGCGCTGGCCTGGTTGGCCAGGTCGGTGGGATTCATCGCTCGGGTCTCCTCAGGCGGCCTGGGCGGGGGCGAGGCTCGGATGGATGACGGCGCCGCCGCGGGTCAGCAGCACGCCCTTCACGATCTCGTCGCTCTCCGGCAGCTTCGGCGCCTTGGCTTCCTTGTCCCAGAAGGTGGTCAGGAAGGTCAGCAGGTTGCGCGCGTAGAGGGCGGAGGCGGCAGCCGGGATGCGGCCGGGCCAGTTGGAATGGCCGAGGATGGTCACGCCGCCCTCGGTGGTGACCACCTCGCCGGGCTTGGTCAGCGCGACATTGCCGCCGGCATCCGAGGCGATGTCGACGATGACGCTGCCGGGCTTCATGCTGCGGACCATCTCCGCCGTCACCAGGGTCGGCGCCTTGCGGCCCTGCACCAGCGCGGTGGTGATGACGATGTCCTGCTTGGCGATATGGGTCGCCACCACCTCGGCCTGCTTGGCGTAGAAATTGGCCGAGAGCTGCTTGGCATAGCCACCGGCGGTCTGGGCAGCCTTGCTTTCCTCGTCCTCGTAGCCGACGAAGCTGGCGCCGAGGGACTTGATCTCCTCCTTCGCCGCCGGGCGCACATCGGTCGCCGAGACGCGGCCGCCGAGGCGGCGGGCGGTGGCGATGGCCTGTAGCCCTGCGACGCCGGCGCCCATGACGAAGACATTGGCGGCGGGAATGGTGCCGGCTGCCGTCATCAGCATGGGGAAGCCGCGGTCGAAGGCGGCGGCGGCCTCGATGACGGCACGGTAGCCGGCGAGGTTCGCCTGGGAGGAAAGGATGTCCATGCTTTGCGCGCGGGTGATGCGGGGCAGCATCTCCATCGCCCCGGCCTCAATGCCGAGCTGGGCATAGGTCGCCGCCATCTCGGGCGTCGCTTGGAGCTGGCCAAGCATCAGCGCACCGCGCGGGATGAGAGAGAGCTCGTCGACCGAACCCTCACCGGTGCCGAGCGGGGCACGGACCTTGAGCAGGATGCCGGCGCCTTGGAGGGCCGCAGCGGCATCCGGGGCAAGTTCGGCCCCGGCCGTGGCGTACTCGGCGTCGGGGATGCCGGCGGAGAGCCCTGCCCCGGCCTCGACCGTAACGGTGAGGCCAAGCGCGATGAATTTCTTCACCGTCTCGGGTGTGGCGGCGACCCGGGTCTCGGCCGGGCGGCGTTCCTTGAGCACTGCAAGTCGCATGCGGGTCTCCCCCTTCGGGCGCGGAACATGCGCATGTGATCGCGGGGAGGCAAGATGGAATGTCCGAGGCGTGGCCACGGATTTGGGCAAACCTACGCCCAAGCCCGTGGAATGGGTGGCCTGCCTATTTGGCGACGGCGCCCGCCGCTGCGGCAGGCACCCCGGCTTCGCTCAGCCCGGACGCCTGCCGCTCGGTCAGTTCCGCCTCGGAGAAGTCCTGGGCCAGCTCCATGAACATCTGGTGCCAGTTGATCTGCGCCCGCAACCGCAGGAAGACGCTGCCGAGGCCGATCGCGGCGCGATCCATCAGCGGGAATTCGCGCGGGATGCGGACGCCGCCGGTGCGCTTCAGCCCCTCATGCACCTTGGCCGCCATCTTGCGGCCATAGGACATGTCGTCGACCTCTTGGATCGGGCGGACGCGGTCCTGCACCAGCGGCTCATAGAGGAACTTCGCCCAAAGGCTCAGCACTTCCATCGTTTCCTTGGAAAGGTTGCGGAAGCCCCAGATGCGATAGGCCTCGGCCGCCTTCTCGTCGTCGGCGTCGCGCACCGCCTCGTAGAGCAGGATCACGCCGCCGACGAAGCTCGGCGGGAAGACGCGGATGGTGCCGAAATCGAGAAGGTTGATGCCCTCGCGGTCCGGCCGCACCTGGTAGTTGCCGAGATGCGGATCGCCATGGATGACGCCGTACTGGTAGAAGGGCTTGTACCATGCGCGGAACAGCGCCCGCGCATAGGCATTGCGCTCCTCGAGCGGCGGATCCTCCTCCAGCCGCTTGATGATGGCGCGGCCGTCGAGCCAGCTCATGGTCAGCAGGCGCCTGGTGCAGAGATCCTCGACCGGGGTCGGGATGGAGACGTCGGGCGTGTCCCGCATCATGATGCCGTAGAGGCGCATCTGCGAGGCCTCGCGGAGGTAGTCGAGCTCCTCGCGCAGCCGGTCGCACATCTCCTGGTAGACCTCGCCATTGTCGAGGGCGCTGTCCATCCGGCGGTAGAGGCTGACGGCGAGCTTCAGCTGTCGGAGGTCGGCCTCCACCACGCTCGGCATGTCCGGGTATTGCAGCTTGCAGGCGACCTGCCGTCCGTCCGGCAGGGTGGCGCGGTGGACCTGGCCGAGGCTCGCCGCCGCTGCGGCCTCGCGGCCGAAGCTGGCGAAGCGCCGTTCCCAGGTGGGGCCGAGCTCGGAGGCCATGCGGCGGCGGACGAAGGGCCAGCCCATCGGCGGGGCATTGGACTGGAGCGTCGCCAGTTCCTGCGCGTATTCCTCGGGCAGGGCGTCGGGCACGGTCGAGAGGAACTGCGCGACCTTCATCAGCGGGCCCTTGAGGCCGCCCAGGATGGCCTTCAGGTCCTCGGCATGGGCCGACTTGTCGGTCTTGACGCCGAAGAAGCGCTCCCCGGCGACGCGGGCGGCGATGCCGCCGACGGCGCCGGAGGTGCGCGCCATGCGGCGCAACTCGCCGAAAATGGTGCTGTCGGGGCTGCGCTCAGACATCCTGTTCCAACTCGTCGATGAAGCCGGCGATGACGTCGAGGCCACGCTGCCAGAAGGCGGGGTCGGAGGCGTCGAGGCCGAAGGGGGCCAGCAGCTCCTTATGGCGCAGCGTGCCGCCGGCGCGCAGCAGGTCGAGATACTTGCGTTCGAAATCGGGAACGCGGCCATCGCGGTAGACGCCGTAGAGCGCGTTCACCAGGCAATCCCCGAAGGCATAGGCGTAGACGTAGAAGGGCGAATGGATGAAGTGCGGGATATAGGCCCAGTAGACGCCGTAATTCTCGGTGAACTCGAAGGCGGGGCCGAGGCTCTCGCGCTGCACCTGCATCCAGAGCCCGGCGATGCGCTCGGCGGACAGCTCGCCGCGGCGGCGCTCGTCATGCAGCAGGGTCTCGAAGCGGTAGAAGGCGATCTGCCGCACCACCGTGTTCAGCATGTCCTCGACCTTGCCGGCGAGCATCAGCCGGCGGCGCTTCGGGTCCTGCTCGGCATCGAGCAGGCCGCGGAAGGTCAGCATCTCGCCGAAGACCGAGGCGGTTTCGGCCAGCGTCAGCGGCGTGCCGGAGAGCAGGTAGCCCTGGTCGCCGGCGAGCACCTGATGGACGCCGTGGCCAAGCTCATGGGCCAGCGTCATCACGTCGCGCGACTTGCCGTGATAGTTGAGCAACAGATAGGGATGCGCGCTCGGCACGGTCGGGTGGGCGAAGGCGCCGCTCGCCTTGCCGGGGCGAAGCGCGGCGTCGATCCAGGGCTTGTCGAAGAAGCGGCCGCCGATCTCGGCCAATTCTGGGCTGAAGGCGCGGTAGCTGTCGAGCACCGTCCGCACCGCATCGGGCCAGGGGATGCTGCGGTCCTGCTCCTCGGGCAGAGGCGCGTTGCGGTCCCAGTGCTGGAGCTTGGGCAGGCCGAGCCACTTCGCCTTCATGGCGTAGTAGCGATGCGAGAGGCGGGGGAAGCTGTCGCGGACCGCCGTCACCAGCGCGTCCACCACCTCGTCCTCGACCATGTTGGCGCGGTTGCGCGAGGAGCCGGGGCGCGGATAGCGGCGCCAGTTGTCGATGATCTCCTTGTCCTTGGCCAAGGTATTGGTGATCAGCGAGAACAGGCGGACCTGGCCGCCGAAGGCCGCGGAGACGCCCTCGGCGGCGGCGGCGCGCACCGAGCGGTCGCGGTCGGAAAGGCGGTTGAGGGCGGCGGAGACGGTCAGTTCCTCGTCACCGATCCGCACCTGCATGTTGGCGATGGTCTCGTCGAACAGCCGGTTCCAGGCAGAGCGGCCGGTGACCTCCTTCTCGTGCAGCAGCTTTTCGATCTCGTCGGAGAGCTGGTGCGGGCGGAAGACGCGAAGATCGCGCAGCCAGGGCCGCCAGCGGGCGAGTGCCGGGCTGCCGGCGAGCTTGCGCTCGATCTCGGCATCCTCAAGGCGGTTCAGCTCGAGCGTGAAGAACAGCAGGTGGCTGCTGATCGCCGTCACCCGTTCCTGGAGGGTCTGGTAGAAGCGGCCATTCGCGGGGTCGGTGGCGTCGCCGGCGAAGATCAGCTGGCCGTAGCTCATCGCCCGGCCGAGCACCTCCTCGATGCGCTCGTACTCGGCGATGGCCTCGGCGAGCGCGTCGCCCGAGAGCCCGGCGAGCTTGCCGGAGAGGCGGCCGGCAAAACCCTTGCCCTGCTCCTCTGCGCGGTCGAGATCGGCGGCGAGGCGCGGATCCTCCGGCGAGGCGTAGAGGTCGGAGAGGTCCCAGACCGGAAGGGGCGGGCCCACCTCGCCGCCAGCATCGAGCGGCGAGAAGGCCGGTCCGCGCAGGGCGAGGACGGGAGTCCCGGCGGCGGCGGAATCCGCGGCGGCCAGGGGCAAGGTCGATTGGGGCTCGGCTCGGGTCACGGCATTGCATATATGGCGAAGGCAGGCCGGGCCAAGCGGTCAGACAGGGAGGAAGGGCAAGGAATGCCGGATATCGGTCCGAGCCAGGAGGGCGCCTTCGCGGCCAGCCATGGGGAGACGCCTTGGGGCAGCCTGCCCTGGATGCTGCTCGACATCGCCCGCACGCGGCCGGACCGGCCGATGCTGCGCCACTGGCGGAAGGGCGCTGGCTGGCAACGCCTGAGCTGGGGCGACTTCGCCCTCGGCGTCGCCAGCGCGGCGGCCTGGCTGCGCGGCGCCGGCGTCATGCCGGGCGACCGGGTGCTGCTGGTCAGCGAGAGCCGGCCGGAATTCAACATCGCCGATACGGCGCTGATGGCGATCGGCGCCGTCACCGTGCCGACCTACGTTACCAATACCGAGGCGGATCACGCGCATATCCTGCGCGACTCCGGGGCGCGAATCGCCATCGTCTCCTCCCCTGCCCTGGCGGCGCGGGTGGCGAAGGCAGCACCGGACGGGCTCGATCTGCTGATCGGTCTCGACGAAGCGCCGCCGGAGGGGATCGCCACGCGCGTGGCCCATTGGCCGGCGCTGATGGCGGAGCCGTGCGACCTGCCGCTGCTGATGGCGGAGGTGGAGCAGATCCCGCCTGGCCGCCTCGCCTGCCTCATCTATACCTCCGGCACCGGCGGCACGCCGCGTGGGGTGATGTTGCCGCACCGCGCGATGCTGGCAAACCGCGACGGCGTGGCGGCGCTGGCCAAGCGCCTCCGGCTGGACGGGACGGTCTATCTCTCCTTCCTGCCGCTCTCGCACAGCTACGAGCATACGGTCGGCGTGTTCCTGCTGCCCTCGCTTGGGGTGGAGGTGGTCTATTCGCGCGGGGCCGACCGGCTCTCGGCCGAATTCCAGGAATTCCGGCCGAGCATCATCACCGCCGTGCCGCGGCTCTTCGAGGTGCTGCGGACGCGGATGCTGGCGCAGCTGGAGAAGGAGACGCCCTTCCGCCAGCGGCTTTTCCACCGGGCGCTGGAACTCGGGCTGAAGCGGGTGGATGGCGGGCGGCTCTCCCCGCTGGAGCGGGTGCAGGACGCGGTGCTGGAGCGGCTGGTGCGGGGGAAGGTGCGGGCGCGCTTCGGCGGCAATCTGCAGGCGATGGTCTGCGGCGGTGCGCGGCTGGATCCGGATCTCTCTGGCTTCTTCATCGCCTTCGGCCTGCCGCTGATCCAGGGCTATGGCCAGACCGAGGCGGGGCCGGTGATCGCGGTCAACCCGCCTTGGGACAATGAGCGGCGGACCGTTGGCTACCCCTTGCCTGGGGTGGAGGCGCGGCTCGCCGAGGATGGCGAGCTGCTGGTGCGGGGGCCGCTGGTGATGGACGGCTACTGGGGCAACCCGGAGGCGACGGCGGCGGCGGTCCGCACCGTCGAGCCCGGCGAGGCGCCCTGGCTGCACACAGGGGACGTGGCGCGGATCGAGGCGGGCCGGATCACCATCACCGACCGCAAGCGCGACTTCATCAAGACCTTCGGCGGCGACATGGTGAGCCCGGCCAAGCTCGAATCCCTGCTGATGGCGGAGCCCGAGATCGTCCAGGCGGTCGTCGCCGGCGAGGGGCAGCCGGGGGTCGTCGCGCTGCTCGTGCCGGCCGAGGGGCAGGAGGCGGGGCTAGGCCAGGCGGTCGCGCGGGTGAATGCGCGGCTTTCCAATATCGAGCGCATCCGCCGCTGGGGCGTGGCGCCTGACACTTTCTCGGTGGAGAACGGGCTGCTGACGCCGACCATGAAGGTGAAGCGCCGGGCGGTGCTGGAGCGCCACGCGGCGGCCATCGAGGCACTGTACAAGTAGCGGATGCCGGACATGCCGAGCGAGGGTCCGAACGCGCCGCAGGCTGCTTATTGGAACGGGCCGGCGACCCGCGCCTGGGCGCGGGAGCATGAGCGGATCGATGCCCGCTTCGCGCCGATCCTCGAGCTACTGCTGGCGCGGGCGGCACCGCGGCCCGGCGAGCGGGTGCTCGATATCGGCTGCGGCAGCGGCACCTCGACCCTCGCCCTGGCGGAGCGGGTCGGGCCGGGCGGGCGGGTGCTGGGCGTCGATATCGCGGTGGACTCGGTAGAGGTGGCGCGGCGGCGGATCGTAAAGGCGGGGCTTGCCCAGGCCGAGGTGCTGCTGGCGGATGCGGCGGCGCATCCCTTCTCGACCGGCAGCTTCGACCTGCTGGCCTCGCGCTTTGGGGTGATGTTCTTCCTTCAGCCGATCGAGGCCTTCGACCATTTGCGGAAGGCGCTGGCGCCGGGGGCGCGGGTGGTGCTGGCGGCCTTCCGTGCGGCAGCCGAGAATCGCTGGACGAGTGGCGCCGTAGCGGCGGTGCGGGACCTGATCCCGCCGCAGCCGACGCCCGGGCCGGAGGAGCCCGGGCAATTCGCCTTCGCCGATCCGGCGCGGGTGGAGCGCATCCTGCGCGGCGCGGGCTTCGCCGAGGTGGCGCTGGCGCCGGAGGATGTGCCGATGCGGCTCGGTGCCGATGCGGAGGAGGCGACGGGTTTCGCCATGGCGCTCGGCCAGGTCAGCCGGGCGCTGCAGAATGCGCCGGATGGGTTGCGGGAGGCGGTGCGGGGCCGCCTCCTCGATTTCTACCGGGCCGCCGAGGGGCCCGGCGGGGTGGTGATGCCGGCGGCCATCTGGCTGGTGACGGCGCGGAGCTGACCTCCGGTTACCGCGGCTGGCGCGCCGGCATGGGCGCCAGGGCTTCCGGCTCGGCGGTCAGTGCTTCGGCGGAGGCCACGGCGCGGTCGATGGCATCAACCGCCTGCTCCGTGCTCAGCCAGCGATGCAGCAGCCCGCCGAGGATGCCGCCGAGCACGAAGGCTGGGCCAGTGCTGCGGGCCGGGTTCACGCTGGTATTGGTGACCGGGATGCTGATCAGGTGGATCAGCGTCAGGCCGAGGCCGATGGCGATGGGGGCGAAGCCGGGCGGGGCGCGCATCGAGGTGGCGCCAAGGATGATGATCAGGAAAAAGAAGGTCATCACCACCTCGGTGACGAAGCCCGAGACCATGTCGAACTTGCCCGGAAAGGCATCGCCGAAGCCATTGGCCGCGAGGCCCTCCACCGCCAGGTCGAAGCCCGGCTGGCCGGAGGCGACGGCGTAGAGCAGGAAGGCGCCGGCCAGCCGCCGATCACCTGGGCGGCGATGTAGGCAGCGCCTCCGAGGCCTGGAAGCGGCCGGCGGCGACCAGGCCGGAGGTGACGGCCGGGTTCAGGTGGCAGCCGGAGATATGGCCTATCGCGAAGGCCATGGTCAGGACCGTCAGCCCGAAGGCGAAGGAAACGCCGAGCAAGCGATGCCGACATCCGGAAAGGCCGCGGCAAGCACGGCACTTCCGCATCCCCCGAGCACGAGCCAGAGCGTGCCCAGGAATTCCGCGGCGAGTTTGCGAGACATGGAACGTCCCCCCGCTAGAGCCGCAGGGGATACAGGGAAGCGCGGGCCGGATTTGTATACGAATGACCGATTGGTAAGCCAGAAATCGCGAAAATCTGTTCTTGGTTTTTGGCAAACTTCGGCTGTCCGCGAAGCCGCCGCTTGGCAGGTCGCGGCACATGGCGCGACTAGTTCGATAGGATCTCCGCGACATCGCTAGCCTTGGCCAACGCAACCGGATGCAAAGGGGCGTTGGCTGGCGAAGCTGCCCTGCCCGGTTCTGCGGCTGAATGCGGCGCGGTCAGTGGAGGCGTCGTGCAAGGCCTTGATCGCTACTCCGGCAGGACCTCCAGCCTGAGCGGCAGCATCGCACCCATCCAGAGCGCATGGTCCGAGTGGTCGGCGCGGGCGCGGCCGGTCTCGGGATGAACCAGGATGGCGAGGCCGGCGCGGTGCAGCGCGAGGAAGGGCAGCAGGTCCGGCAGCAGCTCCGGCGTGAAGGCGACCTGGTACATGGCGCCCGGATGCGGGCCGACCGGGACATCATGCCAGCGGCCGAGCACCGCCGCCGGGAAGCGGGCGGCGATTGCCTCGCGCAGCGCCGCGGCGGTGCTGCGGGTGGTCGCCGAATCGTAGTACACATGGGCATGCCAGCCGGTGATCGTCTCGCTCATCGCCCCTCCCCTTCATGCCGGGGCAATGCTCGGATGGCTGCCGAAGGCCCGCATCGTCATCCTGATGCCAGCAGCGACGACGAGGACCGACCGATGCTCGACCAGGATGCCCTGCGCTGGGAAGCCCTTCTGGCCCGTGACCCGGCGCCCGATTGCGGCGCTTTCCTCTACGCCGTCACCACCCAAGGGGTCTATTGCCGGCCCGGCTGCCCCTCACGCCCGCCGCTCCAGCAGAATGTGCGCTTCTATGCCGACGCGCCGGCGGCGGAGGCGGATGGCTTCCGCGCCTGCAAGCGCTGCGACCCGAAGGGTGAGCGGGCCGCCATCCATGCCGCGGCCATCCGCGCCGCCTGCGACCTGATCGAGGCGAGCGAGGCAACGCCCTCGCTGGTGACGCTCGCCGACCGAGCCGGCTATGCGCGGCACCATTTCCTTCGGCTGTTCAAGGAGATCACCGGCGTGACGCCGCATTCCTTTGCCGCTTCGGTCAGGGCGCGGCGGTTGCAGGCCTCGCTGGCGGCGGGCGACCGGGTGGCGGAGGCCGTCGCCGGCGCCGGCTATGGCAGCGAGAGTCGGGTCTATGGGGCGCCGGGGCGGGTGCTGGGGATGACGCCGGGTGCCGCGCGGCGCGGCGGCGAAGGCGAGACGATCCGCATCGCCACCGCGACGAGCGCACTCGGGCCGCTGATGGTCGGGGCGACAGAGAGCGGCGTCTGCTTCATTGGCTTCGCCGAGGATTTCGACGCGCTGGAGGGGGATGTGCGGCAACGTTTCCCCAGGGCGCGGATCGAGCCGGCGCCGGAGGCGCTGGCGGAGACGGTGCGGCAGGTGGTGGAGTTCCTCAAGGAGCCGAAGGCCGCCCTCGCCCTGCCGCTCGACCTGCGGGGTACCGCCTTCCAGCGTCGGGTCTGGGAGGCCTTGCAGACCATCCCCTTCGGCGAGACGCGGACCTATGGGCAGATGGCCGTTGCCATCGGCGCACCGCGGGCGATCCGCGCGGTGGCGCGGGCCTGCGCACAGAACCATGTCTCGCTAGCGGTGCCTTGCCACCGCGTGGTGGGGGCGGATGGCGACCTCACCGGCTATCGCTGGGGCGTGCCGCGGAAGCGGGCGCTGCTGGCGAAAGAGCGAGCGGGGGCGAAGGGCTAGACGGCTTCGACATCCGCGACGCCGGGCAGAACCTTCATCGCCTGCATCAGCCGGGGCGAGACGTTGAACTTGCCCGGCAGGGCGAGTTCCACCTCCTGCCCCTCGCCGGTGCGGGCGACGACGACGACGCGGCCGCGGCCCCTGCCCTCGCGCTCCAGCAGGGTGCGGATCGGGTCGACGGCGGCGGGGCCTTCCAGCCAGAGGCGAATGCCCTGGCCGACGCCCTGGCTGGCCTTCTCCAGGCTCTCCACCTCGCTCGCCGTGAGGCGCAGCGCGTCGTTGTCGAGGCGCGCTTCGGCCTTGACCAGCAACGCATTGCCCTCGGTCAGCAGGTCACGGACGCGGTTCAACACCTCGCTGAACAGCGTCACCTCGAAGCTGCCGGTCTGGTCGGAGAGGGTCAGCCAGCACATGCGGCTGCCGGTGCGAGTCGGCCGCTCCTTGGTGGCGACGACGGTGCCGGCCAGGGTCAGCTTGGCGGAGCCGCCCTTGGCACGGTCGGCGACCGCGACGAAGGGCGTGGCGCCGAGGCGACGCAGCACCTCCCTGTAGGTGTCCAGCGGATGGGCGGAGAGGTGGAAGCCAACTGCCTCCGCCTCATAGGAGAGCTTCTCGAGCTGCGGCCAGTCGGGGATGTCCTTGAGGCGCAGCGGCACGGGGCCGCCGCTGCTGCCGAACATGTCGGCCGTCGGGTCCTCGCGGCGCTCGGCGGCTTCCTGGGCGGCGCGCAGCACCACCTCGGCACCGGCGACGAGCCGAGCGCGGTTGCGCTCCATCGCGTCGAAGGCGCCGGCCTTGGCCAGGTTCTCAATCTGCATCTTGTTGAGCAGCTTCGGGTCAACGCGATGGGCGAAGTCGGCGACCGAGGCGAAGGGGCCGGATGCATCGCGGGCCGCAACCAGCGCCTGCATCGCCGCCGCGCCAACGCGCTTCACCGCCGCGAGTGCGAAGCGGATGGCCGGCTTGCCGTCCTCCTGCTGCTCCACGAGGAAGAACGCGCCGGAGCGATTGATGTCGGGCGGCAGCACGGGGATGCCAAGGCGCGAGCATTCCTGCATGTGCCCGGCCAGCTTCTCCGTCTTGTCGAGGTCGAGCGTCATGGAGGCGGCGAGGAAGGCGACGGTGTGGTTCGCCTTCAGCCAGGCGGTCTGGTAGCTGACGAGAGCGTATGCAGCAGCGTGCGACTTGTTGAAGCCGTATTCCGCGAACTTCGCCATCATGTCGAAGATCTCGGTCGCCTTGGCCGGCTCGATGCCGTTCTTGACCGCGCCCTCGGTGAAGATGGCGCGCTGCTGCTCCATCTCCTTAGCGATCTTCTTTCCCATGGCGCGGCGCAGCAGGTCGGCGCCGCCGAGCGAATAGCCCGCCAGCTCCTGGCTGATCTGCATCACCTGCTCCTGGTAGACCATGATGCCAAAGGTCTCCTCCAGGATGGGGTGGATCTTCGGGTGCGGGCTCTCCCAGGGCTCGCCGGCCTTGCGCTGGCAATAGGCGGGGATGTTCGCCATCGGACCAGGGCGATAGAGCGAGACGGCAGCGACCAGATCCTCGAAGCGGTCGACCCGCATCTGCCGGAGGCAGTCCCGCATGCCCTGGCCTTCGAACTGGAACACCCCTGCGGCATCGCCCTTCCGCAGCATCTCGAAGGTCTTGGCATCGTCGAGCGGGATGGCGCTGATGTCGATCTCGACCCCCTGCCCCTTCAGGATCTCCAGCGCCTGCTCGATGACGGTCAGCGTCTTCAGGCCGAGGAAGTCGAACTTCACCAGGCTCGCCTGCTCAACATACTTCATCGAGTACTGGGTGATGAGCATGTCGCTGCGCGGGTCGCGGTAGAGGGGGACGATGTCGATCAGCGGCTTTCGGCCGATGACGACGCCAGCCGCGTGCGTCGAGGCGTTGCGGTAGAGGCCCTCCAGCTGGTTGGCGATCTCGAGCAGGCGCGCCACCTGCTCATCAGCGTCGCGCATCTGCTGCAGCCGCGGTTCGCCGTCGATGGCCTGGGCGAGCGTCACCGGCTTCGCCGGGTTGAAGGGGATCAGCGAGGCAATGCGGTCCACCTGGCCATAGGGCATGCCGAGGACGCGGCCGACATCGCGCACGGCCGCCTTCGCCTGAAGCTTGCCGAAGGTGATGATCTGCGCGACCCGGTCCTCGCCATATTCGCGGCGGACATAGGCGATGACTTCATCGCGCCGGTCCTGGCAGAAGTCGATGTCGAAATCCGGCATCGAGACGCGCTCGGGGTTGAGGAAGCGCTCGAAGAGCAGGCCGAAGCGGAGCGGATCGAGATCGGTGATCTGCAAGGCCCAGGCGGCGACGGAGCCGGCGCCCGAGCCGCGGCCGGGACCGACCGGGATCGGCGGGGTCTGCGCCTTCGCCCATTGGATGAAGTCGGCGACGATGAGGAAGTAGCCGGCAAAGCCCATGCTCTCGATGACACCGAGCTCGTAGTCCAGACGCGTCGTGTAGACCGGGCGCTTGTCGCCCTCGATGCCGGCCGCGTCGAGCCGGGCGACGAGGCCGCGATGGGCCATGTCGCGCACCGTCTCCGCCTCGGTCATGCCGGGCTGGACCTTGGGGCAAATCGGCAGTTCCGGCTTCTTCGTCTCCGCCATCACCGCGCAGCGGCGGGCGATGGCGAGGGTGTTGTCGCAGGCATCCGGCAGGTCGGCGAAAAGCGCGCGCATGGCGGCGGCCGGCTTGAACCAGTGCTCGGGCGTGACGCGGCGGCGGTCCTTCTCGGCCAGCACGCGGCTCTCGGCGATGCAGAGCAAGGCGTCATGCGCCTCGTACATCGCGGGCACGGCGAAGTAGACGTCGTTGGCGGCGACGATGGGCAGCGCCAGCTCATCGGCCAGGGCCAGCAGGGCGGGCTCGATCGCCTTCTCCACCTCGAGCCCATGGCGATGCAGCTCCACTGCCAGCCGGTCGGGGAAGGTGGCGGCGAGGCGGCGGAGCAGCTCCTCGGCGGGCTCGCGGCGGCCTTCCGCAAGGAGGCGGCTGACCGGGCCGAGCGTGCCGCCGGTCAGGAGGAAGATGCCCTCGGCATGCTCCTCCAGCGTCGCGTAGGAAAGGCAGGGCTTGCCCGAGGCATCGGAGCCAAGGAAGGAGCGCGAGGAAAGGCGCTGGAGGTTGTCGTAGCCCCGGGCGTTCATCGCCAAGGCGACGATCGGGTCGGGCGGCAGGCGCTCCGCCTCGGGGCGTGGGTCGGAGGCGGCGCGGGAGAGCCAGAGCTGGCAGCCCATGATCGGCTGGATGCCCTTGCCCTGGCAGCTCTGCGCGAATTCCAGCGCGCCGAAGAGGTTGGCCGAATCGGTGAGCGCCACCGCCGGCATCCCCGCATCCTTGGCGAGCGCGGCGAGCTTCTCCGCCTTGATGGCGCCTTCCGAGAGCGAATAGCTCGAATGGACGTGGAGATGGACGAAGCCGGCGGTCGAGTCGTCGCGCATGCCTCGGAGACTAGCACGATGCCGCCAGCCCCGGCATGCTTCGCGGGATGCCGAAACAACCAAGCCGCGCCGTGGTCGCCGCCGGCGTCCTCTCCATGATCATGTTCAGCGCCAATTTCGCCGCCTCCGGCCATGCGCTGGCGGCGGGGCTCTCGGTGGCGGACTTGGTGCTGATCCGCTATGGCGTGGCTGGGCCGCTCTTCCTTCTGCTGCTGCTGCGGATCGGGCTCGGCGGGCTCGCCTGGTGGCGGGCCGTGGTGCTGGCCGCGCTCGGCGGGGCGCCGTATTTCCTGCTGACGGCGGTGGCGCTGCGCTTCGCGCCGGCGGTGCATGCCTCCATCCTCAATCCGGGCGGGACGATGGTCTTCGCCCCGCTGCTCGCCTGGTGGCTGCTGCGGACGCCGCCGGAGACGGGCGTGCGGATCGGGCTGCCAGTGATCGCGGCGGGGCTGCTGCTGATCGGCGGGGCGGGGCTCGGCGAGGGCGGCGGCCGGGCCTGGATCGGCGACCTGATGGTGCTGGCGAGCGGCTTCAACTGGGCGCTCTACGGCGTGTTGATGCGGCGCTGGGACGTCAGCGGCCTGCGCACGGCGGCGATCATCGGCGCCTTCTCGCTGGCCTGGGTGCCGGTGCACCTGCTGCTCTTCGGCGTCGAGGGCGTCGCCGCGCATCCCGTCGAGGCGCTGTGGCAAGCCGCCTATCAAGGGCTGATCGCGGGCGGGCTCGCCATCGTGCTCTACAGCCGGGCTGTGGTGGCGATGGGGCCGGCGCGGGCGGCGCTGCTGCCGCCCCTGGTGCCGGCGCTCGGCGTGCTCTGGGCCTGGCTGCTGCTCGGCGAGCATGTCACGCCGATGCAAATCGCCGGCATGGTGACGGTCATCGCCGGGATGCTCTGCGGCGCGCTCTGGCCGCGCGACAGACGCGACAAACAAGCGGCGCCGGCGGGATGATCGAGCGACGTGGTGTTGGCACATCCCCGCGCTTGAATAGGAGGAAACGCCAATGTCCCGCCTGCCCGCCCTCTTCCTCTTCGCTGCCGGCTGCTGCCTCGTGGTCGGCACCGGCCTCGGCATCGCCATGGGGATGGCGCATGACTTCCATCTGGCGCCGGTGCATGCGCATCTCAACCTGGTCGGCTGGACGACGCTGGCGCTGATGGGGCTGACTTACCGGGCCTGGCCGCAGCTGGCCGAGGCGCGGGTGCTGGCGCCGCTGCAATTCACACTCTCGGCCGGCTCGGCGGTTGCCTTCCCGGCGGGCATCTATGTCTCGATCGAGCATGAGGCACCGGGCCTCGCCATCGGTGCGGCGCTGGTCTTCCTCGCCGGCGCCCTGCTCTTCCTGGCGCGCCTGTTGCCGCTGGTGCTGGCTCGGCGGCCGGCGATGGCGCTGGCCGCCGCGGAGTAGCGGCTCAGCCGGGGACGATGCGGCCGTCGCGCAGCGTCACCACCCGGTCCATCCGCGCCGCGAGCGCCGGATTGTGAGTGGCGATCAGGGCCGCGACGCCCTGGCCGCGCACGGCCGCAAGCAGCTCGCCGAAGACGAGGTCGGAGGTGGCGGTATCGAGATTGCCCGTGGGCTCGTCGGCCAGCAGCACTTTCGGCGCATTGGCGAGCGCTCGGGCGATGGCGACGCGCTGCTGCTCGCCGCCGGACAGCCGGCCAGGACGGTGATGCTCCCGCCCCTTGAGGCCGAAGCTCGCCAGCAACTGCCGTGCGCGCTCCTGCGCCGCGGCGCGCGGGGTGCGGTTCGCCATCTGCGGCAGCACCACATTCTCCTCGGCGGTGAACTCCGGCAGCAGATGGTGGAACTGGTAGACGAAGCCGATCTCGGTGCGGCGGATCGCGGTGCGGGCATCGTCGGATAGCGTGCCGGCGGCGCGGCCGGCGACGAAGACCTCGCCGGCATCCGGCCGCTCCAACAGCCCGGCCAGGTGCAGCAGCGTGGACTTTCCGGTGCCGGAAGGGGCAACGAGCGCCACGATCTCGCCGGCGGCGAGGGTGAGCTCGGCGCCGTTCAGCACCGGCAGCTCGCCCGCCTCGGTGCGGAAGCGGCGGGCGACGGAATCGAGTCGGAGCGGCGCGTCACTCATTGCGCAGCGCCTCCACCGGGTCGAGCCGCGCCGCGCGCCAGCTCGGATAGACCGTCGCCAGCAGCGAGAGGCCGAGGCCCATCAGCACCACCTGCACCACCTCGTTCGGGTCCACCACGGCCGGGAGTTGGGAGAGGAAGTAGACCTCCGGGCTGAACAGCTCCGTCCCGGTGAGGGATTGCAGCGCCTCGCGGATGCTCTCGATGTTCAGGCAGAAGACGAGGCCGATGCCGAAGCCAATCATCGTGCCCATGACGCCGACCGAGGCGCCGCAGAGCAGGAAGATGCGGAGGATGGCCCCGCTCGTCGCCCCCATGGTGCGGAGGATGGCGATGTCCCGTCCCTTGTCCTTCACCAGCATGATGAGCGAGCTGACGATGTTGAAGGCGGCGACGATGATGATAAGCGTCAGGATGAGGAACATCACGTTCCGCTCGACCTGGACGGCGTTGAAGAAGCTGCTATTGGAATCCTGCCAGTCGATGATCCGGACGGGCCGGTCCTGGCCCAGCGCGCGGCGGATCTCGAGATTGGCGCTGCGGACGCGCGTCGGGTCGTCGACGAAAACTTCGATCTGCGTGGCCGCATTGCCGGTCTGGAAGAAGAGCTGGGCGGCCTGCATCGGCAGGTAGACGAAGCTGGTGTCGTACTCGTTCATGCCGATGTTGAAGAGCGCCACCACACGGTAGGCGCGGACCCGCGGCAGGGTGCCGAGCACGGTGGTGCGGCCTTGGGGGGAAACCAGCGTGACCCGGTCGCCGAGGCCGACGCGGAGCTTGCTGGCGAGGCCGGTGCCGATGACGATGCTGTCCTCGCCGCCGAACTCCGCCAGCGATCCGCGACGGATATTGTTGGCGACAATCGCCTTGGCGCGCAGGTCCTCCGGGGTGATTCCCCGTGCGAGGCCGCCCGAGGCGCCGCCCTGCTCGCTGGTCAGCAACACCTGCCCCTCGATGATCGGCGTCGCGGCGGTGATGCCCTGGATGCGGCGGATGGCCTCGGTCAGCGGGTCGTAGTCGCGCAGGTTGCCGCCATCGGCGGAGTAGACGCCCAAATGGCCGTTGAGGCCGAGGATGCGTCCGAGCAGTTCCTGGCGGAAGCCGTTCATCACGCTCATCACGATGATCAGCGTGGCGACGCCGAGGGCGATGCCGACCAGGGAGAAGATGGCGATGACGGAGACGAAGCGCTCGCCCTTCCGGGCGCGCAGGTAGCGGAAGGCGACGGCGCGCTCGAAAGCGTTGAACATGCTCAGGCCTTGATGCGGGTGATCGCATCCTCCAGGGACAATTCCAGCCGTTCGCCCGTGACCCGGCGCTTCAGTTCGACCTTGCCGGCGGCGGCGCCGCGCGGGCCGACGATCGCTTGCCACGGGTAGCCCATGAGATCGGCGTCGGCGAACTTCACGCCGGCGCGCTCGGATCGGTCGTCATAGATGGCGTCGGGGGCGAATGCGGCATAGAGCTGGTCGCAGAGGGCATCGGTCGCGGCGTCGCCCTGCTTGAGGTTCAGCACGGCGAGGCGGAAGGGCGCCACCGCATCCGGCCAGATGATGCCGGTCTCGTCATGGCTGGCCTCGATGATGGCGCCGACCAGGCGGGAGACGCCGATGCCGTAGCTTCCCATCTCCGGCGTCACCGGCTTGCCGTCCGGGCCCTGGACCTGGAGGCCCATCGCGGCGCTGTACTTGGTGCCGAAGTAGAAGATGTGGCCGATCTCGATGCCGCGCGCCGAGACCTGGCGCTCGGCGGGGATGGCGTTCCAGGCGGCCTCGTCGTGCTTCTCATCGGTCGCGGCGTAGCGGCTGGTCCAGAAGTCGACGATGGGAGAGAGATCGCCTTCATAATCCGGCGCCTGGCCGAGGACGTCGAAATCGAGCAGGTCGCGGTGGAGATAGACCTGGCTCTCGCCGGTCTCGGCGAGGATCAGGAATTCATGGGAGAGGTTGCCGCCGATCGGGCCGGTATCGGCCTGCATCGGGATGGCCTTCAACCCCATGCGGGCGAAGGTGCGCAGATAGGCGACGAACATCTGGCGGTAGCTGCGCTGCGCACCGGCATAGTCGAGGTCGAAGCTGTAGGCGTCCTTCATCAAGAATTCGCGGCCGCGCATGACGCCGAAGCGGGGGCGCACCTCGTCCCGGAACTTCCACTGAATGTGGTAGAGGTTGCGCGGCAGGTCGCGGTAGCTCTTCGCATAGGTGCGGAAGATCTCCGTCACCATCTCCTCGTTGGTCGGGCCGTAGAGCATCTCCCGGTCGTGGCGGTCCTTGAGGCGCAGCATCTCCGGCCCATAGGCGTCGTAGCGGCCGGACTGGCGCCAGAGATCGGCGGTCTGGATGGTCGGCATCAGGATTTCCTGGGCGCCGGCGCGGTCCTGCTCCTCGCGGACGATCTGCTCGACCTTCTGCAGCACCCGCCAGCCGAGCGGCAGCCAGGCATAAATTCCGGCACTGGTCTGCCGGACCATGCCCGCGCGCAGCATCAGCCGGTGCGAGGCGATCTGCGCATCGGCCGGGGTTTCCTTGAGGGTCGGCAGAAAGGCGCGGGACAGGCGCAAGGCGGGCTCCAGGGGCTTGATCGGCGGCGGAGACTAGTGGGGCGGGGCCTACTCCGCCAGTGGTCCGGCGTCATGCCGCTTTGCAGCAATTTTCTTTCGATGTTGCGGTGCGACACGAACAATCCAGAAAGAAAGTTGTGCTTTGCCTTTAGTTTTGTCTTGCGGCGCCGCTGCCGCTGCTATAGACGAAAAAAGGGCCGCACCCATTGGGTACGGCCCGAGTTTAGGGAGGAAACGCCAGTCACACGGCAGAAAGAGGACCAACCCTCTTCCTGTCAGTATGTTGGCGCGGGGGACCAACGCGGCACAATGCCAATCGGTGCCGCGAAAGCTGAAAAAAACGGCTCCTAGACACGAAACGCAAAAATAAGAAGCGACACTGGCCCAAATGCCTCAAAGTCGCCTATTTATCAGGCATTGCCCACCAACCGCTGCGGAAGCTCATTATGTCGCTTGTGATGAGCGCATAGGCACCAAGCCAGAAAACAACCGAGACCAATGTGGTGATCAGCACCTTCCGCCAGATTCGCGGGTTGGCCGGAGTGCCGCGCCAGCCGCTCTCGGCATCGCCCTCCGCCACCGGCTGGGTGCCGATGGGGAGGACGGCGAAGAGCACCACCCACCAGATCAGGACATAAACGGCAATCCCGCTGACCCAGCCCATGGGTTCGGCCCTCACACCCGCAGCAGGTGGATTTCGACATTCGGGCGCTTGCGCACCCGTCGGCCGATCGCCTTGCGCAGGGCGCTGCGGGCGGCCTCGCGCAGGGCATCGTCCTCGCGCTTGAGCTGCATCGGCAGGTCGGTCACCGCCCGGGCCAGCTCGGCGGCGATCTGCACCGCATCATGGTCGCCGCTCTCGAACAGGCCGGGGGCCGAAACCTGCGGCGTCCCGAGCACCCGTCCGCCGCCATCGACCGCCAGCGAGGCGACGACGACGCCGTTGAAGAGCATCCGCTTGCGTGCCGCCAGCACGCCGCCGGAGAGCGGCAGCAGGCGGCCATTATCGACGGCGAGGCGGCCGGTCGGTACGCCCTCCACCACATCCGGCCGGCCGGGCGAGAGGCGGAGGACATCGCCATCCTCGACGAGGATGGGGTTGGCGCCGAGGTCCCGCGCGAGGGCGGCATGTTCGGACAGGTGGCGCCACTCGCCATGCACCGGCACGGCGTAGCGCGGCTTCACCAGGGCGTAGAGGCGCCGCAGCTCGTCGCGCGCAGGGTGGCCGGAGACATGGACCATATGGTCATCCGCCGTCATGACCCGGCAGCCGCGGCGGGCGAGCTGGTCCTGCATCTGCAGGATGCCGCGCTCGTTGCCAGGGATCATGCGGGAGGAGAAGATCACCGTATCCCCCTCTCCCAGCGCGATCGCCGGGTGGGTATCGGCGCCGATCTTGGCCAGGGCCGAGCGGGGCTCGCCCTGGCTGCCGGTGCAGATGATCAGGAGGTTGTCGTCCGGGATGTAGCCGGCCTCGTCCTCCGGGACGAAAGGCTCGACGGTTTTCAGGTAGCCGCATTCCCGCGCTGCCGCCTCGGCATTGCGCAAAGACCGGCCGAACAGCGCCACCTGCCGCCCGGCGGCTTGGGCGGCGAGCGAGATGCTCTCAACCCGCGCGAGGTTGGTGGCGAAACAGGTGACGGCAACGCGGCCGCGGAGGCCGCGGATCAGTGCCTCCATGGTCCGCCGCACCTCGGCCTCGGAGCCGCTATGGCCTTCGACCAGGGCATTGGTCGAATCGCAGACCATGGCGAGCACACCCTCCTCGCCGAGGCGGGCGAAGCCGGCCTCGTCGGTCGGCGGGCCCAGCAGCGGCTCGGGGTCCAGCTTCCAGTCGCCGGTATGGAGGACGAGGCCGTGCCGGGTGCGGATGGCAACGGCCTGGGACTCCGGGACGGAGTGCGAGACGCGGAGGAATTCGAGGTCGAAAGGCTTCAGTTCGACCCGGCCGCTGAGCGGCAGGGTTGTGACCCGTGCCTCGCTGCCGAGCCCGGCCTCGTTCAGCTTCCGCCGCAGCACGGCCGAGGCGAAGGGGCCGGCATAGAGCGGGCACCGCAGCATCGGCCAGAGATGCGCGACGGCGCCGATATGGTCCTCATGCGCATGGGTGATGACCATGCCGACCAGCCGGTCCCGCCGCTCCGCCAGCCAGGCGGGGTCGGGGACCATGACCTCGACCTCCGGCATCTCCGGCCCGCCGAAGCCGATACCGCAATCGATCGCCAGCAGCCTTCCGTCGCACCGATAGACGTTGAGGTTCATGCCGATCTCGCCGGTGCCACCCAGCGGTATGAAGGCGAAGTCGTCGTTCGCGTCAGGGAGGGCCGAAGCCTGGAAATCGTTCATCACCACCTTCTAGGGCAATGCGGCATGCAGCGCGCGCCCTTAGCCTTTCATGCCATCGCGATCCCGTGGGCGATCCCGCTCGGTGCTTGAGAGATGGGAGCCGAAGGGCATTCAGCCAAGCCGGTGGATTTCACCGCTGCGAATGGAATGGAGTGCGCCGTCGCGCTCCAACAGAAGGGCGCCATCCTCGGCGAGGCCAGCGAAAAGTCCTCCCTCGACCGGCCCCTCGCGCAAAGTAATCGGCGTCCCGGGCGGCGGGCCGAGCGCCAGCCAGGCGACACGGATGGGGCCGAAGCCCTCGACGGCATGGCGGTGGGCCCAATGATCCAGTCGGCCGATCAGCCGGGCGGCGAAGGTGTCCGGTGGCTCGGCGGCGCCGAGGCAGGTGGTCCGGTGGTCCGGCAAGGCGGGGGCGTGGGCGAGGTTCACCCCGATGCCGAGGCTCAGCCAGGCGAGCCGCCCCTCCGGATCGAGAGCCGATTCGGCGAGGATGCCGGCGCATTTGGCGCCATGGCGAAGCAGGTCATTCGGCCATTTCAGGCGAAGTGCGGCAGGCTCCGGGTCGATCTCGGCCGCCGCCTCGGCCAGGGCAACGCCGGCGAGGAGGGACCATTGCGCCGCCTCGCGCGCCGGCCCGCCCGGGCGCAGCAGCATCGAGCAGTAGAGGTTGCCGGGAGGCGAGGACCAGGCACGGCCGGAACGGCCACGTCCGGCAGTCTGCTCTAGGGCAAGCACGGCAAGGCCGGCCGGCTCGCCCGCCTCCGCCGCGGCTGCGATGCGGTCCGAGGTGCTTGGCAGGGCCGCATGCACCTCGAGCCGCCAGCCCGGAGGCAGCATCACCCCAGCAGCGCGGCGGCGGCAGCCTGGGCCGCTGCCAGCATCGGGGCCGGCCAGAGGCAGAAGAGGAGGGTGAAGAGGCCGGTGCCCGCCATGACGATGGTCAGGCTGGCCGGGGCGCGGTCGAGCGCACCCACCGCCTGGTCGAAATACATCACCTTTACGATCCGGAGGTAGTAGTAGGCCGACACCACGCTGGTCAGCACGCCAATGACGGCAAGCGTCCAGTAGCCGCCCTGCACCGCTGCAAGGAAGACATAAAGCTTGCCGAAGAAGCCGGCTAGCGGAGGGATGCCGGCCATGGAGAACATGAAGACCGCCATCCAGAGCGCCATCGTCGGATCGGTGCGGCCAAGGCCGGCTAAATCCTCGACGCGCTCCACCGCCCTGCCCTGCCGCCGCATGGCGACCAGCACGGCGAAGCTGCCCATGTTCATGAAGACATAGATCGCCATGTAAACCAGCAAGCCACGCAGCCCGATGTCGCTGCCGACCGCGAGGCCCATCAGCGCATAGCCAACATGGCCGATGGAGGAATAGGCCATCAGCCGCTTGAGGTTGGTCTGGCCGATGGCGGCGAAACTGCCGAGGATCATGGAACCGATGGAAACCAGCAGGATGACCTGCTGCCACTGCGCGGCGAGGTCACCGAAGGGGCCGAGCAGCACGCGTGCGAGCAGCGCGATGGCGGCGACCTTGGGCGCGGAGGCGAAATAGGCCGTCACCGGCGTCGGCGCGCCCTCATAGACATCGGGCGTCCACATATGGAAGGGCACGGCCGAGACCTTGAAGGCGAGGCCGGCGATGACGAAGACCACGCCGACCACGACGCCTGCCGAGCCGCTCTGCGTCGTCGAGAAGGCATCCGCCAGCCGGTCGAAGTTCGTGGTGCCGGCGAAGCCGTAGACCAGCGAGCTGCCATAGAGCAGCAGGCCCGAGGCGAGTGCGCCGAGCACGAAATACTTGAGGCCGGCTTCCGCCGAGCGGGCATTGTCGCGGTTGAAGGCGGCGATGACGTAGAGCGGCAGCGAGAGCAGCTCGAGACCCAGGTAAAGCGCCATCAGGTCGTTCGCCGAGATCATCACCATGGCGCCGAGGCTGGCGAAGACGACGAGGACCGGGAACTCGAAACGGGCCAGCCCTTCCTTCTCATTGAAGTCGAGGGAGACCAGCAGGGAGACTGCCGCAGCGCCGAGCGAAAGGATTTTCATGAAGCTGCTGAAGCTGTCGGCGACATAATGGCCGCCGAGCGCTGTCCCCTCGCCCTGGCCGAGCACCAGAACGGCGGTGAGAAGCAGCGCGCCGATGGCGCCCATGGTGATGGGGAAAAAGGTCTCCGTCTTCGGGATCACACCGGCCAGCAGCAGCACGAGGCCACTGCAGCCGAGCACGAGTTCCGGCAGGGCAAGGATCCAGGACATCGGCTTACATTCCCGCCAGACGGCTGATGTTCAGCGCGGCTTCGTGTCGCGCGACCAGCGCGGCGACGCTGGCCTCGAAGAAGGAGAGGAAAGGCTGCGGATAGATGCCCATCCAGAGCGTGAGCGCGATCAGCGGCGCGAAGACGACATACTCGCGCGGGCTGAGGTCGAGCAGCGCCTTCAGATCCTCGCGCGTGATCTTCCCGAAGGAGACGCGGCGGTAGAGGTAGAGCATATAGGCCGCGCCGAGGATCATGCCGAGCGCTGCGCCGAGGGCGACCCAGGGGTTCACCCGCCAGGCTCCGACGATCACCAGGAACTCGCCGACGAAATTGGCCAGACCCGGCAGGCCGATCGAGGCCATGGTGAAGAGCATGAAGACCAGCGCATAGGCCGGCATGATCTTGGCGACGCCGCCATAACGCAGGATCTCGCGGCTGTGGACGCGGTCGTAGAGCACGCCGACGCAAAGGAAGAGCGCGCCGGAGACGACGCCATGGGCGAGCATGGTGAAGAGCGCGCCCGACAATCCCTGCTGGTTGAAGGTGAAGATGCCGATCGTGACGATGCCCATATGGGCGACCGAGCTGTAGGCGATCAGTTTCTTCATGTCCTCCTGCGCCAGCGCCACGAGCGAGGTGTAGACCACGGCGATGACGGAAAGGGCGAATATCAGCGGCGCGAAGGTCGCGCTCGCCTCCGGCAGCAGCGGAAGTGTGAAGCGCAGGAAACCATAGGCCCCCATCTTCAGCAGCACGCCGGCGAGGATGACGGAGCCCGCGGTCGGCGCCTCCACATGCGCGTCCGGCAGCCAGGTATGCACCGGCCACATCGGCACCTTCACCGCGAAGCTGGCGAAGAAGGCGAAGAAGATCCAGGTCTGGGCCGCACGTGGCACCTGGTACTGGAACAGTGCCGGGATGTCAGTCGTACCGGCATTGTACCAGAGATACAGGATCGCCAGCAGCATCAGCACGCTGCCGAGCAGCGTGTAGAGGAAGAACTTGAAGGCCGCGTAGACCCGCCGCGCGCCGCCCCAGACGCCGATGATCAGGAACATCGGGATCAGCACGGCCTCGAAGAAGACGTAGAAGACGATGAAGTCGAGGGCGCAGAACATGCCGACCATCATCGTCTCAAGGACGAGGAAGGCGACCATGTACTCGCGCACGCGCGACGTCACCGACTCCCAGGAGGCGAGGATGCAAAGCGGCGTCAGCGCCGTCGAGAGCAGGACGAAGAGCACCGAGATGCCGTCCACACCCATATGGTAGCCGACGCCGAATTCCGGCAGCCATTCCAGCTTCTCCTCAAACTGGAAAGCCGCGGAGGCGGTGTCGAAGCGGGCCCAGAGGATGAGGCTGAGCAGGAAGACGATCAGGCTGGTCCAGAGTGCGGTCCAGCGGGCATTGCGGGCGATGACCTCGTCATCGCCGCGCACGGACATGATGATGGCCACCCCCGCCAGCGGCAGGAAGGTCAGGAGCGAGAGCAGCGGGAAGCCGGCGGCGTTCATACTCAGCGCCCGATCAGGAAGAGGGTGACGAAGAGGACGAGGCCGATGATCATGGCGAAGGCGTAGTTCGCCACGCGCCCAGTCTGGATGCGGACCGCGCCGCGCGACCCGGCGACGGCGAGGCTCGCCGCACCGTTCGGCATGCCGTCGATGATCTGCGCATCGCCGGTCTTCCAGAGCCGCATCGCCAGGCGACGCGCCGGCCGGACGAAAAGGAAGTCGTAGAGCTCGTCGAAATACCACTTCTTCAGCAGGAAGCCGTAAAGGCCGCCAGGGTTCGGCTCGGTCTGCTGCTCGGCGCCCTCCTGCGGGATAAGCGGCAGGCGGCGAACGAGCTGCGGCCGGGCGCTGAACATCTGCGCCAGCCGCGTCGGCAGGCCCGGCATCGCCATGTACATCAGGTAGGCCAGCGCGATGCCGGCGATGCCCATGACGGTCGGCGCCAGCGGCACCCATTCCGGCACCTCGTGCATCGCGTGCATGATGTGGTTGTGCTCGCCGTTGAAGATCGCGCCATGCCAGAACGCATGCTCGTGCTCGCCGATGAAGAAGGGCGCGAAAATGGCGCCGGTGAGGATGGCACCGGCCGCGAGGACCAGCAGCGGGATCAGCATCACCGCCGGGCTCTCATGCACATGCTCCATGGTGTGGTGATCCGCCCGCGGCTTGCCGTGGAAGGTGAGGATCAGCAGGCGCCAGGAGTAGAAGGCGGTGAGGAAGGCGGCCAGCATGCCACAAACGAAGGCATAGATGCCGACGCCGCTATGCGCCGCGTAGGCCGCCTCGAGGATGGCATCCTTCGAATAATAGCCCGCGAAGAAGGGGATTCCGGCCAGCGCCAGGTTACCGACCCACATCACCGCATAAGTGACCGGGATCTTGGTCCAGATGCCCCCCATCCGGCGGATGTCCTGCTCGTCGGACATGGCATGGATCACGCTGCCGGCGCCGAGAAAGAGCAGGGCTTTGAAGAAGGCGTGGGTGAAGAGGTGAAAGACCGAGACCTGGTAGGCGCCCACGCCGACCGCGAAGAACATGTAGCCGAGCTGCGAGCAGGTGGAGTAGGCGATGATGCGCTTGATGTCGTTCTGCACGCAGCCGATCGTGGCAGCGAAGAGCGCCGTCGAGGCGCCGACCACGGTGACGATGGCGAGCGCCGTCGGAGCGTACTCCATCACCGGCGACATGCGCGCCATGAGGAAGACGCCGGCCGTCACCATCGTCGCCGCATGGATGAGGGCAGAGACGGGCGTCGGCCCCTCCATCGCATCCGGCAGCCAGGTATGGAGGCCGAGTTGCGCCGACTTGCCGCAGGCGCCGAGGAAGAGCAGCACGCCGATCAGCTCGATCGAGGGCAGGCCGCCGAAGCGGTCATTCGCATGCGCCGCGACCGAGGAGAAAATCGTGTCGAACTCGATGCTGCCGAAGGTGTAAAAGGTCAGCGCCAAGCCGAGCATGAAGAAGACGTCGCCGACACGGTTGACGATGAAGGCCTTCATCGCCGCGCGGTTGGCGCTCTCACGGTCGTACCAGTAGCCGATCAGCAGGTAGGAGGCGAGGCCAACGCCCTCCCAGCCGAAGAAGAGCTGCGCCAGGTTGTCCGCCGTCACCAGCATCAGCATCATGAAGGTGAAGAGGCTGAGATAGGCGAAGAAGCGCGTCGGCGTCGCGTCATGCGACATGTAGCCGACCGAGTAGAGATGGATCAGCGTCGAGATGAAGGTGACCATGGCCACCATCATCACGCTCAGCGTGTCGTAGCGGAGCGCCCAGGACACTTCGAGCCCGCCGACATCCATCCAGGTCAGCAGTGGCACCGTCGTGGGCTGGCTGTCGAAGGCCACCTGGCCGAAGGCGAGGCTGCCGCAGACGGCGGCAAGCGCCATGCAGATGACCGTCGCCCATTGCGCCGGCTTGTCGCCGAGCCAGCGGCCGAGGAAGCCGCTGAGGCAGGACCCCAGCAGGGGAAAGAAGATCGCGCCGACGAACATGGGTTCAGCCCTTCAGCGTCGAGATACCCTCGACCTCGATGCTGCCGCGGTTGCGGAAGTAGATGACGACGATGGCCAGCCCGATGGCTGCTTCCGCCGCCGCCACGGTGAGAACGAACATGGCGAAGATCTGCCCGTTCAGGTCCTGCAACGAGGCGGAGAAGGCGACGAAATTTAGGTTCACCGAGAGCAGGATCAGCTCCACGCTCATTAGGATGACGATGACATTCTTCCGGTTCAGGAAAATGCCGAAGATGCCGAGCACCAGCAGGATGGCGCTGACGGTCAAGTAATGGGCAAGGCCAATGGTCATCTCAGTGGTGCCCCCCATGGCCATGCCCGGTGTCATGCGTGACCTTCGGCGCCTCGGGTTCCGGCTCCGGCGGGCGGCGGATGCCGAGTGTGGCGATGCCGGCGCCGCTAGGCACCTTCTCAAGCGCCACGGAGCCGGTGCGATAGACCTGGGCTGCGATGTTCTGCCGCTTAGTGCCCTCGCGCTGGCGGTGCGTCAGCACGATCGCGCCGATCATCGCCACCAGCAGCACGAGGCCCGAAGCCTGAAAGAGGTAGACATAGTCCGTATAGAGAATGCGCCCGATCGCCTCGGCGTTGGTAACGTCGGCGCCCGGGTTCGGCGCGAGGCGCAACTCGTTCGCCTGGCTGGAGAAACCCCAGCTTCCGACGACGAGAACCAGCTCAAGGAACAGGATGCCGCCGATGATCGCGCCGATCGGGGCGTAGCGCTGGAAGCCCTCGCGCAGGCGGGCGAAGTCGATGTCCAGCATCATCACCACGAAGAGGAACAGCACGGCGACCGCGCCGACATAGACGATGACCAAAATCATCGCCAGGAACTCGGCCCCGGCGATCAGGAACAGCGCCGCCGCGTTGAAGAAGGCAAGGATCAGGAAGAGCACGCTGTGGACCGGGTTGCGTGCCGTGACCACCATGACCGCCGAGGCGATCAGGATGGCCGCGAAGAGGTAGAAGGCGAGCGCGGCGATCATCGGGACATCCGATTCAGCGATAGGGTGCGTCGAGTTCGAGCCGCTTGGCCAGCTCCGGCTCCCAACGGTCGCCATTCGCCAGCAGCCGTGCCTTGTCGTACATCAGCTCCTCGCGGGTCTCGACGCTGAACTCGAAATTCGGCCCCTCGACGATGGCATCCACAGGGCAGGCTTCCTCGCACATGCCGCAATAGATGCATTTGGTCATGTCGATGTCGTAGCGCGTCGTGCGGCGGCTGCCGTCCTCGCGCGGCTCGGCCTCGATGGTGATGGCCAGGGCAGGGCAGACCGCCTCACAGAGCTTGCAGGCGATGCACCGCTCCTCGCCATTCGGGTAGCGGCGCAGCGCATGCTCGCCTTTGAAGCGGGGGCTGAGCGGCCCCTTCTCATAGGGGTAGTTGATGGTGACCTTGGGCTTGAAGAAATACTTCAAGGTCAACGCCATGCCCGAGACCAGCTCGGAAAGCAGCAGGCTGCGGGCGGCGCGATCGAGGCTTGCCATGGTGGGTATCCTTAGGCTGGGAGCCAGCCGGCGAGCTTCAGCACTGCCGCCGTCAGGACCAGCCAGACCAGGCTGAAAGGCAGGAAGACCTTCCAGCCCAGCCGCATCAGCTGGTCGTAGCGGTAGCGCGGGAAGGTCGCCCGCACCCAGATGAAGACGAAGAGCAGCAGCGCGATCTTCAGCGCGAACCAGACGAAGCCCGGGACCCAGATGAAGGGCTCCACATGCATCGGCGGATGCCAGCCCCCCAGGAAGAGGATGGTGGTCAGCGCCGACATCAGGATCATGTTCGCGTATTCGCCGAGGAAGAACAGCGCGAAGGACATGCTGCTGTATTCGACGAAGAAGCCGGCCACCAGCTCGCTCTCGCCCTCCGGCAGATCGAAGGGCGCACGGTTGGTCTCGGCCAGCGCGCTGATGAAGAAGATGATGAACATGGGGAAGAGCGGGATGAAGAACCACACCCGCTCCTGCGCCCGCACCACATCGGTCAGGTTCAGCGAGCCGACGCAGAGCAGCACGGTGACGATGACGAAGCCGATGGAGACCTCGTAGCTCACCATCTGCGCCGCCGACCGCAGCGCGCCGAGGAAAGCGTATTTCGAATTGCTGGCCCAGCCGGCGATGATAACGCCGTAGACGCCCAGCGAGCTGACCGCGAAGAGGTAGAGAATGCCGACATTGATGTCGGCGATCGCCCAGCCATCCTGCACCGGGATCACCGCCCAGGCGATCATTGCCAGCATGAAAAGCAAAATCGGCGCCAGGATGAAGAGAAAGCGATTGGCCCCGGACGGGACGATCGTCTCCTTCATCAGCATCTTCAACGCATCGGCGAAAGGCTGCAGCAGGCCGAAGGGGCCGACGACATTCGGCCCGCGGCGCAGCTGCATCGCCGCCAGTACCTTGCGCTCGGCGAGCGTCAGGTAGGCGACGGCGATCAGCACCGGCACCAGCAGCGCCAGCGTCTGCGCCACGGTTATGGCGAGGATGCCGATGGGCGAGGCGAGGAAACCATCCATGCCCGCTTACTCCGCCGCCTGGGGCAGGTAGGTGCGTGCGCATTCCGCCATCGTGGCGGAAGCGCGGCTGATCACGTCAGCCTGCCAATAGTTGTGTATCGAGGAGGCGAAGGCCGCCTCGGCGACGCCACCGACATCGCCCACCGGCCCGGCAAGGTCGGTGCAACCATGCGGCGCGAAGCCCGGTCCGCCGAAGACCGGATTGGCTTCGACCAGCCGCGCCCTCACGCCGTCCATCGAGTCATAGGGCAGACGGATGCCGAGCACCTCGCTCGCGGCGCGCAGGATCTTCCAATCCTCCCGCGCCTCACCCGGGGGATAGACGGCCAGTCGCCCACGCTGCACCCGGCCTTCGGTGTTGACCCAGGTCGCGTCCTTTTCCGTATAGGCCGCGCCGGGGAGGATGACATCCGCCCGCGCCGCGCCGGCCTCGCCGTGATGGCCCTGGTAGATGACAAAGGCACCCTCCGGCACCGCCGCCGGCACCTCGGCGCCGAGCAGCCACAGCGCCTCGATGTCCGCCGGGATGCCGGTGGTGAAGCCGAGGTCGAGCGGCGCCACTTGGCCACCGAACTGGTGCAACAGGTTGAAACCGTGCCAGTCGGCCTGCAACATGCCGTTCTGCGCCGCCACCTGCCAGGCGGCCGCGAGCACCGCCGCACCATCCGGCCGCGCCAGCGCGCCACGGCCGAGGATCAGCATCGGCCGCTTCGCCGCACGCAGCACCTCGTTGAAGCGATGCTGGCCGCCGACCAAGGCAGAGAGGGTCGCCCCCCCCTCCCCCAGCCAGTCCTGCGCATAGGTCAGGTTCAGCCCGCGCGGGCCGATAAAGCCGACCGGGATGCCGCCCGTCGCCACCCGCTTGCGGATGCGCGCATTGATCACCGGCGCTTCGAGCCGCGGGTTGCTGCCGATGATCAGCAGCGCATCCGCCTCCTCGATGCCGGCGATGCCGGTGTTGAAGGTGTAGAAGTCGCGCCGGGAGGCGTCGATCGCCGCGCCGTCCGTCCGGCATTCGAGGTGGTTGCTGCCGAGCGCCGCCATCAGGTCGCGCAGCGCGACGGTCGCCTCGGCATCCGCCAACTCGCCTGCGACGGCACCGATCTTCCGCCCCTTGATGCCGGCCGCGATGGCGGTGAAGGCCTCAGCCCAGCTTGCCGGCTTCAGCTTGCCGTTCTGCCGTACCCAAGGCCGGTCCAGCCGGCGGCGCTTCAACCCGTCGAAGGCGAAGCGGCCGCGATCGGCCATCCATTCCTCGTTCACGTCGTCATTGGTGCGCGGTAGGATGCGCAGCACCTCTCCGGCGCGGGCATCGACCCGGATATTGGTGCCGGTCGCATCCAGCACGTCGACGCTGTCGGTCTTCCGCAGCTCCCAGGGCCGGCTGACATAGGCATAGGGACGCGAGGTGAGCGCTCCGACCGGGCAAATATCGATCAGGTTGCCGCTGAGCTCGGTCGTCAGCGCCTTCTCGACATAGGTGCCGATCTCCATGTTCTCGCCGCGGTTCGTCGCGCCGAGTTCCGGCACGCCGGCGACCTCGGTGGCGAAGCGCACGCACCGGGTGCACTGGATGCACCGGTTCATGATCGTCTTGACCAGCGGGCCAAGATACTTGTCCTTCACCGCGCGCTTCTCTTCGCGGTAGCGGCTGGCATCGCCGCCGAAGGCCACGGCTTGATCCTGCAGGTCGCACTCGCCGCCCTGGTCGCAGATCGGGCAGTCCAGCGGGTGGTTGATCAGCAGGAATTCCATGACGCCGCGGCGGCCGTTGCGGACCATCGGGCTGTCGGTGAAGACCTTCATCCCGTCCGCGACCGGATAGGCGCAGGAGGCGATGGGCTTCGGCGCCTTCTCGACTTCGACCAGGCACATCCGGCAATTGCCGGCGACGCTCAGTCGCTCATGATAACAGAAGCGGGGAATCTCCTTCCCTGCTGCCTCGCAGGCCTGGAGGACGGAGACGCCGTTCGGCACTTCCACCTCGATCCCGTCGACGGTGACCTTCGCCATAGTCCTACTCCGCCGCCAGCGCCATGGGCGCGGCCTTGCCCGCCTTGTAGGCGGCAATACGCTCTTCCATCATCGGCCGGAAGTGCCGGATCAGCCCCTGCACCGGCCAGACGCCGCCATCGGCGAGCGCGCAGATCGTGTGTCCCTCGATCTGCCGCGTCACCTGCTCCAGCACGTCGATCTCGGCCACCTCGGCGCGGCCCTCGACCATGCGGTCCATCATGCGCTTCACCCAGCCCATGCCCTCGCGGCAGGGGGTGCACTGGCCGCAACTCTCATGCTTGTAGAAGGTCGAGAGCCGGGCGATCGCCTTGATGAGATCGGTGGACTTGTCCATCACGATCACGCCCGCCGTGCCGAGGCCGGTCTTGTGCTCGCGCAGCGCGTCGAAATCCATCAGCACGTCGTCGCAGACGGCCTTAGGAATCATCGGCGTCGAGCTGCCGCCCGGGATGACGGCCAGCAGGTTGTCCCAGCCGCCGCGCACGCCGCCGGCATGCCGCTCGATGAGCTCCCGCAGCGGGATCGACATCTCTTCCTCCACATTGCAGGGCTTGTTCACATGGCCCTGGATGCAGAAGATCTTGGTACCGCTGTTCTTCGGCCGGCCGAACCCGGCAAACCATGGCGCCCCGCGGCGAAGGATCGTCGGCACCACGGCGATGGTCTCGACATTGTTCACCGTCGAGGGGCAGCCATAAAGTCCGACGGCCGCCGGGAATGGCGGCTTCAGCCGCGGCATCCCCTTCTTGCCCTCGAGGCTCTCGATGAGCGCCGTCTCCTCGCCGCAGATATAGGCGCCGGCACCGCGATGAACGTAGAGGTCGAAATCCCAGCCGGCGCCGCAGGCATTCGGCCCGAGCAGACCTGCCGCATAGGCTTCGTCGATCGCCGCCTGCAGGACGAGATGCTCGTTATAGTATTCGCCGCGGACATAGATGTAGCCGGCATGCGCGCCCATGGCGACGCCGGCGACCAGGCAGCCTTCGATCAGCGTATGCGGATCGTGGCGCAGGATGTCCCGGTCCTTGCAGGTGCCGGGCTCGGACTCATCGGCATTCACCACGAGGTAGTGCGGCCGGTCGCCCGGCTGCTTCGGCATGAAGGACCATTTGAGGCCGGTCGGAAATCCCGCTCCGCCCCGTCCGCGGAGGCCGGAATTCTTCACCTCCTCGATGATCCAGTCGCGCCCCTTCTCGATGAGCGCCTTGGTGCCGTCCCATTGGCCACGTTTGCGCGCAGCCGGAAGGCGCCAGTCCTGCAACCCGTACAGGTTGGTGAAGATGCGGTCCTTGTCGCTCAGCGCCATGGCGTCATTCCCCCGGCACGTCCAGCAGCGTCTGCGGCCCGCCCTCCGGCGCGCTCGTTTGGCGGCCGATGACGGAGCCGGGCGCCGGCCGCTCGCCGCGTCGCAGCGCTTCGATCAGCCTGACCGTGCTCTCGTAATCCATGTCTTCGTAGTAGTCGTCGTCGACCTGCAGGATCGGCGCGTTCACGCAGCCGCCGAGGCATTCCACCTCGGACAAGGTGAACATCTTGTCCTCGCTGGTCTGTCCCCAGCCGCCGAGCTTGCCGGCGTCACGACAGGCGCGGGACACCTCATCGGAACCACGCAGCCAGCAAGGCGTCGTGGCGCAGACCTGGAGGTGATGCTTCCCGATCGGCTTCATGTTGAACATGAAGTAGAAGGTGGCAACTTCGTAGACGCGGATGGGCGCCATGCCGAGCCGCTCCGCCACCGCATCCATGCCCTTGTTCGGCACCCAGGCGCTGCCGGTGCTGCGCTTCATCTGCCGCTGCACGACATAGAGCAGCGGGATGACAGCGCTCGCCTGCTTGCCGGGCGGGTAGCGCTTCACGATGGTCTCGATGGCCTTCAGGCTTTCCTCGTCGAAGGAGAAGCTTTCGGGCTGCGGAAACTCGGTGGCGGTGGAGAGTTCGGCGTCCATCAGCGATCGATCTCCCCGAAGACGATGTCGAGCGACCCAATGATCGCCACCGCATCGGCCAGCATGTGCCCCTTGGAGAGCACTTCCATGGCCTGCAGATGGGCGAAGCCCGGCGCCCGGACCTTGCAACGGTACGGTTTGTTGGTGCCGTCGGCGACCAGATACATGCCGAATTCGCCCTTCGGCGCCTCGGTCACGGTGTAGGTCGCGCCTTCCGGCACATGGAAACCCTCGGTGTAGAGCTTGAAGTGATGGATCAGCGATTCCATCGACCGCTTCATCTCGCCGCGCTTCGGCGGGACGATCTTGTTGTCGAGGATCTTGATCGGCCCCGGCTTCAGCCGCCCGAGGCACTGCTTCACCATGCTGAGGCTCTGCCGCATCTCCATCATGCGGACGAGGTAGCGGTCGTAGCAGTCACCTTGGCGGCCGACCGGGATCCCGAAATCGAGCTGGTCGTAGATCTCGTAAGGCTGCGACTTGCGCAGGTCCCAGGGGACGCCGGAGGCGCGCAGGCAGGGACCGGAGAAGCCCCATTCCATCGCCATCTCGGCCGTCATGATGCCGATATCGACGGTGCGCTGCTTGAAGATGCGGTTGTTGGTCAGCAGCCCCTCGAGATCGTCGAGGAATTTCGGGAACTGGTCGCACCAGCCGGCGATCCGGTCCGTCAGCCCCGCCGGCAGGTCGCGGGAGACGCCACCCGGGCGGAAGTAGTTGACATGGTAATGGCTGCCGCCCGCCGCTTCGTAGAATTCCAGCAGATGCTCGCGCTGTTCGAAACCCCAGAGCGCCGGCGTGATGGCGCCGCAGTCGAGCGCATAAGTGGTGACGTTCAGCAGGTGGTTCAGGATGCGCGTCAGCTCGGCGAACATGGTGCGGATGACGCGGGCGCGCTCCGGCACGTCGTTCTCGATATGCAGCAGCCGTTCCACCGCCAGCACCCAGCTGTGCTCCATGCACATCGGGCTGACGTAGTCCAGGCGGTCCATATAGGGCATCGCCTGGAGATAGGTCTTGTACTCGATCAGCTTCTCGGTGCCGCGATGCAGCAGGCCGATATGCGGGTCGGCGCGCTCCACCATCTCGCCCTTCATCTCGAGGATGAGGCGCAGCACGCCATGCGCCGCCGGGTGCTGCGGGCCGAAATTGATCGTGTGGCTGTCGACCTCGACCGTCCTCGCCTCGTTGGAGAGGCCGGTCGCGGACGGCATGGTGGCCGGATCGGCGGCGGAGGTCAGCGGCCCCGCCTCCGAGGCCATGGCGGAACTGCCGCTCATGCCTTGCCTCCCTCGATACGGTTGAGATGGACCTTCTCGTCGCCGGGCAGGGTGGTCATGCCTTCCCAGGGCGAGAGGAAATCGAAATTCCGCCAATCCTGCTGGAGCTTCACCGGCTCATAGACCACCTGCTTCCGCTCCTCGTCGTAGCGGACCTCGACATGGCCGGTGAGCGGGAAGTCCTTGCGCAGCGGATGACCCTCGAAGCCGTAATCGGTCAGCAACCGGCGCAGGTCGGTCTGGCCTTCGAAGACGACGCCGTACATGTCCCAGGCTTCGCGCTCGTACCAAGTGGCGCAGGGCCAGACGGAAGCGATGCTCGGCACCGGCGTGGCCGCATCGGTGGCGACGACGACACGGATGCGACGGTTCTGCGTGAGGCTTAGCAGGTTGTAGACCACCTCGAAGCGAAGGGGCCGATTCGGCCAGTCCGTCCCGCAGAGATCCATGAGCTGCTCAAAATGGAACTCGTCGCGCAGCCGGCGCATGGCTTCGACCAGCCCCTCGCGCAGCAGGGTCACCACGAGCTCGGCGCCGCGTTCGATGGCGGTGCGGCTGCCGGGCAGCGCCGCCTGCACGGCCTCGCCCAGCTCGGCCAGGATTGCGTTCTCAACCACGAAGGATCGTCCCCGAGCGCCGGATCTTCTTCTGCAGCTGCAGGATGCCGTAGATCAGCCCCTCGGCCGTCGGCGGGCAGCCCGGCACATAGACGTCGACCGGCACGATCCGGTCGCAGCCGCGCACCACGCTGTAGCTGTAATGGTAGTAGCCGCCGCCATTGGCGCAGCTGCCCATGCTGATGACCCAGCGCGGCTCGCTCATCTGGTCGTAGACCTTGCGCAGCGCGGGGGCCATCTTGTTGGTCAACGTGCCGGCGACGATCATCACGTCCGACTGCCGCGGCGAGCCGCGCGGGATGATGCCGAGGCGGTCGAGGTCATAGCGGGCCATGTAGGCGTGGATCATCGGCACCGCGCAGCAGGCCAGGCCGAAGGTCATCGGCCAGAGGCTGCCGGTGCGGGCCCAATTCACCACCTTGTCGAGGTTGGCGACGACGAAGCCCTTATCCTCGATCTCGCCGGTGATGCCCTTCACCACGGCGTCCTGCGCCGCGCCGGGCGCCAGGTGATCGCGGTTCCAGGCGATGGTGTCCGTGTTCTCGTTCATGCGGGTCTCCGGTGGGGACGGCCGTGCCGTCACTCCCAGTCCAGCGCGCCCTTGCGCCATTCGTAGACGAAGCCGACCGTCAGGACGCCGAGGAAGGCGACCATGGACAGGAAGCCGAACCAGCCGATGCCGCCCAGCGCCACCGCCCAAGGGAAGAGGAAGGCGACTTCCAGGTCGAAGATGATGAAGAGGATGGCCACCAGGTAGAAGCGGACATCGAAGCGACGGCGCGTGTCGTCGAAGGGCTCGAAGCCGCACTCATAGGCGGAGAGCTTCTCCGGGTTCGGCTTCTGCCGCGCCACGAGGAGGCTGCCGCCCACCATGGCGACGGCGATGGCCCCCGCGATGGCCAGGAAGACCAGGATCGGAAAATAATCGGCCAGCAGCGGCTGGGTCATGTTTGCTCCGCCCACAGACGCGCCGGGGCAGCCTTTCAGGGTCAGGATCGAGGCTCGGTCCCGCCTTGCCGCAGCGCAGCGCGGCGGGACATTAGCCCTGCCCCGCTTGCTCCGCCATAGGGGGAACGCTCTTCTCTGCGCCAGATTTGGCGACGGAAGCCCGGAACGAAAAGGGGTCAAAATGCGGCAACGGCGCCGCTCCCTTGGGGGCGGCGCCGTCGTTGCAATCCGTCGCGTGGCGCGAGTGACGGGGCTCGAACCCGCGACCTCCGGCGTGACAGGCCGGCGCTCTAACCAACTGAGCTACACCCGCCCGCGACAGGAGGCGGGGTGTATGGCCCCTCGCCTTCCGTGTCAAGCGCCCTCAGTACATCACCACCGTGACCGGCGGCGGCGACAGCGCGGCCGCCAGCGCAACCGAGGCCCAGAGCGCCTGCGTCTGCTGCGCCTGCATCGCCAGGCTGCGCTGGTAATCACGCTCGGCGCGCTCCGCCTGCTCGATCTGTTGCAGCCAGCGCCGCGATTCGGCATCGCCGCGGCTGGCCGCGAGTGAGAGCCAGCTCTTCGCCTCGCCAAGATCCTGGCCCATTTCCTCGAGCCCGGTCATGTAGAGGCTCCCGACTGCCTTCTGCGCCGGCAGGAAGCCATTCTGCGCTGAGCGCCGCATCCATTGCAGCGCATCATAAGGTCGACGGGAGACACCCTCGCCGCGAAAATACATCAGGCCGAGATTGTACTGGCTCTCAGCGACACCCTTCTCGGCCGCCTGGGAGAACCAGCGCGCGGCCTCACCCATGTCGCGTAGCACGCCCCTCCCCTCCAGATAGAGGAAGCCGAGATTATGCGCCCCCTGCGCCACGCCACCCTGGGCCGCGCCGGTGTAGAGCTGGATGGCCCGGGCCCGGCCGCCCGGCGCTGCCCCCTGCTCCACTAGGCGCCCGAGGCGGAACATGGCGAAGGGCATTCCGGCATTGGCCGCAACCTCGTATTGCCGCGCCGCCTGCCCCGCGCTGCGCGGCAGGCCGCCTGCACCGAACTCATAGGCCTGGCCAAGCCGGTAGGCCGCGCCGAAATCGCCACCGGCCGCGGCTGAGCGCAGCTCGGCGATCGGCTCGCCACGATAGAGGTCCGGATCGACCTGGCGCTGCAGCCTTTCATCCTCGCCGGTAACGAGGGTTTGCGCCTCGCGCGGCTGCACGCGGCAGCCGGATTCGTCGCAGACCTGGACGGCAGAGCCGAAACCGCTGCGGCTGCCCATGCGCGGTTGGCAGCCGGCGAGCAGCAGCGCGAGGGCGGCAAGCCCCGCCGCGCTAGCGGGAGCGCAGCGCACCGCCGCCCGTCCCCAGCCCGCCGCGGACATCCTGCGCCCGATAATTGCGCACGGCGACGACCAGCTTGTTATAGGCATCGACGAAGGCCGCGACCGTCGCCTGCCCCGCTGGCGTACGCTGGTAACCGCCGAGCACGCCACCCGCCGTCGCTCCGAAACCGCCTACCAGCGCGCCGAAATTCGTCGCGGTGGAGGAGCCCTCCGAGGCCGCCACCTGCACGCCGCTGCGCATGTCGAAGACGGAGAGGGTGACGGAGGTCGCCGAGGTCGACATCGCCGCCCCGGCAAGGCCGAGCGCCACGCCGCCCCAGCCACCGACACCGCCGCCGATGCCGCCGAGATCCTGGTTGGCGAAGAGAATTGCCGGCTCGATAAACAGATCCGCCGCGACGCGCTGGCCGCGCTGCATGTTGGAGCCGGCGCGGAATTCGCCGCTGTTCCGCATGTCGCCGACCATACCGCGCATCCGGCTCTCGAGCCGGTTGTTGCCCATGGCGGTGATGACGAAGCAGTTGGACTGCTGGACGACGAGGCGGACCATCGGCTCGATCGTGGTGATCTGGGTGCGGGCGCTGAAGGGTCCCCACCAGCTCTGCTCACGGCCGTCATCGATCGCTACGGTGCCGAGCGGCTCAGCGCAGCGCTGCAAACTTGAGGCGGCGCCGACGCTCGCGCTGCCGCCGGCGGCGCCCGTCACTGGACCACTCGCGCCGCCCTGCTGGACACAGCCAGCGAGTGCGATCGCCGCACAGGCTACGAAACCGATAGTGAGAATACCCTGCCGCAAACGAGCCTCCGCCAAGCTGACGCCAACCATGATTGGACGTTACTACGGCAGAATTCTACATGAACGGTGAAGGTAATAAAACTCACGCCGGGGTGGCGAATGGGCGCTGACGGGATCGAACCGCCGACCACCTGTGTGTAAGACAGGCGCTCTACCGCTGAGCTAAGCGCCCAGAGAGGCTCAGTTCAGGGCGTCTTTCAACCCCTTGCCGGCCTTGAAGCGAACCGTGGTGCTGGCAGGGATCTTGATCTCCTCACCGGTGCGCGGGTTGCGGCCCTTGCCGGCCTTGCGCTTGGAGACTGAGAAAGTCCCGAACCCAACCAGCCGCACATCCGTCTGCTTAGTAAGTGATTGGGTAATGGCTTCGAAGACCGCATCCAGGACATCGCCGGCCTTGGCTTTGGGCAGATCACCGACCTCGGCCACGATCGAGATGAGATCCTGCTTATTCATACACCAACCCCCCTGAAAGGCGGCATGCCTTTGCCAGCCGGACGATTCCGGCCCGAAGCCCGGCGGGACTGTAGGAGCCTCGATTCTGAAGCGTCAATCGAAGGGTCCAGGTGCAAGGACGAAACCCGCGGTTTTCCACGTGACCGTGGCGCAAAGACAGCGCGGAAGGCGAGTAGCCCTCTCCTTCCGCGCCGCTATGCCGTCAATGCGGCAGCGCCGGGGCGCTGCCATCAGCCTCGGCGCCACGCGGCGGCGGCTCGGCCGGTTCCTCCCAGGAGATCGCCTCGGGCTTGCGCACCAAGGCAGTCGAGATGACCTCGTCGACGTGAGAGACGGCTTTGATCGTCAGGCCCTTCTTCACGTTGTCAGGGATGTCTGCGAGATCCTTCTCATTGTCCTTCGGGATGAAGACATGCGTGATGCCGGCACGCAATGCTGCCAGCAGCTTCTCCTTCAACCCGCCGATCGGCAGCACGCGACCGCGCAGCGTGATCTCGCCCGTCATCGCCACATCCTTGCGGACGGGAATGCCGGTGAGCACGGAGACGATGCTCGTCGCCATCGCGATGCCCGCGCTCGGCCCATCCTTCGGCGTCGCGCCTTCGGGCACATGCACATGGATGTCGCGCCGCTCGAACAGCGTCGGCTTCAGGCCGAAGCTGGGCGCGCGGGAGCGGACATAAGACATGGCCGCCGACACGCTCTCCTGCATGACGTCGCCGAGCTTGCCAGTGGTCTGCACCTTGCCCTTGCCCGGCACGGTGACCGACTCGATCGTCAGAATCTCGCCGCCCACCTCGGTCCAGGCGAGGCCGGTGACGACACCCACCATGTCCTCCGCCTCGGCCTCGCCGTAGCGGAACTTCCGCACGCCCGCGAATTTGTCGAGGTTCTTCGCGGTGATGGCGACCTT
The DNA here is from genome assembly GCF_000745835.1 of Belnapia moabensis DSM 16746. Classification (GTDB taxonomy): domain Bacteria; phylum Pseudomonadota; class Alphaproteobacteria; order Acetobacterales; family Acetobacteraceae; genus Belnapia; species Belnapia moabensis. The sequence goes on along the minus strand of NZ_JQKB01000005.1, from coordinate 24,430 downwards.
CTTCGCCTTCTTGGAGACGATCTCCTTCACCGCCTTGCGGGCAAGCCCGCCCACCTCGCGCTCCAGGCTGCGCACGCCGGCCTCGCGCGTGTAGTAACGAACGAGGTCGCGCAACGCCTCCTCGGAGACGGACCACTCGCCCGGCTTCAGCCCGTTCGCCTCGGACTGCTTCGGAATCAGGTGGCGGCGGGCGATCTCGACCTTCTCGTCCTCGGTGTAGCCAGGGATGCGGATGATCTCCATGCGGTCCATCAGCGGCTGCGGCATGCGCAGGCTGTTGGCGGTCGTCACGAACATTACGTCCGACAGGTCGTAATCGACCTCCAGGTAGTGGTCGGCGAAGGTCCCGTTCTGCTCCGGGTCCAGCACCTCCAGCAGCGCCGAGGACGGGTCGCCGCGCCAGTCGGCGCCGAGCTTGTCGATCTCGTCGAGCAGGAAAAGCGGGTTGGAGGTCTTCGCCTTCTTCATGCCTTGGATGACCTTGCCTGGCATGGAGCCGATATAGGTCCGCCGGTGGCCGCGCACCTCCGCCTCGTCCCGCACGCCGCCGAGCGACATACGAACGAAATTACGGCCGGTGGCCTTGGCGATCGACTTGCCGAGCGAGGTCTTGCCAACGCCGGGCGGACCGACGAGGCAGAGGATCGGGCCACGGATCTTCGGCGAGCGCGACTGCACCGCCAGATACTCGATGATCCGCTCCTTCACCTTCTCGAGCCCGTAGTGATCGGCATCGAGCACCTTCTCGGCCGCGACGATGTCACGCCTCACCCGGGACTTCTTCTTCCAGGGGATGGAAAGCATCCAGTCGAGGTAGTTGCGCACCACCGTCGCCTCGGCGCTCATCGCCGACATGGTGCGGAGCTTCTTCAGCTCCGCCATCGCCTTCTCGCGCGCTTCCTTGCTGAAGGCAGTGGCCTTGATGCGGGCCTCGAGCTCGGCGACCTCGTCCTTGCCGTCCTCGCCCTCGCCCAGCTCCTTCTGGATCGCCTTCAGCTGCTCGTTCAGGTAGTACTCGCGCTGCGTCTTCTCCATCTGCCGCTTGACGCGGTTGCGGATGCGCTTCTCGACCTGAAGAACGCCGATCTCCGATTCCATATGGCCGAAGACGCGCTCCAGCCGCGCGGCGGTGCCGGCGGTCTCAAGCAGTTCCTGCTTCTCCGGAATCTTCAGCGAGAGATGGCTGGCGACCGTGTCGGCGAGCTTCGCCGGATCGTCGATCTGGTTGATCGAGACCAAGACCTCGGGCGCGATCTTCTTGTTGAGCTTGATATACTGCTCGAACTGCCCGACCACGGTGCGGGCCAGCGCCTCGGTCTCCGGAGGCTCGGCCGGCGATTCGGCGAGCGGCGCGGCATAGGCCTCGAAATGGGTCTTGGTTTCCTTGAAGCCGGTGATCTGGGCGCGCTTGCCGCCCTCGACCAGAACCTTCACCGTGCCGTCCGGCAGCTTCAGCAGCTGCAGCACCGTGGAGACGGTACCAACCGTGTAGAGGTCCTCGGCCTCGGGATCGTCCTGCGCCGCATTCTTCTGCGCGACGAGGAGGATCTGCTTGTCCTCCCGCATCACCGCTTCCAGCGCGCGGACGGATTTTTCGCGGCCGACGAAGAGCGGCACGATCATATGCGGGAACACCACGATGTCCCGCAGGGGCAGGACAGGCAGCAATTCGCCGCGCAACAATTCTGGGGTCTTATCCGCCATTATGGACCTCACTGAAGGACAGTCGGCCCACGGGTCACCCCCAGCTTCGGCTGGTTGGCGGCGTGACCCGCGGCGCCACGGGGATGTCATGCAGATGGTCCGCCCGACACCCCACCGCAAGCCCGATAGGCCGGATGGCGGGGGTCATCCCCGCCTCCGGCCGGCGCCAGGACTCAGGCCGAGCTCTGCTCGGCCGCCCGCTCGCCATAGATGAAGAGCGGGCTGGCCCGGCTCTCCGCCACTTCCCGGTTCACCACCACCTCGTCGACATCGTCGAGGCCGGGCAAATCGAACATGGTGGTCAGTAGAATCTGCTCCATAATGGAACGAAGCCCACGGGCACCCGTCTTCCGCTGGATCGCCCGCGTCGCCACGGAGCGCAGCGCATCCTCGGTGAAGGTGAGCTTGGTCCCCTCCATCTCGAACAGGCGCTGATACTGCTTGACGATAGCGTTCTTCGGCTTGGTCAGGATCTCGATCAGGGCCTTCTCGTCGAGATCCTCAAGGGTGGCGATGACCGGGAGACGGCCGATGAATTCCGGGATCAGGCCGAACTTCAGCAGATCCTCGGGCTCCACCTCACGCAGAACGGCACCGGTACGGCGGTCATCCGGCGAGCGAACCTCGGCACCGAAGCCGATGCCCGAGCCCTTGCCGCGCGCCCCAATGATCCGCTCGAGACCCGCGAAGGCGCCGCCGCAGATGAAAAGGATGTTCGCGGTATCGACCTGAAGGAATTCCTGCTGCGGATGCTTCCGGCCACCCTGGGGCGGGACGGAGGCAACCGTGCCCTCCATGATCTTCAGCAGCGCCTGCTGGACGCCCTCGCCCGAGACGTCCCGGGTGATGGAGGGGTTGTCCGACTTGCGGCTGATCTTGTCGACCTCGTCGATATAGACGATGCCGCGCTGCGCCCGCTCGACGTTATAGTCGGCCGCCTGGAGCAGCTTGAGAATGATGTTTTCGACATCCTCACCGACATAGCCGGCCTCAGTCAGGGTCGTCGCATCCGCCATGGTGAAGGGGACGTCGAGGATCCGCGCCAGGGTCTGCGCCAGCAGCGTCTTGCCCGAACCGGTCGGGCCGAGCAGCAGGATGTTCGACTTGGCGATCTCGACATCGTTGTTCTTCGCGCCATGCGCCAACCGCTTGTAGTGGTTGTGCACCGCAACGGAGAGCACCTTCTTCGCATGATCCTGGCCGATGACGTAATCATCGAGGACCTTGCAGATCTCCTTGGGCGTCGGCACCCCGTCCCGCGACTTCACCAGATGAGTCTTGTGCTCCTCACGGATGATATCCATGCAGAGTTCGACGCATTCATCGCAGATGAAGACGGTGGGCCCGGCGATAAGCTTGCGGACCTCGTGCTGCGACTTGCCGCAAAACGAACAGTAGAGAGTATTCTTCGAGTCGCCGGACTTGCTCATGGGCACTCCGCCTGAAAGGGCCGGCTGGGGATCGCACGCAGCGCGCGGGCCACCGGCTGGCCGCGCCCTCCCTTCCAAACCGGGGAGAGGGCTTTCCATTGGACTGTAGCCCCCCTGTCATCGGGGGAAAAGCTTCGTGGCGTCACACTGAGCGGCGGCATGACCAAACGCGACAGGCGAACCGGCCGTCGCCGCCCAATTGAGGGACGCTGCAGCCTCAGACCTTCGGCGCCTCGGAAGCGCCCGGGGCCGCCGGCCGGGTCTCGACCACCTGATCCACCAGGCCGAAATCCCGAGCCTCCTCGGCCGACATATAGGTGTCGCGCTCCAGCTTCCGCTCGATCGCCTCGATCGGCTGGCCGGTATGCTTCACATAAATCTCGTTCAGCCGCTGGCGCAGCTTGAGGATCTCGCGCGCTTGGATCTCGATATCGGTCGCCTGGCCTTGGGCACCGCCGGAGGGCTGATGGACCATGATGCGGCTGTTCGGCAAGGCGAAGCGCTTGTCCTTGGCGCCGGCCGTCAGCAGCAGCGAACCCATGGAAGCCGCCTGGCCGATGCAGACCGTGCTGACCGGGGCACGAATATACTGCATCGTATCATACATCGCGAGGCCGGCCGAAACGACGCCGCCCGGGCTGTTGATGTAGAAGGCGATGTCCTTGTTCGGGTTCTCGCTCTCCAGGAAAAGCAGCTGGGCGCAGATCGAGGAGGAGACCTGGTCGAAAACCGGGCCGGTGAGGAAGATGATCCGCTCCTTCAGCAGGCGCGAATAGATATCCCAGGCGCGCTCGCCGCGGGCCGACTGCTCCACGACCATAGGGACCAGGGTATTGTTGTAGACCTCGACAGGATCACGGTCCCGCATGATAACGCCTTTCAGACAGGTGGCAGGCGAGCCCAGCCTAGCCCGCAACCCTTAATGTGGTGCAACCGAAGCCGCGCCGGAAGGCCCCGCCGAATGGCGGGGGTCCGGCCCGGTCACGATCCGGTTCCGTGAAACTCGTATATCAGATTCACGCGGCTGCGGCAGCGGAAAGCTCGTCCGGGGCGACATTCCGGTCGCTGACCTTGGCCAGCTCGAGCATGAAATCGACCACCTTCTCCTCGAAGATCGGGGAGCGGAGGTTCTCGGCCGCCTGCGGGTTCTTGCGGAAGAATTCCATCACCTGCTGCTCCTGGCCCGGATAGCGGGCGGCCTCCTGCCGCATCGCCCGGGACAGCTCATCGGCGCTGACCGAGATGTTGTTGGTCCGGCCGATCTCGGAGAGCAGCAGACCGAGGCGGATGCGACGCTCGGCGATGGCCCGGTAGTCGGCCTTCAGCGTCTCCTCGTCCTTGCCCTTGTCGTCCTCGTCCAGCCGCCCGGCCTTCATGTCGGCCTCGATCCGCTGCCAGATCTGGGCGAATTCGGCCTCCACCATGCCTTCCGGCACGGGGAAGCTGGCCCGCTCGGCAAGGCCGTCGAGGAGGGAGCGCTTCACCTTGAGGCGGGAGAGGTTGTCGTACTCCTGCTGGAGCGAGCCGCGCACGGCCTCTTGCAGCTTCGCCAGGTCCTCGAAACCCATGCTCTTGGCGAGCTCGTCGTCGATCGCCGGGCTGACCGGGGCCTTCAGCGACTTGCAGGTCACGGTGAAGGCGGCCGCCTTGCCGGCCAGCTCCTTCGCCCCGTACTCCTCGGGGAAGCTGACATTGATCGTGCGGGTCTCGCCGGCCTTGATGCCCTCGAGCTGCTCGGTGAAGCCGGGGATGAAGCCGGCGCCCGCGACCTCGATCTGCATGTCGGTCGCGCTGCCGCCCGGGAAAGGCTCGCTCTCGCCCTCCAGCGTGCCGGTGAAGTCGCAGACCGCGATCTCGCCCTTGGCCGCGCCGCGATCCTCGGTGATGTCCTCGAGCTTACGGTTGCGGGCGGCGATCGTCTCGATCGTCGTCGTCACCTGCTCTTCGGAGGGCTCGGCCTTCAGCCGCTCGACCTCGATCCCGGCGAAGTCCGGCATCGGAATCTCGGGCAGCAGCTCCAGCTCGACCTTGAACTCCAGGTCGGCGCCGTCGGCGAAATTCACCAGCTCGATCTTCGGCTGCAGCGCCGGGCGTAAGCCGCGATCGGTCACCACCTGCTGCGTCGCCTTGTTGACCGACTGCTCCAGCACCTCGCTCATCACCGCCTGGCCGTAGCGGGCCTTCACCACGCTGGCCGGGATCTTGCCGGGGCGGAAGCCGGGCAGGCGCAGCTCGCGGCCCAGCTCATCGAGCCGGCGCGTGCGCTCGGCCGCGATATCGGCCGCCGGGACCGACACCGTATAGGCCCGCTTCAGCCCGTCATTCGCGACCTCGGTCACCTGCATCGTCGTCACTTTCTTCCCAAACCCTGTAAGCGGCGCCGATGGTGCGGGCGGAGGGATTTGAACCCCCAAGGCTTGCGCCACCGGAACCTAAATCCGGCGTGTCTGCCAATTCCACCACGCCCGCCCAAGGCCGGAGATGAAGCCAGGACGACGCCGGATTGGGGCGTTTAGCGCAGGCCATGCCGCTTTCCAAGGCTCGACGCTCGGATTCTCGCCGCATGGACCTGCGATGGCGGTTCAGGCGATACCCCTGGCCATGCTGCCTCACCGTCCTTCCCGCTTCCGCTGGCTCCGCCGCCTGGGCCTGCTGCTGCTCGCCCTGGTGCTGACGAGCGCCGCGGGCCTGGCCGGCGCGCTGTGGTGGAGCTTGCCGGCCGAGCAGGGCGAGCTGCGCCTCGCCGGCCTCAGCGGCCCGGTCGAGGTGACACTCGACGCCCAAGGCATTCCCCGCATCGCCGCGGCGGATGAGCGGGATGCGGCGATGGCGCTCGGCTGGCTACATGCGCGGGATCGGATGTTCCAGATGGAGCTGATGCGCCGCGGCGCGGCCGGCCGCCTCGCCGAGCTGGTCGGCCCGCCGGCACTCAGGCTCGACCGCTTTACCCGCACCCTCGGGCTCGCCCGCCGAGCCGAGGCCGACCTGTCCGCCCAACCGCCCGAGACTCGGGCGGTGCTGGACGCCTATGCCGACGGGGTGAATGCCTGGATCGCTGCCCGCGGCCGCTTTGCCGCCCCGGAATTCATCGCCCTCGGACCGCCGGAGCCCTGGCGGCCGGAACACAGCCTGCTCTGGGGCAAGGTGATGGGGCTTTGGCTTTCCGGCAACTGGCGGGCCGAGCTGGAGCGGGCGCGGCTCGCTGCCCTGCTGCCGCCGGAGCGGCTGCGCGAGCTCTTCCCCGCCGAGGCGAGCGCCGGGCGGCCGGACCAGCCGCAGGCGGCGCTCGACCCCGCCTGGCTCGGCCGGCTCGCCGCCGCCCTGCCCCGCTTCCCGGAGCCGGGTACCCTGCCCGGCTCGGCGAGCAATGCCTGGGCGGTCGCCGGCCGCCATTCCGCCTCGGGCGCGCCGCTGCTGGCGTCCGATCCGCATCTCGGCTTCCAGGCGCCGATCCTCTGGTACTTGGCACGGATCGATCTGAAGGACGGGCGGATGCTCGCCGGCGCCACCTCGCCTGGCGTACCCTTCATGGTGATCGGGCGGAATGCTCGGCTCGCCTGGGGCTTCACCACTACCCACTCGGATACCCAAGACTTCTTCATCGAGCGCCTGGCAGGGCCGGATGCCTACGAGACACCGGAAGGCCCTCGTCCCTTCACCGTCGTCGAGGAGCGCATCGCCGTGCGCGGCGCCGCGCCGGAGATCCTGCGGGTGCGGGAGACGCGGCACGGGCCGATCATTTCCGACCTCGACGAGACGCAACGCGCGGATAGGACGGTGCTCGCCCTCGCCGCCGCCAACCTCGCCCCGGGCGACACCGCGGCAACCGGCCTGCATGCGCTGAACCGCGCGGGCTCGGTCTCCGAGGCGCGCGGCGCGGCGGCACTCATCACCAGCCCCTCGCAGAACCTGATGGCGGCCGATGCCGGGGGCGGAATCGGACTGCTGCTCACCGGGCGGACGCCGGTGCGGAAGGCGGGAGACGGCACGGTGCCCGTCCCCGGCTGGGACGGGGCGCATGACTGGCTTGCCTGGGCGCCCTTCGATGCCCTGCCGCATGTTCTAGATCCGCCGAGCGGGATGCTCGCCAATGCCAACAACCGCGTGGCGCCGCCCGACTACCCGGTCTTCCTCGGGGCGGACTGGATCGCCGACTGGCGCTTCCGCCGGATCGGCGCGCTGCTGGCGGCGCGGCCGCGGCACGATGCGGCGGGCTTCGCCGCCATGCAGCGCGACACGGTCTCGCCCTTCGCCCTCTCGCTGATCGGGCCCGGCTCGCTGCTGCGTGGCCTCCCCATGGCGGAGGGCGCCGCGGGCCGGGCGCAGGCGCTGCTGCTCGATTGGGATGGCGATGTCGCCGCCGGCCGGCCGGAGCCGCTCATCTTCAATGCGTGGCTGAAGCGGCTCGGGCGGCTGGCCCTGGCGGCGGGCGGCGTGCCGGAGGGGGCGGCAGGGGCCCATGCCGCTTTCCTCGGCTTCGTCCTCTCGCCCGACAACCGCGGCGCCGCCTGGTGCGGCGGCGACTGCCGGGCGCTGGCCGCCCGTGCCCTTGCCGGAGCGGTCGCCGAGTTGCAGCCGAGCCAGGGCGAGGATTTGGCCTCCTGGCGATGGGGCGCCGTCCACCGCGCCGTATTCGAACACCAGCTGCTCCGCGCCATCCCCGGCCTCGGCGGCTTGGTGCGGCTGGAGGCGGTGACGGGCGGCGATGAGTGGACCGTCGCACGCGGCGGGCTGCGTGGCGGCCGCGGGCCCGAGGCCTGGCAGCACGTCCATGGCGCCGGGCTGCGGCTGGTCACCGACCTCGCCGACCCCGACTCGACGCTGGCCATCATCGCCACCGGCCAGTCCGGCCATCCATTGTCATCGCACTGGGGAAACCTTCTTCCGGCTTGGCGGGAAGGCGGAACGATCCGGCTTGGCCGGGCAGCCACCGGGCCCGCCTCGCGGTTGCGACTGTTGCCCTGACAAATCGTCAGGCAATTCCTTGAGGCTTGCGGTTGATTCCCGCGGCGGACGCGCCGACAGTGGCGGAAGCGATGCTGCACCGCCCCAACCGACGTCCGCAATTCTTCTACACGACCGCTCCCTTGCCCTGCCCTTACCTGGCGGGCCGGACGGAGCGGAAGATCGTGACCGAGCTGACCGGGCCGGATGCGGAGGCCCTGCACGACCGGCTCTCCCGCGCTGGTTTCCGGCGCAGCCACAACATCGCCTATTCGCCGGTCTGCCCCGGTTGCTCGGCCTGCATCCCGATCCGCATCCTGGCCGGCCCCTTCGAGCCCAACCGGGCCCAGCGGAAGCTGCAGAAGATCAATGCCGACATCGCCGGCTTCGAGATGCCGGCGCGGGCCACGGCGGAGCAGTTCGCCCTCTTCCAGCGCTACCAGCAGGCGCGGCATGGCGAGGGCGACATGGCGGCGATGGGCTTCTATGATTATCGCGCCATGGTCGAGGACACGCCGATCACGACCGGAATGGTCGAGTTCCGCGACTCGCAGGACCGTCTGGTCGGGGCCTGCCTGACTGACTGGCTCTCCGATGGCCTCTCCGCCGTCTATTCCTTCTACGACCCGGCGGCGAATCGCCGTTCGCTCGGCAGCTGGGCGATCCTCTGGCTGGTGACGCGCGCCCAGGCGCTCGGCCTGCCCTTCGTCTATCTCGGCTATTGGGTGCCCGAGAGCCGGAAGATGTCCTATAAAAGCCGCTTCCGCCCGAGCGAGGTCCTGATCGGCGGCGTCTGGCGCGTGCTCGAGGAGCAGGCGGCTGCCGATGTGGCGGATGTTGTGCCGGTTCTCTCAGAGTAATGGCCGCGACCCCGCGCCTTCTCCCTTGAGCCTGCCCGGTCCCTTGCAATTTCGGTCCAACTGGGCGGGAGGTCGGCGACGGTGATTGCGACATGGTCTGAGAATCTGATCAGGGCCATGTGCTCGTCCCTCTGCCTTCGGGATGCCCTGGCCCGCCGTGAGGACGGCCCGCGCCGGGCCGGATGAGTGTGACGCCGCAGCGGCCCGGCGCCGTCCGGAGCCCTCGTCCCGGACAGGCTCTCTTCACCCGTCCCGTCTGGCGCAGGCTGACCATTCTCGCCCTCTATGGCTACCAGGGGCTGGCTGCAGGCTTCGCGGTCACGGCGCTGCCGAACCACTTGGCCGCCGCTGGCGCAGCGCCCGAGGCCATCGGCGCGATGCTGGCGCTCATCGGCCTGCCCTGGGTGCTGCAGCCGCTCTGGGGCCCACTGGTCGACCGCTTCGGTGATTTCCGCATGGGCCGCCGCCGGACCTGGATCCTGCTCGGCCTCTCGGGTGCGCTCGCCTGCCTCGCCGCTTTGCCGCTCGCCGGCGACGGTGCCGGCGCGCTGCACGGCATCGGCCTCATCCTGCTGCTGCACAACGCCTGCGCCTCGCTGCTCGACACCGCGGTCGATGCGATGATCATCGACCGCGTCCCCGGCGACCGCCTGGGCGAGACGACAGCCCTGACGCGGACCGGCTTCGTCGGCGGCTCGGCCCTCGGTGCAGCGGTTTTTTCGACGCTTGCCGCGACTCATGGTCTGCCGTTCGCGGAGCAGCTGCTCCTGCTCCTCGGCGCGCTCGCCGCCGCGATCCCCCTCCTCGTCCGCGAGGACCAGGGCGACGCTCTCCTCTCGCTGCGGCGACGCGGACAGCGGGAGCGCGGCACCGCCTCCTACCTCGCCGTGCTGAAGGAGCTGGCGGATTTCGCCCGCAGGCGGGACATCCTCGCCCTGTTGGCGGTCTGCGTGGTGGAGGAATTCGCGACCGCCGCCTTCGGAGTGCACTTCGGCCTCGATCTCGTGGCGACGGGCCGGTGGGATGCAACCTCGCTCTCGCAACTCCAGGGTGGGCTGACGCTTGCCAGCGGCACCGTCGGCGCGCTGTCGATCGGCCTATGGCTGGACCGGGTCGGGCCACGTCATGCGCTCAGTCTGCTGCTCGGCGCCTGCGTCGCAGCCTATGTCGCGACCGCGCTGCTGCTGCTGCTCGGGCCGCGCAGCTACGCGCTTGAAGCCTGCGCCATGGCGCTGTCGAGTGTCGTGCCGGCGCTCGTCTTCGTCTCGCTTGCGCCCACCGTTATGCAGATCATCCGGGGCAGCGGCGCCGCCACCCAGTTCGCTCTCGTCATGGCAGCGTTGAACGGCGGCGGCGTGCTGGGCTCGGCCGCCTCCGGTCATATCGGCGCGCTGCTTCCCTCCTGGCTGGTGGCGCTTGGGGGCGCCGGCCTCTTTGCGCTCTGCACCCTGGCGGCCGCGAAGCCGGAACGGCTTTTCGGTGAAACCGTGCAATCATCTCCGAAGAACGAGTAACCAACGCAGTTGCTCTTGTCTCTGCTTACACTGCCTCCGGTATACGTGATCGCCCTTTCGCCTAGCGTATTCGATCACAGTCCCGATCTCCCGGTGCGAAACAAGGGCGGAGACGGAGCGGGATGGTGAATGCGTCGAGGCGCCGTCGCGTCGGTGTAGCGGTCGTGGGTCTGGGTGGCGCCGTGGCGACCACTGCCGTGGCCGGAGTCGAACTGATGCGCCGCGGCGGCAACAGCATGAGCGGGCTGCCCCTCGCCGATATCGCCGTGCCCGGCCTCGCCGGCTATGAGGACCTCGTCTTCGGCGGTTGGGACGTAAACGCGCAGAGCCTCGCCGCTGCCGCTGCTGAACATCACGTCCTGAACGACAACCAGCTTGCTGAAACGGAAGCTGCGTTGTCCAGCATCACGCCCTGGAAGGCCGTGGCGAGCAGCGCCTTCTGCCGGCGGATCGGCGGCGGCAACATGCGCGAGATGCGCGGCCATCGCGCCGCGATCGACGCCATCATCAGCGACATCCAGCAGTTCAAGGCGGCGAACGACCTCGACGACGTCGTTATGATCAACCTCGCCTCCACCGAGCGCACACCGGCCGAAGGTGAGGCGTTGCGCACGGCGGACGGCTTCCAGCGCGCCCTCGACCAGGATGACCCGGATATCGGCCCGGCCATGCTCTACGCCGCCGCGGCGATCGAGGCCGGCGTCGCCTATGGCAACTTCACCCCCTCCGTCGCGGCCGACATCCCCGGCCTCACCGAGCTTGCCGAGCGGCGCGGCGTGCCTGTCGCCGGCAAGGACGGCAAAACCGGCCAGACCCTGTTGAAGACCGTGCTGGCACCGGCGTTCCGCGCCCGTGCGTTGCATGTCGATGGCTGGTTCTCTACCAACATCCTCGGCAACCGCGACGGCCAGGCGCTCGAGGACCCGGACAGCCTGAAGTCGAAGCTCGGCACCAAGGGCAACGTGCTCGACAGCATCCTCGGCTACAAGGTCGAGGACCATCTCGTCGACATCCGCTACTACCGACCGCGCGGCGACGACAAGGAAGCCTGGGACAATATCGACGTCACCGGGTTCCTCGGCCACAAGATGCAGATCAAGGTGAACTTCCTCTGCAAGGATAGCGTTCTCGCCGCACCACTGGTGTTGGAGATTGCCCGCGTGCTCGATCTCGCGCGCCAGCGGGGCGAGCGCGGCCCGCAGGAGCAGCTTTCGCTCTTCTTCAAGGCGCCGATGACGGCTGGCAAGCGCGCGCCGGAGCACGCTTTCCACCGGCAGGAACGCATGCTTGCCGACTGGCTCGGGGACAAAGCCGGCCGATGAGGCCGGAGCAGGAGGGCGGGCTTGCTCCGCCCGCCCTGATGCCCCTGCTGCGCGGCCTTGAGGATCTGAAGCGCATCCGCTCCGCGCATCTCGCCGGTTCGGTGGCAGAACGCCTCTTCGCCGCCGCCTGGTCGGCCCTCATGGCCGGCGCGCATCCAGCCGATGTCGCCCGCCACACGATCCGCCAGGCGCTGGCGGCAACCGTGTTGGGCGATCTCGATGCCGATGTGCTGCGCACCGCCGGCGTGCCGGACGCGCCGGCACGTGCCATCGTGCAGTCCACCGTGGAGGCGGCCTCGGCGCCGCTCGCGCCCGACCTGCGCGCCTGGCTGCTCGACACGAACGCCCCGTTGCCAGCCGCCGATCCGCCGCACTTCGTCGCACGCCTAGCCGCCCAGCCTCGCGCTGGCGCCACGGCCCCGGGCCGTGGACGGCTGATCCTCGATCCGCCAGAAAGCCATGCCGAGCACTGCGCCCTGGCCGCCGTCTTTGGCGTCCTCCTAGCCCCGAGCTGGGGCGCGCGACGGGAGACGGTCTTCCTCGCTGCCCTTGCACATCACCTGCACAACGCGCTGTTGCCTGACTCCGGCTTCGCAGGCGAAATGGCGCTCGGTGAGTGGCTGGCGCCCGTCATGGCACGCGCGACCGGCCTCGCGCTCGACGAACTGCCTCCCACCCTCCGTGCCGCAACCGAGGCCGCCTGCCGCATCCTGCCCGATGCCACGACGCCCGAGGGCCGCGCCTTCCACGCCGCCGACACGCTCGACCGCGTCTTGCAGGTTGAGGCCCAGCTCCGCGCCGCAGGCACCAGCATGGGTTTCGTTCTGCGCGAGATGGAGCTGGTGCATGCCGGCCCGGTGAAGTCCTTCCAGGATGCGGTGCTCGCCCGCATGGGCCTCGCTCCATGATCGCCGACACCGCCCATTCGGTGCGGGATGCGGCGGGGCTGCGCTGGCCTGCGCCGGATGGCATCCCCTTCCTCCGCGCCGGGCGTCGCCCACTGGCCGAGGCTGCGCTCTATCACTGCGACGCCGGCGACATCGAAGCCGCGCTCGTCCTGCTTCTCGCCGATCAGGACGACTGGTGGCGCGGCCCCACCGCCGACCCAGCCGGGCTGCGCCGGCTGATCCGCGAGCGCGCGACGCTTACATTGCGCGAGGCGATGCGCCTGCTCGCCTGGGGACCCGTTGCCGACTACTTCGCGCATCGCTGGTCGGACCCGACCTTCCTCGCCGGGCTGGCGCTGACCGAGGCGCATTGGAACGCCCCGGAGAGCGCCTTTGAACTCGCCTGCGGCATCGGCCACCACTTGCGGGAGCTGGCGCAGCGCGGCGTCACCGTCACCGGGGTCGATGTGGTCTTCGCCAAGCTCTGGGTTGCGCGGCATTGGGTGGTGCCGCAGGCGCGGCTGCTCTGCCTCGACGCCGCGCAACCCTGGCCGCTGGAGGGCCCCTTCGACCTCGTCGCCTGCCACGACGCCTTCTATTTCCTGGAGCCGAAGCGGCCGATCCTCGACGCGCTGCGCGGGCTGCTCGACCCGGCGCGGGGCATGCTGCTCATCGGCCATGTCCACAACCGCGATTGGCCCAACCTGTCGGCCGGCGCCGCCCTTTCCGCCGGGGAAATGGCCGGCCTGCTGCCCGACGCCCGGCTCTACGAGGATGCCGAGCTGACCCGCGCCCTCGCCGCCGGCCGCGCGCCGCAATCGGCCTCTGCCGAGGCTCTGCGCGGCGCCGAGGCCTTCGCCGCCGCCGCAGGGCCCGGCCTGCGGGCGGCACAGCCGGTGACCGGGCTGGTCGCCCTGCCGCCACCGGGCGCGCTGCTGCGCCGCAATCCGCTCTATGACGAGGCGGGCCGCATCGCTTGGCCTTCGGAGCGCTACGCCCACGAATACGGCCCGCTCGCCACCTATCCCCCCGAGACTGCCCAGCCTCCCGCCGCGCCCCTCTCTCCTGCCACCGCCGAAGCGGCCCGGCGGCGCGAACTGGTCGATCTGCCGGAGGGCTGGTGACCATGCTCGACGCCGCGCAGCACGCCATGACGGGCGCATTGGGCTGGGGCGTGATCGGCTTCGGCTGGGTGGCGCGCGATTACGCCGTGCCCGGCCTCCTGGGCGCCGGCGGCCGGCTTGTGGCGGTGGCGGACCCGGATGTCGGCGCGCGCCGTCACGCCCGCACCCTCGGCGCCGAAGCCCATGCCGATGCCGACCGCCTGCTCGCCGACCCCGCCGTGCAGGCTGTCTATGTCGCCACGCCCAACCACCTGCACCGCGCCGCCGTCGAGCGCGCCGCGGCCGCCGGCAAGCCGGTGCTCTGCGAGAAGCCGATGGCCGCCAGCCTCGCCGAGGCCGAGGCCATGGCCGCCACCATCCGCGCTGCCGGCATCCGCTACGGCACCGCTTTCGACCAGCGCCACCACCCCGCCCATGCCGCTATCCGTGCCGCCATCGCCGCGGGCGCGATCGGCCGGGTCACCGCCATCCGCATCGCCTATGCCTGCTGGGTCGATGCCGGCTGGGCCTCAGACAACTGGCGCGCCGATGCCTCCCGTGCCGGCGGCGGCGCCCTCATAGACCTCGCCCCCCACGGGCTCGACCTGGTGGACTACCTGCTGGGCGAGCCGGTCGAGGAGGTCGCGGCGCTGACGCAGCAGCGCGTGCAGCGCTACGCGGTCGATGACGGCGCCATGCTGGTTGGCCGCACCGCCTCCGGCGTGCTGGTGCAACTCCACGTCGCCTACAACTGCCCGGAAGGGCTGCCGCGCCGCCAGCTCGAGGTGCTCGGCACCACCGGCCAGCTCCTCGCCGAGCGCACCATGGGCCAGGCGCCGGGCGGCAAGGTCTGGCGCATCGACGGCCGGCTCGGCCTGCGCGCCCTGCTGCCGGTGCCGGAGGCGGAGGCCTCGCCCTTCCTGCGGCAGATGGATGCCTTCGCCCGCTGGCTGCGCGGCGAGGCCGAGCCGGATTCTTTCTCGCTCGCGCGGGACCTCCACACCATGCGCCTCGTCGAGCGCGCCTATGCCGCCGCGGGAGAGCGTCGATGCCGCTGAAACCCTATGCCTGCGCCAATTGCGGCCACTGGCAGCGCTACTTCGCCCCGCCGCCTGACTGCCCGGTCTGCACCGACACGCGCAACGACCTGCCCGAGGACGGCTGGCGCTTCCTCACCGTGGAGGAGGTCCGGCCGATGCTGCGCGGTCACTGGCGCCGGCTGGAGCGCGACCTTGTCGCCTTCTCCGTCTCGCCGCCGCTCGGCCTGAATGGCACCGGCTGGCTGCTGCTCCATCCGGAGGGCAACATCGCCTTCGAAGCGGCGCCCTTCTACACCGACGAGATGCTGGCCGAGATTGAGCGGCTGGGCGGCATCCGCTTCCTCGCCGCCTCGCATGTGCATGGCTACGGCGCGCTCTGGCAACTGCAGGACGTCTTCCGCCCCGAGGTCCTGGCAATCCAGAAGGAGGATCTCCGCCTTACCAAGGCCTTCCGCGTCACCTGGCCCTATGACGAGGCGCTGGAGATCCGGCCCGGTCAGGTGCTGCACCATGTCGGCGGCCATTACGAGGGCCAGGCCGTGCTGCACGATGCCGGGCGGCGCATCCTCTTCTGCGGCGACGCATTCAAGGTGGACCAGGACGAGGCGGGCAACAGCACCGCTGTCTCAACGCACAAGGCCTTCCACAAGTCGATCCCGCTGACGCCGGGCGAGATTCGCCGCTACCGTGAGGTGATCGCCGGCCTCGACTTCGACACGGTCTGCACCCCCTTCGAGCACGCACCCGGCATCGGCCGCGAGATCGCGCTCGCGGTGCTCGACGACCAGCTGCGCGGCCCACCGGGCGTGCGGCACATCCCTGTGGACGAGCTGCGCAGGAGCGCGACGCGATGAGCCAGACCACTGACCTGCACGAGGTCGCCCGCGCCTTCCGCGAGTCCATGCCAGCGGACGGCCATGTCACCGTCTTCCGCATCGACATGCTGGACCGCATCGGCATCCCCGTGGTGCAAGCCAACCTAATCGTGGCGAAGGAGCCGGCGACCACCGGCTATGGCTACGGCTTCGAGGCGATCGAGGCCGAGGTCGGCGCACTCGGCGAGCTTTGCGAGGAAGTCCATATCGGCGCCTGGGTGAAGCAGGCCGAGCGCTTCGGTGGCTCCTACGCGGAGATGGTGCGGCAACGCGGCGCCGCCGGTGTCGCCGACCCGCTGACGCTCTGCCTGCCGGCCGGCAGCCCCTACACGGCGGAGATGCCACTCTCCTGGGTCGAGGCGCGGCGCTGGTCGAGCGGCGAGCCGGTGCTGGTGCCCCGCGACTGGGTCGCTGCCTATCCCTACCAGCTCGGCGAGAAGCCCCGGCTGATCACCCCGATCACCAACGGCCTCGGCGCCGGCTTCGACCTGCCGCATGCCGTGGCGCACGGGTTGATGGAGCTGCTGCAGCGCGACGGCAACGCCGTCACCTACCGCGCGCTCGACCAGGGCGTCGTGGTCGATGTCGACACCGAGGAGGAGCCGGAGGTCGCCGGGCTGATGGCGCATCTCCGCTCCCTCGGCATCGACGTCACCGTCAAGCTGGCCTGCACCGATTTCGGCATCGCCAACCTCTACGTCGTCGGCAACGACCGCGGCCAGCCGACGGTGCCGGTGCAGGTGACCTCCTGCGGCGAGGCCTCCCACCCGGACCGGTCACGCACGCTGCGCAAGGCGCTGCTGGAATTCTGCGGCTCCCGCTCGCGCAAGGCGGCGACGCACGGGCCGATCGACCTCGTCCAGGCCGCGCTGCCGCGCGACTATGTCGACCGCCAGATCGGCGTCGCCATGTTGGAGGAGGAGGAAAGCCGCGCCCTGCACGCTATGGCTGAATGGGTTGGCCAGGAGGCGGGCGAGCTGCGCCGCCGCCTCGCCGGCAGCGTCTTCTCCGAGCGGCGCCGCGTCCGCCTCTCGGACCTGCCGACCGTTCCGGCTTCGGCGGTCGCGGACTCTGAGGCGCGGCTACGGCTGTTGCTCGACCGCCTGGCGACCGAGGGGCTGGAGCCGCTGGTGATCGACTGCTCGCCGGCCGACGGTCCGGTGAAGGCGGTGAAGACCATCGTCCCCGGCCTCGAGAGCGAGACGATGAGCTACCACCGCATCGGCTGGCGCGGCGTCCGCCGCCTGCGCGAGCGGGCCGACCCGCTGCTGCTCGATGCCGCGCGGGAAGGCGCGGCGCGCATCCTGCTGCGGCCCGAGGACGAGGCGCGGGCCGGCGGCCCCGCCTGGTTCGACGCGCGGCGGGCGGACGAGACGGTCGGCCGGCTCTACCCGCTCTACCGCGAGTGCGGCACCTTCTCCGCCCAGCTCTACCGCCGGCGGCAGGCGGCCTGACCATGGCGCTGCGCTTCGCCTACAACACCAACGGCGCCGCCAACCACCGCCTCGCCGACGCCGTCGCGCTGATCGCCGAGGCCGGCTATGACGGCATCGCCCTCACCCTCGACTTCCAGCACCTCGACCCGCTGGAAGAGGGCTGGGTGGCCCGCACGGAGGCGCTCGCGCGCGAGCTGCGCAGCCGCCGCCTTGGCTGCGTCATCGAGACAGGCGCGCGCTTCCTGCTCGACCCGCGCCAGAAGCACGAGCCGACCCTGCTGACGCCGAACGCCGAGGGTCGCGCGCGGCGCGTCGCCTTCCTCCAGCGCGCCATCGACATCGGCAACATCCTCCAGGCCGAGGCGGTCTCCTTCTGGGCCGGCGTGCCCCGTCCGGGCGTCGATCGCGGCGAGGCCGGCGAATGGCTGCTGGAAGGCCTGGCGCAGGTGACGGACTACGCCACCCGCCACGGCGTCACCCCGGCGTTGGAGCCGGAACCGGGGATGCTGGTCGAGACGCTGGACGACTGGGCCAGGCTGCAGCCGCACCTGCCCGGCCTCACCCTCGCCCTCGATCTCGGCCATTGCCTGGTGACGCAGGAGCGCGAGCCGCCAGCAGCCGTGCGCGAATTCGCCGCGCAGATCGGCACCGTGGCAATCGAGGACATGCGCCGCGGCGACCACACCCACCTGCCCTTCGGCGAGGGTGACATGGACATTCCCGCCTGCCTCGACGCTCTGGAGGAGATCGGCTTCGCCCGCCTCGTCTGCGTCGAGCTGTCGCGCGAGAGCCACCGCGCCGACCGGATGATCCCGCATTCCCTCGACTGGCTGCGCCACTGCCGGGAAGGAGACGCCCGATGAGGATCCTGTTCTGCAGCCGCCGCTTCTTCCCGGCGATCAGCGGCATGAGCGTCTATGCGGTCAACCTCCTGCGCCAGCTCGTCGCGGCCGGGCATGACGTGACGATGGTCAGCCAGTACCGCGGCGATGCCGCCGGCACCCGCGTCTATGGCGGCGGCCCGCCGCCCGAGGTACCCGGCGTCACCGTCATCGGCCGCCAGTCCCTCGGCGAGGAGGCCTTCGCCGAGCCGGGCGGCGCCGATTTCGAGCGCGACGTAGACGACATGGTCTCCGTCATCCTCGCCGAGCACCGGAAGAAACCCTTCGACATCCTGCACGCGCAATACGGCTACCCGAATGGCTGGGCGGTGCTGCTGGCGGCGCGCGAGCTCGGCATCCCGACCGTCGTCTCCATCCAGGGCGGCGACGGCCACTGGGTCGGCTCCTGCTGCGAGACGCACCGGCTCGGCATGCTGAACGTGTTGAACCACGCCAATGCGCTGCTGATCGGCTGCGAAAGCTTCGCGCAGGAGGTGGTCGAGCGCCTCGGCGTGGCGCGGGAACGCTTCACCATCGTCCCCGGCGCCGTCGATACGGAGCGCTTCCACCCCGCCGCCGGCTTTGTTCCCGGCGAGGCCGCTGACCCCGTTCGCCTGCTCTACCACGGCCGCGTCGACCGGCGGAAAGGCGCACTCGACATGATCGAGGCGCTGGCCCTGTTGCAGGCCGAAGGCCTACGCTTCGCCGCCACCATATCCGGCATCGGCCCCGACTACGACAGCTCGCAGGCGCTCGCCGCCGAGCGCGGCGTGCCCATCCGCTTCACTGGCTATGCCGATTACGACGCGGCGCCCGCGCTCTACCGCGAGGCTGATGTCTTCGTCAGCCCGACCTATGCCGAGGGCTTCAGCAACACCATCCTCGAAGCCATGGCGAACGGCCTCGCCAGCGTCTCCTGCTACGCCGTCGGCGTGGTGGACTGCCTGCGCGACGGCGAGAACGGCCTGCTGGTGCAGCCGGGCGATATCCTGGCCCTCGCCGGAGCGCTGCGGCGGATCATCGAGGACGCGCCGCTCCGCCGCCGCCTCGCTGCGGCCGCGCTCGAGGAATGCCGCCGCACCTATTCCTGGGAGGCAGTCGGCCGCCAGATCATGGACGTCTATACCGAGGTCGCTGGCCGCAAACCCGACACCGCTTTCGACCCCGTCCTGCCGCGTGACCTGGATTGCCGGTTCCGCGCCGCGCCGCATCTTCTCTGATGCCACGCGCCCTCGCCCTCTCGCCGCATCTCGACGATGCCGCCTTCTCCTGCGGCGGCACGCTCGCGGCACTGGCACAGGCCGGATGGGAGGTGACCATCGCCACGGCCTTCACCCGCTCCGTGTCGAACCCGAGCGGCTTCGCCCTGGCCTGCCAGCTCGACAAGGGCCTGCCGGCGGAGGTGGACTACATGGCGCTCCGCCGCGCCGAGGATACCGAGGCCTGCGCCCGCCTCGGGGCACAGCCGCTCTGGCTGGATTTTCCCGAAGCGCCGCATCGCGGCTATGCGGATGCGCGCGCCCTGTTCGGCCCGCCGCAGGAGGCGGATGCGATCCTGCCGCCGCTGTCGCACGCCGTGGCGGCACTGATGGCCAATCCGCCCGACCTCCTGCTCGCCTCGCAGGCGATCGGCGGCCATGTCGACCATGTCCGGCTCGTCGAGGCGGTGCAGGCGGTGCTGCCGGCCGCGCTACCGGTGCTGTGGTGGACCGACTTCCCCTATTCCGCCCGGCCGCTGCGGGAGTCGGTGCAGCCTTTCGCCGCGGCGATGGAAGCATGGCCGGAGCGCAGCATCCCCGGCGACGCGGCAGCACGGCTGGCCGCCTGTGCCGCCTATGCGACGCAGCTCGGCTTCCAATTCGGCGGCGAGGACGGGTTGCGCCGCGCGTTGGAGGCCGCAGGACCAGCCGAGCGCTTCCGCGAAAGGGGCGCGATGCCGCCGCTCCGGGTGGCGGCATGACGGACGGCTCGACCATCCTCGTCACGGGCGGAGCCGGCTACATCGGCAGCCATGTCGTCTTTGCCCTGCTCGATGCCGGCCTGCGCGTCGCGATCCTCGACGACCTGTCCACCGGCTGCCGCGAGGCCATCCCCGCCGGGGTGCCGCTGGTGCAGACGAGCACCGGCGATGCGGCAGCGGTGCGGGCGGCGCTTCGCGGCTTCGGCGTCGGCGCCGTGGTGCACATGGCCGGGTCGCTGATCGCACCCGAGAGGGTCGTCGATCCCATCCGCTATTGGCGGAACAACCTGGCCAATACTCTCACCTTGGCGGAGGCCTGCGTCGCCGAGGGCGTCTCGCGGCTCGTCTTCTCCTCCACCGCCGCCGTCTACGGCATCCCGGACCGCCTGCCGGTCGACGAGGATACGCCCTGCCGCCCGATCAATCCCTACGGTGCCTCGAAGCACGCGGCGGAGCAGCTGCTGCAGGCCGTCTCCGCCGCGCATGGGCTTGATGTCGTCGCGCTGCGCTACTTCAACGTGGCAGGCGCCGACCCGGCCGGGCGCGCCGGCCAGCGCGTCGCGGGCGCCACGCATCTGATCAAGGTGGCCTGCGAGGCCGCACTCGGGCAGCGCCCCGAGGTGGCGATCTATGGCGAGGACTACGACACGCCGGACGGCACCGGCATCCGCGACTACATCCATGTCACCGACCTCGCGCGCGCCCATGTCGAGGCCCTACGGCACCTCGCCATGGGCGGCGGGACCGCCGTGCTCAACTGCGGCTATGGGCGGGGGCATTCGGTGCGCGCCGTGCTCAGGGCCGTCGAGCGCGCAACGGGGGTGACGCTGCCGGTCCGGATCGCGCCGAGGCGCCCCGGCGACCCGCCCGCTGTCGTCGCGGCGGCAGAGCGCATCCGGAGCGTGCTCGCCTGGCGCCCGGCCTTCGACGATCTCGATGTCATCATCGCCGATGCCGTCACCTGGGAGCGGCGCATGGCGGGCAAGAACCGGCGGCAACTCTGGAGCTGACCTCCGCGACTCTGGAGGGCGAGCGACGCACGCTGCGCGTCCGGCGCGCCGCGATGGCGGCGCTGGTGGCCGGTATTGCCTCGGCCCTTGTGGCGCTCGGGTGGCACGTGCTCTCCGCCGGCGGCTGGACAGTATGGGAATGGCTGATCCTCGCCTGCCTCACCGTCAACGCACCCTGGCTGGCGCTGGCCGGGGCGACGGGGCTGGTCGGCTTCGCCATCCGGATGCTGACGCCCGATCCACTGGCAGCCGTGCTGCCCGTAATGCGTCAATCCGGCTGGCAGGACGCCGCTGTCGAAGCCCGCACCGTCATCGCCGTCTGCGTCAGGCTAGAGGACATGGCGTCGGTCCTGCCGCCCCTGGGTCGCCTATTGGAGGAACTACACGCTCCGGCCGCCGAAGCGGGCCGCTTTCGCCTCGCCATCCTGTCCGATACTCCGGACGGCGGGATTGCTCTCGACGAGGCGGCTGAAGTCGCACGCTTCGCGGCGCGGTTTCCGGCGGACGCGGTCCACTACCGGCGGCGGAGCCGGAACAGCGGCTACAAGGCCGGCAACCTGATGGATTTCCTCGACCGGGACGCGGATGACGATTTCCTCCTGCTGATGGATGCGGATTCCGTCCTGTCCGCTACGACGGTCAGGCGCCTCGTCCGCCTGATGCAGGCCGACCGGCGCCTAGCGGTCCTGCAGCCGACGATCCGCGGGCATGGCGAGGCCACCCGCTTCGCTAGGTGCTTCAGCCTCGGCCAGCGGCACGGCATGCGAATCTGGGCGACCGGTCAGGCCTGGTGGCAGGGGCCGGAGGGCGCATTCTGGGGCCACAACGCCCTTATCCGCATCGCCCCGTTCCGGGCCCATGCACGCCTGCCCTCGCTGCCTGGCGGCGAGGCGATCCTCAGCCATGACCATGTCGAGGCCGCCTTGCTGCACGCCGCTGGCTGGGCCGTGCGGGTTTTGCCGGACGATGCCGGCTCCTTCGAGCGCCATCCACCGGACCTGCTGGCCTGCCTCGACCGCGACATCCGCTGGGCGCGCGGCAATCTGCAATATCGTCACCTGCTGCGCCGCCCCGATCTCGGCCGGCTGGGCCGGTTTCAGATGCTGCAGGCGATCCTGCATTACACGCTGACGCCCTTCTGGTTCGCCCTGCTGCCGCTCGCCGCACTCAACGCCGCAACCGGCGGCGGCGAGGGCACCTCGCGTGCTGGCCTTCTCCTGCTGCTCGCGGCTGGCTTCCTGACGCTGAACCTGCCGAAGCTTGCGGGCCATGCCGAGGCCTTGCTGAACCCGGGGCCAAAGCTGCCGCGCCTGAGCCCGTTCCTGAGAGAGATCGGCTTCTCAGTGGCCACTGATGCGGTCATGGCGGCGGAGAGGACATGGCTCATCCTGGTTTCCGCAGCGGGACAGACCGCCGGCTGGGAGCAGCAGCAGCGCGATGGCCGCAGTCTCCGTTGGAGCACTACAGTGCAACGGCTGCGCTTCAGCTTGGCGATGGGCGTAGGCAGTTTGGTACTGCTATCCTACGGGGGGCTGTTTCCGGTCGTGATCGCCTCCCCCATCTGGCTATCCTTGCTGCTAGGGGTGCCTATCGTGGTGTGGACGGCCCGTCCCGCGGGAAAGCATCACGGCTCGGCGACAGGCCAGCATCGCGAACCGGTTCCATTGGGCGGCGTTCCAGATTCGAAGCCATAAGCAGGAAGACGCCGATGCGCATTCTGGCAATCGGTCCACGGGTTTACCTCGGCGACATCTACCTGGCCTTGAGGCGCGAAGGGCATGACGTACGGGTCCATGCCGAGGACCGGCCCGAGGAACGCGCCTTCGATGGCCTGATAGAAACCGTTTCCGACTGGCGGCAGGAACTCCCTTGGGTCGGCCGCGACGGCATCATCCTGTTCGAGCGGGCTGATCGTGGCGAGATCGCCGATAGGCTCCGCCGCGATGGCTACCGGGTCATCGGCGGGAGCGCCTTCGGCGACAGGCTGGAGAACGATCGAGCCTTCGGGCAGGCGGTATTGCAGCGGCTCGGCCTACCGGTTGCACGGAATCGGGCATTCGATAGCCCTGCCGAAGCTCTGACATGGCTCGCCCAGGCGCCAGGCCGCCAAGTGTTGAAGTTCGACGACAGTCGCCTACCAACCTTCGTCGGCGAACATCCTGCCGGCCACGACCTTGCCTTCATGCTTCGCCGCGCCGGTCCCGGAAGAGTATTCCTACAGGAGCGGCTGGATGGCGTGGAAGTTGGTGTCGGCGCCTATTTCAACGGGCGACGCTTCCTTCGTCCGGCTTGCATCGACTTCGAGCATAAACGCTTCTTTCCGAGCGATATGGGCGAGATGACGGGCGAGATGGGTACGCTCGCCAGCTATGAGAATGCGGAGCGGCTGTTCGAGGCGACGCTCGGTCGCATTGCACCGCTGCTCGCCGACGCCGGCCATGTCGGCTACGTCAATCTCAACCTCATGGTGGATGACCGTGGGCCGCTGCCGCTGGAGTTCACCTGCCGCTTCGGCAATCCTGGTTTTGCCGTACTCGCGGCGATGCAGCGCGATGGTTGGGGCGACCTATTCGGCCGCATGGTTGCGGGAGCGTCGGAGACCTTCCGAACGGTGCCGGGATGGTCAATCGCTGTGGTGCTGACCGTGCCCCCGTTTCCGGCAGTGGACCACAAAGCAACGCCCACGGATGACGTGCCGATCTTCTACCGCCAACCGCCTCAAGGCAGGGAACTGGGTCACTACCACCCCGTCGACATCCGTTGTGATCCGGACGGGCAGCTCTTGGTTCGTCGGCGGTCGGGTCATGCCATGATCGTCACCGGGACCGGTGGGACGGTGCAGAATGCGCGTGAAGCCGCGCATACCCGCGCCCGCAACGTCATCGTCCCTGAGCTGCGTTGGCGGACGGATATCGGCGTTCGCTTTTTGGAGGGTGAAGCTTCCCGGCTACGTGCCTTGGGTTGGCTCACCTAAGTCAGGTTACGCCTGCTCATCGGATTTGTTGTTCCGATGCGGCTGTGCGGGGATGATTTGTGTGTAGGGGGGATGCGGGGACAGGATTTGAACCTGTGACCTTCAGGTTATGAGCCTGACGAGCTACCGGGCTGCTCCACCCCGCGGTGGTATGGTTGGTATCCTGGGATCCTGTTGGGTGGCCCGGCGGCGACCGACTCTCCCGCAGCTTGAGCTGCAGTACCATGGGCGCTGGGGTGTTTCACGTCCGAGTTCGGGATGGGATCGGGTGTATCATCCCCGCGATGACCACCGGGCCACCGAACAGGATCCTGGGATTGGGATGGGATGGTTGGTTTGGGGTGTTGGGTTGTGTGTGTGGTGTGCGCGGCTTGGTGCTGCGTGCGGTGCTGGTCGCCTTTTGAGGGGTGACCGGCTGCTGTGGTGTTGGTGTGGTGGAGATCTATCGGGCGATTAGGACCGCTCGGCTGCATGCATTGCTGCACTTCCA
>NZ_JQKB01000004.1 GCF_000745835.1 Belnapia moabensis DSM 16746 | reverse complement strand
CAGTCGCAGCTTCCATGGTCTTGCGGCATTTCGCTATCAGCGCTTCCAGTCGTCGATCCCCGGATCACCTTTCGGCGCTGGCCTACTGGTCACTCCTCAGAAAGCCAAATCGTCGCCAGCATCCGCCCTGCATCGTCCCAAAGTTCCAACCGCTGGCCGTCTAGCATCTTGCCTGCCCAAACCTTCGTTGTGAGAAGACTGCGTGCGGCAGCCAGAGCCTCCGCCCGGACGGCTTCGAAGCTGCAAAGCTCACACCTGCACGGTTCTTCGATCGGTCGATCACCATCGTGCGGCTTGATGATGTATCCTGCCATATCCAAGAAAAGAGTTCGTCTACCGAAAGTTCGGTACGACGCTACGCGAACGGCCGCACGGAAACTGCGTTCCCGCGGGGTTGATTTGGCTCAGACCGGTCGAGGACGGATTGCCAACAAACTATCTGCGCCTCGCGTCAGGATCGCCCCAGGAAACCTGAACGCCCTCTTCACCATTTTCATCGACGACCTCGGTGTGCGTCGCCCGCAGAAAGAACTCGCGCGCTCGCGCCAGCACTACTTCTTCGTCCTCCTCTTCTTGGCCCAGGATGTACAGCGGAGGCCCTTCTCTGAGCCGGGTGTGCTGGCCATCCTTGATGAGCGCGACGAGGACCCCGCCGTAGTGCAGATAGGCGCAATTCAGGTCAGCCTCGACTGCGATTACGTCAACCACTCCCTTGAGCGATTCGGCAAGCTTGAGGCGGGCGGCGCGGCGAACGAGCGGGTCATCGGAGTCCGCGGCCTCGCGCAGTTCTCGAACCGCTGCCAAGGCATCGGCGCTAGGTTGTTTGCCACGAAGCGTTGTGAGGTCGCGCTCCCGCTCGGCCACTCGGCGCAGCTTCTCGCTGATGCCGGCCTCTAGTCGTGCCAGAGATGCGATGATCTCCGGCCGTTTGCCGAGGTCCCCGAGTTCTTCATCGAGCGCTTCCCGGCTGCGGGTGATCTCGTCCTTAAGTTGGCCGATCTCCGCCTCGATCTGCTGCACCTGCCGTGACGCTCGGGAGGTGGGTTGGGGGATGGCGGTTTCGCCGAGATGGTCCAGAATCGGCCCTTCGAGATGGTGGTAGTTGACGTGATCCGTTATGTCGCAAACCAGTTCGTTGAACAGCGGCTCACGGCGGCGGGCGAAAGCGGCAGAGCAGACCAGCTTGTTTCCGGTCCGCCACCCTTGATAGCTGGCCAGTCGCTTGGTCGCCAGCTTGCGGCGGTCGCCCTTGTTCCGCATTATCATCGCGGATCGGCAGTGGGCACACTTGATCAGGCCGACGAAAATATTGTGGATGTTGGCTTTCGGCCCATCAGTCTTCATGCGGCCTTGGCGGACGGCGTGGACACGATCCCAGAGGGCTCGATCAATTACCGCGGGGTAGTAGCCCAGCCGCAACTCACCCGCGGCCCTAGTCCGCCGGACATCTCGCCCGTCCTTGTCCTTGGCATCATAGGAGAGATGGGGCTGGAACTCCCCCAGCACCGCACGATTCTGGAGTATTCTCGCAACGTAGCCCGTATACCACTGGCGGGCTTTTGGGCGGTTGCCGGTCTGCTCCCAAGTCGGCACCCCGCGCTCGTTTAGCTCCCGGGCAATGCGCTCTTTGCCCAATCCGTCGGCGCAGAGTTGGAATATCTCGCGGACCACATTGGCGCGGTTTTTGATTTCGATGAACTTGCCGGTGCTTTCATCCAATCGGCACCAAGCTGGGCACCATTTGGTCAGGGGTTCCTCAGTGGTGTCTCGCTTGCCCTGCCATGCCGATTTCAATCGAGTACCGAGCCGCTTTGAAAACTCGTAAGCCGCCTGCATTTTGACGACCGCGACAATAATCTGGCTCAAGCCATTTTGGACGCTCTCCATTGAGTAGCGTTGATTATCCTCCAGCGTCACAACCGTGATGTTGTGTTGCAGCAGCGTGGTGAGCAGGGCCATCGCAGCCAGGACATCTTGGCGCGAAAACCTGTCGAATGCCTCAATGAGGAGGTAGGACCCGCTAGGGATATCGCCGACTTCGACGGCTGTAACGAATCTGCCGAACGCCCCTTTCTTAACCGTTCTGCCTTTATGCGCACTTACACCGGGATCGATATAACTCGTGTCCAATGTCAAATTGTTTTCTCGGGCAAATGCGACGGCGGCTTCCCGCTGTCGTCTCAGGCTGTCGCTATCCGCCTGCTCTCGGGTGGAGAACCGAACATACGAGTAGGCTCTGGTCATTTAAGACTCACGGTTTCGTGCGGCGGAATCGCTGGACGGCTAGCTAGATCAGTGATTGCAATCGTCTCCGCCTCGGCCGTGACAACACTGTTGCGGAAGAGGTTTAACGAATCGAAACCGGCTCGACAAGTCTCATCGTCGGCCTGCCCGACAAGGCCGTGGCCGAGAGCCGCGAGCGGGTCCGCGCCACGCTGATCGGCCTCGGCCTCACCCTGCCGCCGAAGCGCGTCCTGGTGAACCTGGCCCCGGCCGACATCGTCAAGGAAGGCTCGCATTTCGACCTGCCCATCGCGCTTGGCGTGCTGGCGGCAATGGATGTGCTGCCGCGCGACCGCATGGCCCGCTACGCCGCCCTCGGCGAGCTCTCGCTGGATGGCGCCATCCGCCCGGTCAATGGTGTCCTGCCGGCGGCCCTCGGCGCCTCCGCCCGCGACCTCGGCCTGATCTGCCCGGCAAGCCAGGGTGGCGAGGCCGCCTGGGCCGGCCGCATCGAGGTCCTGGCGGCGCCCGACCTGCTGTCCCTGATGAACCACTTCCGCGGCACGCAGCGCCTGGCGCCGCCGCCACCGCCGCCGCCCCAGCCGGTGCAGGACCGCGGCTCCTGCCTCTCCGAGGTGAAGGGCCAGGAAAGCGCCAAGCGTGCCCTCGAGATCGCCGCCGCCGGCGGCCATAACCTCTTGATGGTCGGTCCGCCCGGCGCCGGCAAGTCGATGCTCGCAGCCCGCCTCCCCGGTCTGCTGCCCGACCTCTCCCCGGCCGAGGCGCTGGAAGTCAGCCTTATCCACTCCATCGCCGGCCTGCTGCGCGGTGGCCAGCTCGTCACCCGACCGCCCTTCCGCGAGCCGCATCACTCCGCCAGCCCGGCCGCCCTCATCGGCGGCGGCGGCCGCGCGAAGCCGGGCGAGATCAGCCTCGCCCACCACGGCGTCCTCTTCCTCGACGAATGGCCGGAATTCCCCCGCGCCGCGCTGGAAGCCCTCCGCCAACCGATGGAGACCGGCCGCACCACCATCAGCCGCGCCAACGCCCACGTCACCTATCCGGCCCGTTTCCAATGCATCGCGGCGATGAACCCCTGCCGCTGCGGCTATCTGGGCGATGCGCCCCGCGAATGCGGCCGCGCGCCCCGCTGCGGCGACGACTACCGCATGCGCCTCTCCGGTCCGCTGCTCGACCGCATGGACCTCGCCATCGAGGTGCTGCCCGTCCCCGCCAGCGAGCTCGCCCACGCCCCGCCGGGCGATACCAGCACCGCGGTCGCCGCCCGCATCGCTACCGCCCGCCAGCGACAGCGCGACCGCTACGGCGAGGCCGGCCCCCGCTGCAACGCCGCCGCCGAGGGCGCCGTGCTGAAGCGCGGCCTCCAGGCCGAACCCGCCGCCCGTCAGCTGGCCGAGCAGGCGGCCGACCGCCTCCGCCTCTTGGCCCGCGGCTATACCCGCATGCTCCGCGTCGCCCGCACCATCGCCGACCTCGCGGGATGCGAAATCGTCATGCGTGCCCATCTCGCGGAGGCGCTGGCCTTCCGCCACCGCGCTCCGGTTCCCGCCGCTGCCGTTGGCGGGTAGAAGCCGAAAGACAGCCCCGCCCAGGAGCACCATGGCCCGCCTCGTCCTCCTGCTCCTCTGCCTCGCCCTCCCCGCCCAGGCCCAGCGCCAGATGGTGGTGGCTGCCCACCCCATGGCCGCCGAAGCCGGCCTCGCCATGCTCCGCGCCGGCGGCAACGCTGTGGATGCCGCCATCGCCGCTCAGGCCATGCTCACCCTGGTCGAGCCGCAAGCCTCCGGCATCGGCGGCGGCGCGCTGATGCTCCACTGGGATGCCGCCACCCGCCGCCTCGCCGCCTGGGACGGCCGCGAAACCGCCCCCGCCGCCGCGTCCCCCAGCCTTTTCCTCCGCGACGGCCAGCCCATGGGCTTCCACGAGGCCGCGGTCGGCGGCCGCGCCGTCGGCGTTCCCGGCGCCCTCCGCATGCTGGAAGCCGTCCACAAGCGCCAGGGCCGGCTGCCCTGGGCCCAGCTCTTCGCTCCCGCCATCGCCGCGGCCGAGGCCGGCTTCACCGTCGCTCCTCGCCTCGCCGCCCAGATCGCCGCCGATGCAGAGCGCCTCCGCCGCGATCCGGCGGCCCGCGCCTATTTCCTTCCCAACGACAAGCCCCTCGCCGAAGGCAGCCGCCTGCGCAACCCGGTATTGGCCGCCACGCTCCGCGCCATCGCCGAACAGGGCGCCGATGCCCTCCACCGCGGCCCCATCGCCGCCGAGATCGCCGCCGCCGTCCGCGGCCATGCCAATCCTGGCCTGCTCACCACCGACGACCTCGCCGGCTACGCCCCGGTGGAACGCCAGCCCGTCTGCGGCCCCTATCGCGCCAACACCGTCTGCTCCATGCCGCCGCCGAGCTCGGGCGGCGTCGCCGTCCTGCAGATCCTCGCCATGCTTGGTCACCAGGACATGCAGCTCGACCCACGCAGCCTGGACGCCGCGCATTTTCTCGGCGAGGCTGGCCGCATCGCCTTCGCCGACCGCAACCGCTACCTCGCCGATGCCGACCACGTCCCCGTCCCGGTCCGCGGCCTGCTCGACCCGACCTACCTGACGATTCGCGCCCAACTCATCGACCGCGACCACGCCCTCGCCACGCCGCGCCCCGGCAACCCGCCCTGGCAGGGCGGCGCACCGCTCGCCTCGCAGCCGCCGCAGCCGGAGCACGGCACCAGCCACATCTCCATCGTCGATGCAGCCGGCAACGCCATCTCGCTCACCACCACCATCGAGGACGTCTTCGGCGCCCGAGTGATGGTCTGCGGCTTCCTGCTCAACAACGAGCTGACCGACTTCTCCTTCCTCCCCGAGATCGACGGCCGCCCCGTCGCCAACCGCGTCGGCCCCGCGAAGCGCCCCCGTTCCTCCATGTCACCGAGCATCGTCTTCAACGCCGAGGGCCAGCCCGTCGCCCTGCTCGGCTCGGCTGGCGGCTCGCGTATCATCGGCCATGTCGCGCAGACGCTGGTGGCGATGCTCGATTGGGGGATGGAGCCTCAGGCCGCCGTCTCCCTCCCCCGCATCGGCGCGCTGAACGCGACGCTGGAGCTGGAAGCCGGCACCAGCGCCGCCGCCCTCGCCCCGGCGCTCGAGGCGCGCGGCTTCCCGGTCGATGTGCGGGTGATGAATTCCGGCCTCACCGCCATCCGCATCCTGCGCGAGCCGGATGGCGTGCGCCTGCAAGGCGGCGCCGACCCACGGCGGGACGGCGTCGCCGCTGGCGAGTGACTACTTCCGCGCCTCGATCCACTTGTCGACATGCGCCAGCGACTGGTTGATGACCTGGTGCATGTCCAGATACTGGTAGGTCCCGCAGCGCCCGATGAAGCTGCACTCGCCCGCCCGCTCGGCCAGCGCCTTGTACTTCTCGTAGACCGCCTGGTAGCGCCCGTCGCTGGTCTTCACCGGGTAGTACCGCTCCATATTGTTGTCGCGGTAGTCGCAGGGCTCCTCCGCGGTCAACGTCTTCCGCCCCGTCTGCCGCACCACATGATCCGGGATGCGCGACCAGTCCGTCTCCCGCGTCAGCGGCCCGGCATCGGTGAAGTTGATCGTCGTCGCATAGCCGACCCCATGCTCCGCCGGCACCTCCCGATGATGGAAGCGGATGGAGCGATAGGGCAGCGGTCCGTATTCGTACCCGAAATACTCGTCGATCGGCATGCTGTTGAAGCAGTGGTCGAACTCGCGCAGCATCGCCTTGTCGAACTCCCGCCCCGTCTCCACCCGAATCAGCGGATGGTCGAGGATGCGCTCGAAGGCCTTGGTGTAGCCGCCGCGGAACATGAACTGGTACTGGTCGTTCGGGAAATACCGGTCCTCGTCATCGAAGCGGATGGGGATGCGCTTCACCACCGAGGCATCCATCTCCTCGAGGTCCATCTCCCACATCTTCTTCGTGTAAGGCCGGAAGAAGAGGTCGGTCAGGTCCGGCCCGATCTGCGACAGCAGATGCTCCGCCGCATTGGCCGGCGCCTCGATCGGCACGGCCAAGCTGCGGAGCAAGGCCTGTGCCGCCTCCGCATCCGGCAGATCGACGCGGAACAACCCTTCCAGCGTCCGCCGGTTGATCGGCATCGGCAGGCATCGCCCATCGGCCAGCAGAGCCTCCACCTTGTGCTCATAGGGCACGAATTCGGTGAAGCGGCTCAACCAGTCCACTACCGTCTTGTTGTTGGTATGGAACAGATGCGGCCCGTAGCGGTGGATGCGGATGCCGTTCTCCCCCACCTCGTCGAAGGCATTGCCCGCGATATGCGGCCTGCGGTCGATGACTTGGCAGCGATAGCCGGCCTCGGCGAGCTGCCGCGCGAAGACGGCGCCGGCGAACCCCGCACCGACGATGAGGATGGACTGCAACCGAGGGCTCCTTCCGCAGGCTTCCGGCCCCGATCGGGGCCGACGCCAGCGCAAACAGCCCGCGCCTGCAAATGTTGCACCCGCTCACAGCCACGTTTGCGCGGGCGGGGGAACCCGGCGCGCCCGCGCAACCTTCGCCGCCGGCCTTCGTTCACCGGCAGATACGAACTCGAGAGGCTTCCCGATGCGCGTCCCCGCTCTGCTCCTCGCCCTGCTCGTCTCGCTGCCGGCGGCAGCGGCGGAGGAGACCAAGGAGATCGGCCATGTGAACACGGCCATCACCAATCTCGGCCTGACCCGAAGCCACCGCGTCGTGGTGGAGCGCTTCGACGACCCGGATGTGCAGGGCGTCTCCTGCTACATCAGCCAGGCCCGCACCGGTGGCGTCTCCGGCATGGTCGGCCTCGCCGAGGACCCGGCGCGCTTCGCCCTTTCCTGCGTGACCACCGGCACCGTGCGCGTGACGGACGGCGCCCGCCGCGGCCAACGCGGCGAGAATGTCTACGAGAGCAACACCAGCCTCTTCTTCAAGGAAACGCGCGTCCACCGCTTCCTCGACGAGGAGCGCGGCGTCGTCGTCTACATGGCCTGGTCGACCAAGCTGGTGGACGGCTCGCCCTACAACGCCGTCGCGGTCGTACCGATCCGCTGAGCCGCCGGCAGGCCGCCATCCCGACCCTCTTCCACCGCATGGCAGGCGGTGAGGCTCTGCTCCGTCGCCCGCGCCGGGATCAGCCCCGGCCGCTCCGCCTTGCAGCGGTCATTGGCGAGCGGGCAGCGGGGATGGAAGGGGCAGCCCGAGGGCGGGCTGATCGGGCTCGGCACCTCGCCACCGACCGGGATGCGCTGCCGCCCGGTCATCTCCAAGTCGGGGATCGCCTCCATCAGCGCCCGCGTGTAGGGATGGCGCGGCGTGGTGAAGAGCGTCTCTGCCGGCGCCAGCTCCACCAGCCGCCCGAGATACATCACCCCGATCCGGTCGCTCACCTGCCGCACCACGGCGAGGTTGTGGCTGATGAAGAGATAGGTGAGGCCAAGCCGCGCCTGCAAATCCTTCATGAGGTTGAGGATCTGCGCCTGCACGGAGACATCGAGCGCAGAGGTCGGCTCGTCGCAGACGAGGAAATCCGGGTTCGAGGACAGCGCGCGCGCGATCGAGATGCGCTGCCGCTGCCCGCCGCTGAACTCATGCGGGAATTTCTCGCCGTCCAGCGGCGAAAGCCCGACCTGGGTCAGCAGCTCCGCCACCTTCGCCTGCTGCGCCGCCGCGCTCGGCGTCATGCCGAAGGCGCGGATCGGCTCGGCGACGATGTCCTTCACCCGCCAGCGTGGATTGAGCGACGCATAGGGGTCCTGGAAGATCATCTGCATGCGTCGGCGCTGCTCGGCGATGGCGCGCGCCCGCTCCAGTTCCATCCCCTCGAAGCGCACATGCCCCCGGCTTGGCGGATAGAGCCCCACCACCAGCCGCGCCACGGTCGACTTGCCGCAGCCGCTCTCGCCGACCAGCGACAGCGTCGTCCCGCGCGGAATGGCGAAGGAGATGCCGTCAACCGCCCGCAGAATGCGCTTGCCCTCGCCGGCGAGCACCCGTTGCAGCCAGGGCCGCGAGACATCGAAATAGCGCGCGAGGTCCTCGACCTCGAGGATCGGCGTCTCAGCCATGACGCATCGCCTCCGGCGCATGTTTCTCCGAGGCCGCGTCATAGAGCCAGCAGGCCGCCTCCGTCGCACCCGTCGCCAGCAGCGCCGGCCGCTCCACCAGGCAGCGGGCGAAGACCTCCGGGCAGCGCGGGTTGAAGGCGCAGCCGCGGGGAATGGCCGACAGCCGCGGCATCGCCCCGTCGATCTGCGCCAGATGCTCCACCTTGCGGTCGAGCGGCGGGATGGAGGCCATCAGCCCCGCCGAATAGGGATGCTTCGGGTGCTTCACCACCTCCCGCACCGGCCCGATCTCGGCGATGCGCCCGGCATACATCACCGCAACGCGGTCAGCGGTCTCGGCGATCACGCCCATGTCGTGGGTGACCAGCATCATCGAGGTGCCCTTGTCCCGCGCCAGCCCCTTCAGCAGCGCGATCACCTGCGCCTGGATCGACACATCGAGCGCCGTCGTCGGCTCATCGGCGACGATGAGCTTCGGCTCGGCGCAAAGCGCCAGCGCGATCACCACGCGCTGCCGCATCCCGCCCGAGAACTCGTGCGGATAGCTGTCCACGCGCTGCGCCGCCGCCGGAATGCCCACCATCTCCAGCCAGCCGATCGCCCGCTTCCGCGCCTCGGCGCCATCCAGGCCGAGATGCGTCCGGATCGTCTCCACCAGTTGCTCGCCCACCGTATAGAGCGGGTTCAGCGTCGTCAGCGGGTCCTGGAAGATCGCGCCGATCTCCCGCCCGCGGATGCGCCGCATCTGGTCGTAGCGCAGGTTGTCGATGCGCTTGCCGTTCAGCAGGATCTGCCCGCCGGCGATCCGCCCCGGCGGCTCCAGGAGGCCGATGATCGCCGCCCCCGTCATCGACTTGCCGGCGCCGGACTCGCCGACCACGCCCAGCACCTCGCCCGGCGCGATCGAGAAGGAGACGCCGTCGAGCGCAGTGAGGATGCCGCGCCGCGTCGGGAATTCGACGCGCAGGTCGCGGACTTCGAGCAAGGGGGCCATCAGCGGAGCCTCGGATTCAGCGCATCGCGCAGCCAGTCGCCGAGCAGGTTGACCGACAGCACCATGGCGATGAGCGCAATGCCGGGGAAGATGGCGATCCACCATTCCCCGGAGAAGAGGAAGTCGTTGCCGATACGGATGAGTGTCCCCAGCGAAGGCTGGGTCTGCGGCACGCCCGCACCGAGATAGGAAAGCGTCGCCTCAGAGATGATGGCGTTGGAGAGCCCGAGCGTCGCGATCACCAGCACCGGCCCGAGCACGTTCGGCAGCACATGGGTCAGCATGATCCTGAGTTGCGAGATGCCGATCACCCGCGCCGCCAGCACATATTCCTTGTTCCGCTCGACCAGCGTCGAGCCGCGCACGGTGCGGGCGAATTGCGGCCAGGCGCTGATGCCGATGGCGAAGATGACGACGAAGAGCGCCACCCGGTCATGCACGTCCGACGGCAGGGCGGCGCGGGCGATGCCGTCCACCAGCAACGCGATCAGGATGTTGGGGAAGGTGAGCTGGATATCGGCGATGCGCATCAGCAGCCCGTCCACCGCTCCGCCCGCATAGCCGGCCAGCAGCCCGACCGAGACCCCAACCACCATCGAGAAGAGCACCGCGCAGAAGCCGACCAGCAGCGAGACCCGCGCGCCGTACATGATCGCCGAGAGCACGTCCCGCCCCTGGTCGTCCGACCCGAGCGGATAGGCCGCGTCCCCCTCCGCCGCCCAGGCCGGCGGCTTGAAGGCGTCGATCAGGTTGAGCGTCGCCACGTCGAAGGGGTTGTGCGGCGCGAGCAGCGGCGCCAGCACCGCGCCGAGGACGCAAATCAGCGCCACCACCGCCGAGATCACGGTAACGGGCGAGCGTCGGAACGACCAGAACAGGTCGCTGTCGATCATGCGTGCAATCGCGGCCATCGCTCAGTGCCCCCGCTTCGCGCCACCGACCCGAAGCCTCGGGTCCACGGCGTAGTAGAGCAGGTCGACCACCAGGTTGATGGTGACGAAGACCAGCGCGATCAGCATCAGATAGGCCGCCATCACCGGGATGTCGGCGGAGTTCACCGACTGGATGAAGAGCAGCCCCATCCCCGGCCACTGGAACACCGTCTCGGTAACAATGGCGAAGGCGATGATGCCGCCGAGCTGCAACCCGGCGACTGTGATCACCGGCACCAGCGTGTTCTTCAGCGCATGGCCGAAATTGATCGCCCGGTTCGCCAGGCCTCGCGCCCTGGCGAATTTGATGTAGTCCGTCCGCAGCACCTCCAGCATCTCCGCCCTGACCAGCCGCATGATGAGCGTCAGCTGGAACATCCCGAGCGTGACCGAGGGCAGCACCAGCGCCTTGAGCCCCGAGACGGTCAGCAGCCCTGTGCTCCACCAGCCGAGCTGCACCGTATCCCCCCGCCCGAAGCTCGGCAGCCAGCCGAGCCAGACCGAGAAGACAAGGATCAGCAGGATGCCGATCAGGAAGGTCGGCAGCGAGACGCCGATCAGGCTGAAGGTGAGGAAGAAGCGGCTCAGCCAGGAATTCCGGTAGAGCCCGGTATAGACCCCCATCGGCACGCCGATGCAGAGCGAGACCAGCGCGGCGCAGAAGGCCAGTTCCAGCGTCGCCGGCGCCCGCTCCTCGATCAGCTCGGCGACCGGTCGCGACAGGCGGTAGGAGAGGCCGAACTCCCCATGCAACGCATTCCAGATAAATTTGCCGAACTGCACGAAGAAGGGCTGGTCGAGCCCGAGGCTCGCCACCAGCGCCTGCCGCTGTTGCTCGGTGAAGTCCTGGCCGAGCATGATCGCCACCGGGTCGCCGACATAGGCGAACATGGCGAAGCTGATCAGCGCCACCACCGCCATGACCGGCAAGGCCTGGAGGATGCGCGAGATGATGAAGGCAAGCATTCGGGGGCCGTCCCTGCGGGCTTTTCCGCCCCTATAGGCCGCGGCCTTGCGTGACGAAAGGGTGTCAGCCGGTCCTTCCGCTCCCTTCTGCCCCTTCGGTCGCCCAATCCTTCAACAAGGTGAACCCGACGGCGAGCAGCACCGGCCCCAGGAACAGGCCAAGGAAGCCGAAGGCAAACACCCCGCCCAGCGCGCCCAGCAAGGTCAGCAGCAACGGCAGATCGGCCCCCCTCGAGATCAGCCAGGGCCGGATCACATTGTCCGCGCTGCTGATGCCGAAGGCCCCGTAGAGCCCAAGGAAGATCGCCCAGCCCGTCGAGCCCTGGCTGAACAGCCAGAGCGTCGCCGGGATCCAGATAAGCGGCGCCCCGACCGGCATGATGGAGATGACACCCGCCACCACGCCCAGCAGCACCGGCCGCGGCACGCCGGAAATCCAAAGGCCGAAGGCCGTCATCAACCCCTGCACCAGGGCGGTGCCGAGCAGCCCATAGACCACCCCCCGGGTCACGTCCCCGGTCAACGCCACCAGGCGCCGCGTTCGGTCCCCGGCCAGCCGCTGCAGCGCCGCCTCGCTCCGCCGGGCAATGGAGGGTCCGTCCCGGTAGAGGAAGAAGGCGAGGAAGATCGCCACCAGCAGTTCGGCGATGCCGGAGAGCACCGCCAGCAGCACCGCCAGCGCATTCTGCGCCAGCGTCCCCGCATAGGGGCCAACCATCTCGGCGAGGCCCGACAGGCCGAAATCCACCCCCTCCACATACTCGGCGAGGTAGGCGCCGATAAGAGGCAGGTTGCCGAGCCAGGTGCCGAGCCCGGGCATGCCCTGGGTCAGGAAGGTCTCCACCGCATGGCGAAGCCCCTCCACATCCTCGCGCTTCGTCGGCGTGGCGAAGACCAGCGGCAGCCCGATCAGCAGGAATTCCGCCGTTACCATCACCCCGGCGGCGAGGCCGGGCGACAGCCCCGTCCGTTCCCGCAGCATCCGGTAGGCCGGCCAGGTCGAGAAGACGAGGATCGCCGCCCAGAGCAGCGAGGAGAGGAAGGGCCGGAGCACCAGCAGGCAGCCCACGGCCAGCGCGAGGGCCGCGAGCAGGCCGAGCAGGGCGGCGGGAGTGAAGCGCTCGGACTGGATGCGTCGGTCGGTCATGGCCGCTCCGTATCATCCCCGAGGGGGCGGCGCATCCCTCCCCGGGATCGCCCTGGCGCCAGTAGCCAGCGCCGCCGCGCCCCGGTAGCTTGCGCCGCGACTGCTATAGCAGCTTGTATCCAGTGGGAGGGGGACCATGCCGCGCTTTGCCGCCAACCTGTCGATGATGTTCAACGAGGTGCCCTTCCTCGACCGCTTCGCCCGAGCCCGGGCGGCCGGCTTCGAGGCGGTGGAATTCCTCTTCCCCTATGACTTCCCCGCCGCCGAGATCGCCACGCGGCTGAAGGACAGCGGTCTCTCCCAGGTGTTGTTCAATGCCCCACCCGGCGACTGGGCGGCCGGCGAGCGCGGCCAAGCCGCCCTGCCCGGCCGCCAGGCCGAGTTCCGCGAGGGGGTGAAGCGCGCCCTCGACTACGCCGCCGCCCTCGCCTGCCCCCGGCTCCATCTCATGGCCGGCCTCACGCCCGCCGGCGTCGCGCGCGACACGCTGCTCTCGGTCTATGCCGCCAACCTCGCCTGGGCCGCCGAGGAATGCGGCAAGGCCGGCGTGCTGCCGGTGATCGAACCGATCAACCATCGCGACATCCCCGGCTTCTTCCTCAACACCACCGACGAGGCGGCCGCCATCATCCACGCGGTGGGCGGCCCGGCGCGGCTCGGCCTGCAGTTCGACCTCTACCACTGCCAGATCACCGAGGGCGACCTGGTGAAGACCGCCGAGCGCCACATGCCGCTGATCGCGCACATGCAGGTGGCCGACAATCCGGGCCGCAACGAGCCCGGCACCGGCGAGGTCAACTGGCCCTTCGTCTTCCAGGCGATCGACCAGCTTGGCTTCCGCGGCTGGATCGGCTGCGAGTACCGCCCCAAGGGCGAGACCGAGGCCGGCCTCGGCTGGTTCGCCCCCTACAAGTCCTGACCAGAGAAAAGGATCAGCCACATATGAAGATCGGCTTCATCGGCCTCGGCATCATGGGCAAGCCCATGGCCGGCCACCTCAAGACCGCCGGCCACGAGGTCATCGTCCCGGAGCGCAAGAGCCTCGATGGCGAGTCCCGCGCTGCCTTCACCGTCGTGGCGGACGCGACGGCGGTGGCCAAGGCCGCCGAGGTCATCATCCTGATGGTGCCTGACACCCCCGATGTGGAAGCCGTCCTCTTCGGCCCCGGCGGCGTCGCGGCGGGCCTGTCGCAGGGCAAGCTGGTCATCGACATGTCCTCGATCAGCCCGACCGCCACCAAGACCTTCGCCGAGAAGGTGAACACCCTGGGCGCCGACTACCTCGACGCCCCTGTCTCCGGCGGCGAAGTCGGCGCCAAGCAGGCGAGCCTCACCATCATGGTCGGCGGCGAAGAGGCGGCCTTCGCCCGCGCCAAGCCCCTGTTCGAGGCGATGGGCAAGAACATCA
Organism: Belnapia moabensis DSM 16746; assembly: GCF_000745835.1. GTDB lineage: Bacteria > Pseudomonadota > Alphaproteobacteria > Acetobacterales > Acetobacteraceae > Belnapia > Belnapia moabensis. The sequence goes on along the minus strand of NZ_JQKB01000004.1, from coordinate 191,300 downwards.
CCCTCGTCGGCCCGAACGGCGCCGGCCAGACGACCAAGGTCGCCAACCAGATCATCGTCGCCCTCACGATCGAGGCGGTAGGCGAGGCCCTGGTCTTCGCCAGCAAGGCCGGCGCCGACCCGGCCAAGGTGCGTCAGGCGCTGATGGGCGGCCTCGCCACCTCCCGCATCCTAGAACTCCATGGCGAGCGGATGATCAAGCGGACCTTCAACCCCGGCTTCCGCATCGTCCTGCACCAGAAGGACCTGAACCTCGCCCTGACCTCGGCGAAGGAGCTCGGCGTGGCGCTTCCCAACACCGCCGCCACCCAGCAGCTCTTCTCCGCCTGCATCGCCGCCGGCGGCGGCCAGCTCGACCATTCCGGGCTGGTGAAGGCGCTGGAGACCATGGCCGCCCACCCCGTGGCCCCTGACGCCGGCTGAACAAGCCACTTGGCCGCACGCGCTATGCGTGTGCGGCCTTCCTGGCCCACATCCCATGCGCTTGCGCCATGTATGAACATGTCGCAAAAGTCGCCACGACTTGATTTCGTCAGGAGAGGCGGGCAAGGTTTTTTTGCGAGTCCCATGCGGGGCGCGAGATATCTTCTCAAAAACCTAACCATTCTATGGTCGAATCACTTCGCCAGGATGGCAAGGTGTGGGAAGCCGGAGGCTAGGATGCGGTTTGCGGATATCGGGCAGCAATTGCGGGCCTATCGCCTGGAATCGGGCCTCAGGGCGGAAGAGATCGCGGCCCGCCTCGGCGTCTCCCGCGCCGCCCTCTACCGCTACGAAAAGGGCGAGGTCATCAAGCTGGACACGATCCGGCGCCTCGCCGAACTGCTGAAGATCTCGCCTCTCTCCCTGCTCGGGATCGGCGTCGAATATTTCTCCCGCCCCGTCGCCTTCCAGGAGCGGCTGCGGCAGGTCGAGGAACAGGCCGACCAAATCCTCATGGTCGGGGGCGCCCTCTGCTACCAGGTCTCGACCGACGCCTTCGAAGGAGCCCTGACCGAGGCCTGGACCGAGGCGGCCGACGCCGCGCCCGACCGCGTCCCCGCCCGCTCCATGGCCGACCAGGCGCTAGGCCTGCTCACCGCCCGCAAGAAGCTGCATCAGCAGCGCCGTCCCAACATCATTGGCATCCTGTCGGAAGCCTCGCTACGCCGCTTCCTGCAGGATGGCGTCGCTGCCGGCATCCCGCTCTCGGAGCGCACCCGCTCTCGCTGCCGCGCCGCCGCCCAGGCCGAGGCGGAGAGCATCGCCACCATGATGGAGAGCGTGCCCATTGGCCTGCAGCTCGGCCTCACCTCGGGGCCGGATCCCGCAGGCGCCTTCATCGTGCTGCGCGGCCGCGACCGCGCTCATGTCGTCGGCAGCCCCTTCCCGCCCGATGCGCCGCCGACGGCCGGACTCGGCGTCGCCATGATCACCGCGGCGGACGAGGCCATCTCCGTCCATCAGCGCGTCGCCGAAACCGCGTGGCGCGACGCGCTGAAGGGCGCCGCCGCCGCCGCCCGGGTGCGCGAACTCATCTCCGCCACCCGCGCCGCCTGATCACAACGCCAGCCGCGCCTCCATCACATCCTCCTCCTCCGGCGAGCGCCGGAGGCTGAAGCCGAGTTTGCGGACGAAGGCCAGCATTGGCCGGTTATCGGCCAGGACCTGGCCAGCGACTTCCGTCACCCCCACGGCGCGGCCCCATTCGAACAGCCGCTCCATCAGGTGGCGCCCGAGCCCCTGCCCCTTCATAGCCGGCTCGACGATCACCGCGAATTCCGCCGCCGGTGCCACCGGGTCGCGGATGAGCCGTGCCACGCCACGGATCGCCCCGGCCTCGTCGCAGCCGATGAAGGCCATCTCCCGGTCATAGTCGATCTGGGTGAGGCGGGCCGTCAGCGCCGGCGACATCTCCCGCAGCGGCGAGAAGAAGCGCCGCCGGATGTCCTCAGGGTCGAGGCGCCGGAAGGCCTCACCCAGCGCCGCCGCATCCTCCGGCCGGATCGGGCGGATGGCCAGCACCTCACCCGACCGGGCGTGGAACGGCCGCTCCAGCTCCGCCGGGTAAGGCGGGATCGCCAGCTCCCCAGCCTCGCCCGCCGGCCGCAGCGCCAGCTTCGCATCGACAGCCAGCACTCCTTGGGCATCGGCGAAGAGCGGGTTGACCGTGAGCCCCGCGACCTCCGGGAAATCGACCGCGATCTGCGACAGCCGCACCAGCGCCTCCGCCACCGCTCCCCGGTCCGCCGGGCGATGGTCACGGAAGCCGCCCAGCAGCCGCGATGTGCGCGAGCGGCCGATCAACTGGTCCGCCAGCGCCAGGTTGAGCGGTGGCAGGTCATGCGCCTCGTCAGCCGCGAGATCGGCCGCCGTCCCCCCCTGGCCGAAGCCGATCCAGGGCCCGAACATCGCATCCTCGCCAAGCCTGAGGCGCAGCTCCAGCGCCCGCGCCGCCTGCCGCTGCACCAGCAGCCCGTCGACCTGCACTTCCGGCCGCACCGCCCGGATGCGCGCCAGCATCGCCTCCGCCGCCGCCCGCACCGCGCCCGGGCTGGCGAGGTCGGTCACCACGCCGCCGACATCGCTCTTGTGCGGCAGGTCCGGGCTGAGAACCTTCAGCACCACCGGGAAGCCGAGCATGGCGGCCGCATCCGCCGCCTCCGCCGGCCCCTCGGCATGGCGCCCCGGCACCGTCGGGACTCCATAGGCGGCGAGCACGCCGAGCGCCTCCTCCGCCGTCAGCGCCCGCCGCCCTGCCGCCCGCGCCAGGGCGAGGATGCGCCGCACCGCCGCCCGGTCTGGCGCAAGGTCCAGCACCTCGCGCGAAGGCAGCTCCGCCGCCGCCGCCCTGTTCCGCCGATCGGCGGTCAGATGCATCGCCCCCCGCGCCGCCGCCTCGGGCGTGGCGAAGACGGCAAGCCCCGCCTCCGCCATCCGCTGCCGCTGCCGCCCGGCCGTCGCCTGCCCGGCCCAGCCGACGAGAATCGGTGCCGCCCGCCCCGCCCCGGTCTTCGCCGCGGCGATCATCGCCTCCGCCGCCGCATCTGCCGCCTCGGGCGGCGCTTCCCCCGGCGCCGGGGCATGCAGGGCGAGCACCGCATCCACCTCCGGCAGCCCGGCCAGCATCGCCGCCGCCTCGGCCAGCCGCGGCCCCGCCGCCGGCCCGAGCGAGAGCGGGTTGCCTGCCACCCATCCCGGCGGCAGCAGCATGCCGAAGGCGACGAGCGATTCCGGCCGCAACTCGGCCAGGCACCCGCCCCCGGCGATCACCGCATCGGCGGCCAGATGCCCGAGCCCGATCCCATTGGTGACGATGGCGACCCGTGCTTCCCGCACCCCCGGCCGCAGCCTGACACGCGCCAGCGTCTCCGCCGCCGAGAGCAGGTCCTCGAGCCCTGAGACCCGCAGCACCCCGGCGCGGCGCAGCGCCGCCTCCATCACCGCATCGGCCAGCCCCGAGGCATCCCCGCTCCGCCCCCCGGCCCGGATCGCCATCACCGGCCGCGTTCGGGCCGTTGCCCGCGCCGCCGAGACGAAAGCCCGCCGGTTCCTGACGCGCCTGAGGTCGAGCAGCACCGCCCCCGTCCCCGCATCCCGCGCCAGCCAATCGAGCGAGGCGGCGAAGCCGAGCGTCGCATTGCCGCCGATGCCGACCACATGGCTGAAGCCGAGCTTCTCCGCCGCCGCCCAATCGAGCACCGCCCGCGCCAGCGCCGCCGATTGCGTCACCAGCGCCAGCCGCCCCGGCGCCGGCGGCATATGCGAGAGCGAGGCATTCAGCCCGATCGCCGGGATGCAGAGGCCGAAGCTCCCCTGCCCCAGCGCCCGCACCCCAGTCCGCACGGACATGCCGGCCAGATCCGGCGCCGGCCCCGGCACGATGGCGGCGAAGCACCCCCGCCGCGCCAGCGCCGCCATCGCGGACTCCAGCGCCGCGGGCGGCAGGCAGAGCACGGCAAGATCCGGCGCCTCCGGCAGCGCCTGGATCGAATCGGCCGGCAACAGCCCCGGCACCGCCATCCCCACCGCATAGGCCCGCCCCTGGAAACCGCCCGCGGCGATATTGGCGGCCAGGACCGCCGCCTCCGGCTGCACGGGGTTCGCCAGCAGCACCAAGCTCCGGGGCCGGAACAGGGAACTCGCCTGATAGCCGGGGGAGAGGCTGCGCGTGATCATCATCGACATGGTGCACCGCAACATGGACCTGGAAGCCTGAAGCGGCAACCATAAGGGAAGGTTACCGGAGACGCCCCATGGACCCCCGCCTCGACCCTGAGATGCTGGCCTTCAACCGGATGATGGAGGAACGCGCCGCCGCCCACCCGCCCATCCGCCTGGAACTCCCCTTCGACCGCCCCCGCGCCCTGACCGAGGCGCTGAACGTCCCTCTCTCCGACGGCGGCCCGGTGCCCGCCGTGAGCGGAGACCGCTGGCTCCCCATCCGCGGCCGCCGCATCCAGTGCCGCGTCCACCTGCCCGAGGGGCCCGGCCCCCACCCCGTGCTGCTCTACCTGCACGGCGGCGGCTGGGTCTGGAACAGCATCGACACGCATGACCGGCTGATGCGTGAATACGCCGCCGCCGCCGGCTGCGCCGTCATCGGCCCGGATTACGCGCTGAGCCCCGAAGCCGTCTTCCCCCAGGCGCTCGAGGAATGCGAGGGCGTCCTGCGCTGGATAGCCACGGACGGTCCCGTCTGGAGCCTCGACCCGAGCCACATCGTGATCGGCGGCGATTCCGCCGGCGCCAACCTCGCCATGGGCCTCGCCCTCTCGCTTCGCGACGGCGGCGCCCCGGTGCCCCTCCGTGGCCTGCTGCTGAACTACGGCGTCTTCGACAGCCGCCTCGACCGCCCGAGCTACCGCGAATTCGCCACCGGTTACGGCCTGACCGAGGAGCGCATGCGCTTCTACTGGAACGCCTATGCTCCCCGACCCGCCGACAGGCTCAACCCGCTCGCCGCCCCGCTCCGCGCCGACCTCGCCGGCCTGCCGCCCTGCCTGCTGCACATCGCCGAACTCGATGTGCTCGCCGACGAGAACCATGCCATGGCCGAGGCCCTCCGCGCCGCCGGCATCCCGCTGGAGACGCAGCTCTTCCCCGGCACGGTGCATGGCTTCCTCCGCGCTCTCGGCCATGTCGGCGCCGCCGGCCGCTCCGTCGCCGCCGCCGCCACCTGGCTCAAGGCGCGCTTCGGCTGACGGCAGGCCCGCCTCACCGAAAGCCGGCTCGAGCGCGACCGCCGGGCCATCGAAGCCGGCCGCAGCAGCCGCCTCCCCGGCAACACGGCGGCGACCCAAGGTGTCGCCGCCGCATCCGGTCTCAACCGAGCGCCCGCACCATGAGCCAGGCGTCCGGCCCGTAGCCCGCCGCCTCCGCCACCGGCCAGAAGCCACGCCGCCGCCAGTACCCGCCCTTGCCCGCGACCGCGACCAGCGTCATCTGCCCGATCCCGCCCGCCGCCCCGACCGCCGCGAGCCGCTCCACCATCGCCTCCGCCCGCCCCTTGCCCCGTGCTTCCGGGGCGAGCGCGATGTCATGCAGATGCAGCGCCTCCGCCGGCCGCGGCAGCGCCCCGAGCAGGGTGTCGAGCGGCGGCGCCTCCCCCGACCAGGGATGTGCCAGCGCATAGCCCAGCCTCTCCCCCAGAACCCAGCAGAAGCCGGGCGCCAGCGCCAGCCGCTCGGCAAAGACCTCCGGCCGCTCGGGATGCTGCGGATGCACCACCCCGGCGAGCGCCACCACGCCCGGCAGATCCGCCTCGGTCATCATTCGCCATTCCATGCCGCCTCCGATAGCGCGCCGCCGCCCGCCATGCGAGGCTCCCGGCATGATTCGCCCCGGACCGCGCAACCTCATAACCGATGTCGAAGGCATCCTCGTCGGCCAAGCCGAGGATCACCGCATCCGCACCGGCACCACGGTCATCTACCCCGTGGAGCGCTGCCAGGCCGCCGCCGAGATCCGCGGCGGCGCCCCCGGCACCCTCAACATCCAGGCGCTGGACCCGGCCAGCATCGGCAACACGGTCGATGCCATCGTCCTCTCCGGCGGCTCGATGTACGGGCTCGACGCTGCCGGCGCGGTGGTCGCCGCCCTCGGCGCCCGCGGCCGCGGCGTCGCCTTCGGCGGCACGACGGTGCCCGTGGTCCCCGGCGCCATCCTCTTCGACCTGATGAATGGCGGCGACAAATCCTGGGGCGAGGCTCCGCCCTATGCGGCGCTCGGCCGCGCCGCCCTCGGCGCGGTGGGCCCGGACTTCGCCCTAGGCAATGTCGGGGCCGGGCTCGGCGCCCGCTCCGGCCGGGTGAAGGGCGGCCTCGGCAGCGCCAGCACCGTCACGGCGGATGGCCTGCAACTCGGCGCCATCGTCGCCGTCAACAGCTTCGGCAGCGCGGTGATGCCCGGCAGCCGGCATTTCTGGGCTTGGCCGCATGAGATGCGGGATGAGTTCGGCGGCCTCGGCCCGCCCCCCACCGACTGGCGCGCGGAGCCTGAGATGCCCCTCCCCCTCGGCTCCGCGGTGAACCCGATGGCCAACACGACGATCGCCGTCGTCGCCGTCAACGCCGCCCTCGGCAAGGGCGAGCTCCAGCGCCTGGCGATCATGGCCGCCGACGGCCTCGCCCAGGCGATCCGCCCGATCCACACCCCCTTCGACGGCGACAGCGTCTTCGTCCTGGCAACCGGAAGGGTACCATTGACCGGCCCCGGCATGCTCGCCCGCCTCGGCCATCTGGCGGCCTCGACCCTGGCCCGCGCTGTCGCCCGCGGGGTCTTCCACGCGACGGCGCTCGGCGACCGCCCCGGCTGGCGGGACCTCAGCGCTGCCGAAGCGCCGCCCTGACCGCCGCAAGGCTGCCGCCCCGCCCCGCCTCGTCCACCCACTGCGAGGCCTCGGCATCCAACACCGCCCGCCCAGCCTCCCAGCGCAGGATGACCGGCACCCGAACCGTGGTGTTGGGCGACCTCGCCGCGTAGACTAAGGCGAAGCGCGGCACGCCACCCGAAGCCGGCACCTCGCCCGCCTCGCGCAGCCCGTCGCAGCTGACGGCCTCGGTCCAGTCCCTGCCCACGGTGACGAGGCTCTCCACCGCCCCCGCCCCGCCGACCGCCACCCCGCACCAGCGCCCCTGGTTCGGGAAGCTCGGCGCGAGCGGGGCGAAGCGCACCGGCAGCAGGCTCAGCGTGACGCCACGCACCGGCGTCCAGCGTTGCGGCGCCGCCGCCTCGAACCCGCCCGCCACCGGCAGCCCGGCCCGAGCCTCGCCGGCAAGGTCGGGTCCGCCCGCCGCCGCCGGCCCCGCGCCGAGCAGCGCCGCGACCAACGCCAGGCTAACCCTTGCTGAGCCGCTCATAGGCCGCCCTCATCTGGTTGCCGTAGTCGTTCTTCTTGTAGTCCGGCCCGTTGTAGCGCGAGGCGAAGCCGGCCCAGTCCTTGTCCTGCAGCGCCTTCCTCATCCCCTTGTTGGCGCCGACGAAGGCGACGAAGGCCTCGAGATGCCGGGCGTCGCTCTCCATCATCGCTTCGACAAAGGCCTCGACCGACTTGTAGCCGGCCTCGTTGTGGTTCTCGCCGAGGATCTGGAAAGTGCCCCAGGAGGCCGGTTTCAGCGCCGCCGCCTCGTCCAGCATGGCGGCGCGGCGAAGCTTCGGATATTGCGCGCTGAACCTGCCATAGGCGCCCTGCGGCCCGGAAAGGTCCGGATGCGAGCGGTTATAGGCGCCGCGGGTATGCGTCCGGAACTTGTGCCGCTCGAACAGGATGGTCGGCCGCCCCTCCTCGTCCCAGGGCGATCGCTTGGTCTCCACCTGCGCCACCGCCCGGACCGCCGCCACTTCGCAGCCGAGGCTCTTCGCCGCCGCTTCGACCAGGGCCGGGGTGATGGAGGAGGTCTCCGGCCGCGCCCAGCAGATCTCGCGGAAGACCTTGTGCCGTGGCCCGGCGATGATCGGCCGGTCGAGGAAGCGTATGGTCAGCCCGGCGGGATCGACGGTCCCGTCCGGCTTCAGCAGCCCCATGGCGTTGCGCTGGAAGGCCTCGATGGCGGCGAAGGTCGCCGCATCCGCCGTGCCGTTGGCCACCGGCAGCCCCTGCGGGAAGGTCCAGCGCCCATGCCGGACGAGCAGTTGCTCCACCACCAGCACATCGGCCGGGTCATTCGCCCGCCCCCGGCCGACACCCCTCGCAATCACGCCTACCATCGCCGCGCTCCTCTACCGGGGATTATGCCCCGGCGAGGGCCCGCTTCGCCACCTCCGCCAGATAGCCACTTGCGATCGGCAGCACGGCATCGTTGAAGTCATAGGCCGGGTTGTGCAGCTCCCGCCCGCCATCGCCCGGCCCATTGCCGATCCAGACGAAGGCCCCCGGCACCTCCTTCAGGAAGAAGGAGAAATCCTCTCCCGTCATGGCAGGCGGCAGGTCCCGCCGCACCGTCGTCACCGCACCTGCGGCCACCGCCGCCAGCTCCCGCTCCGCCGGATGGTTCACCGTCGGCTCCACCCCGACCTTGAACTCTACCTCCGCCTCCAGCGCGAAGGTCGCGGCGACGCCGGCCGCGATCCGCCGCATCGCCGCCTCGATCGCCTCGCCCGTCTCCGGCTGCAGCCAGCGCGCGGTGCCCTTGAGCCGGGCGGAGTTCGGCACCTGGTTCTGCGCCTCGCCCGCCTCGGCGACTGTCACGCTGACGACGGCCGCCTGCATCGGGTCGATGTTGCGGGCGACGATGGATTGCAGGGCGATGATCGCATGTCCGGCGCCGATCATCGGGTCGCGCGTCAGATGCGGCAGCGCCGCATGTCCCGCATGCCCGGTGAAGCCGATCTCGAAGCGCGCCCCGGCGGCCATCACCGGCCCCTCATGCACGGCGACGGTTCCCGCCTCCAGCCCCGGCCAATTGTGCCAGCCGAAGATCCGCTCCATCGGGAAGCGCTGGAACAGCCCGTCGGCGATCATCGCCCGCGCCCCGCCGCCGCCCTCCTCGGCCGGCTGGAAGACCAGCTGGACCGTCCCCGTCCAGCCCTGGTCCCGCTGCAGCAGCGCCGCCGCGCCGAGCAGCGCCGCGGTATGCCCGTCATGCCCGCAGGCATGCATCACTCCGGGTATAGTGGAGCGATAGGCCAGCCCCTCGTTCAGCTCCTGGATCGGCAGCGCATCCATGTCGGCCCGCAGCCCGACCGAGCGGTTCGACCCGCCTTCCCCGCGCCGCAGCGTGGCGACCAGCCCATGCCCGCCGACCCCCTCGGTGACCTCGATCCCCATCTCCTTGAGCCTCGCTGCGACGAAGGCGGCCGTCTCCCCCTCATGCAGGGTGAGACCCGGATGGGCATGCAGGTGGCGGCGCCATCCGGCGAGCGTTTCAGCAAGCGTCTGATCCATGCAAGAACCCTAGTCCCCCCCATCTCCTGAGGGAACCCTGACCCCGGAAGTTGCTTTCGCCACCGTGCTGTATCCATTGCGACGCCTGCCGATCATTCTGGCCCTGCTCCTCGCCTCGCTCGCCCAGGCACAGGAGCCGGACCCGGCGGCCCTCCCCTATACGGTGGAGATCGCCCCGAGCGGCGATTCGCGCCTGGATGCCGCCCTCGCCGCCGTCTCCCAGCTCGAAGCGCTCCGCGAATCCTCACCGACCAGCGCCGGCGGCGTGATCGGCCGCGCCCAGGGCGACCGCGAGCGCCTTCAGCAGGCCCTTCAGTCCGAAGGCTATTGGGGCGGCACCACCCAGATCAGCATCGCCGGCCTGCCCCTGGCGGATCCCGGCCTCCTCGCCCGCCTCGAAGCCCCACCGGAGAAGCCCGTCCCCATCCGCATCGAGGTCGAGAAGGGCGAGCCCTACCGCATCCGCACCATCGCCATCCGGGCGACGGAGCCCCGCGACCAGCCCGCCCTCGACGCCGCGGCCGCCAGGCCCTTCGGCCTCGCCCCCGGCGACGTCGCCCGCGCCGAGCCCGTGCTCGCCGCCGAGCGCACCCTGCTCGACCGCCTGCTCACCTCCGGCCACCCGCTGGCCACCATGGCCGGGCGCGAGACGGTGGTGGACCATGGCGCCAAGACGATGGAGATCGCCTGGCGCTTCGCCCCCGGCCCCCTCGCCACCTTTGCCCCGCCTCAGGTCGAGGGCGCCGTCCGCGTCGATGCCGATTTCCTCCGCCGCCAGGCCGGCCGCATCACCGGCGAGACCTACAGCCCCGATCGGCTGGAGCGAGCCCGGCGCGAGCTGATGGCGCTCGGCCCCTTCGGCTCCGTCCGCGTCCGCGCCGCCGAGCGGCTGGATGCCGAGGGCCGCCTGCCCACCACCTTCACCGTCGCCGAGCGCGCCCGCCATGCGCTGGGCATCACGGCTGCCTTCGAGACGAATTACGGCCCCTCCGTCCGGGTCTACTGGGAGCACCGCAACCTCTTCGGCGGGGCGGAGCGGCTGCGCATCGAGGGCGAGCTGGCCCGCATCGGCACCGGCGGGGCGCTCGACCAGATGACCTACCGGACCGGCGTCACCTACAGGAGCCCCGGCGTCTTCGGCCGCGACCTGACCCTGGTCGCCAGCATTGGCGCGCTGCGCGAGCGGCTGGAGGCCTATGACCGCGACGCCATCACCGCATCGCTACTCTTCGAACGCCGCATCTCCGAGCAGCTCACGGTCCGCGCCGGCCCGGCCGTCGATCTCGGCTCCACCGGCCCGCCGGACGGCAAGCTGAGCCCCTACCAGATCGTCGGCGTCCTGTTCGGCGGCCGCTACGACGGCACCGACAACCTCCTAGACCCCTCCAAGGGCTACCGGCTGGAGGGCACCATCAGCCCCTCCTACAGCATCCGCGACGCCCAGCCCTTCCTGCCGACGCGGGTGACGGCCAGCACTTACTGGGATGTCTTCGCCGACCGCCGCAGCATCCTCGCGGTGCGCGGCACCCTCGGCTCTCTGGCCGGCGCCAACCGCGACAGCGTGCCGCGCCACATCCGCTATTACGCTGGCGGCGGCGGCTCCGTCCGCGGCTTCGACTACCAGTCGATCGGGCCCCGCGACGAGCAGGGCCGCCCCACCGGCGGCGCCAGCCTGCTCGAGACCAGCGTCGAATGGCGCCAGAAGGTCTGGGGCGATATCGGCGCCGTCGCTTTCGTCGATGCCGGCGCGGTCGGCACCGGCTCGATCCCCGACACCTCCAACCTCCGCGTCGGCGCCGGCCTCGGCCTGCGCTACTACACGCCGATCGGCCCGATCCGCGCCGATGTCGCCCTGCCCGTGGTGCGCGAGCCCCGCTCCTCCGGCTACGGCCTCTATGTCGGCATCGGCCAGGCCTTCTGATCATGCGCTGGCTGAAATGGCTCCTCGGCACGCTCGCGCTCCTGATCCTCCTGCCAGTGGTCGCCATCATCGGCGCCCTCGCCTGGATCAATACCGAGGGCGGTAGCGCCTTCCTCGCCCGCCAGGCGGAGGGCTTCGTCCCCGGCCTGCATATCCAAGGCCTGCGCGGCCCGCTGCCCGGCCATCTCGGCTTCGCCCGCCTCGCCTATGCCGATGACCAGGGCGAATGGGTCGTGCTGGAGGACGGCCACATCGACCTCGACCTCGCGGCCCTGCTCTCCCGCACCCTCCGCATCGAGCGCATCGAGGCCGCGCGCATCGCCCTCGCCCGCCTCCCCGCCGGCGGCGAGACGGCGCCCGCAGAGCCGCAGCTCCCCTCCGACACCGTCCTCCCCCATCTGCCGCAACTCCCCGTCGCGGTGGAGCTGAACCGCCTCGCCATCGGGCGGATCGAGCTGGCCCAGCCCGTCCTCGGCCAGGCCGCCGTCTTCGGCCTCGACGGCCAAGCTCGCCTCGCCGCCGGCGACCTCACTGCGCGGCTCGACCTCAAGCGCCTAGACGCCCCGCTCACGGCGGCGCTCACCCTCGCCCTCACCCCCGGCGCCGACCGCCTCGCCGCACAACTGACGCTGGACGAAGCCCCCGGCGGCCTCATCGCCAGCTTCATCCCACCCCCCGAGGGCGGCTGGGGTGACGCCCCCCTCCACCTCGCCCTGACGCTCGATGGCCCCGCCTCCGGCGCCGCTCTCGACCTAAAGGCCGGCCTCGGCGCGCAAGTGGCGCTGACCGGCACCGGCACGATCCGCGCGACGCCCGAGGGTGGCTACGGCGCCACCCTGCAAGGCGAGGCCCGCGCCGGCCCCCTGCTGCCCGAAACCATTCGCCCGCTCGCCATCCCTCTCGCCTTCGCCCTCGATGCCGACCTGCCACCCGACCAGCGCCTGGCGCTGCGCAAGCTGGAACTGACCCTCCCCGCCGGCCGCCTCGCCGCCACCGGCAGCGCCAACCTTGGCACCGAGGCTCTCGACCTCCGCCTCGACCTCGCCCTGGCCGAGAGCGCCCGCTTCGCCCCGCTGCTCCCCGCCGGCCTCGCCTGGCAGGGCCTCGCCGCCAAGGCCCATGTCACCGGCACCATGGCGAAGCCCGCCATTGTCCTGACCGCGACGCCCGAGGCCCTGGCGACCGGCGTGCCCCAGGCCGATGCCGTTCTCGGCCCCGCCCCCCGCCTCGCCCTCAACGCTGCCCTCCCCGGCCCCGCATTCGATGCGACCCTCGACGCCGCCAACGGCCGCCTCACCGCGAAGGGCAACATTGCCGAGCCCATCGCCCTCGACGCCACTCTTTCCCTCCCCCGGCTGGAAGTCCTCGGCGCCGGCTCCGAAGGCGCCTTGGAAGCCACCGTCCACGCCACCGGCAAGCTCGCCGACCCCGACCTGACGATCGCGGCCCGCTCCGGCCGCATTGCCGCCGCCGGCCGCGTGCTGGAAGGCCTCGCCCTCGACGCCCAAGTCGCCACCCCCGCCTCGGCCCCGCGCGGCACCGCCCAGCTCCGCGCGACGCTCGACGGCCAACCCGTCGCCCTCGACTTCCGCGGCCGCCCGGACGGCCAAGCAGTCGAGATTGAGGCCGCCGAGGCCCGCATCGGCCCTGCCAGGTTCACCGCCACCGGCCGCCTCGACCCGGTCGCAAAGCTTTTTGCCGGCACCGCCCGCCTCGACGCGCCCGACCTTGCCCCCCTCGGCCGCCTCGCCGGGCTCGTGGGCCTCGCCGGCCGCCTCACCCTCGACGCGGAGCTGGAACCGCGCGACGGCATCCAGGGCTTCGACCTGAAGCTCGACGCCCCCCGCCTCGCCTATGCCGGGCAGCAGGGCAACCTCGCCGCCACCGTCGCCGGCACCCCCGCCGCCCTCGACTGGACCCTCCGCGGCAAGGCGACCGAGGGCGAACTCTCCGGCCGCGGCCGCGTCACGCAGACGGACGGCGCCTACCGTCTCGACCTCGCCGCCCTCCAGGCCGAAGCCCAGGGCGAGACGGTGCGCCTCGGCGCCCCGGCCCGCATCACCTACGGCGCCGATGGCGGCATCGACATCGCCTCCCTCGCCCTCGCCATCGGCAATGGCGGCCGGGTCCAGGCCGCCGGCCGCTGGGGTCCGGAGCGCGCCGACCTCGCCCTCACCATCGCCGCCCTTCCCCTGACGCTGGCCGAGCGCTTCGCCCCCGACCTCAAGCCCCGAGGCATGATCACCGGCGAGGTCCGCGTCACCGGCCCGACCGCCAGGCCCGAGATCCGTGCCCGCCTCAACGGCACCGGCATCGGCCTCGGCGCCGACTGGGCCCGCGGCCTGCCGCCCGTCACGCTCCGCGCCGAGGCCAGCATGCTCGGCACCGCCACCGAAGCCCGCGCCGAGATCGCCGCCGGCCCGGCCGGCACCGTCACCGCCACCGCCCGCCTGCCGCGCGGCTTCGACCCCGACTCCCCGCTGGCCGCCAGCCTCGACGGGTCGCTGAACCTCGCCCCTCTCGCCGGCCCCTTCCTCGCAGCCGGCGCCGACCGCGTTGCCGGCCGCCTCGCTTTGGCGCTCCGGGCCGAAGGCAGTGTCGGCACTCCCCGCCTCGGTGGCCGCGCCACCCTCTCGGGCGGCGACTACCGCAACCCGACGACCGGCGTCCGCCTCTCCGAGATCGGCGGCACCATCACCGGCGAGGGCACCCGCCTCGTCATCGAGCGGCTGGAGGGCAAGACCCTCGGCGGCGGCACCATCGGCCTCCGCGGCAGCATCGATGCCGGTGCCCCCGGCCTGCCCGCCGACCTCGTCCTCACCGCCCGCAACGCCCGCCCCGTCGCCTCCGACCTCGGCACCGCAACCATCGGCGCCGACATCACGGTGAAGGGCCCCATCACCGGCGGCGGCACCGTGGCCGGCGAGGTGCGGATCGAGCAGGCCGAGCTGCGCGTGCCGGAGAAGCTCCCCGCCAGCGTCCCGACCCTGACGAATGTCCGCCAGCGCGGCCGCCTCCCTCCCGGCGTAATCCCACCCGAGCCACCGGCGAAGGCCGGCCCGCCCACCCCCGCCGCCCCGCCCCTGAACCTCGCGGTGAAGGTGAGGGCCCGCCGCGTCTTCATCCGCGGGCGCGGCCTCGAGGTGGAGATGGGCGGCGCCATCGATGTCGGCGGCACCGTCGCCGCCCCGGTCCCCTCCGGCAGCCTCAACCTGGTCCGCGGCACGCTCAACATCCTGACCCGCACGCTGACCTTCAAGCGCGGCACCATCGGCTTCAACGCGGGCACCTTCGTCCCGCAGCTCGACATGGCGGCGGAGGCGACGGCCAGCTCCACGACCATTACCGTCACCGTTACCGGCCCGGCCAACGCCCCGCAAATCGGCTTCACCTCCACCCCCGAGCTGCCGCAGGACGAGGTGCTGGCTCGCCTGCTCTTCGACCGCGCCACCAGCAACCTCTCGCCCTTCGAGATCGCCCAGATCGCCGCCGCCGTCGCCCAACTCACCGGCATCGGCGGCTCCGGCGGCGGCCCGCTCGACCGCGTCCGCAGCGCCCTGGGCCTCGATCGCCTCGGCGTCAGCGGCGCCCAAGGCAACACCGCCGGCGCCACGGTCGAGGCTGGCCGCTACGTCGCCCCCGGCGTCTTCCTCGGCGTCCGCCAGGGGACGAATGGCGGCACCGGCGTCGGCGTCCAGGTCGAGATCACCCCCCGCATCAAGGTCGAAGGCCAGACCGCCACCGGCCCTGCCGGCGACCGCATCGGCCTCTCCTACGAGCTGGAATATTGATGCCATGAGTCGCAGCGACGTGATCGTCGGCCCCGATGCGGCTTATAATAACGCAGCTTATATTCACCTGCGTGATCATCCCGCCGAATGACGACCTTCTCCTGCTGCTGACCGATGTGGCGCGGCTCATCCGCACCATGGCGGACCGCGTCGCCCGCGCGCATGGCATGACTCGCGCCCAATGGGTCATCCTGGTCCGCCTCCGCCGGCATGACGGCCTCACCCAGCGCGAGCTGGCCGAGCTGCTGGAGGTCGAGCCCATCACCGTCGGCCGCCTGGTCGACCGCCTCGCCGCCCGCAACCTGATCGAGCGCCGCGCCGACCCAGCGGACCGCCGCGTGTGGCGTCTCCACCTGCGGCCCGAGGCCGCGCCCGTGCTGGCCGAGATCGACGAGGCCAAGGCCGCCTTCGACGCCACCACGACGCGCAACCTGCCCGAGGCGCAACGCGTGGCGCTACGCGACGCCCTGCTGCTGATGAAGTCCAACCTGCTGGCCGGCGAGACTGACGCCGACTTCGCTGCCTGAGAGTGGTCCCATGCCCGAAGGTTCGATCCGCGCCGAAATGCCCCAGACCGAGGCCGCCTCCGCCCGGCCGAAGCGCCGCCGCTGGCTGCGCCCGGCGCTGATGCTCGGCGGCGTCCTCGCCGTCGCCGCCGGCTCCGGCCTGTTCTGGCTGAATGGCGGCCGCTATGCCGGCACCGACGACGCCTATGTCCAGGCCGACCGGCTGATGCTGGCGACCGACGTCTCCGGCATCGTCCGGCGCATCGCTGTGCATGAGGGCGACACCGTTGCCGCCGGCCAGGTCCTGGTCCAGCTCGACGACGCCCCCTTCCGCCACGCCCTCGACCAGGCGCGCGCCCGGCTCCAGCAGACCTCGCTGAACCTCGAGGCCATGCAGGCGGACTACCAGCGCCTGCTGCGCGACGCCGCGGCGCAGGAAGCCGCTGTCTCGTTGGCCCAGGCCACCTACGACCGCGCCGCGCAGATCGTGAACAGCGGCGCCGTCACCCGCTCCGCCTACGACCAGGCACGCTACGGCCTGCAGCAGTCGCAGCAGCAGCTCGAATCGCTCCGCGCCCAGGCCCGCGTCCAACTGGCGAAGCTCGGCGGCAAGCCGGACCAGCCGGTCGAGCAGCACCCCGACTACCTCGAGGCCGCAGCCAGGCTCGCAGAGGCGCAGCGCCAGCTCGACCACACCACGCTCCGCGCCCCCTTCGCCGGCACCGTGACGCAGGTCTCCACCCTCCAGCCCGGCCAGTACCTCGCCGCCGCCTCGCCCGCCTTCGCCCTCGTCTCCTCCGACCATGTCTGGGTGGATGCGCTGCCGAAGGAGACCGACCTCACCCATGTGAAGCCAGGCGACGCCGCGACCGTCACCATCGACACCTATCCCGGCATCACCTGGAAGGCGGTGGTCGAGAGCATCAGCCCCGCCTCCGGCTCCACCTTCAGCGTGCTGCCGGCGCAGAACGCCTCCGGCAACTGGGTGAAGGTGGTGCAGCGCATCCCGGTCCGCATCCGCGTCGAGCAACCGGCCGATGCGCCGCCGCTGCGCTCGGGGATGAGCGCCGTCGTCTCCATCAACACCGGCCACGAGCGGCATCTCTCCGACATCTTTTAGTTCTCCCCACGACACCGCTGCGCGGCGCCGCGGAGGCCCCGGATTTCCACTCACGCCCGAGACTTCGGCACCCATTCCGCGGCAACGCCGCGGAACGGCACCGGCCAGGGCAGGAACAGACAATGAGCGAGCAAGCGGTGCCGCATCGCGGCATCATCACCGTCTGCGCCATGGTGGCGACGCTGATGCAGGCGCTGGACGGCACCATCGCCAATGTCGCCCTGCCCTACATGCAGGGCGGCCTGGCGGCGACCTCCGACCAGATCACCTGGGTGCTGACCAGCTACATCACCGCGGCCGCCATCCTGACCGCGCCGGTCGGCTTCCTCGTCACCCGCTTCGGCCGGCGCGCGGTCTTCCTCGCCTCGGTCGGCGGCTTCACCCTCGCCTCCGTCGCCTGCGGCGCGGCGCAGTCGCTCGACCAGATGGTGATCTTCCGCCTGCTGCAAGGCGCCTTCGGCGCCGCGCTGGTGCCGCTCAGCCAATCGACCATGCTCGACATCTACCCGCCGGAGCAGCGTGGCTCCGCCATGGCGATCTGGGGCATGGGCGTGATGGTCGGCCCGATCCTCGGCCCCACGCTCGGCGGCTACCTGACCGAGAACCTCAACTGGCGCTGGGTCTTCTACGTCAACCTGCCCTTCGGCATCCTCGCTCTGCTCGGCCTGCTCTTCTTCCTGCCGAAAGGCGAGGCGCAGTCCGGCCGCCGCTTCGACTGGTTCGGCTTCGGCGTGCTCGCCCTCGGCGTCGGCGCGCTGCAGATCATGCTCGACCGCGGCGAGCTGCTGAACTGGTTCGGCTCCACCGAGATCATTGTGGAAGCCGTGCTCGCCGGTCTCGGCCTCTACCTCTTCCTCGTCCACATGGCGACGGCCGAGCAGCCCTTCATCCCGCCGCGCATCTTCCGCGACCGCAACTTCGCCGCCGGGCTCGGCATCATGTTCGCGGTCGGCGTCATCCTCTTCGCCACCTCTGCTCTACTCGCGCCCTACCTCCAGACGCTCGGCAACTACCCCGTCTTCACCGCCGGCCTCGCCATGGCCCCGCGCGGCCTCGGCACCATGGCTGCCATGTTCATCGCCGGCCGCCTCGCCAGCCGCTTCGATCCGCGCAAGGTGATGGCGATCGGCGTGCTGATCCTTGCCTGGACGCTCTGGGAGATGACCGGCTGGACGCCCGACGTCTCGATGCGCACGCTGGTGACCGCGACCATCCTACAGGGCGTCGGCCTCGGCTTCGTCTTCATCCCGCTGAACCTCGTCGCCTTCGCGACGCTTGACCCGGCGCTGCGCACCGACGGCACCTCGCTCATCAGCCTGCTGCGCAACCTCGGCAGCGCCATCGGCATCTCGGCGATGGCGGCGATGCTGACGCGCAACACCCAGGTCGTGCATGCGGACCTGGCGATGCATGTCACGCCGCTGAACCGGGTCTTCGACATCCCGGCGATCCACCGCTGGTGGGACCCCTCCACCATCCCCGGCGCCGCGCTGCTGAACCAGGAGATCACGCGCCAGGCCAGCATCATCGCCTATGCCGACGACTACTGGCTGCTGATGATCCTGGCGCTGTCGATGCTCCTCCTGCTGCCGCTGATGAAGCGCCCGCCCAAGGCCACCGCGCCCGATCCGGCGCATGCGGCGATGGACTGACGCATGGCGGGTGGCGGCCTACTCGGCCGCCGCCTCCATCACGGCCTCCCAGGCCGGATTTACCAGCGGGCGTCCGGCCCCCAGCCGTGCCCTCGCCGCGTGATACTCCCGCCGCCAGCGCGCCACCACATCGCCCGCCGGCTCCACCGCCTTCACCGCGCCGATTCCCTGCCCGGCGCCCCAGATGTCCTTCCAACGCTTCTTCCGGTCGGAACTGAAATCCATCTTGCTCGGGTCGCTCTCCGGCAGGTTGTCCGGGTCGAGCCCCGCACGGAGCAGGCTCGGCTTCATGTAGTTGCCGTGCACGCCGGTGATGAGATTGGTGTAGATGATGTCCTCCGCCCCGCACTCCAGCATCATCTGCTGCTGCTCCGGCTGCGCCCGCGCCTCCTTGGTGGCGATGAAGGCGCTGCCCGCATAGGCGAAGTCGGCGCCCAGCGCCTCGGCGGCCAGCACGCTCCGCCCGTTGGCGATGGCGCCCGAGAGCGCGATCGGTCCGTCGAACCAGGCCCGCGTCTCCTGCACGAAGCCGAAAGGCGAAAGCGCCCCCGCATGTCCGCCCGCGCCGGCGCAGACCAGCACCAGCCCATCCGCCCCCTTGTCGACGGCGCTATGCGCGAAGCGCTGGTTGATCACGTCATGCAGCACATAGCCGCCATAGGAATGCACCGCCTGGTTCACCTCCGGCCGCGCGCCGAGCGAGGTGATGATGAGCGGCACCTTGTGCTTCACGCAGACGGCCAGGTCATGCTCCAGCCGGTCGTTCGACTTGTGCACGATGAGGTTGATCGCGAACGGCGCCGCGGGCCGGTCCGGGTGCCGCGCGTCATGCGTCGCAAGCCGTTCCTTGATCTCGATCACCCATTCCTCGAACTGCTCCGCCGGCCGCGCATTGAGCGAGGGCATCGCACCGATGACGCCCGCCGTGCATTGCGCGACGACGAGGTCGGGCACCGAGATGATGAAGAGCGGCGAGCCGATGAGCGGCAGCGAGAGCCGGCCCTTGAGGGAGTCGATGAGGGACATGCGCGGCTCCCCGTCAGCGCTTCTTCAGCACATTGGCCATGATGGCCTGGGTCTCGTCGGTCTGCAGCTGCGCGGCGAGGATATTCCTCTCCTCCTCCATCCGCTCGAGCAGGATGGCATGGTGCTGCCGCAGCAGCCGCCGCGTCAGCCGCATCGCCTCGGGCGGCTTCGCCGCCAGCACGGCGGCCGTCGCCCGCGCGGTCGGCAGCAGCTCGGCCCGGTCCACGATCCGGTTGACGAAGCCCATCTCGCGCGCTGCCTCGGCGCCGAAGAAATCGCCGAGCAGCATCAGCTCCGCCGCCTTCTGCCGCCCCACCATCCAGGGCACGATCATCGAGGAGCCAAGCTCCGGCACCAGCCCGAGATCGACGAAGGGCATGCGGAACCGCGCCTCCGGCGCCACATAGACGATGTCGCAATGCATCAGCATGGTGCAGCCGATGCCGATCGCGAGGCCTGGCACGGCGGCGACGATCGGCTTCTCGTAATTCGCAAGGCCATAATAGAAGCGCTTGCTCGGCGGCGGCGCGTTCGGGTCTTCCGGCGCCCGGTTCTGGAACTCGCCGATGTCGTTCCCGGCGCAGAAGACCTCGCCCTCGCCGGTCAGCAGCAGGCAGCGCACCTTGGGGTCGGCAGAGCTTTCCTCGATGGCCGAGGCCAGCCCGGCATACATCGTCCGCGTCAGCGAATTCTTCTTCTCCGGCCGCGCGATCACCACGGTGCAGACCCCGTCGGCGACCGAGACCTTGATGTTCTCGGACATGTTCGTTCTCCTCCCGGGCATTGCAGGCGCGCCCGCGCCCCGCGTCAAGCGCCACCTCCCCATTGGGGCACTGCCATGCAAGGCTGCCCGCAATGACCGGGAGGAGAATCATGCCAGGCATCAGCATCACCCGCCGCGGCCTCCTCGCCGCGTCCCTCGCCACGCCCGCGCTCGCCCAGGGCCGGCCGGTGACGCTCGTTGTCCCCTTCCCGCCCGGCGGCTCCACCGACCTGATGGGCCGCCTCCTCGCCGAGCGCATGGCGCCCCTGCTCGGCCAGCCCGTCCAAGTCGAGAACCGCCCCGGCGCCGCCACCGTGGTCGGCGCCGAATACGTCGCCCGCGCCGCGCCCGACGGCACCACCCTCCTCGTCAACTCGGGCACCACGCTGACGCTGAACCCGCTGCTGATGCGCAGCCTGCCTTACCGGCCCGACGACTTCGCCCCCGTCGCGCTGCTCAGCATTCTCCCCTTCGCCTTCGTGCTGCAAAACAGCCTGCCGAAGACCATCCCGGAATTCGTGGCCCTGGCGAAGGCGCAGCCCGGCCGGCTGAATTACGGCACTAACGGTCCCTCCTCCTTCAACAACATTACCGCCGTGCTGATCGCCGAGCGCCTCGGCATCCGCATGCAGGACGTGACCTACCGGGGCGATGCGCAGCAGCTGAACGACTTCCTCGCCGGCACGCTGCAGGTGCTGGTGGTCGGCGGCGCCTCGGCGATCGGCACACACCGCAACGGCCAGGGCCATATCATCGGCTGGACCGGCGACCGCCGCATGCCTGGCTTCCCCGACATCCCGACCTTCGCCGAGACGGATCCGGAGGCCGTGGCGCAGACCTATTTCGGCTTGGTCGCCCCCGCCCGCACCCCGCCCGCCGCCATCGCCCGCCTCGCCGCGGCGGCGGGGGAGGCGCTGAAGGAGCAGGGCTTCCGCGACCGGCTCCTCGCCGAGGGCCAGTTCGCCATCGGCAGCGGCCCCGAGGACTGCGCCACCTTCATGCAAAAGGAGGCCGCCCGCTGGGCCCCCGTCCTCCGCCGCATGAACCTGCAGATCGATTGAATGCATGCGCCTAGTGCCAGCAGGCCCCGCAACACCCCCGGAGACAGCCGCTCATGAGACCCGCCTTCCTCCTGGCCCTGCTGCCCCTGGCCGCCGCCCCGGCCGCCCTTGCCGCCAGCTTCGACTGCGCCCGCGCCGCCGCTCCCGACGAGCAGGCCGTCTGCGCCGATCCGCACCTCTCCGAACTGGACAGCGCGCTCGGCGCCGCCTACGCGCAGGCCCGCGCCACCACGCCGAAGGAGGACCTGGCGTCGCTCACCACCGTCGCCCGCGGCATCCTGGCCGACAGGCGACGCTGCGGCGCCACCCGCGGCTGCCTGCTCGCGGTCTATGTCGGCGGCCTGCACGGCTACCAGCGCTTCGGCTCCGACATCGCCCCGCCCGACTGGGTGAACGCCCTCGACATGGCCGACGGCACCGCGCCCGAGAGCAGCGGCCTGCCCGGCCGGCCGGGCCAATGCGTCACCACGCGGGTCACCCAGGTCGCGGCACGCCTGGACGGCGACAAGCCCGGCGCCTTCGACAGCGGCACGAGCATCAGCTTCGCCAATCGCGGCTTCCAGGTCTCCTACGACCGGGAGGAGGCGCTCATCGCCTCCCGCCCCGGCGACCGCGTCGTCATGTGCCTGACCATCATCCCGCGCGCCTGCCCGCCCGGCGATGACCGCGGCCGCTATTACACCGTGACCAACCTGCGCACACGGGGCTCCTGGTCGCTGCCGGATTCCCAGCATCTCTGCGGCGGGGCCTGACCCGGCCGCGCCCTACCCCTCACGGCGCCGCAGCGCCAGCCGCCGTGGCGCCGCCCCGGTGCAGACTTCGGCGAACCGCTCCAGCACCCGCTCCGGCCACAGCCCCACCCGCCGCACCGAGAGGTCCATGCAGAGGTAGAGCACCTCGTTCTCGGCGGCGAGCCAGCCTTCCGTCGCATGGTGCATCCGGTGCACCGCTATCAGCCGCTTGGCGTCATAGGCCAGCACCTCGCTGGTGCAGGCGAGCGGCATGCCCTCGCGCACCTCGCGCACGTAGTTCACCCAGGTCTCGGCAGCGAAGGTGCCGAACCCCTCCGCATGCAGGGGCTTGCCGAGGCCGAGGCCCGGCCAGAGCTGGTCCGTCGCCATGTCGAAGACCGCCAGGTAGAAGGCCATGTTCATGTGGCCGTAATGGTCGACCCAATCCGGCCGCACCACCGCCAGCACCTGCCGCTCCGCCATGTCGCCTCCCATCCTGCCCTGCCATTCCGGCGGAGCAGCCGGTGCTTGTCCACCCCCTTGGAAATCGTACGAACCACACCTTCAGGTTGTGCTAGTATCGCCGCGAACACGACAGGATTATCGCCCGGACCATGCCAGCCGCCCCATTGCCTTCGGACGAAGCCGGCCGCCTCGCGGCGCTGCGGTCCTATGCCGTGCTCGACACCGCCTGCGAGGCCGCGTTCGATGATATCGCCCGGCTTGCCGCCCGCCTCACCCACCGGCCCATCGCCCTCGTCTCGCTGGTCGATGCGGAGCGGATCTGGGCCAAGGCCCGGCACGGCCTCGACGTCACCGAGGCGCCGCGGAACGTCGCCTTCTGCGCCCATGCCATCCTGCAACCGGACCAGCCCCTGGTGGTCCAGGACATGCGGGCCGATCCGCGCTTCGCCGACAACCCCTTGGTCACCGACAATCCCGGCCTCCGCTCCTATACCGGCATCCCGCTCGTGAACGCGGAGGGCTATGCGCTCGGGACCCTCTGCGTGCTCGACCACGCCCCGCGCGAGACCAGCGAGGAGGAGCTGGACATCCTCTCCGGCCTCGCCCGCTCGGTCTCGACCGCGCTCGAGCTGCGCCGGGCGATGCGGCGGATGCATGCCCTGGCCGTCACAGACGGGCTGACGGGTCTGCCCAACCGCTCCGCGCTGATGACGGCGCTCGACGCGGCGCTCGCCATGCGGCGGCCCTTCACCCTGATCTTCAGCGACCTCGACGGCTTCAAGGGCATCAACGACAGGCTCGGCCACGCGGCCGGCGACGCGGTGCTCCGCGCCGTGGCCGAGGTGCTGCGCGCCGCGACGCGGGAGGCGGATAGCTTGGCCCGGCTTGGCGGCGATGAGTTCTGTGTCCTCGTCGGCGACACGGCCCGCGCCGAAGCCCTGGCCGAGCGCATCCGCCGCATGCTTGCCGGGCGCATGGCCGCGGAAGGCTGGCCCGTCACCGCCTCGATCGGCTCGGTCGGCTTCGAGACCATGCCTGACTCGGCCGAAGCCGCCCTCGCCGCCGCCGATGCCATGATGTACGCCGCCAAGGCCGGGGGTAAGGATCAGGTCCGCAGCGCCCGCTACGAGCAGGCCGGATAGGCCAGCCAGCCCAGCACCGTCCCGTCCGGCGCCGCCACCCGCCGCGCATCCGCGCAGCGCCGCTCGAGGAAATAGGCGGTCGCCGCCGGCTCCGGCGCCGGCGCATCGGCGAGCGTCAGCCGCATCGCCACCCGCCCCCGCTCGCCGACCAGGCAGCGCTCCGTCACCCGCCCGCGCCGCACCCGCACGGCGAGCCGCCCATTTGCCGCCGGCCCGACATCATCGACATAGGCGCCGAGGTCGCCGTCAAGGCAGGCCCTGAGCGCCGGCGCCAGCAGGCCGAGCCGCTCCTCCCAGCCCGGCTCCGCCGCCGCCGTCCCGGCCAGCAGCAGCGCGAGGAAGCAGGCGCCCGCCCTCCTCAGTGAATCTCGTCCGCCCGCGAGAGCGCCTCCTTCAGCTTGTGGATGTCGAAGTCGTCCCGCTTGGCCATCTCGAGGATCACCGCCTCGCGCCGGGCGACGAGGTCGATCGCCTCCGGCAGCTGCCGCACCGCCTCTGCCGGGATGACGACGGCGCCGTGCCGGTCGGCATGCACCACGTCATCATGCATGCAGGGCATGCCGTGGACGATCACGTCGCGCCCGAAATCCACCATGTGCACATGCGCATGGCTCGGGTTCACCATGCCGCCGATGATCTGGAAGCCCGGCGCCAGCATGTCGATGTCGCGGAAGGAGCCGCTGGTGACGCAGCCCTGGCAGCCGAGCCCCTTGTGGATGGCACTGTTCACCTCGCCCCAGAAGGCGCCGATGCCCGGGCTCTCGTCCAGGTCCTCGATGACGACGATGGTCGGCAGGTCGGCATCGGCGACATAGTCGTACCAGCCGATGCGCGCATCGCGGTCCTGCTCGCGGGTGCGGCCGGAGGGCGCGGCGGCGCGGATCTGCCCGGTGCGCGCCAGGCCGCAGAGCGGCGGCAGCGAGGGGTCGGCGACGGTGAACGGCTTCAGCGTGAAGCCGCGCCCTCGCCGGGCCGGGGCGACGAGCTCCAGCGCGTTGCAGATGGTCGGCGTGTCCCAGCGCCGCAGCGGATCGAGATCGGCGCGGGTGAAGGGGCGTTCGGTCATGGGTTCGGTCCTCCCGGAGGCATCCAGCTTCACGGAGGCGAGCCCACCGGTCAAATACCCGGCCGCCGCCCAGCCCCCAGGGCCCACACCCGTCGCCATAATGCTCACGTCGTCGCGAAAATCCCGCCGGCCAGGGCTGGATCGCGCTATTCCACCGGAAGTAGGGACTGTATGATAGCGGAACGGGGCGCAGGGGGGAGTATGTCGGGTTCGTCGGAGATCAGCCAGTCGGGCAGGCTCCTCGGGATCACCTCGCCGCTCGGGCCCGACGTTCTGGTGCTCCGCCACCTCAGCGTGACGGAAGCGATCGGCCGCCCCTTCGTCATCGAGGCGGAGGTCCTCTCGGCGAATGCCGCCCTCACGCCGAAGGACCTGCTCGGCAAGTCGGTCACCTGCACCGTCACCCTCGGCACCCAGCCGCCGCGGCACTTCAACGGCATGGTCCGCGGCTTCGCCAAGGTCGCCGGGCATGAGCGCGACCTCACCGCCTACCGGCTCGAGGCCGTGCCGCTGCTCTGGAACATGACCCGCACGGCGGATTGCCGCATCTTCCAGGACCAGTCCGTGCAGGCCATCCTGCAGAAGCTCTTCGGCGAGGCGAGCGTCGCCCCGGCGCGCTTCGGCACCCTGCCCTCCGCCCCGCGTCCCTACTGCGTGCAGTTCCATGAAACCGATTTCGACTTCGCCAGCCGGCTGATGGACGAGGTCGGCGCCGGCTACTTCTTCCAGCATGGCGAGAGCGACCACACGCTGACGGTGACCGGCGCCAATGCCGACTTCCCGCCGGTGCCGGACAGCACGCTGGTGGTCCGCGCCGCGCCCAACGAGGCCGACGCCGTCACCGACTGGCGCGTCTCCGGCACGCTGCAGCCGGGCAAGCATGTCGCCCGCGACTTCGACATGCTGAAGCCCTCGACCCTGCTGCAGGCCAACGCCTCCACCATGCTCGGCACGCCCAATGCCAGCAGCTGGGAGGTCTATCGCTGGGGCGCCGGCCAGGCCGCCCAGGGCGACATGGACCCGGCGCTCCTCGGCATGGAGCAGAACGAGGCAGGCGCCGATTCGGCCGAGGGCCACACTCAGGTCGCCGCCCTCTTCGCCGGCGGCAAGGTCAAGGTGCAGGACGGGCTCGACGGCGCGGCGACGCCCTGGATCATCACCGCCCTCCGCCACGAGGCGATGGACGAGACGCATCTGGTCGGCGACGGCCAGTCGCATTACGGCAACAGCTTCGTCGCCATCCCCGCCGACCGCACTTGGCGCAACGCCGCACCCCGCCGCCGCCCGGCGATGCCCGCGCTGCAGAGCGCCGTCGTCACCGGCCCCTCCGGCGAGGAGATCCATTGCGACGCGCATGGCCGGGTGAAGGTGCAGTTCCTCTGGGACCGCTACGGCAAGAAGGACCAGAACACCTCCTGCTATGTCCGCGTCTCGCAGCCCTGGGCCGGCAAATGGGGCGGCACCTGGTTTCTGCCGCGCATCGGCGACGAGGTGCTGGTCGGCTTCCTCGACGGCGATCCGGACAAGCCCGTGGTCCTCGGCAGCCTCCACAACCAGGAAGCCCCGCCGCCCTACGCCATGCCCTCGCTCAACACCCAGAGCGGCATCACCACCCGCTCCTCAAAGGGCGGCGGCAAGGACAACGCCAACCTGCTGCGCTTCGAGGACAAGAAGGGCTCGGAGGAGGTCTATCTCCAGGCCGAGTTCGACATGAACGTCCTGGTGAAGCACGACCTCGACACCACCGTGCGCAACGGCAACGAGACGCGCCTCGTCAAGACCGGCAAGCGCACCACGACGATCGAGGGCAACGAGACGCTGACGGTCAATACCGGCAACCGCGAAACCACCATCAAGACCGGCAACGACACCTACACGCTCAGCACCGGCAACCTCTCGCAGACCCTGAAGATGGGCAACTACGACCTGAAGCTCTCCATGGGCGCCATGAGCACGACGCTCGACATGGGGAGCTACAGCGTGAAGACCTCGCTTGGCGCCGTCACCATCGAGGCGATGCAGGGCATCACGTTGAAGGTCGGGGCGTCGCAGGTGAAGATCGACCAGATGGGCGTCACCATCGACGGCATGATGGTCAAGCTCAACGGCACCATGCAGCTCGACGCGCAGGGGCTGATGACCACGGTCAAGGGCACTGCCATGCTGCAGGCCTCCGGCGCCATCGTGATGATCGGCTGAGCGGCATGAGCGCGACACGCACCGCCTCCAAGCTCTTGGTGGCCCTCTCCCCCCTCCTCCCCCGGCTCGAGCTCGATGCCGAGGGCAGCGCGCTGCTGGCCGGCCTCGCCGATGCCGAGGCGGCCCTCGCCCGGCTCGAAGGCGCCGGCCGCATGACCGAGGCGCTCCGCCTCCTCGCCCATGCCCTGCCGAAGCGCGAGGCCGTCTGGTGGGCCTGCATGTGCGCCCGTGCCGTGCCCGACCCGGCCGCCCGGCCCGAGGACGCCCAGGCGCTCGACGCCGCCGAAGCCTGGGTCCGCCGCCCCGACGAAGCTGCCCGCCGCGCCGCCATGGCCGCGGCCGAAAAGGCTGCCTTCCGCAGCACGGAAGCCTGGGCCGCGGTCGGCGCCTTCTGGTCCGGCGGCAGCATGTCGCCCGAGGGCCAGCCGGTGGTCCCGCCCGCCGAGCACCTCACCGGCGTCGCCGTCGCCGGCGCGGTGGTGCTCGCCACCGTCCGCATCGCGCCCGAGCGCGCGCCGGCGCGCTACCCGCGCTTCATCGCCAGCGCCCGCGACATCGGCACCGGCGGCGCCGGCCGCCTGCCGCCCGAAGGAGAGGGCTGATGCCCCCCGCCTCCCGCATCACCGACATGCATGTCTGCCCCATGTTCACCGGCCCGGTCCCGCATGTCGGCGGCCCGATCCTGCCGCCGGGCGGGGTGACGGTGCTGATCGGCGGCCTGCCCGCCGCCCGCGTCGGCGACATGTGCGTCTGCGTCGGCCCGCCCGACGCCATCGTGCTCGGCTCCTTCAAGGTGTTCATCAAAGGCCAACCCGCCGCGTATATGGGCAGCATGACGGCGCATGGCGGCAGTGTCGTCCTGGGCTACCCGACCGTCATAGTGAGCTGAGATGCAGCTGACCCTCAACGTGCTGCGCTGCCCGGAGGCTGCGGTGCCCGAGAGCCGCCATTCCTCCGGTGGCGACCTCACCATCGGCCGCGGCCTCGAATGCGAATGGCAGCTGCAGGACCCGGAGCGCGTGCTCTCCAAGCGCCACTGCGTCCTCGAGTACCGTGGTGGCTTCTGGCAGGTACGCGACCTCTCGACCAACGGCACCTTCCTCAACCACGCGACGGCGCCGATCGGCCGCGACCTGGTCGCTTCCCTCTCGGATGGCGACCGCCTCCGCCTCGGCAGCTACGAGATCGAGGTGCGGATCAGCGCCGCCGCGCAGCAGGGCTTTGGCAGCGGCTCCGGCTGGGGCGCATCGCCCCTCCCCGGCACCGGCCGCGCCGTGCCCGACCCCTTCGCCGATCCCTTCGCCCCGGCCCCGTCGATGGCGCCCTCTCCTGGCTTCGCCACCCCGGCCCTGCCGAGCGGCGGCGTCGCCCTGCCGGCGGATTTCGACCCCTTCATCGACGACGCGCCGATGCCCGACCACCGGCCGGCGGCCTCAGACGCCTTCACCCCGCCCCGCGCGGTGGTGCCGGCGGCGACGGCGCTCCCGGATGACTGGGACCTCGATTTCGACCTCGCGCCCAAGGCGCCGCCGCCCGCCGCGCCGCCCATCCCGGCCGCCACGCCACTGCCGGCCGCGCCGCGCCCCGCCATCGCCGCCTCGCCCTCTACTGCCATGCCCGCCTGGGACCCGCCGGCCGACGCGCCGCCCGCGCCCGAGCCGGCCGATCCCTTCGCCGAGGAGGGCGTGCCGAGCATTGCCATCCCCGCCCCGGCCAATCGCGCCGCCGCGCCGCCACCCGCAGCCGCCCCGCTCGCCCCCGACGCCGCCCTCGCCTTGCTGCTGCAAGGCGCCGGCCTGCCGCCGACCGCCCTCGCCGGTGCCGACCCCGCCGCCGCCCTCACCGCCGCCGGCGCCAGCCTTCGCGCCGCCGTCGCCGGCCTCCGCGCCTTGCTGATCGCCCGGGCCGATGTGAAGCGCGAATTCCGCATCGAGCAGACGATGCTCCGCGTCGCCGGCAACAACCCGCTGAAATTCGCCGCCACCGACGACGCCGCCCTCGCCGCCCTGCTCGGCCCGAAGCCGCAGGTGAAGGCCGTCGACGAGACGGTCGCCGACCTCAATGCGCATCAGGTCGCCTCGCTCGCCGCGACCCAGGCCGCCGCCCGCGCCCTGCTCGAGAAGCTGGCGCCCGCCGGCATCGAGGCGGCCGACAAGGGCGGCGGCTTCCTCGGTGCAAGGGAGAAGCGCCTGTGGGAGGCCTACAAGGCGCAGCACGCCCAACTGCTCGACCAGTTCGAGGATGATTTCGACAGCGCCTTCGGCAAGGCCTTCGCGCGGGCCTATGAGGAAGCGTCGCGCAAGGATGGCGGGCGGTAGCCGGCACCGCCGGGGGGAGTTCGGGGCATGAGCTGGTACGACAAGGTGGTCTGGCAGGAGGGGATGTTCCTTCGCGCCCAGCACTTCCAGCAGCAGGACCGCTACCTGGAGCACCTGCTCCAGGCCCGCACCGCACCGCTGCGCCCGCACCCCTGGGGAGTGACGGAACTCTCCCTCGACCGCGACCTGCTCGGCGCGGGCAAATTCGCCCTCGCCAATGCCGCCGGCGTCCTCGAGGACGGCACGCCCTTCGCCATCCCGGGCCAGGCCGACCAGCCGGTGCCCCTCGACCTCCCCGAGGGCACCCGCAACGCCGTCGTCTACCTCGCCGCCCCGCTCCGCCAGCCCGGCAGCCCTGAGGTCGCCTTCACCGAAGGCCCGGAGAGCGGCGGCGCCCGCTACGCGCTGCGCAGCTTCGAGGCCTTCGACACCCATTCCGACAGCACCCTCCCCGCCGAACTCCAGGTCGGCCGCCCGCGCCTCCGCTTCATGCTGGAGACGGAGGAGCGCGCCGGCTTCACCGGCATCGGCATCGCCCGCATCGTCGAGGTCCAGGCCGACCGCCGCGTCGTCGTCGATGAGCGCTACATCCCCACCTGCCTCCGCATCTCGGCCGCCGCCCCGCTGGCCAACCTCGTCGCCGAGCTGGTCGGCATGATCGGCCAGCGCGCCGAAGCGCTCGCCGGGCGCCTCGCCCAGCCCGGCTCGCGCGGCGTCGCCGATGTCAGCCAGTTCCTTCTCCTGCAGGCCTTGAACCGCTGGCAGCCCTTGCTCGCCCACTGGGCCGATGCCGGCAACATCCACCCGGAAGCGCTCTACAGCGGCCTCGTCCAGCTCGCTGGCGAACTGGCCACCTTCACCGACCCGAACCGCCGCGCCGCCTCCTATCCCGGCTACCGCCACGAGGATTTGCAACGCAGCTTCGCCCCGGTGATCGCCGATCTGCGCCGCGCCCTCTCTGCCGATATCGACCAGAACGCCGTCTCCATCCCGCTGCGCGACGCCCGCCACGGCGTGCGCATCGGCCCGATCACCGACCGCAACTGGCTCCGCGCCGGCTCCTTCGTGCTCTCCGTCCAGGCCGACATGCCCTCCGAGCACCTCCGCCGCCTCTTCCCCAACCAGGTGAAGATCGGCGCCGTCGAGCACATCCGCGAGCTGGTGAACGTCGCCCTCCCCGGCATCGCCGTCCGCCCCCTCCCCGTCGCGCCGCGCCAGATTCCCTTCCACGCTGGCGCCACCTATTTCGAGCTGGATCGCGGTAGCCCGCACTGGCAGCAGATGCAGACCTCGGGCGGCTTCGCCATCCACGTCGCCGGTGAATTCCCCAATCTTCGCATTGAGCTCTGGGCGATCCTCGCATGAGCGACAATCCCTTCTCCGAGCCCGACGACAGCGACCGCACGGTGGTGCGCGGCCCCACCCGCGCCACCGCGCCGATGCCCGCCGCCGCACCCGCGACACCTCCGCCCGTCTTCGGCGCCCCGCCTGCCGTCCCCGATTTCGGCCCGACACCCCGCATGGCGGGCGAGGCGGAGACCCTGCCGAAGACTGGCCTCGGCCCGCTCTCCGCCGCCGCCGCGCCGCTGCTCGACCTGCTCTCGCGCCTCGTCGCCAGCGTCCATGTCCCGAACCCGGAGGAGCTGCGCCAGCGCGCCATCCGCGCCGTGCGCAACTTCGAGGCCGAGGCCCGCACCGCCGAGATCAACCCGGACGAAATCCGCGCCGCCCATTACGGCCTCTGCGCCGCCATCGACGACGTCGCCATGGCGACGCCCTGGGGCCAGCAGAGCGGCTGGGGCGCCCATTCCCTCGTCTCCACCTTCCATCAGGAGGTGAAGGCCGGCGACCGCTTCTTCGACATGCTTGCCGGGATGCAGAAGGACCCCGGCCGCTACCGCCAGGCGCTTGAAGTCTCCTACCTCTGCCTCGCCCTCGGGCTGCAAGGCCGCTACCGCCTCTCCCCGCGCGGCACGGCGGAACTCGACCGCATCCGCGAGGGCCTCTACCAGCTCCTTGTCCAGCTCCGCGGCCCCTATGAGCGGGAGCTCTCCCCGCATTGGCGCGGCGTCGACGCCCCACACCGCCGCACCAGCCGCAGCGTGCCGAGCTGGGTCGCCGCGGTGATGACCGTCGCCGTGCTCGGCATCGCCTATGCTGGCCTCGCCAACAGCCTCGGCAGCCGTTCGGAGGATCTCTTCGCCCGCCTCGCTGCCCTGCCCCCCGGCGCCCTGCCGACCATCCAACGCTCGGCCCCGCCCGTGCCCCCCGCCCCGCCGCCACCGGCCCCGGCACCCGCGCGGCCCGACCTGCCCGCGCGCCTGCGCCAGTTCCTCGCCCCCGAGATCCAGCAGGGCCTCGTCACCGTGCTCGCCGACCCGAACCGCGTCGTCGTCCGCATCCGCAACCGCGGCATGTTCGCCTCCGGCAGCGCGGCGCTCGACCCGCGCTTCCTGCCGCTGATGAACCGCATCGGCGAGGCCCTGCGTGAGGAGCCCGGCTCGGTGCAAATCCTCGGCCACAGCGACAACCAGCCGATCAAGACGGCACGCTTCCCCTCCAACTACCACCTCTCCGCCGCCCGCGCGCAGTCGGCCCTCGACGTCATCGCCACGGCCACCGGCGGCGACCGCAGCCGCTTCACCTCCGAGGGCCGCGGCGAGAGCGAACCTGTCGCCGCCAACACGACGCCCGACGGCCGCGAGGAGAACCGCCGCATCGAAGTGGTGGTGAACTACGGAGGCGCCCGCTGATGGAAGCCCTGCTCTCCGTCCTCGGCTCCGTCCCCGCGCTCGCCGGCCTCGTCGCGGCGCTCGCCATGGCTGCGCTCTTCTGGGTCTACGGCCCGCTGATCGGGGCCGGCGAATTCTACCCCTTCGAATCCTTCATCCCCCGCCTCGCCCTGGCGGCGCTCCCCGTCATCGTCTTCCTCGTCACCGTCACGCTGATTGGCCTCCGCCGGGCGAAGCGCGACAAAATCTTGGTCGCCGAGGCCGCCGCCCCCGACCCCACGGCCCAGGCCAGCGCCGAGGAGGAAGCCGCGCTCCGCGAGAAGCTGACGGCGGCCCTCGCCGCATTGAAACAGGCCACCGGCGGCAAGGGCGGCTATCTCTATGACCTGCCCTGGTATGTCTTCATCGGCCCGCCCGGCAGCGGCAAGACGACGGCGATCGCCCAGTCCGGCCTCGAATTCCCGCTGGCCGAGGGCCGCGTCGCCGGCGTCGGCGGCACCCGCAACTGCGACTGGTGGCTGACTGACCGCGCTGTCCTCATCGACACCGCCGGCCGCTACACCACTCAGGACAGCGACGCCGCCGCCGACAAGGCCGGCTGGGACCGCTTCCTCGCCATGCTCCGCCGCAACCGCCCGCGCCAGCCGCTGAACGGCGTGCTGGTCTGCTTCGGCGTCGACATGCTGAGCAAGCTCGATGCGCAAGGGCGCCAGGACCACGCCCGCGCCGTCCGCAAACGCATCAAGGAGCTGGAGGAGAAGCTCGGCCAGCGCCTGCCCGTCTACCTGCTGGTCAGCAAGGCCGACCTGCTCTCCGGCTTCACCGAGTTCTTCGACGACCTCGACAAGGAGACGCGCGCCCAGGTCTGGGGCATGACCTTCCCGCTCGAGTCCGGCCCGGAAGGCAGCTCCGGCAAATTCGCCGGCGAGTTCGCCGCGCTGATGACCCGCCTCCAGGCCCGCCTGCTGGAGCGCCTGCAGGCCGAGCGCGGCCCCTCCCAGCGCGCCGCCATCATGGCCTTCCCCGGCCAGGTCGCCTCGCTGGCCGATCCGGTCGGCGGCTTCGTCCAGGCCGCCTTCGGCGGCACGCGGCTTGACCCGGCGCCGATGCTGCGCGGCGTCTACTTCGCCTCCGGCACCCAGGAAGGCACGCCGATCGACCGCCTCACCGGCGCCCTCAGCCGCGCCTTCGGCCTCGACCCGCGCCGCCCCGTTGGCGTGCTCGGTCAGCGCGGCCGCAGCTTCTTCCTCGGTCGGCTGCTGCGCGAGGTGGTGTTCAACGAGGCCCGCCTCGCCGCCCGCGACCGCGGGGCGGAGCGCCGACGCCGCCTGGTGGCGATCGGCGCCTGGTCCCTCGCCGCCGTGGTCACACTCGGCGGCCTCGCCTGGTCCTACAGCGCCTACACCGCCGAGCAGCGCCGCGCCGCCGCCCTCGAGGAAGCGCTCGCCAAGGCCGAGGGCGCCGGCCGCACCGTTCGCTTCGACCCGGTGCTCGACGCCAACCTCGCCGCCGTCCTTCCCTATCTCGACTCCGCGAAGCCCCTGCCCGACGCCGCCCGCACCCCCGGCGGCGGCCTCGGCCTCTCGCAGGAAGCCGAGCTGGCGACGGGCGCCGAAGCCGCCTACCGCCGCACCCTCGATCGGGTAATGCTGCCCCGCCTACTCGCCGGGCTGGAGGCGCAGATCCGCGCCAATTTCCAGCGCCCCGACTATCTCTACGAAGCGACGCGCGTCTACCTGATGCTCGGCCGCCAGGGCCCGCTCGACAAGCCGCTGGTCCGCGAATGGCTGCTGGCCGACTGGCTCCGCAGCTTCCCCGGCGCCACCGGCGCGCCGCAGCGCGATGCGCTCCTCGGCCATCTCGACGCGCTGCTGGCGATGGACTTCTCCGCCTACCCGCTCGACGGCGCGCTGGTCGATGGCGCCCGCCGCGTCTTCTCCCGCCTGCCGATGGCCGAGCGCGTCTATTCCCGCCTCCGCCCCCTCGGCCAATCCCTTCGCCCCTGGACGCCGGCCGAGGCGGTCGGCCCCGCCGGCCAGCGCTTCTTCACCCGCGCCTCCGGCCGCCCGCTGACCGAGGGCGTCCCCGGCCTCTACACCGTGGACGGGCTCTACAAGGGGCTGATGCCCGCCCTCGGCGATGCCGTGCGCGCCGCCGCCGGCGAGGCCTGGGTGCTCGGTCCCGAGGCAAGGGCCACCGGCGCCGAGGATCCGGCCCGGCTCGAAGCCGCCGTCCTCGCCCTCTACGCCGAGGAATATGCCCGCGCCTGGCAGGCGATGCTCGACGACCTCGTCCTTCCCCCCTTCCGCAACCTGACCGACGCCGCCGAGGGGCTGAACGTGCTCGGCGCGCCCACCTCCCCCATCCGCGACCTGCTCCGCGCCGCCGCCCGCCAGCTCTCCCCCGGCACCCCGCCCGATGGCTGGGCCGCCCCCGGCCGCGGCGCCGAGGCCCAGCGCGTCCAGGCCGCCCAGGGCCAGGCCGCGGCCCCCACCGGCGCCGAGCCCGTCGCCCAGGTGGTGGAGACCCGCTTCCAGGCGCTGCGCACCGCCGCCGGCCAGCCGCTCGACGGCGTCCTCGCCATCGTCAACGAGCTCTACGTCCAGGTCGCCCGCCTCGCCTCCTCCCCGCCGGGGACGGTGGTGCCGGCACCGACCGCGGGCCTCGACCCCGGCCAGCGCCTGCTCGCCGAAGCCGCCCGCCAGCCCCAGCCGCTGGCCCGCTGGCTGACCGCCCTTGGCCAATCGACCGCCACCCAGCGCAGCGGCGGCGCCAAGGCCGCCATCGCCGCGGCCGGCGGCCAGGCGCTCGGCCCAGTCTGCCGCGCGCTCGCCGACCCGCGCGGCATCCCCTTCCCCTTCCGCCGCGACTCGGCCCAGGACATCCCGATCGATGACTTCGCCCGGCTCTTCGGCCCGGGCGGCGCGCTCGACCAGTTCTTCGCCCAATGGGTCCGCCCCTATGTGGACACCACCCAGCGCCCCTGGCGGCTGGTGGCGACGGCGGGCCTCGCCCCGCCGGTGACGCAAGCCGACGTGCTGCAATTCGAGCGTGCCCAGGCCATCCGCGACGCCTTCTTCCCCGGCGGCGCGATGATGGGCGGCCTCCGCTTCGAGCTGATCCCCCAGGGCCTCGACCCGAACGCGCAAGGCGCCATCCTCGAAGTGGACGGCACCCGCTACGAGATGCCGCGCGGCGGCCCCGGCCGGCCCATCCCGCTCGGCTGGCCGAGCCGCGGCAACCTGACGCTCAATTTCGAGCCCGCCTCCTCCGCCGGTCCGCTCAGCCTCGATAGCGGCTGGTCCGCCTTCAGGCTGGTCGCCGGCCGCCAGACGACCCTGCAATCGACCGGCCAGGCCGACCGGCTGCGCGCCACGGTGACCCAGGGCGACCGCTCCATCGTCTTCGAGCTGCGCACCGGCAGCAGCATCCACCCCTTCGGCCTCCGCGAGCTGCAGGAATTCCGATGCCCGCAACTCGCGCCGTGACCGGTCTCCATGGCAAGCTCCCGGCGCATGGGGATTTCGTGCGCCGTGGTCTGCCGACGAGCTTCTGCGAACCTTGGGATGCCTGGCTGCAAGCCGGCATGACCGCCGCGCGCGACAGCCTCGGCGATGGCTTCGACGCCGTCTGGGCCGCCGCCCCCACCTGGCGCTTCGCCCTCCCTCCCGGCACCTGCGGGCCGGAGGCCGTGGCCGGCGTCATGGCCTGCTCGATGGACAGCGTCGGCCGCCGCTTCCCTCTGACGCTCGCCGCCACCGCCCCCGGCATCCCGCTCTGGCCCGCCCCCTGGTTCGCCCTGCTGGAGGGTGCCCTGCACCACGCCCAGGCCGAATCGCTGACCGCCGACGCGCTGGCCGCGCTCCTCCCCGCCCCTGGCGAGGCCGACCCCGCCGAGGCACCCGAGCCCGGCTGGTGGACCGCGGCCGAGCCCGGCCTCGTCTGGCCGCTCCCCGCCCTGCCCGATCCCGCCGAATTCGTGCTGCTGCTGGATGCCCGGCCATGAGCCCATCGATCGAGCCCGGTCTCGTCTCCGACGCCGCGACCCATCCCGGCGCCGTACGCAAGCGGAACGAGGACAGCCTGGTCCACCGCCCCGATCTCGGCCTCTGGGCCGTGGCGGACGGCGCCGGTGGCCATGGCGCCGGGGATGTCGCCAGCCAAGCCGTCGCCGCCGCGCTGGAGGCCATCCCCCCCGGCCTCTCCGCCGCCGAGATGCTCGCCCAGGCCCGCCTCCGCCTCGCCGGCGTCCATGCCGAATTGCAGGCCCAAGCCGCGGCACTCGGTGAGGCGCGTATCATCGCCACCACGGTGGTGCTGTTGCTCGCCCGGCATGGCCATTTCGCCTGCCTCTGGGCCGGCGACAGCCGCGCCTACCTGATGCGCGACGGCCTGCTCCAGCGCGTCACTCGCGACCACTCCCTGGTGCAGGAGATGGTGGACCAGGGCACGCTGACCGAGGCGGAGGCGGAGGGCCACCCGCAGGCCAATGTCATCCTCCGCGCCGTCGGTGCCAGCGGCGAGCTGGTGCTCGACAAGGTGAGCGGCCGCATCGCCCCCGGCGACCTGCTGCTGCTCTGCAGCGACGGTCTGTTCAAGGCGCTGCCGGAAGACGAGCTGGCCGCGATGCTCACCCAGGGGACGACGGCCGCCGCCATCATCGACACCGCCGTCGCCCGCGGCGCCC
The DNA here is from genome assembly GCF_000745835.1 of Belnapia moabensis DSM 16746. GTDB lineage: Bacteria > Pseudomonadota > Alphaproteobacteria > Acetobacterales > Acetobacteraceae > Belnapia > Belnapia moabensis. The sequence goes on along the minus strand of NZ_JQKB01000004.1, from coordinate 154,757 downwards.
GCGACAACGTCAGCGTGGTCCTCCTGCGCTCCCCCTAACTCGTGATTTCTAAAGGCCTTTCGGCCTTTGGCGGGGAGAGCTCGAGAGGGGCAGAGCCCCTCTCGTCACACCGGCTCTTCCGCCGCCATTGCCAACCGCGCCGCATGCGCCGCTGCTATATGCGCCCGCGCCGCCGCCTCGGCCCCATCGGCATCCCCCGCCGCGACCGCCGCCACGATCCGCGCATGCTCCGCCCTGGCCGCCGCCGCCCGTCCCGGATGCGCGAGCGTCGTCGGCCCAAGCAGCAGCAGCGCATCGCCGATCGGCGCCAGCGCCCGCAGCAGGTAGCGGTTATGCGCCGCCTGATGCAGCGCGCGATGGAAGCGCCGGTTGTGCTCGGCGACGGCCTCCGGCGGCAGCCCGGCCTCCGCCGCCACCAGCGCCTCCAGCAGCAGGATGTCCGGCCGCCCCGCCTGCCGCGCCGCCAGCCGCGCCGCGGTGCCTTCCAGCGCCTCGCGCATGCCGTAGAGCTCGGCCACCTCCGCATGGTCGTAGCGGGCGACGCAGAGCCCACCGCCCGGCCCATGCGCGATCAGCCCCTCGGCCTGCAAGCGGCGGATCGCCTCCCGCACCGGCGTCCGGCTCATCCCCAGCCGCTCCGCCAGTTCCACCTCCAGCACGCGCTGCCCGGGGCGAAGGCCGCCATTCCGCAGCCCCTCGCGGAATCGGTCATAGGCTTGGTCGGCAAGGCTTCCGGCGGCGCGCGGCATGGCCCTCCATACCGGCATTGACCGGCCGGCGCGAGGGGCGGAGCATCACCCGATGCGTACCCTCCCTGCCTGGCGCTCCCTGCTCTATGTCCCCGCCACGCGCGAGAGCTTCGTGGCCAAGGCCCACACCCGCGGCGCCGACGCCATCATCCTCGACCTGGAGGACGCCGTCGCCCCCGCCGAGAAGCCCGCCGCCCGCGCGGCATTGGCCGCCGCCATCCCCCAGGTGACGCAGGGTGGCGCCGCCGCCTGCGTCCGCATCAACCGCCCCCTCCGCCTGGCGACGCTCGACATCGACGCCGCCATCGCCGCCGGTGCCGACGCGTTGGTGCTCACCAAGCTGATGGGCCCAGACCACGTCCGCCTGCTATCGGAACTCATTGCCGAAAGCGAAGCCGCCCACGGCATCCCCGTCGGCCGCACGATTTGCATCGGCCTCGTCGAGACCGCCGACGCTCTCTCGTCCCTGGAGGCCATCGCCCGCGCCGACCCGCGCCTCGTCGCGCTGGGTGCCGGCGGCGAGGACCTCGCCACCGATCTCGGCGCCGAGCCCTCGCCCGACGCCCTCTACCTGCCGAAGATGATGGCGCTGCTCGCCGCCCGCGCCGCCGGCATCCTGCCGCTCGGCTTCGTCGGCACCGTCGCCGGCCTCTCCGACCCGGAGGGCTATCGCGCGATGCTCCGCCGCTCGCGCAAGCTCGGCTTCGCCTGCGCCAGCTGCGTCCATCCTTCACAGGTCGCGGTGATCAACGAGGAATACGGCGACAGCCCCGAGGCGATCGACCGCGCCCGCCGCATGGTCGAGGCCTTCGAGGCGAGCCTCGCCCGCGGCATCGGCGCCGCGACCTTCGAGGGCGCGATGATCGACGAGCCGGTGGTCGAGCGGGCGCGGCGCATGCTCGCCCGCGCCCGTCCCGCCTAGGCGACCGCGACCGCCTTCCGCCTGCCCGAGGCCGCCACCACCAGCAGCAGCCCCGCCAGCGCCAGGACCGCCCCGGCGATCGCCACCGCCCCGTAACCGAGGCCAAGCGAGATCACCCCGCCTCCCACCGCCGCGCCCAGCGCGTTGCCGAGGTTGAACGCCCCGATATTGACCGAGGAAGCGAGCCCCGGAGCATCCGCTGCCGCCTGCATCACCCGCATCTGCACCGGTGGCACGATGGCAAAGGTTGCGACGCCCCAGAGCAGCAGCCCCACCGACGCCCCCACATGGCTCGTCAGCAGCAGCGGCAGCACCGCCATCACCGCCGCCAGCGCACCAAGGAAGATCTTCGTCGCCCCATCCAGCGACCAGTCCGCCAGCCGCCCACCGAGCCCGTTGCCGATGGTGAACCCGATGCCGATCAACACCAGCGCGAGCGTCACGAAGCCCTCCGACGCCCCGGTCAGCGTGGTCAGCGCCGGCGCCACATAGGTGTAGAGGGTGAACATCGCCGCCGACCCCATCACCGTCGTCGCCATCGCCAGCAGCACCGCCGGCCGCAGCAGCACCGCCAGCTCCCGCCGCACATCCGGCATCCGCCCCGCATCGCCACGCGGCAGGGCGAGGAACAGCGCCGCCATCGCTAGCACGCCGAGCCCCGCCGTCGCCGCGAAGGACATCCGCCAGCCGATCGCCTGGCCGAGCCAGGTCGCCGCCGGCACACCGCCGACATTGGCGATGGTCAGCCCCATGAACATGATGGCGACGGCGCTCGCCTTCCGCTCCTTCGGTACCACGCTCGCCGCGACCGTCGCGCCGAGGCCGAAGAGGGCGCCGTGGTTCATGCTGGTGACGACGCGCGCCGCCAGCAGCGTCCAGTAGTCGGGCGCGATGGCCGAGAGCAGGTTACCGATGGTGAAGATGCCCATCAGCAGCATCAGCGCATTGCGCCGCCGCAGCCGGCCGAGCGCCAGCGTCATCGCCGGCGCGCCGAGCATCACGCCCACCGCATAGGCGCTGACCAGCAGCCCCGCCGTCGGAATCGAAACCCCGACCCCGGTAGCGATCACCGGCAGCAGCCCCATCGGGGCGAATTCCGTGGTGCCGATGCCGAAGGCTCCGACGGCGAGCGCCAGCAACGGCCAGGCCCCGGCACGCGAATTCCTGTCCGGCGGCACGGCGCCGGCTTCGGATACGGACATGTAGCAGTCTCCTTTGAGCGTTGCTCGAAGGATGGTGCAGCGCAGCACGCGCGATAACCCACCCCGCCATCGCATCAGCCGTGAATGTATTTCACAGATGGCGCATGATTCCTGCCGCGAGGCGGAGGCAAGGCGCATGGACAACCGGATCGGCGAGCTGCAGGTTTTCCTGCGCGTGGTGGAAGCCGGCAGCTTCTCCGAAGCCGCCCGTCAGCTGCTGATGACCCCCTCCACCGTCAGCAAGCTGATCGCCCGGATGGAGGCGCGCCTCGGCGTGATGCTGATCGAACGCTCCACCCGCCACTTGCTGCTGACCGAGGAAGGCCGCCTGCTCCACGAGCGCGGGGGCGCAGTCCTCGCCGACCTCGACTCCTTCGAGCGCGAGTTGGCGGAGGGCGCCGCCCAGCCCGGCGGCACAATCCGGGTGAACGCCTCCGTCACCTTCGGCGCCCTGGCGCTGGAGCCGCTGCTGCCTGCCTTCTGGCAGGCCCACCCGCGGATCGTCGTCGACCTCTCGCTCTCAGATGAGATTGTCGACCTCTACCTCGACCGCACGGATGTCGCCATCCGCATCGGCCCGCTGCCCGATTCCAGCTTGGTCGCCCGGCGCATCGGGGCCGCACGGCGGAAGATCGTCGCCGCCCCCGCCTATCTCGCCCGCCACGGCACGCCGACGAGCCTCGCCGAGCTCGGCGCCCACAACTGCCTCGGCTTCAATTTCCGCCGCAGCGCCCCGGTCTGGCCGAGCCGCGAAGGCGGCCGCATCCTCGGCCGCCTGGCGACCGGCAGCCTGCTCGCCAACAACGGCGAGACCGTGCGCCGCCTGGCCGTCGCCGGCATGGGCCTCGCCCGACTTGCCGATTTCCATGTCCGCGCCGACCTGGCCGCCGGCCGCCTGGTCGAAATCTTCCCCGATGCCGGCGACGAGGAGGAGATCCACGCCCTCCACCTCGGCGGCCCGCTGCTACCCCAACGGGTCCGCGCCTTCCTCGACTTCATGCTGCCACGGATGCAGGCCTACCTCCGGGGCGAGGACTAGGGCCTACTCCTCGCCTGGTGTCCCTCCGCAGCGTGGCGGGGAATTAGTCCGCGTACTGCCCCGCCGCCTGGATGATCGGCCGCCACTTGGCGATATCCGCCTGCCAGAAGGCCCGATGCGCCTCCGGCGTCGCCCGCTCCTGCGCGACCGGCGTGGTGCCGAGTTCGGCGAAGCGCGCCACCAGCTTCTCGTCCCGCAGCGCCACCTGCAGCGCCTGCGAGAGCCGCTGCACCACCGGCGCCGGCGTGCCTTTCGGTGCATAGAGCCCGTGCCACACGCTCACTTGGAAGGCCGGCAGCCCCGCCTCGGCCGAGGTCGGCACATTCGGCAGCGCCGCGATGCGGCTCTCGGTGGTGACCGAGAAGACGCGCAGCGCACCGGCATTGATCTGCTCGGTGGTGTTGGTCGTCTGGTCGCACATCAGGTCGATACGGCCCGCCAGGATCTCCTGCATCGCCGGCCCGGTGCCGCGGAAGGGCACCGTCGTCATCGGCGCATCGACCGCCTTCATCAGCAGCAGCCCGCAAAGATGGCTCGCCGCCCCGATCCCGGCATTGGCGTAGTTCAGGTTCTCCCGATCCCGCCGGATCACCGAGATCGCCTCCTGCAGCGTCGTCGCCGGGAAGTCCTTCTTGGCGACCAGCGTCATCGGCACCTCGGTGATGAGGCCGATCGGCTCGAAGCCGCCGACCGGATCGTAGCCGAGCCGCCGGTAAAGCGTCGGCGTCGTCGCCATGCCGATATGGTGCAGCAGCAGCGTGTAGCCGTCCGGCCGCGCCTGCGCCACGCGCTGCGAGCCGATCGTGCCGCCCGCCCCGCCGGCATTCTCGACGACGACGGTCTGGCCGAGCTCGCGCCCGATCCCCTCGGCGACAAGGCGAGAGACGGTGTCGGTCGGCCCGCCGGCCGCGAAGGGCACGACGACGGTGATGGTGCGGCCAGGGAATTGCTGCGCCATGGCCGGCCCTGCAGTCAGAAGGGACATCGCCAGCAAGGCACGGCGCATCACGCGATTCATGGAGTTCTCCCGGTTCGACGGCGTTCCGACGCGCCGCTTAGATGACATGGGGTTTAGAAATCAACCCCCAAGCCCGTCAGGCGTCCATTTTCAGGGCCGCGATGAAGGCGCTCTGCGGGATCTCGACCTTGCCGAATTGCCGCATGCGCTTCTTGCCCTCCTTCTGCTTGTCGAGGAGCTTCCGCTTGCGGCTGATGTCGCCGCCATAGCACTTGGCCGTCACGTCCTTCGACATGGCGGAGATGGTCTCGCGCGCGATCACCCGCCCGCCGATCGCCGCCTGGATCGGGATCTTGAAGAGCTGGCGCGGGATCAGCTCCTTCAGCCGCTCGCAAATCTGCCGGCCGCGCCTGTCGGCCTGGCTGCGATGCGCCATGAAGGACAGCGCATCCACCGGCTCGGCATTCACCAGGATGGAGATCTTCACCAGGTCGCCGGCCTCGTAGCCATCGACCTGGTAGTCGAAGCTGGCATAGCCGCGGCTGAGCGACTTCAGCCGGTCGTAGAAGTCGAACACCACCTCGTTCAGCGGCAGCCGGTAGACCGCCATGGCGCGGGTGCCGACATAGGTCAGCTCGACCTGCCGCCCGCGCCGCTCGTTGCAGAGCGTCAGCACGGGGCCGAGATACTCGTCCGGCACCATGATGGTCGCCTTGATCCACGGCTCCTCGATCTCCTCGATGAGCGAGGGGTCCGGCATGTCGGCCGGGTTGTGCAGGTCCTCCGTCACCCCGTTCGTCCGGCGGAGCTTGTAGACGACGGAGGGCGCCGTCGCGATCAGGTCGAGGTCGAACTCGCGCGACAGCCGCTCCTGCACGATCTCGAGGTGCAGCAGCCCGAGGAAGCCGCAGCGATAGCCCAAGCCCAGCGCCGCGCTGGTTTCCATCTCGTAGTGGAAGCTGCTGTCGTTGAGCCTGAGCTTGCCGACGCTCTCGCGCAGCTTCTCGAAATCATCGGCGTCGACCGGGTAGAGCCCGCACCAGACCACGGGGATGCTTGGCTTGAAGCCGGGCAGCGCTTCCTCGGCCGGGTTGCGGTCGTCGGTCAGGGTGTCACCGACATTGGTGTCGGCCACCGTCTTGATGGCGGCGGTGACGTAACCCATCTCGCCCGGCCCGAGGCTTTCCACCTGGACCATCTTCGGCGTGAAGACGCCGACCTGCTCCACGGTATGCACCGCGCCGTTCGACATCATGCGGATGCGCTGGCCCTTGCGCAGATGCCCGTCCCGCACCCGCACCAGCACGACCACGCCGAGATAGGCGTCGTACCAGCTGTCGACCAGCAGCGCGGTCAGCGTCTTCGAGGCATCGCCGGTCGGTGGCGGCAGGCGCGTGACGATCGCCTCCAGCACGCCCTCGATGTTGAGGCCCGTCTTGGCGCTGATCTCCACCGCATCCGAGGCGTCGATGCCGATGACATCCTCGATCTGCTGCTTCACCCGCTCCGGCTCCGCGGCCGGAAGGTCGATCTTGTTCAGCACCGGGACGATCTCGTGGTTCGCGTCGATCGCCTGGTAGACATTCGCGAGCGTCTGCGCCTCCACCCCCTGCGAGGCATCGACGACCAGCAGCGAGCCCTCGCAGGCCGCGAGGCTCCGGCTCACCTCATAGGCGAAGTCCACATGCCCCGGCGTGTCCATCAGGTTGAGGATATAGGTCTCCCCGTCCTTCGCCTGATAGGCCAGCCGCACCGTCTGCGCCTTGATGGTGATGCCCCGCTCCCGCTCCAACTCCATGTTGTCGAGGAGCTGTTCCTTCATCTCCCGCGCCGTCACGGTGCCGGTGGCCTGGATCAGCCGGTCGGCGAGCGTCGACTTCCCATGGTCGATATGGGCGATGATGGAGAAATTGCGGATGCGGGCGAGCGGAGTGTCGGGCATGGGATTCCGGCGGCCGGGTCTGGGATGCCCGGCCTCTTGCAGTTGCAGATAAGGCAGGTGCCGGCCAAGTCAAAGCACTGGATTGGCCGGCCCCCGGTTCAGCCGCGCAGCGTGGCCCCCGTCGCCTTCGCCACCGCCGCCACGATCTTCGCCGCCGCCGCCTCGATCTCGGCATCGGTCAGCGTCGCCTCGCGCGGCTGCAGCACGGCCTGGATGGCGAGGCTCACCTTGCCCTCCGGCAGCTTGTCCCCGGCATAGCGGTCGAACAGCACCACCTCGGCGATGAGCGCCTTGTCCGCCCCCCGCGCCGCCCGCAGCACCGCCTCGGCCGCGACCCCCTCATCGACGAGGAAGGCGAAGTCCCGCCGTACCGGCTGGAAGGCCGGCAGGTCGGGCGCCCCCTTCTTCCGCCGTTTCGGCTCGGGGATGGCATCAAGGAAGACCTCGAAGGCCACGGCTGGTCCGGCGAGGTCGAGCGCCGCCGCGACCCGCGGATGGATCTCGCCGAAGGTGGCGAGCACCGTCTTCGGCCCCTGCCGCAGCACCCCGCTCCGCCCCGGATGATAGAAGCCCGGCGCATCCGCGGTGACGCTGACGGCCGCCATCGGCACCCCGAGCGCCGCCAGCACGGCCAGCGCATCGCCCTTGGCATCCATCGCATCGACGGCGCGCGAGGCCTCCGCCCAGTGCCGTGGCGTATGCCCCGTCCGCACCCCGGCCGCGACCTGCAACTGCCCCTCCGGCGAAGCATCCCGGTACGCCGCCCCCAGCTCCGCCAGCGCCACATCCGGATAGCCCCGTGCCGCATTCCGCGCCGCCGCCTGCAACAGGCTGGCGACCGGCGTCGGGCGCATCTGGTCGAGATCGGCCGCGATCGGGTTCTCCAGCCGCAGCGCCGCCGGCGTCTCCCCGAACAGCGACGCCACCTTCGCCTCGAGGAAGCCGAAGCCGACGCAATCCAGCATCCCCCGCGCCGCCAGCACCCGCCGCGCCAGCACCGCCCGCGCCTGCTTCGCACTCAGCGCCGGCGGCGGCACGATGCCCGCGACCGGCAGCGAGACCGGCGGCACCCGGTCGAGCCCGCGGATGCGCAGCACCTCCTCGACGAGGTCGGCCTCCGGCTCCACTTCGGCACAGCCCTCCGCCGCCGCCCGCGCCCGCTCCGCCGGCAACCCCGGCGCCTGATCGAGGCCCCCGGCCCCGGCGATGTCGTTCCGCCACGGCGGCACCGCCACCGTCACCCGCTCCGCATCCCGCGCCTCGACGGCGAAGCCCAGCCGCTCGAGGATGCCGACCGCCTCATCCGGCGCTACCTCGGCGCCGCCGAGCCCCGCCAGCCGCGCGAAGCGCAGCGTCGCGCTGCGCTGCCAGGCCGGCGGCGTGCCGGCCACCGAGACCTCGCTCGCCTCGCCGCCGCACAGCTCCTGCATGGTCCAGGTGGCGAGGTCGAGGGCATGCGCCGGCAGCGCCGGGTCCACCCCGCGCTCGAACCGCGCCCGCGCATCGGTGCGGATGTCGTGCCGCCGACCGGAAAGCGCGATGCGCACCGGGTCGAACAGCGCGCATTCGATGAAGACCTCGGTCGTGCCCTCGTCGCAGCCCGAATGCTCGCCGCCGATGATGCCGCCGAGGGATTCCGGCCCCGCCTCGTCGGCGATGACGCCATCCTCCGACGTCAGCGCATAGGTCTTGCCGTTCAGCGCGACCAGCTCCTCCCCCTCCGTTGCCATCCGCAAGGTGAGCGTCCCGCCCCGCACCTTCGCCACGTCGAAGACATGCAGCGGCCGGCCGAGGCCATGGGTGTAGAGGTTGGTCACATCGACCAGCGCATTGATCGGCCGCAGCCCGATCGCCACCAGAAGGTCCTGCAGCCATTTCGGCGAGGGCCCGTTCCTCACCCCGCGGATGGCCCGGCCGATGACGTAGTCGCAGGCGCGGCTGTCGGCGATCTCCCAGCGCAGCGGCGAGGGATAGACGCTCTCGATCCGCGGCTCGGCCAGCGGCTTCAGCCGCCCGATCCCCGCCGCCGCCAGGTCCCGCGCCACCCCATGCACCGAGAGCGCATCCCCCCGGTTCGGCGTGACGCTGATCTCGATGATGGGGTCGTCCATCCCCGCCCAGCGCACATAGCTCTCGCCGAGCGGCGCATCCTCGGGAAGATCGACGATCCCCGAATGGTCGTCGCCCAGCCCCATCTCCCGCGCCGACAGCATCATCGCCTCCGAGGCGACGCCGCGGATCTCGCCCTTCTTCAGGGTGATTCCAGTGCCCGGGATGAAGGCCCCCGGCAGCGCGACCACGCCCTTCATCCCGGCCCGCGCATTCGGCGCGCCGCAGACGACGGAGAGCAGCTTCCCATCCCCCGCATCCACCTTCAGCGCGCGGAGCCGGTCGGCATTCGGGTGCTGCTCCGCCTCGACGACCTGCGCGATGCGGAAGGAGGCGAGCGCCGCCCCGCGATCCTCCACCCCCTCGACCTCGAGCCCGATGGTGTTGAGCGTGGCGAGGATATCCGCCAGCGGCGCCTCGGTCTCGAGATGCGCGCGGAGCCAGGACAGGGTGAACTTCATCTCACACACCCTCCGCGAGGGATGGGGGCGACAGCGGATCGGCCGCGTAGTGCCGCAGCCAGCGCAGGTCGCTCTCGTAGAAGGGGCGCAGGTCCGGCATGCCATGCTTCAGCATGGTGATCCGCTCGATCCCCATCCCGAAGGCGAAGCCCTGCCATTCCCGCGCATCGATGCCGCAATTGGCCAGCACGCGCGGATGCACCATCCCGCTCCCCAGGATCTCCAGCCAGTCGCCCCCTTTGCCGAGTTCACCGGTCTTCCGGTTCCACACGATATCCACCTCCATCGAAGGCTCGGTGAAGGGGAAGTACGAAGCCCGGAACCGCACCGGCAAATCCCCGATGCCGAAGAAGGCGCGCAGGAAATCGATCAGGCAGCCCTTCAGATGCCCGAGCGTGATCCCCCGGTCGATCACCAAGCCCTCCACCTGATGGAACATCGGGCTATGCGTCGCATCGTGATCGGCTCGCCAAGTCCGCCCCGGCACGATCACACGGATCGGCGGCTCCTGCCCCAGCATGGTCCGCGCCTGCACCGGCGAGGTATGCGTCCGCAGCACCGGCCGCCGCCCATCCGCCCCCGCGGGCAAATAGAAGGTGTCATGGTCCTGCCGCGCCGGGTGATGGTCCGGGATGTTGAGCGCCGAGAAGTTCAGCCAGTCGCTCTCGATATCCGGCCCCTCAGCAACGCGGAAGCCCATCGCCCCGAAGATCGCCGTCAGCTCCTCGATGGTCCGGCTGATCGGATGGATGCCGCCCAGCTCCGCCCCGCCCGGCGCATGCGCCCGCGGCGGCAGCGACACATCCATCCGCTCGGAGGCCAGCCGCGCCTCCAGCGCCGCCGCCTCCAGCGAGACGCGCCTTGCCTCGATCGCCGCCTCCAGCTCCGCCTTCAGCCGGTTGAGCGCCGCCCCGCGCTCCTTGCGCGCCTCGGCCGGCACCTGGCCAAGCCCCTTCAGCAGCCCGGTCAGCCGCCCGCTCTTGCCGAGCGTGCCGACCCGCACCGCATCCCAGGCGCGGAGGTCGGCGGCGGCCGCGAGGGCATCGGCGGTCTCGCCCCGGAGGGCGTCGAGGTCATCGCTCATGCATCAGGTCCCAAACAGGCAAAAGGCCGCACCCTGCCGGGAGCGGCCCCTTGCGCAACTCGATCCCCGCGAGGGGAAGGAAATCAGGCCGCCGGCGTCGCCGCCGGAGCCGGACGCGCCGCGCGGGCCTTCTCGACCAGCGCCGCGAAGCTCGTCGGATCGTCGAAGGCGATCGTCGCCATGACCTTGCGGTCCAGCTCGATCCCCGCCGCCTTGATGCCGGCGATGAACTGCGAATAGGTCAGCCCGTGCTCGCGCACCGCCGCGTTGATCCGCTGGATCCAGAGGCCGCGGAAGTCACGCTTCTTGTTGCGGCGGTCGCGATAGGCGTATTGCAGCGCCTTCTCGACCCGCTCCAGCGCGGGGCGGAAATTCGTGGAGGACCGGCCGACATAGCCCTTGGCGAGCTTGAGGACCTTCTTGTGACGGGCGTGCGCGGTGACGCCCCGCTTGACGCGTGCCATGGCTCAGACCCCCTTACCGGACCAGCCCATAGGGCGCCCATTGCATCACCGTCAGACCGTCCTGGTGCCGCAGCACCTGGGTCCCGGTGTTCTGCCGCTTCACCTTGGAGGAGCGGTTGCGGAGCATGTGCCGCTTCTTGCCGGGGCCGGCGAGCACCTTGCCCGTGGCAGTCACCTTGAAGCGCTTCTTCACAGAAGACTTCGTCTTCATCTTGGGCATTTGGACCTCCTTGTCCGGTCAGGATGCGCGCCCGAGGGCGCACGAAGCCGCGGCCGGGCATGCCCACCAAGCCCGTCGCGCGGAGAGGGGCGGCGTATAGCGGCGCCACGCCCCGGATGCAAGCGCCGCCCGCCTGCCCTATAAACCCTGCCATGACGGACCACATCCTGATCGGCCGGGGCGAGCACCCCTGCACCCTCCTCCTCTCGCGCGCGAACCGCCACGGGCTGGTCGCGGGCGCCACGGGCACCGGCAAGACCGTCACCCTGCAGACCCTGGCGGAGGGCTTCTCCCGCGCCGGCGTCCCCGTCTTCTGCGCCGACATCAAGGGCGACCTCGCCGGCCTTTCCCAGCCCGGCCGACCCAACCCGAAGCTGGAGCAGCGCGCCCACGACCTCGGCGAGGCCGATTTCGCTTATGAATCCGCCCCCGCCATCCTCTGGGACGTCTTCGGCCAGCAGGGCCACCCGCTGCGCGCGACGGTCGCCGAGATGGGCCCGCTGCTCCTCGCCCGCATGCTGGAGTTGAACGAGACCCAGGAGGGCGTGCTCACCATCGCCTTCAAGCTGGCCGATGACGAGGGCCTGCTGCTGCTCGACTTCAAGGACCTCCGCGCCATCCTGACGCATGTCGCCGAGCGCGCCAGCGAACTCGGCGCCACCTACGGCAATGTCAGCAAGGCGACGATCGGCACCATCCAGCGCCGCCTGCTGATGCTGGAGCAGGCCGGCGGCGAGCAATTCTTCGGCGAGCCCGCCCTCTCGCTCGCCGACCTCATGCTCCTCACCCCCGACGGCCGCGGCGCCGTCAACGTGCTCGCCGCCGACAAGCTGATCGCCTCGCCCCGGCTCTACGCCACCTTCCTGCTCTGGCTGCTCTCCGAGCTCTTCGAGGAACTCCCCGAAGTCGGCGACCTGCCGAAGCCCAAGCTCGTCTTCTTCTTCGACGAGGCCCACCTCCTGTTCCGCGACGCGCCGAAGGTCCTCATCGAGAAGGTGGAGACCGTCGTCCGCCTGATCCGCTCCAAGGGAGTGGGCATCTACTTCGTGACGCAGAACCCCCTCGACCTCCCGGCGACCGTCCTCGGCCAGCTCGGCAACCGCGTGCAGCACGCGCTCCGCGCCTTCACCCCGGCCGAGCAGAAGGCCGTCCGCGCCGCCGCCGAGACCTTCCGCCCCAACCCAAAGCTCCGCGTCGAGGACGCCATCACCCATCTGGGCGTCGGCGAGGCCCTGATCTCCACCCTCCAGGAGGACGGCACGCCGAGCCCGGTCGAGCGCGCCCGCATCCTGCCCCCCCGCGGCCGCATCGGCGCCATCACCCCCGAGGAGCGCGCCGCCGTGCTGAAGGCCGGCCCGCTCGCCGGCCGCTACGACGAGGCCATCGACCGCGAGTCGGCCTATGAACGCCTGCAAGGCCGCGCCACCGCCACACCCGCCTCCGGCCCCTGGCGCAGCGGCCCCGCCCCGACCCGCGACAGCAACCCCTGGGGCGGCGCCACCTCCCTTCCTCCCCTGCCGACACCGCCACCCGCCCGCAGCAGCCGCATCCCCCAGATCCCGCAAGGCGGCGGCCAAGGGGGAGGCATGGGCGACATCCTCGGCAACATCCTCACCGGCCGCGGCGGCAAGCGCGAGGGCGTCGCCGAATCCATGGCGAAATCCGCCGCCCGCAGCATCGGCAGCTCGGTCGGCCGCCAGATCAGCCAGGCCGTCCTGCGCGGCGTGCTGGGCTCCATCCTGAAACGGTAGGGTTGGAACGGACGGCCTCACGGGGCATATCTCCCCCGTGATGGTTCCCTTCCGCAAGATGCACGGCCTCGGCAACGACTTCGTCGTGCTCGACGCCCGCGCCCAGACGCTGCCGATGAGCGCCGCCCGCGCCGCCGCCATCGCCGACCGCAGGCGCGGCATCGGCTGCGACCAGTTCATCGTGCTCGAGCCCGGCACCGACGGCGCCGATGTCTTCATGCGCATCCGCAACCCGGACGGCTCCGAGGCCGGCGCCTGCGGCAACGCCACCCGCTGCATCGCCTCCCTTGTCGCCGCCGAGACCGCCGCCGACCGCGTCACCATCCGCACCGTCTCCGGCGACCTGCCCGCCGATCGCCTCGGCGAGTTCTGGCGCGTCGATATGGGCCCCGCCCGCCTCGGCTGGCAGGATGTCCCTCTCGCCCGCGCCATGGACACCCTCCACCTGCCATTGGAGGACGCCGCCGCCTGCTCCATGGGCAACCCCCATGCGACGCTCTTCGTCCCCGACCTCGACGCCACCCCGGTCGCCACCCTCGGCCCCCGCCTGGAGCACGACCCGCTCTTCCCCGACCGCGCCAATATCGGCTTCGTCCAGGTCCTCAACCCCGAGCACATCCGCCTGACGGTCTGGGAACGCGGCGCCGGCCTGACGCTGGCCTGCGGCTCCGGCGCCTGCGCCGCCCTGGTGAACGCCGCCCGCCGCGGCCTCACCGGCCGGGCCGCGACCGTCACCCTCCCCGGCGGCGACCTCCACATCGAATGGCGCGCGGACGGCCATGTGCTGATGACCGGCCCTGTCGCCACCGCCTTCACCGGCACCATCGACCTCGACAGCCTGCCCCTGTGACGCTCGAACTCCTCACCTTCGGCTGCCGCCTCAACACCTACGAGTCCGAGGCGATGCGCGACCTCGCCGGCAAGGCCGGGCAGCAGGGCATCATCGTCAACACCTGCGCCGTCACCGCCGAGGCCGAGCGTCAGGCCCGCCAAGCCATCCGCCGCGCCGCCCGCGAGAACCCGGGCACGCCGATCATCGTCACCGGCTGCGCCGCGCAGATCGCCCCCGACAAGTGGGCGACGCTCCCCGGCGTCACCCGCGTCATCGGCAACGCCGACAAGCTGAAGCCCGAAGCCTGGTCACTCGATGCCCCGCCTGCCCCGGTGACGGACATCATGGCCGCCACCGAGACCGCCGCCCATCTCGTGACCGAGTTCGCCGGCCGCGCCCGCGCCTTCGTCCAAGTGCAGCAGGGTTGCGACCACCGCTGCACCTTCTGCGTCATCCCCTATGGCCGCGGCCCCTCCCGCTCCGTCCCCATCGGCGCCATCGTCGAGCAGGTCCGCGCCCTCGTCGCCCATGGCTACAAGGAGGTCGTCCTCACCGGCGTCGACATCACCAGCTACGGCCCCGACCTCCCCGGCCAGCCGCGCCTCGGCCAGATGATCCGCCGCCTGCTCGCGCTCGTCCCGGAGCTCCCCCGCCTCCGCCTCTCCTCCCTCGACCCGGTCGAGATCGACGACGACCTCTGGCGCCTGATCGCCGAAGAGCCGCGGCTGATGCCGCATCTCCACCTCTCGCTCCAGCACGGCGCCGACCTCATCCTGAAGCGCATGAAGCGCCGCCACCTCAAGGCCGACGCCCTTGCCGTCGCCCGCCGCGCCCGTGCCCTCCGCCCGGAGATCGCCTTCGGCGCCGACCTCATCGCCGGCTTCCCCACCGAGACCGAGGAGCAGTTCACCGAGATGCTCGACCTCGTCGCCGAGATGGAACTCGCCTTCCTGCACGTCTTTCCCTATTCCGAGCGCCCCGGCACGCCGGCCGCCCGCATGCCCGCCGTGCCCATGCCGGTGCGGAAGACCCGCGCCGCCCGCCTTCGCGCCGCCGGTGCGGCAGGCGCCGCCCGCTTCTACGCCGCCCGCCTTGGTCAGGAGGAATCCGTGCTGTTCGAGCGTGAGGATCGCGGCCACACCGCGCATTTCGCCCCGATCCGCCTGGCGCGCGGCCAGGCCGAGCCCGGCACCCTGCGCCGCCTCCGCGTCACCGCCGCCGATGCCGACGGCCTGCTGGCCGAGGCCGCCTGACCATGGCGCTGAAGGACTGGCTCGGCCGCATCCGCGCCAAGCCGAGCGAAGCGGAAACGCCGCTCTCCACCCCGCCCGGCCAGCTGCCGGAGCCCGAGCCGCCGCAGGGCGCCCCGACCCTGCCGCCCGCCGCCAGCCCCGGCCTGTCCACGGCGCCCGTCCCCGTCCCGCCCCCCTTCACCGCTCAGCCCCCCCTCGCCCGCCTCGGCGCCGCGCCCGAGCCCGCCCCCTTCGAGATCGCCCTCACGCCCGAGGAGGAGGCCGCGCTGCGCGAGGCCGGCTTCGAGGCGGAAATCGAGGCCGAGGCGCCGCAGCCACCCCCCGCCCCGCCCCCTGCCCCTGCCCCCCTCCCGACGGAGGAGCCGGCCGAGGCCGCCCCCGCCGGCTGGTTCACCCGCCTCCGCACCGGTCTCTCCCGCTCCACCGCCCGGCTCACCGAGAGCGTCACCACCCTCTTCCGCAAGCGCCGCCTCGACGAGGAGGCCCTGGAGGAGCTGGAGGACACGCTCATCACCGCCGATCTCGGCGTGGCCGCCTCCCGTCGCATCGTGGAGGGCTTCCGCCGCACCCGCTTCGGCAAGGAGGTCACCGACGAGGAGGTGAAGGCCGCCCTCGCCGAGGAGATCGCCACGATTCTCGCCCCCGTCGCCCAGCCCCTGGTGCTCGACCCGGCGCGTGCCCCGCATGTCGTGCTGGTTGTCGGCGTCAACGGCACCGGCAAGACGACGACCATCGCCAAGCTCGGCCAGCAATACCGCGAGCAGGGCCTCTCCTGCGCCTTCGTCGCCGGCGACACCTTCCGCGCCGCCGCCGTCGAGCAGTTGCAGATCTGGGGCGAACGCACCGGCGCCCGCGTCTTCACCCCCGCGAAGGAAGGCGCCGACGCCGCCGGCCTCGCCTTCGACGCCCTGACCGCCGCCCGCGCCGAGGGCATCCAGGTCCTCCTCGTCGACACCGCCGGCCGCCTGCACAACAAGTCGGCGCTGATGGAAGAACTCCGCAAGGTCGTCCGCGTCATCAAGCGGGTGGACCCCGAGGCGCCGCACTCCGTCCTCCTCGTCCTCGACGCCACCACCGGCCAGAATGCCGTGCAGCAGGTGAAGGTCTTCAAGGAGATGGTCGACGTCACCGGCCTCGCCGTCACCAAGCTCGACGGCAGCGCCAAGGGCGGCATCGTCGTGGCGCTAGCCCAGGAATTTGGCCTGCCCGTCCATGTCGTCGGCGTCGGCGAGAAGGCCGCCGACCTCCGCCCCTTCACCGCCCGCGACTATGCGAGGGGGCTGGTCGGCCTGCCATGATCCCCCGGCGCATCCTGCCGCTGCTCCTCCTGGCCCTCCCGGCCGCGGCCCAGGACCCGCCCGCCATCTTCGTCGAGTTGCTCCCCGCCGAGGGCCGCGCCCCGGTCCGGCTGAATGCCATGCAGGTCGTCCGCGTCGCCCGGCTCGACGGCGCGACCATCCTCGACACCACCGCCTTCGTCCAGCAGCGCAGCAGCGAGGCGCTCGATGCCGTCATCCGCCGCCTGCAATCCGCCGGCCTCCGCCTCGTCCCGCTGACCGACCTCAACGGCGCCCGCACCTTCCTGGCGCTCGACCGCATCGTCCTGGTCCGCCCTTCGGAAGAGCGACACGCGGCGGGCGCCCGCGCCGCCATCGTCGTCGCCGGGCTGCGCTTCGCGACCGATGTGGCGGTGCGCGAAACCGTGGCCGACGTCATGGCCGCTATCGCTACCGCCCGCTGATCGGGGGGCATCGGAGGCACTGCCCCCGATCCCCTCGAACTCCGCCACCAGGGACCGAAAGGCCCCTGGACCCCTTGAGTTAAACTAACGGTTTCCAAAGGCCTTTCGGCCTTTGGCAGGGAGAGTATGAGAGGGGCAGAGCCTCTCTCTTTCCCAACGGAAGGAAACCACCACCATGCCCACTGAGATCCGCTGGGACCGCATGACCGGCCCCGAGCTGAAGGCGCTGGCCGCCCGCGACGCCCTCGTCATCCTCCCCATCGGCAGCCTCGAGCAGCACGGCCCCCACCTCCCGGTCTGGACCGACAGCGCCTGCGCCCATGAATTCGCCCTCCGCGCCGCCGCCGCCGTGGCCGGGGAGTTACCCGTCGCCGTCCTCCCCCCGATCTGGCTCGGCCTCTCGGAGCATCACCTGCCCTTCGGCGGCACCATCACGCTGGACCACGCCACCTTCCAGGCCGTGCTCCGCTGCGTCGTCCGTTCCCTGGTCGCGGACGGCTTCCGGAAGCTGCTGATCGTCAACGGCCATGGCGGCAATATCGACCCGCTGGCCGTCGCCGGCCGCGAGCTGGCGGTCGAGTTCGGCATCCCCATCGTCACCACCACCTGGCCCCAGGTCGCCTCAAAGGAGATCGCCGCGATCCTGACGACCCAGCCCGGCGTCCAGCATGCCTGCGAGGGCGAGACCAGCCTCTGGCTCGCCTTGGACGCCGCCCAGGTCCGCCAGGAGAAGATCGCCGAAAGCCTCTCCAACCCGCCGCCGAACCCGCCCGCCGGCTTCGTCCGCTTCTACTCCTTCGAGGAGCGCGCCCCTCGCACCGGCGTCCGCGGCGACCCGCGCGCCGCCACGGCCGAGAAGGGCGAGGCCATCTTCGCCGCCGTCACCAAGGCCCTGGCCGCCGCCATGCGCGACCCCGTGCTTTGGACCACCCCCGACCCGGTCTGGAACCTCGGCCGCGGCCTCAAACCTCAATAAGCGAAGGGCACCCGGAGCCTCGCGCCCGGCGCTGGCCGGTAAAGCTTGTCCTCCAGCAGGCTCGGCGAGCCCTCCTCCGCCAGCCCCCGCCCCGGCAGGTTCCGGTAGAGCAGGCTCGGGCTGAGGGTCGTCCTCGGGTCCGGCAACGGCGCCTGCCGCTCCACCATGCGATTCGGCACCGGCGCGAGGTTGCCCAGCTGGGGTTGGCGCGGCGGCAAGGGCAGCGCCGCACGCTTGCTGAGGTCGAGCGCCGGAGGCTTCCGCAGCGCGGGCGCCCTGGGCCGCGGCCTTGCGGGCGCCGCCCGCTCCGGCAACCGCACCTCCGGCCCCGGCGCCAGCACTGCCGCCTCCTCCGCCCAGGCCGGCCCGGCGAACAGCAGCAGCGCGAGCAGAGTCCGCCGCATCACAATCCCTCCCCCGGCAAGGGCCTGGTTCCCCGCGCATCCTCGGGCGGATTCATCGCCGGCAGGCCAAGCGGCCGCCCCGCCGCCTCCCGCCATTGCCGCAACGCCCAATGGACCGAGGGAAAGGCGATCTCCCCCCACGGAATCTCATCCCAGCCGAACAGCCGCACATCCAGGCTCTCCGGCCCCGCCGCGAAGCCCGGCTCCGCCAGCCCCGCGCGGAAGATCACCTGCACCTGCCCGATCCGGGCAATGGAATAGATGGCCAGCACACCCTCGATGGCGATGCGCGCCTGCGCCTCCTCCCAGGCCTCCCGCCGCGCGCCCTCCTCGACGGTCTCGGCCATTTCCATGTAGCCGGCCGGCAGGGTCCAGAAGCCGCGCCGCGGCTCGATCGCCCTTCGGCAGAGCAGCACCTGCCCCTCCACCTCGACGACGCTGCCGACGACGATCTTGGGGTTCTCATAGGCGATGAAGCCGCAATCGGAGCAGGTCAGCCGCTCGCGATCCTCACCTTCCGGGACGGTGCGCACGAAACTTGCCATCCAAAGAGGATGGGCAAGCCCTCGGGCAGGTGCAAGCTCAGACCCGCAGGTCGAGCAAGGAACCGCGCGGCAGCGGACGCCCCGGTGCAGCCGGCACCGCCTCCAGCGTACGTTGCGTCGGCTGGGCCTCGGCAGCCGGGCCATTCTGCCCCGGGCTGACGCCCCTGACCGGCTGGGCCGGCCTGGTCTGTGCCACCTGCGTCGTGAAGGCGGCGAGCGCATTGGTGCTGATCATGCGCCGGATCATGCCCTCGAGGTCTGAATCCCCGGTAAAGGCGGGAGCACGATACCGGCGGTCGCGGGGCTGGATGCGCATGCCGCAGCATGGCGCCCGGCCCCGTTAACCGTCCAGCAAGCTTTGGTCACATCTGCCCGAAGATCAGGCAGCCGTCTCCAACGCCGCCACCCCGGGCAAGGTCTTCCCCTCCAGCCATTCGAGGAAGGCGCCCCCCGCGGCCGACACATAGGTCATCCGCTCCTCGACCCCCGCATGCTTCAGGGCCGAGACCGTATCCCCGCCGCCGGCGATCGACTTCAGCCCCATCGACTGCGTCAGCCCCGCCACCGACTGCGCGACGGCGACCGTCGCCGCATCGAAAGGCGGCGTCTCGAAGGCGCCGAGCGGCCCGTTCCACACCAGCGTCGAGGCCTGCCGCAGCCGCGCCTCGATCGCCGCCACGGTATCCGGCCCCACATCCAGCGCCATCATCTCGGCCGGCACCGCATCGATGCCAACCTCCCGCGTCGGCACATTCGCCGCGAAGGCCGCCGCCACCACCAGGTCGCTGGGTAGGATGATCTCGCAGTTCGCCGCCTTCGCCGTCTCCAGGATCGAGCGCGCCGTGTCGTACATCCCCGCCTCCTGCAAGGACTTGCCCATGGCATGCCCCTGCGCGCCGAGGAAGGTATTCGCCATCGCCCCGCCGATGACCAGCACATCCACCCGCTTCACCATGTTGCCGAGCAGGTCGAGCTTGGTGCTGACCTTCGCCCCGCCGACGATGGCGACGACAGGCCGCGACGGGTTGCCGAGCGCCGCATCCAGCGCCTCCAGCTCCGCCTGCATCAGCCGCCCGGCATAGGAGGGCAGCAGCTGCGCCACGCCCTCGGTGCTCGCATGCGCCCGGTGCGCCGCCGAGAAGGCATCGTTCACATAGACATCGGCCAGCTTCGCCAGCCCAGCTGCCAGCGCCGGATCATTGGCCTCCTCGCCCGCATGGTAGCGGGTGTTCTCCAGCAGCAGCACCTCGCCATCCTTCAGCGCGGCGGCAGCCGCCTCCGCCTCCGGCCCGACGCAGTCATCGACGAAGGCGACAGGCCGCCCGAGCGCCTGCGCCAGCGCCTCCTGCATCGGCTTCAGCGACATCTCCGGCACGCGCTTGCCCTTCGGCCGGTCGAAATGGCTGCAGACGATCACCCGCCCGCCCTTCTCCGCCAGCTCCTGCACGGTCGGCGCCAAGCGCTCGATCCGCGTGCGGTCGGTGATGACGCCATCCCGCACCGGCAGGTTGAGGTCGGCGCGCAGCAGGATGCGGCGGCCCTTGGGGTCGAGGTCGTCGAGGGTACGGAAGCGGGCCATCCGGTGCGGTCCTCAATGCAACGCCCGCCCGCGGCAGCGCGGGCGGGCGTCGTGTTGGTCTGGTCTTACAGGCTGCCGAGCAACGCGGCGGTGTCCGACATGCGGTTGGAGAAACCCCACTCGTTGTCGTACCAGCTCATCACCCGCACCAGCGCGCCGTCGACCACCTGGGTCTGCGTCGCGTCGAAGGTCGAGGAATGGCTGTCGTGGTTGAAGTCGATGGAGACCAGCGGCGCCGTGTTGTAGCCGAGGATGCCGCGCAGCTCGCCCTCGGCGGCCTCCTTCATCGCCTGGTTCACCATCTCCTTGGTGACGCCCTCGGTCTTGAGGTTCACGTCGAGCGAGATGAGCGAGACATTCGGCGTCGGGATGCGGATGGCGGTGCCGTCCAGCTTGCCCTTCAGCTCCGGCAGCACGAGGCCGACGGCCTTCGCCGCACCCGTCGAGGTCGGGATGGCCGAGACGGCGGCGGCGCGCGCCCGGTGCAGGTCCTTGTGCAGCGTGTCGACCGTGTTCTGGTCGCCGGTATAGGCGTGGATCGTCACCATGTAGCCGCGCTGGATGCCGAACTTCTCGTGCAGCACCTTCGCCACCGGCGCCAGGCAGTTGGTGGTGCAGGAGGCGTTCGAGACGATCTGGTGACTCGGCTTCAGGATTTTGTGGTTCACACCATAGACGATGGTCGCCTGGGCGCTGTCGTCGGCATGCACTTCGGCCCAGGTGACGGGGGCGGAGACCAGCACCTTCCGCGCGCCGGACTGCAGCAGCAGCGCCGCCTTGTCGGAATTGGTGAAGATGCCGGTGCACTCGGCCGCGACATCGACGCCCTGCCAGGGCAGCTTCGTCGGGTCGCGCTCGGCCGTCACCTTGATCGGCGCATAGGTCCGGCCATTGGCCGAGATGATCATCGAGTTGCCCTCGACCTGCACCTCGCCCGGGAAGCGGCCATGCACGCTGTCATAGCGGAAGAGATGCGCATTGGCCTCGACCGAGCCGAGGTCATTGATGGCGACGCATTCGACGTCGTCGCGCCCGCTCTCGATCATCGCCCGCAGCACCAGCCGCCCGATGCGCCCGAACCCGTTGATCCCGACCTTCACGGCCATCATCGTCTTCCTTCTCTTGGAGCCCGATCCGGGCTCAACCGATACGCTTCTTCACCGCCGCCGTCACCGCCTCGGCGGTGATGCCGAAATGGCGGTAGAGGTCCTCCACCGGCGCGGAGGCGCCGAAGCCCTCCATCCCGATGAAGATGCCCTCCGGCCCCAGCCAGCGCTCCCAGCCGAAGCCCACCGCCGCCTCGATGCCGACCCGCAGCGCGCTGCCCAGCACCTGCTCGCGGTAGCCCGCATCCTGGGCGGCGAACAGCTCCCAGCAGGGCAGCGAGACGACGGCCGTGGCGATACCTTCGGCCTCCAGCGCCGCCCGGGCAACCAGGGCGATGGACACTTCCGAGCCAGTGGCGATCAAGGTTGCGCGCCGCGCCCCGCTCGCCTCCTCGACCACATACCCGCCGCGGGCGCAGCGGTTCTCGCCCGCCTCGGTCCGGTAGGCCGGCAGCCCCTGCCGCGACAGCGCCATCACGCTCGGCCCGTCCGCCCGCTTCACGGCGAGTTCCCAGCACTCGGCCGTCTCCATCGCATCGCCGGGGCGGAAGACGAAGAGGTGCGGGATGGCCCTGAGCCCCGCCAGCGTCTCCACCGGCTGGTGCGTCGGCCCGTCCTCGCCGAGGCCGATGCTGTCATGCGTCAGCACATGGATGACGCGCTGGCGCATCAGCGCCGCCAGCCGGATTGACGGCCGCATGTAGTCGGCGAAGACCAGGAAGGCGCCGGAATAGGGGATGATCCCCCCATGCAGCGCCATCCCGTTCATGGCGGCCGCCATGCCGTGCTCGCGCACGCCGTAATGCACGTAGCGCCCGTTGAAATCCCCGGGCTTCACCGAGGGGATGCCCTTCACATTGGTGTTGTTCGACCCCGTCAGGTCCGCCGAGCCACCGACCATCTCCGGAATCGAGGGCACCAGCGCCTCCAGCGCCCGCTGCCCCGCGATGCGGCTGGCGATCTTCGGCCGCTCCTCCGCAGTCTTCGCCCGCAGCGCCGCCAGCGCCTCGTGCCAGGCCTCCGGCAACCTGCCGGCGATGGCGCGCTCGAACTCGGCCTTCATCGGGTGCTTGGCCAGCCGCTTCAGCCAGGTCCGCCGCGTCCCCGCCGAGCGCCGCCCGACTGCCTCCCAGCGCTCCCGCAGCCCATCCGGGACCTCGAAGGGCGGGTGGTTCCAGCCCAGCGCCGACTTCGCCGCCGCCGCCTCCTCGGGCCCGAGCGGGCTGCCATGGCTCGCCGCCGTCCCCGCCTTCTTCGGCGCGGAGAAGCCGATGATCGTCTTGCAGGCGATCAGCACCGGCTTCGGCGTCCTGACGGCCCAGGCCAGCGCCGCCGCCACCTCCGCCGTGTCGTGCCCATCGACTCGCCTGACCGCCCAGCCATAGGACTGGAAGCGTTTCAGCGTATCGTCGGTGAAGGAGAGGTCGGTCGGCCCGTCGATGGTGACCTTGTTG
Source organism: Belnapia moabensis DSM 16746 (assembly GCF_000745835.1). Classification (GTDB taxonomy): domain Bacteria; phylum Pseudomonadota; class Alphaproteobacteria; order Acetobacterales; family Acetobacteraceae; genus Belnapia; species Belnapia moabensis. The sequence goes on along the minus strand of NZ_JQKB01000004.1, from coordinate 131,966 downwards.
TCGTCCCAGAGCAGCGTGAGCTTGTCGAGGCCGAGATGCCCTGCGAGCGAGGCCGCCTCATGGCTCACCCCCTCCTGCAGACACCCGTCGCCGCAGATCGCCCAGGTCCGGTGATCGACCAGGCTCTTGCCGAACCGCGCCGCCAGGATGCGCTCCGCCAGCGCCATCCCCACCGCATTGCCGACCCCCTGGCCGAGCGGCCCCGTCGTCGTCTCGATCCCCGGCGCCTCGCCGAATTCGGGGTGCCCCGCCGCCGGCGAATGCAGTTGGCGGAAATGCCTGATGTCGTCGATCGTCATCCCAGGTTGACCGGTGAGATGCAGGATCGAGTAGAGCAGCATCGAGCCATGCCCGGCGCTCAGCACGAAGCGGTCGCGGTCCGGCCAGCGCGGATCGGCGGCGTCAAATTTCACGAACTGGCTGAACAGCACCGTCGCCACATCGGCCATGCCGAGCGGCATGCCGGGATGGCCCGATTTCGACTTCTCGACGGCATCGATCGCCAGCGCCCGGATCGCATCCGCCATCCGCCGCTCCTCGGTCGCCGGCCGGGCGAGGATCTCGGCCTGGAGCGCGAGCGCCGGGTTCGGCTTGGCCTGGGGCTGGGTATCGGGTTCGAGGCTGGCCAAAACAGCGGTCCTCCTGGGTTGCGCGCCCTATACGGCCGGTGGCCGGGAGGGGCAACCCGGCCTCCCTTCGGCGGTCGCTAAGTCGCTTAGCGATTTCACACCGCTTTCCCTGCTAGTCTCCCGCCATGGACGCCGCCCCCCAGCGCGAGGAACTCCCCCCCGCCCCGCCCGGCCCGCCCGAGGGCGAGCAGCATTTCACCGCCTCCGAGACGGTGCGCGACCTCGTCATCGGCATGGCCGACGGCCTCACCGTCCCCTTCGCCCTCGCCGCCGGCCTCTCCGGCGCCATCGCCGCCAACCCGCTGATCGTGACCGCCGGCCTTGCGGAGATCGCCGCCGGCTGCGTCGCCATGGGCCTCGGCGGCTACCTCGCCGCCCGCACCGACGCCCAGCACTTCCAGGCCGAGCGCCGCCGCGAGGAACAGGAAACCCGCGACTACCCCGACCGCGAGCGCTGGGAGGTCGCGGCCATCCTCCACCGCTACGGCCTCCGCGGCGACACCCTGCGCCAGGCTACGGAGGCCATCGCCACCGACCGCCGCCGCTGGGTCGACTTCATGATGCGCTTCGAGCTGGAACTGACCGAGCCCACCCCCGGCCGCGCCGCGCGATCGGCGGCGACCATTGGCGGCGCCTATCTGATGGGCGGCCTGGTCCCCCTCTCCCCCTACATCCTCATGGCCGAGACGCGCCCGGCCCTGATGGTGTCCGCCATGATGACGGGCCTCGCCCTGCTTGGCTTCGGCTGGCTGAAGGCCCGCGCGACGGGCCTGCCCCCGCTCCGCGGGGCATTGCAGACCTTCGGCATCGGCGGCCTCGCGGCGACGGTCGCCTACCTCATCGCGCAATGGGTCGGCGGCTGACGATCCGCTGGACGTCGGCCCCACTCTCGGCTACAGGATTATTTGCCGAAGGCGAAGCCGCGCCCGCCACCCCGCCTCAATCCCAAAAATCTAAAATTTTCCCCGCAAGCCCCAAGCGAACCAAAGGCTTGCCGCGCCACCCCTGCAAATTTTGAGAATACTCAAACCGCCCGGTTCGCCCGCGCCACCACCGCCTCGAACAGCACCTGGCACCCCGCCTCCGCCTCGTCCGGCTCGATGCTCTCCGCCTCGTTGTGGCTGAGCCCGTCCTTGCAGGGGGTGAAGATCATCGCCGTCGGCACGCTTCGCGCCACATAGACCGCATCGTGCCCAGCACCCGAGACGATCTCCCGCGCCGGCAGCCCGAGCCTCGCCGCCGCCTGTCGCACGAGGTCGACGCAGCCCGGATCGAAAGGCTGCGCCGGCAGCCGGAACAGCTCCTCCAGCTTCAGCGGCGTCCCGCAATCGCGGGCGATGAACCCTGCCTCGCGCGGGAATTGCGCCGCCAGCCGCTCGATCTCGCCAAAGTCGGGGTGGCGGAACTCGACGCTGAACCGCACCTCGCCCGGGACCACGTTGCGGCTGTTCGGCAGCACATGCAGCTGCCCGACGGTGCCGCGCCCGTCCTCGCCCCGCGCCCGCATCATGCGGTCCACCAGGTCGATGATCCGCGCCGCGCAGACCAGCGCATCCCGCCGCGCGGAGGGCGGCGTCGTCCCCGCATGCGCATCCTGCCCGGTGACGACCGCATCGTACCAGACCTGCGCCTGCGCCCCGGTGACGATGCCGATCCGCTTGCCTTCGCGCTCGAGAATCGGCCCCTGCTCGATATGCAGCTCGAAATAGGCATCCGCCGGGAATGGCTTCGCCGGCATCTCGCCCTTGTAGCCGATGCCGGTCAGCGCCTCCTCGACCGAGACACCCTCGACATCGCGCAGCCCATAGACCTTCTCCAGCGTATAGACGCCCGCCCAGGCACCGCTCCCCATCAGCGAATGGCCGAATCGGCTGCCCTCCTCGTCGGTCCAGTTGACCAGCTCGATCGGCGCCTCGGTCTGGATGTTGAGATCGTGCAGGCTGCGCATCACCTCCAGCCCCGCGATCACGCCGAGCGCACCGTCGAACTTGCCGCCTGAAGGCTGGCTGTCGAGATGGCTGCCCATCAGGACCGGCAGCCGTGTCGGGTCGCGCCCCTCGCGCCGGGCGAACATGTTGCCAATGGCGTCCACCCGCACCGTGAGCCCCAGCGCTTCGCACCAGCCGCGGAACCGCTCCCGCCCCTGCCGGTCGACCTCGGTAAGCGTGAGGCGCCGGACGCCACCCTTCGGCGTCGCGCCGATCTCGGCCATCGCCATCAGGCTGTCCCACAGCCTTGCCCCGTCGATCCGCTGATTGCTCATCGCCAGTATCCCCTGCTGCCCGCGCCATAGGCCGCGGTGGCGCTGCGGGCAAGCGCCTCACTCGGGCCGCAGCACCGTGCCCGATTCCTGCGGCAGGAGGGCTCGCGGCGCATCGGTCACCACCCGCGCCATGGGCCAGCCCGGCCACAACGAGCCCGCACATCGCCGTCATGCCGGCGGGCGGATGACGGAGGCGAAGCGGCCGCAGGGAAGGATGCATGGCGTCCAAGAGCTGTCCGGGGCTTTCACGGTGATGAGGCCGGACGAGCTCCGCGAGGCGCAACGCTACCAGACCGGCCAAAGGCCGGGTGTCGCAAGTTCGAGCAGGTTGCCGTCCGGGTCACGGAAATAGACGCTCTCGCTGCCCCTCGGCCAGCGCGTCCGCCCCTCGATGGCGATGCCATGCGCCGACAGCCGCGCCTCCCAGGCGGGTAGCGCCTCCGCCGTGACGGCCAGCGCCGCATGAACCCCGCCGATGCCGTCATGCGGCGGGATGGTGCCGCCTGGCAGGTGCACCGTCGCCGTGGTGCTGCCGCGCAGGAAGACCAGCAGCGCGCTCCGCCCACCGACCGGATAGGCGGTCAGCCGCTCATCAGCGAACATCGGCGCAAGGCCGAGCACGCCTTCGTAGAAGCCGCGCGCCCGTGCCATGTCCTCGGCGTAAAGCGCGGTCTCCAGCAATCCGGCAAGCGGCGGGGCGTCGGTCATGCCGCATCATGCCCCTTCGCAAGCCAGCCCGGCCACACGATATGACGGGGATGCGGTGCCTCCTCATCCTCGGCCTGATCGCGGCCGCGCTGCCAGCCGCGGCGCAGCAGCTCCCGCCTGCTCCGGTGACGCCGGCCGAGCGGCAGCGCCAGCTCGATGCCTGGTGGGCCCGGCAGCGCGAGAAGGAGGCGACCGACCGCGCCATCAACGGCCCGCGCGAAGCCCGGCGCGCCCTCTCCCGCGATCAGTTCGAGCGCTGGAACCGGCAGAGCGACCGGCGGCGCGGCATCCCGCTGCCGCCCTTCTGACTGCTTCAGAACGGCAGGCGCAGCGCCCGCCGGTACCGCGCGAAGCAGGCCGCGCCGCATTCGAGCCGCATCAGCGCGCCCTCCGCCATCGCCGTCGCATAGCGCGGATTCTCCGCGACGAGCGGCCGGATCGCCTCGGCATTCCAGGCCGCCGAGTGCTTCACGTCAAGGATGGCGTGCAGGTCGAAATAGTGGCGGTCGCCGGCCGGCACCTTCAGCCGCTTCAGCCCGCGCGCGACCATGGCCGAGCGGCCGGGCGCCGTCTGCTCGATCACCCCGAGCGCGCCGACCGAGTGATAGGCATAGCGCCGGTTCGCCGCGAGCCCGGCCATGACATTGGCCAGCGCCAGCGCCTCCCACACCGTCGTCTCGATCCGCGGATCGAGGCCGAGCCGATGGGCGAGCGTGTCGAGCAGCGGGCCGTGCATGCCCTTCGGGTTGCCGCGGCCCATCTCGTCCCAGTAGTTGCGCGCGATCTCGAGCTTCGGCCGCTGCGGCATGCGCACCTGGGTCAACGCGGCCAGATCCTCGAAGCCGGCCTCGCCGGCGACTTCCTGGGTGAGGAACCAGCGCATCTCGTTCATCGAGGCCCGCTCGGCCAGCCAGGGAAAGAGCGGGTCGCCCTGGCCGGGGCCGTTGCGGTCCAGCGCCTCGAACCAGGCGATGAAGCCATCCGGGTCGGTTGGCGCCTCGGCGGCGCGGGCAGCGACCGCGGCGCGGCGCGCTTCGAGGAAATCGGCCTCCTCACGTTCCAGCGCGGTCAGCTCCTCCCTGTCCTGCGCCCAATCGCTGTCGGGCAGGGCCGGGGTGAAGCGGCGGCGGTTCAGTCCGGCGAAGCGGCGCTGCAGACGGTCCTGCACGGCGTCCTCGGATGTGGTGGTCGGATACAGGCTGCCTTCCGGCATCATCGCCTCCCTGGCTTCGTTACGGTGAGCACGACGGCAGCGATGCGGTCGGCTTGGTCATAGGCGCCGCCCTCCAGCTCCTCGCCGAAGACATCCGGATCGGCCTCGCGGTAGCGCCAGGGCATGTCGGCCCCGGCGAGGCGGCGCATAGCCGCGTCGAGGAAGGCGTCCTGCCCCCCGACGATGGCAATGCCGGTGTAGAGGACGAGGGTGCCCCCCGGCGCCAGACGCCCCAGGGCCGCATCGAGAATGGCGACGGAGAGGCCCTCGCCGAGCGACCCGCCGCCATGGCGGTAGGACCGCCGCGCTGGGTCGAGCAGGTAAGGCGGGTTGGAGACGATCAGGTCGAACTCGCCCGGCACCCCCGTCAGCAGGTCGCTCCGGATGGCCGCCGCATTGGGCGTATTGGCGAGGGCAGCGTTGACGCGTGCGAGGCGGAGCGCGGCATCGTTGATGTCGAGCATCGCCACCTCGGCCTGCAGGCAGGCCTTGGCGACGAGGATGCCGCCCGGCCCCGCGCCGCAGCCGATATCGGCTGCGCGACGGATGGGATCGGTGCGGGCAGCCAGCTCCGCCTGGATGGCCGAGGCGAAGCGATATGTATCCGGCCCGAAGAACACGGCATCGGCGGCGCCGGTTGGATAAGCGGAATGCAGGAACACCTCGCCGTCCAGGCTGGACAGCCGCAGGAGGCTGCGCCAGAGCGGCCCATCGCCCTCGGGCACCGCCACCTCGGCCCGGCGCATCAGCTCGAACAGCCCGGGCGGCATCACATCCGGTGAGAAGGGGCGGCTCCAGCCGAAGACATCACGCAGGTCGCGCGCCACCTTGTTGCCGGGTCGCATGTTGACCCGCGCATGGGTCGCCGGCGTTGGCGTGACGAAGCGATAGCCGGTGTTCCGCACCGCCTCCGCAAGGGTGAGGAGCGCGGCGTCGGCGCCGTTCAGGGGTTCGGGATGGTACATTCAGCCAGGGCGAACGGCAGGCGCCCTCCGCAGTTCCAACCGGCTCCGAGCCGATCCTCAGGCTTGCATCAGCACCCGCACATGCGCCGCCGTGCTGCTGGCCAACGCGTCGAGGTCGTAGCCGCCCTCCAGCAGGCTGACGACGCGGCCGCCGCAGCGCCGCTCGGCGATGCCGCAGAGCGCCTCCGTTACCCAGGCGAAATCCGCCTCGCGCAGGCGGAGCTGCGCCAGCGGGTCGCGCGCATGGCCATCGAAGCCGGCCGAGATCACCAGCAGGTCCGGCTGGAACCCCTCGATCGCGGGCAGCAGCGCCTGCCAGGCCTCGCGGAACTCGGCGCCATCGGCCCCGGCCCGGAGTGGCGCATTGAAGATGTTGCCCACCCCCCGCTCCCGCCGATCGCCCGTCCCCGGATAGAGCGGCCATTGATGCGAGGAGGCGAAGAGGATCGACGCATCCGCCTCGACGCAGGCCTGGCTGCCATTGCCGTGATGCACGTCGAAATCGAGGATGGCGACGCGCGCCGCGCCATGCACCGCCTGCGCATGCCGCGCGGCGATGACGGCATTGGCGAAGAAGCAGAAGCCCATTGGCCGCGCCGGCTCGGCATGGTGGCCGGGCGGGCGCGTGGCGCAGAAGGCGCGGCGCACCTCGCCGCCCATCACCGCATCGACAGCGGCGACGGCGGCGCCGGCCGCCCGGAGCGCGGCCTCGGCGCTGCCGGCGCTCATCACCGTATCCGCATCCATCGCCACGCTCTCGCCCTCGGCCGGGCGGATGGCAAGGATGGCGTCGATGTAGTTGCGCGGATGGGCGCGCTCCAGCTGCTCGACCGTTGCCTCCGGCGCCTCGGCGCGGATGAGGTCGCTGAACTCCTCCACCTCCAGCCCTGCCAGCACGGCGCGCAGCCGGTCGGGACATTCCGGATGGTAGTCGCCCGGGTCGTGGCGGAGGCAGGCGCGATGGGTGAGCAGCAGCAGGCTCATGCCGCCTCCTTCTTCCGCAGGACGAAGCGCCAGACGCCCTCCGCCTCGGCGGCCTCGACCAGCTCGTGCCCGGTCTCGGCGCAATAGGCGGGGAAGTCCTTCGCCGCCGCCGGGTCGGTGGCGAGCACCACCAGCTGCGCGCCCGGCGGCAGGGCCCGCAGCGCCTTGTTGGCCTTCAGCACCGGGAGAGGGCAGGAGAGGCCCTGCACATCGAGCAGCGTTTCAGACATGCTGAAGAGCACAGCACCCGGCCCCCATCATGACAAGCACCATGCCCTTCCGCCTCGGCATCGACCTCGGCGGTACCAAGACAGAGATCGTGGCGCTCGACGCCACGGGCGCCATCCGCCTCCGCCGCCGGGCGCCGACGCCGCCCGACTATGCCGACGTCATCGGCCTGATCGGCGCGCTGGTGGAGGCGGCGGAGGCGGAGCTGAGCGGCCAGGGCTCGGTCGGCATCGGCATCCCTGGCAGCCTCTCGCCCGCGACGGGGCTGGTGCGCGGGGCGAACTCCACCTGGCTGAACGGCGGGCGGCTGGATGCCGATGTCGCGGCGCGGCTCGGCCGACCCGTGCGGCTCTCGAACGATGCCAATTGCCTGGCGATGAGCGAGGCGGCGGATGGCGCGGGGGCCGGTTATCGCCGTGTCTTCGCCGTCATCCTCGGCACGGGCGTCGGAGCGGGAATCACCACGGAGGGGCGAATCGAGGAAGGGCGCAACCGCATCACCGGGGAATGGGGCCACAACCCGCTGCCCTGGATGACGCCGGAGGAGTATCCCGGTCCGGCCTGCTGGTGCGGGCGGAGGGGCTGCATCGAGACCTTCCTCCGCGGCCCGGCGCTGGCGGCCGATGCCGATGGGTCGGGCGCGCGCGATGCCGGCGGGCTGCCGGCGCGGGCTGCCGCAGGGGATGCGGCGGCGGCCGGGGCGATCGCCCGCCATGCCGACCGGCTGGCTCGGGCGCTGGCGCATGTCATCAACCTGCTCGACCCGGACTGCATCGTGCTGGCGGGTGGCCTCTCCAACATGGCGCATCTCTATGACCTAGTGCCGCGGCGATGGCGGGACTTCGTCTTCTCCGACGTCGTGGAGACGCCGCTGCTGCGGGCGGTGCATGGCGACAGTTCCGGCGTGCTGGGCGCGGCGCGGCTCTGGGACTGAGATGCCCGCCCTCTGCCGCGACTGCTTCCGCGAGGTGCCCGAGGCGCGCGGCACCTGCTCCGCCTGCGGCTCGCGCCGCTTGGTGCGGCACCCCGAGCTGTTCACGCTGACCGTCGCACATGTCGATTGCGACGCCTTCTACGCCAGCATAGAGAAGCGGGACCGGCCGGAGCTGCTGGCCCTGCCGGTGATCGTCGGCGGCGGCCGGCGCGGCGTGGTCTCGGCCGCCTGCTACATCGCCCGCACCCGCGGCGTGCGCAGCGCCATGCCGATGTTCAAGGCGCTGGCGCTCTGCCCCGACGCCGTCGTCATCAAGCCGGACATGACGAAATACGCCGCCGCCGCGCGGCAGATTCGCGGGCTGATGGAGGCGCTGACGCCGCTTGTCCAGCCGCTCTCGATCGACGAGGCCGTGCTCGACCTGCGGGGGACGGCGGCGCTGCACCGTGCCCCGCCCGCCGCTGTGCTGGCCCGCTTCGCGCGCGAAGTAGAGGTCCAGGTGGGCGTCACCGTCTCCATCGGCCTCGCCGCCAACCGGCTGCTGGGCAAGTTGGCGGCGGAGCGGGACAAGCCGCGGGGCTTCGCCGTCATCGGCGCCAGCGAGGCGGCGGAATGGTTGGCGCTGCAGCCGGTGACGCTGCTGCCGGGCGTCGGACCGGCGCTGGCCCGGAAGCTGGAGGCGGCGGGCTTCACCCGGCTCGGCCAGCTGGCGGCGCTCACCCCGCTGGAGGCGGCGCGGCGCTTCGGCGAGGACGGGCCGGGCCTCGCCGCCCGCGCCCGGGGCGAGGACAGCCGGCCGGTCAACCCGGAGCGCGAGACCAAGAGCATCAGCGCCGAGACCACCTTCGACCGCGACCTTGCCGCCATCGCCGAGCTGGAGGCGCCGCTCTGGCGGATGTGCGAGAAGCTGGCGCGGCGGCTCAGGGAGAAGGAGCTGGCGGCGGCCGGGGTCGTGCTCAAACTGAAGACGGCCGGCTTTGCGCTGCGAACGCGCAACGCCCGCCTCCCCTCCCCCACCCGGCTGCCGGAGACGCTCTTCGCCGCCGCCCGGCCGCTGCTGCTGCGCGAGGCGGATGGAACGGCCTTCCGGCTGATCGGCATCGGCGCGCAGCCGCTGGCGCCGGCGGCCGGCGCCGACCGCGGCGACCTCGCCGACCCGGAGGCGCCGAAGCGCGCCGCCCGCTGGCAGGCGGTGGAGGCGCTGCGGGCCCGCTTCGGCGAGGCGGCGGTGATGCAGGGGCGCGGGCTGAAGCCGCGGGCGTGACGCGGCGCCCGGGCTGCGCTACAGCGCGCCCATGTTCCCCATTCCTTCCGCCATCCCGCGCGCGGCGCTCGTTACAGGGGGCGCCAAGCGCCTCGGCCGGGCGATCGCGCTCGGCCTCGCCGAGGCCGGCTTCGACATCGCCATCCACTATGCCGGCAGCGCCGAGGCGGCGGCGGAGACGGCGGCGGCGATCCGTGCCCTCCGACGCAAGGCCGTGACGTTGCAGGCCGATCTCGGCCAGGAGGCGGAGACGGCGCGGCTGCTGCCGGAGGCGACGGCGGCGCTCGGCCCCATCGGGGTGCTGGTGAACAATGCCAGCACCTTCGAGCGCGACGAGTGGGAGGACGCGACGCGGGAAAGCTGGGATCGGCACCTGGAACCCAACCTCCGCGCGCCCTTCCTGCTCGCCCAGGCGATGGCCCGCGCCCTGCCGCCCGAGGCCGAAGGGCTGGTGCTCAACATGCTCGACCAGCGGGTCTGGTCGCTGACCCCGCATTTCACCAGCTACACCGTCTCCAAGGCGGCGCTCTGGACGCTGACGCAGACGTTGGCGTTGGCGCTGGCGCCGCGCATCCGGGTCAACGGCATCGGGCCGGGGCCGGCCTTGCCGAGCCCGCGACAGAGCGAGGAGCAGTTCCGCCGGCAGTGCCAGTCGGTGCCGCTGCGGCATGGGACGAGCCCGGAGGAGATCGCGCGGGCGGCGCTCGCCATCCTCGCATTACCGTCGATGACCGGGCAGATGATCGCCCTCGATGGCGGGCAGCACCTGCAATGGGCGCCGAGCCCCGAAGCGGGGGGCCTCGAGGAATGAACGCTCCGGATGCGACGCGGCGGCTGCGCCTGGTCTTCGTGCGCGGCCTCGCCTTGCAGGCGCGGCTTGGCATCTACCCGCATGAGAAGGCGCGGCCGCAGCGGGTCATCGTCGGGGTGGAGTTGGCGGTGGAGGATGAATCGGCACCGGCCTCGGTTGGGCCGGACGACCTGCGGCGGGTGGTGAATTACGAGAGCGTCGTCCGCGCCGCCCGCGCCGCGGCCGAGGATGGGCACACTCTGCTGGTCGAGACCCTGGCCGAGCGGATTGCCACGGCGGCGCTGGTCGATCCGCGGGTGATGACCGCGCGGGTGACCGTCGAGAAGCCGGATGCCTTTCCAGATGCCGCAACCGTCGGCGTTACGATCGAGCGTGTCCGCAATCGGCCGTAACAGAACAGCAATATAACAACGGTTCCCGTCGAAAATCATCCACCGGCAAATTTGACACCCACATCGGCGTGAAGCCTGTCAAGACCAACATAGCTCTTGACCCGTCAACCTCGGCGCTCAAAACCCAAATGGGTTGAAATTCAACATGTTATGAATGTGCACAAAATTCGCGCAAACCCGTATGACTGGCGGATGACAGCCATTTCTGGCCCGATTCCCATCGCGCATCCACAGAGTTGTCCACAGGATCGGTGGAGAAATCCCGGTTGCGCTTCGGCAGCCCGTTTCCCTTATCACTGCCCATGACGAATGCCGGGACCACGCCTGAACCGACGCAAGCCGAGGCCGAGGCGGCGCCGGTCATGGAAGGCGTGCGGGTGATCGAGACGGCGCTCGCCACCCTGCCTCTCGCGCCCGGCGTCTACCGGATGCTCGACGCCAAGGGCGATGCTCTCTATGTGGGCAAGGCGCGGGCGTTGAAGAAGCGCGTCGTCGCCTATACCCAGGTTGGCCGGCTGCCCGAGCGGCTGCGGCGGATGGTGCACGAGACGCGCAGCCTGGAGGTGATCACCACCGCCTCCGAGGCGGAGGCGCTGCTGCTCGAGGCCAACCTCATCAAGAAGTTGCGGCCTCGGTACAACATCGTTTTGCGGGACGACAAGTCCTACCCGTGGCTGGTGCTGACCGAGGACCACCCCTATCCGCAGATCACCAAGCATCGCGGCGAGCGGCGGAAGGGAGCGAGCTACTGGGGCCCCTTCGCCTCGGCCTGGGCGGTGAACCAGACGCTGACCGCGTTGCAGCGCGTCTTCCTGCTGCGCTCCTGCCGGGACACCGTCTTCGACAGCCGCGACCGGCCCTGCCTGCTCTACCAGATCCGCCGCTGCTCGGCGCCCTGCGTCGACCGCATCTCGAAGGAGGATTATGCGGAGCTGGTGCGGGATGCGAAGCAGTTCCTCTCCGGCGAGACGCCCTCCATCCAGAAGACCCTGGCGCGGGAGATGGAGGAGGCGGCGGAGCGGCTGGAATTCGAGCGGGCAGCGGCCATCCGCGACCGCATCCGTGGCCTGACCCATGTCCAGGGACGCGACCGGATCAACATGGAAGGCATCGGCGATGCCGATGTCGTGGCGCTGCATCAACTCGCGGGCCAGACCTGCGTGCAGGTCTTCTTCTTCCGTGGTGGGCGGAACAACGGCAACCGGCCCTATTTCCTCTCGAAGGGCGACCAGGGACCGGAGGAGGTTATCGGGGCCTTCCTAGGCCAGCTCTATGACGACCTGCCGCCGCCGCCCCTCGTTTTGCTCAGCCACGAGCCGGCGGAGCGGGCATTGATCGCCGAGGCGCTCTCCATCAAGGCCGGCCGCAAGGTCGAGCTGCACCGGCCGCAGCGCGGCGACAAGCGCGCTGCGGTCGAGCATGCCGAGACCAATGCCCGCGAAGCGCTGGAGCGCCGCATGGCGGAAGGTACCGCACAGCAGACGCTGTTGCAGGGCGTGGCCCAGCTCTTCGACCTGCCGGCCATGCCGGAGCGGATCGAGGTCTATGACAATTCCCACATCCAGGGCGCGCATGCCTATGGGGTGATGGTCGCGGCCGGGCCGAGCGGCTTCCTCAAACAGGCCTACCGCAAATTCTCGATCCGCGGGCCGGTGAAGCCGGGCGACGATTTCGGCATGATGCGCGAGGTCTTCGAGCGCCGCTTCGGCCGGGCGCTGAAGGAGGACCCGGAGCGCGAGAGCGGCACCTGGCCCGACCTGGTGCTGATCGATGGCGGGCTCGGGCAGTTGAATGCCGCGCGGGAAATCATGGCGGAGCTCGGCGCGCATGACATCCCGCTGGTCGCCGTCGCCAAGGGGCCGGACCGGGATGCGGGGCGGGAGTGGTTCCACCGCACCGGGCAGGAGCCCTTCCAACTGCCGCCACGGGACCCGGTGCTCTACTACCTGCAAAGGCTGAGGGACGAGGCGCACCGCTTCGCCATCACCACCCACCGGGCGGGGCGGTCGAAGGCGCTGACTACCTCGGAGCTCGACGAGATCCCGGGCGTCGGCAGCGCGTTGAAGCGCAAGCTGCTCAACCATTTCGGCTCGGCTCGCGGGGTGCGGAACGCGGCGCTGGAGGATCTTGAGAATGCGCCGGGGATCGGGCCGGCAGTGGCACGGAAAATTCACGAGCACTTCCATCCGACCAGGGGGTGATAGAGCGTGACTGGACGGGCGCGCGCCGCTCCGCCATGACTGCGCCGACATGCCGACCGACCTGCCCAACCTGCTGACGCTGTCGCGCATCGCGGCGATCCCGCTGCTGGTGCTGCTGGTGGCCTTGCGGACGCCCTGGGGCGATGTCGGCGCCTGCCTGGTCTTCTCGGTCGCTGCCATCACCGACTATTTCGACGGCAAGATCGCCCGGCAGCGGCAGAGCATCTCGGGCTTCGGCCGGATGCTGGACCCGATCGCCGACAAGCTGCTGGTCGGCGCGGCGCTGATGCTGCTGGCGGGGCTCGACCGGCTGCCGGGGCTGGCGCTCTACCCGGCCATCCTCATCATGCTGCGGGAGATCCTGGTCTCCGGCCTGCGTGAGTATCTCGCCGAGTTGCGGATCGGGCTACCCGTTACGCGGCTCGCCAAGTGGAAGACCGGTTTCCAGATGGGCGCGCTCGGCACGCTGACCGCCGGCGAGACCGGGGCCGCCGTGCTGCACCTCTCCTTCCTGCCCGTCGCGCTGATCGGCGAGGCGATGCTCTGGACGGCGGCGGCGCTGACGCTGGTCACCGGCTGGGACTACCTGCTCGCCGGGCTTCGCAATGCGGAAAGGGCTGCGCCGGCACAATCGTCCGAAAGCCATGCGAAACCGGCGGCGCGGCCGTGACGCTGTTTCCCTTGAGGCAGGGGCGGCGGCAGCGCATGGTGCAGCCGATTCCCGGCCAGGTGGGCGCCTGGGCGGACCACAGGAGTTGACGATGATTCGGATTGGCGGATCGGTGGCGGCACTTGGCCTGGCCGCGCTGCTCGGGGGCTGCGGCTGGACGGACCGGGCCAGCTACAGGGCGGTGAACGGCGTGACCAATGCCGGCGCCGCCATCGGCATGCCCTGGGGCCGCATGGAGGAGCCACCGCCCGAGCAGAGCGAGACCATTGCACGCATCACCGGCAATGCCCCGCAGATGGTCGCGCTCCAGCCAGAAGCCGGCAATGTCTGGCCGGCGCAGGAAGGCCCGCGCGCCACTCTGGCCAACCCGGATGCGGCGCTTCGCAACATCCCCACCTATCGCCCGGGCGAGCTCGACCGCATGTCGGCCCCGGCCGGCCGCTCCACCTGGCAGCCGACCGACCCGCCGCCGGTGCGCGACATGCCGCCGGGCCTCAGTGGCAGTTCCTCCCCGCCGCCGCCGCCGGTCCGCCGCATCGAGCCGCCGCGCGCCAATGTTTATCAGCCGCCGCCCGGCGCCAATTCCCCGCCGCCGGCGCGGCTCGAGGGGCGGGTGATCCAGACCCCGGGCGGGCCCGTCACCAGCACCGGCGGCACCGACCGGGTGCAGGGCTACATCGCCCCCGGCGGCGGCACCGGAACGCTGCACAACGACGGCAACACCACCACCCTGATTGGCCCCAACGGTCAGGTGCAGACCATGCCGACGCCGCGCTGAGGCCTTCGGTGCGAGTGCTCTATTTCGCCTGGGTGAGGCAGCGCGTCGGGATGGCGGAAGAGGAGATCTCGCCGCCGCCCGAGGTGCGCGATGTCGCCGGGCTGGTCGACTGGCTCAGCGGGCGGAGCGACGGCCACGCCGCGGCCTTCGCCAACCGAAAGACCATTCGCGCCGCTGTCAACCAGGACTTCGCCGGGCCGGACCATCCGGTGGCGGCGGGGGATGAGGTCGCCTTCTTCCCGCCGGTGACCGGCGGATGACGCCGCGCATCGCCATCCAGGAGGAGAGCTTCGACCTCGCGGCCGAGACGGCGCGGCTGACCGCGGGGCGGCAGGATGTCGGCGGGCTCGCCAGCTTCGTCGGGCTATGCCGGGCGGATGACGGGCTGGCGGCAATGGTGCTGGAGCACTATCCGGGCATGACGGAGCGCGCCATCGCCCGCATCGCCGGGGATGCCACCGGGCGCTGGCCGCTGCTCGGGTTGACGGTGATCCACCGCGTCGGGCGGCTGGAGCCTGGGGCGCCGATCGTGCTGGTGCTGACCGCCTCCGCCCACCGCGCCGCGGCGCTCGAGAGCTGCGCCTTCCTCATCGACTGGCTGAAGACAGGCGCGCCCTTCTGGAAGCGTGAGGAATTCGAGGGCGGTGCGGAGCGCTGGGTCGAGGCCAAGGCGGCGGACGATGCCGCTGCCGCCCGCTGGACCCCGGCTTGACCCTCGGCCCCCTCGCCCGGGTCGAATTGGCCTGCCACGACCTGACGCGGCAGCGGGATTTCTACGGACGGGTACTTGGCCTGCCGGTGATCGGGGCTGGCTCCTGCTTCGGGCTAGGCCCGGTGACGCTGGTGCTGCGGCCGCGGGGCGACGTGCTCTTCCCAGCCGCCGCCGCGCCGGGCGAGCCGGTGGTGGTGCTCGCCTTCCCGGTCGAGGATGCGGAGCTGGACCGCTGGCACCGTCGGATGCTCACCCTCCGCATCGCGGTGCTGGACCCGCCAGGGCCGTCCGGGGCGCCGCCGCGGGTGATGCGGGTCGCCGATCCGGAAGGCAATCTGATCGAACTTTTCGTCGCGGCGTGAGGCTGCTGCTCGGCGCGCTGCTGTTGACCTGGCCGGCGCTGCTGAACGGGTATCCACTGGTGTTCAGCGATACTGGGGCTTTCCTCGCCCTCACCATTGAAGGCTGGCCGGTCTGGGACAAGCCGCCGGCCTATGGGCTCGCCTTGCATGCCTTCCACTGGCGGGTAAGCCTCTGGGGGCCGCTGCTGGCGCAGGGGCTGCTGCTCTCCTGGCTGCTCGCTCGGGTGCAGTGGGCGGTGACCGGGCGGGAAGGACATCTGCTGCTCTGCGCCGGGCTGGCGGCGGGAAGCACGGCGCCCTGGTTCGGTGCGTTGCTCATGCCGGATCTGCTGGCGCCGGTGCTGGTGCTGGGCATGGTGATGCTGGGCTTCGTGGCGATGGGGCGCGGCGAGCGGATCGCGGTGCAGGCGCTCTCGGCCCTCGCCATGGCGGCGCATCCCTCGCATCTGCCGCTCGGCCTCGCGCTGCTGGGGGTGGCGCTGGTGCTGCGGGGGATGGTCTGGCGCTGCCTGCTGCCGGTCGGGCTGGCGGCGGGGCTGCTGGTTGCGGGCAATTGGGCGATGCATGGGCGCCCTGCCCTCTCGCCCTATGGCGCGGTCTTCCCGCTCGCGCGGCTGGTGGCGGACGGGCCGGCGGCGCGGACCATCGCGGTGCGCTGCCCGGAGGCGAGGTGGGTGCTCTGCCGCTGGGCAGGGCGGCTGCCCATGGATTCGGACGAATTCCTGTGGTCGGGTGATGGGCCTGTTTGGACCGCGCCGGGCGGGCCGATCGGGCTGGCGCCGGAGGCTGCCGTCATCCTCCTCGAAACGCTGCGGCGGGAGCCTTTCGGCGTGCTGCGGGCGGCACTGGCGAATGGCTGGTACCAGCTTTTGCGCAACCGGGTCGGGGACACGCTCGGCCCGGAGAATCTCGCTGGCTCGGTCGGCAAGGAGCTGGCGCTCGGCTTCCCCATGGAAGAGCAGCGGCGCTTCGCGGCAGGGATGCAGGCGCAAGGCCTGCTGCCAATGCTCGCGGCGCCCTTCCTCGCCCTGCATCCGCTGGTGCTGCTGCTCGGCGCGGCGGGGACGGTGCTCGGCGGCTGGCGGGCGAGGCAGACGGGGGAACGGGCGATGCTCGGGCTCGCGCTGTGCGTCCTGGTCGGCGTTGCGGCGAATGCGCTGGTGACGGGGGCGCTTTCCGGACCGCATGACCGGTACGGGGCGCGACTCGCCTGGCTCCTGCCGCTGGCCGCGTTGCTGGCGCTTCGGCCGATGGCGAAGCAAACGGGCAGGACGGAGAGCAGGCTCGGGGCATGACCATGCTGCTCGATGCGCTGCCGGTGACCGGCGCCTTCCTCCTCGCCGGCTTCGTCAAGGGCGTCGCCGGCTTCGGCCTGCCGACGGTGACGCTCGGCCTGCTCGCCCTCACCCGTCCGCTGCCGGATGCGATGGCGCTGATGCTGGTGCCGGCGCTCGCCACCAATCTCTGGCAGGCTTTCGCCGGGCCGCATCTCGGGGCGGCGCTGCGCCGGCTCTGGCCCTTCCTGCTGATGGCCGGGGCCGGGGCGCTGGCGGGGACGGGCATCCTCGCCCGCTCCGATGCGGTGGTGCTCTCCGGCCTGCTCGGCCTGCTGCTGGTGGCCTCGGCCGCGCTGTCGCTCTTTGGCTGGCCGGTGCCGCCGCCGGGCCCGCGGCGGGAGCGTTGGGTCTCGCCGGCGATGGGTCTCGCCTCGGGCGTGGTGACGGGGATGACGGGCAGCTTCCTGATGCCGGCGGCGCCCTATCTCGTCGCGCTGCGGCTGCCGCCGGGCGAGTTCATCCAGGGCTTCGGCCTCGGGGTGGTGGTGGCGACGGGGGCGCTGGCCATCGGCCTCGCGGGCGGCGGGCTGCTGCCGGCGGAGCTCGGCCTCGCCTCGCTGGCCGGGGTGGTGCCGGCCTTCCTCGGCATGGCCTTGGGACAGCGGGTGCGGCGGGGAATGGCGGAGGCGCGGTTCCGCAAGATCGTGCAGGCGGCGCTCGGGGTGCTCGGGCTTTATCTGGCGGCGAAGGCGTTCATCTGAGTCGCTTCCGAAGTTCCGCCTTGGCGATCTTTTCGAGCGTCGCGCGTGGCATGTCCTCGATCACCAGCACCTCTCGCGGCACCTTGAAATCGGCAAGCGCGGCGCGGCAGGCGGCGATCACCGCCTCAGGTATGGCAGCGGCATCGGCACCCGCGGTGAGGGTGACGAAGGCGATGGGCACCTCGTCCAACATTGGATGCGGGCGGCCGACCACCGCCGCCTCGCGCAGGCCGGGGACGCCGAGCACCACCCGCTCGATCTCGGAGGCCGCGACGTTCTCGGCACCAACCTTCAGCATGTCCTTGGCGCGGTCGGCGAATTGGATGGAGCCGTCATCGAGCAGGGTGACGAGGTCGCCGGTGGCGAACCAGCCCTCGGCGTCGAAGGCGGCGGCGGTCGCCGCCGGGTCGTGCAGGTATTCGAGGAACATCGAGACGCCGCGCACGCCGCGGCAGAACAGCGCGCCGGTCTCGCCGGGGGCGACCGGCGTGCCATCCCCGCGGAGGATGCGGATGTCGTATTCCGGCGCGGCGCGGCCGATGGCGCCGGGGCGGTTCGGCACATGCAGGCTGCCGACGATGCCGTGGCTGATCGTCTCCGTCATACCCCACCAGCCGATCGCCGGCACGCCCAGCCGGGCGGCGGCCGGCGGGTCGGAGGTGGCGAAGCCGAACATCCGCAGGTGGTGCCCATCGGGGATTTCCGCCTCCAGCACGGCGCGGAGCGAGAACCAGATGAAGGAAACCCAGGTGGTGCGGTGCCGCAGCGCTACCGGCCAGAAGCGGCTGGTGGACCATTTGGGCTGCAGCACCACCGTCCCGCCCGCCCAGAGCGTCGCCAGCGTCGAGTAGCCGAGCGCATTGGCATGGAAGAGCGGCAGGTAGACCTGATGCACGTCCTCGGGGACCAGCCCCTCATGCGCTGCGTTCACCCGCGCCGCCCAGAGCGCGTTGGAATGGGTCCAGACCACGCCCTTGGGGCGGGAGGTGGTGCCGGAGGTGTAGAGGACGGAGAGCGGCCGCTCCGGCTCAGGCGCCCGGCGAGGGCGATCGGGCTCCGCGGCGAAGGGCGCGGCCCAGTCCGCCGTGCCGGTGACGGCGATCCAGCGGAGGCCAGGTGCCGCGACCTCGACCAGCCCGGCCATGCTCGGCTGGGTGATGGCGGCGACGCTCCGAGAATGCGTGGCGAAATAGGCCAGCTCGTCTTGTGCCGCCCGCGTATTGGTCAGGACGGCGATCGCGCCGAGCTCGGCGAGCGCGAAATAGGCGAGCAGCAGCTCGGGCGCATTTTCGTGGTGGACGAGGACCGGGTCGCCCGGCCTGATGCCACGCCGGCCCAGCCCGGCGGCGAGGTGGCCGACCTCGCTATGGAAGCGGGCATAGGACCAGATCTCGTCCGGTCCCTCGGCCGGCGCCCAGATGAGGAAAGGATGCCCGCCCCTCTGCCGGGCCTTGGCCGCCAGCAGCCAGGGCAGATCCATGCCCGCGAAGGGCCCCGGCATGCCGTGCTGGAATCCGGCCATCTCGTTTCCTCCCGCCTCGTTGCGGGGGAGGATGTCAGCCCCGCAGCACCGGCACCAGGGAGAGCAGCAGGAGAATCGCCATCGCCCGGTTGAACCAGCGGAGCGCGGCCGGGCTGCACAGCAGCCGTGCCGCCCCGAGCCCGACCAGCGCCCAGAGATAGAGGCTGGCGAAGGCCGCCAGGGCGAAAATCACCGCCAATAGGAGGGAGGCGCCATAGGCGAGGATGGCCGCGCCGGCGATCACCCAGGCCTTCGGGTTCACCCATTGGAAAAGGGCGGCTTGAAGGAAGCTCATTGGCCGGCCCTGCGCGGGGCCGTCGGCCTCAGGCGGCACCGCGGTTCCGATCTTCCAGGCAAGCCAGACCATCCAGGCGGCGCCGAGCCAGCGCAGCGCCGCCTGCAGGCCGGGCGATGCAGCCAGCACCTCACCCGCCCCGACCGCCACCAGGACCAGCATCGCCGGGAAGCCGAGCGAGACGCCGGCGATGTGCGGCAGGCTTCGCCGCAGGCCGAAATTCACCGCGGACGCCGCGACCATGGCGTTGTTCGGCCCCGGCGTCGCCGACATCGCCAGGGCGAAGCCGGTGGCCGAGGCGAGCCAGGCGATGTCCATGGCTCGCCCTCCCCGTTCAGGCGCCGCTCTTGGCGACTTCCTCGGGGCTCAGCCGCACCAACGCCTCGTAGTCGGTCATCAGCATGCGGGTGAGGTCGCCCGGCGTATAGGCGATGCCGGCGATCTCGCGCACCGGCGTCACCTCGGCCGCGGTGCCGGCGAGGAAGACCTCGGAGGCGTCCTTCAGCTCATCGGTGCGGATGGTGCGCTCCACCACCTTCACCTGCCGCTTGCGGGCGAGGCCCATGACGGTGCGGCGGGTGATGCCGTCGAGGAAGCAGACCGGCTTCGGCGTGTGCAGCTCGCCGCCCATGTTGAAGAAGATGTTGGCCCCCGTCGCCTCGGCGACGTCGCCCTTGTAGTCGAGCATCAGCGCGTCATCGAACCCCTCGTCGGTCGCCGCATGCTTCGACATGGTGCCGATCATGTAGAGGCCGGAGGCCTTGGAGGCGGTCGGCGCGGTGTCCGGCGCTGGGCGCCGCCACTTGGCCATGGCGAGGCGCACGCCGGCCATGCGCTGCTCCACGCCGAAATAGGCGCCCCATTCCCAGGTGGCGATCGCGAGGTGGGTTTTGTTGAGCTTCGCCGCGACGCCCATCTCCTCAGACCCGCGCCAGGCGATTGGGCGCACATAGGCGTCGGTGAAGCCGTTCCGTGCCACCGCCTCCTGGCAGGCGGCGTCGATCTCATCGGCCGTGTAGGGAATCTCGAAGCCGAGGATGCGGGCGGAGGCGATCAGCCGCTCGGTATGTTCCCGCAGCTTGAAGATATTCCCGGAATAGGCCCTCTCACCCTCGAACACGGCGCTGGCATAGTGCAGCCCGTGCGAGAGCACATGCAGCCTGGCATCCCGCCAGGGGAGGAATTCGCCGTCCCACCAGATCCAGCCGTCCCGGTCGTCGTAAGGAATGAGTGCCATAACCGCGTACCCCCGCAATATCCTTGCTTCCAACCAGAGGAGGTTAGAATGATCGGGAAAAATGTGTCAATGACGCTGACCAAAACCGCTACGGGGAGAGCGCATAGCTGCCATGCCGGACACAGCTGATGGCCCGCCGACCGCCGCACCCGTCGGCGCCGGGCGCAACCTGCTCTTCCTGCGCGAGGAGGAGCTGCGGCTGGCGCAGGACTTGCTCTTCTTCGGCTACCGCGACTTCACCGCCGGCGCCGACCAGATCCTCGCTGAGCTGGATCTCGGCCGGGCGCATCACCGGGTGCTGCATTTCGTAGGCCGCCGGCCCGGGATCACGGTGGGGGACCTGCTCGGCATCCTCGGCATCACCAAGCAGTCGCTCGGGCGGGTGCTGACGCCGCTCATCGAGCAGGGCTACGTGTTGCAATCAACCGGGCGCAACGACCGCCGGCAGCGCCTGCTCTCGCTCACCCCGAAGGGCGAGGCGCTGGAGCGACGGTTGTTCGAGCGGCAGCGGGAATGGGTGATGCGGGCCTATCGCGAGGCCGGGCCGGTCGCCGTCGAGGGATTCCGCCGGGTGATGCGCGGGCTGATGGGCGCCGAGGCACGCGGCCAGCTCGAGCGGCTGGAGCAGCGGCCGCGGCCCCTTCCCCCGGAGCGCCCGTCGCCACAGATTGGCCGGGGACCGGGCGAGCCGCCCAGCCCTGCCTGACCAGCCCCGCCTGAAGGGAAAGCCTGCGATGCCTGCCGAGGCCACCACCGCCGACCACGCCCATCTGCTCGTGGTGGATGACGATGCGCGGCTGCGGGCGCTGCTGCAGCGCTTCCTCTCCGAGCAGGGGTTTCGCGTGAGCGTGGCCGCCGATGCCGCGGCGGCCCGCGCGCAGCTCGCCGCCGTCGCCTTCGACCTGATGGTGCTCGACGTGATGATGCCGGGCGAGACCGGGCTCGAGCTGGTCGAGTCGCTCCGCCGCCAAGGCAAGGACGTGCCCGTGCTGATGCTGACGGCGCGCGGCGGGCCGGAGGATCGCGTCGCTGGCTTCGAGATGGGCGCCGACGACTACTTGGCGAAGCCCTTCGAGCCGCGCGAGCTGGCCTTGCGCATCCGCACCATCCTCCGCCGCGTGGCGCCGCCGGCCCAGCCGCTAAGCGTGGCGCCCGTCCAGCTCGGCATGCGCTGGTTCGATGCCGAGCGGTCCGAGCTGCGCGGGCCTGAGGGCACGGTGCGGCTGACCGGCGGTGAGGCGGCGCTGCTCGACGCCCTCGCCCGCCGTGCTGGCGAGGTGCTGAGCCGCGAGGAGATCGCTGCCGCCCTCGGCACGCCCGAGGCCGGCGAGCGGGCGATCGACGTGCAGGTGACGCGGCTGCGGCGGAAGATCGAGCCCGATCCGCGCGAGCCGCGCTATCTGCACACCGTCCGCCATCGCGGCTACGTGCTGCGGCCGGGGCCGTAGGATGCCGGGACCGGTGATGGGAGCCCTCCGCCGGCTGCTGCCGCGCTCGCTGATGGCGCGCTCGGTGCTGATCATCCTGGCGCCGATGCTGGTGCTGCAGGCGGTCGCCTTGCAGCTCTTCTATGGCGGGCACCTCGACGTCATCTCGCGCCGGCTGGCGGGCGGCGTCGCCGGCGATGTCGCCTTCGTCGCGGAGCTGATCCGGCGCGAGCCGGACGAGCAGCATCCCTGGATCTTCCGCGAGGCGTCCTGGCGGCTCGACCTGGCGCTGGCCTTCGAGCCGGGCGCCGTCATCCAGGGCGAGCGGCGGCCGACCATGTCGATCCTGCCGCTGGAGGAGGACCTCAACAACGCCCTCGGCGAGCGGCTGCGGGCGCGGTTCGACGTCGACTGGCAGAGCGACCCGCGCAGCGTCATCATCCGCGTCCAGCTGCCGGAGGGCGTGCTGCATGTTGAAGCGCCGCGGAAGCGCCTTTTCACCGCGACGCTCTACCTGTTCGTCATCTGGCTCGTGGGGTCGGCGCTGCTGCTCTCGGGCGTCGCCATCCTGTTCATGAAGAACCAGGTACGGGCGATCCGGCGGCTGGCGGCGGCGGCGGAGGCTTTCGGCCTCGGGCGGGATGTCGGGGCGATCAAGCCGGAGGGGGCGAGCGAGGTGCGCCAGGCGGCAGGCGCCTTCAACCGCATGCAGGAGCGCATCCGCCGCTTCGTCGGCCAGCGGACGGAGATGCTGGCCGGCATCAGCCATGACCTGCGCACGCCGCTGACGCGCATGCGCCTGGCCGTCACCATGCTGCCCCGCGCGCCGGAGACGGAGGAGGACATTGCCGCCCTCACCCAGGACATGGAGGAGATGGAGCGGATGATCGCCGCCTATCTCGCCTTCGCCCGCGGCGAGGGGACGGAGCAGACCCGCCCGGCCGACCTTGTGGAGCTGGTGCATGATGTCGCGGCGAAGGCCCGGCGCTCCGGTGCGGCGGTGGAGGTTGCGGCGCCTGGCCGGCTCGCCATGCCGCTGCGGCCGGATGCGGTGCGGCGCTGCCTTGCCAACCTGATCGACAATGCGCGGCGGCATGCGCGGCGCGTGGCCGTGGCGGTGGAGACGGTGCCACGCAGCGACCCGGGCGGACCTGGGGGTGAGGGCCAGTCGCTCTGGGCGCAGGTGACGGTGGATGATGACGGGCCGGGCATCCCGGCCGGGGAGCGGGAGGGGGCGTTCAGGCCCTTCGCCACGGGCCGGCCGGATGGGACGGGGCTCGGCCTCGCCATCGCGCGGGACATCGTCCGGGCGCATGGCGGAGACATCCTGCTGGAGGAAAGCCCGCTCGGCGGCCTGCGGGCGCGGCTGCTGCTGCCGGTCTGAGAGTCAGAACAGGGCGGCGAAGGGCAGCAGCGTCACCGCGTCACCGGGCGAGACGGCGAGCACGGGCTCGGGCAGTTCGGCGAAGGCGTCGCTCTGGGTCAACGAGGTCAGCAGGCCGGCGCCCTCGCGCTCGAATTTGGTGGCGATGCCGTCGCGCAGGCGGACCCGCACATACTCCCGCCGGCCCGCCTTCTTGCGATAGGCGAAGCCGGCCTTGGCGCGGATGCGCAGCAGAGGCTCGGGCGCCGCGCCGGCGAGGCGGAGCACCAGCGGGCGGGCCAGATGGAGGAAGGTGACGACCGCCGCCACCGGATTGCCCGGCAGGCCGATCACCGGCGTCCCGCCGATCACCCCCATTGCCGCCGGCCGGCCGGGCTTCACCGCCAGCCGCCAGAAGACGAGGCGGCCACCGGACTCGATGGCGGCACGGACATGGTCCTCCTCCCCGGTGCTGACGCCGCCCGAAGTCAGCAGCAGGTCATGCGTACCGGCCGCCGCGCGGAGCGCCGCCGCGGTCGCCGCCGGGTCATCGGGCAGGATGCCAAGGTCGCTGGCGGCGACCGGCAGGCGGGAGAGCAGGGCCAGCAGGGTGAAGCGGTTGCTGTCGAACGCCTGGGCCGGGCCGAGCGGCGTGCCGGGCGCGGCGAGTTCATCCCCGGTGGAGAAGACGCCGACGCGGACGCGCGGCCTGACCGACAGCTTGGCGAGGCCTAGCGCTGCGGCAAGCCCGATTTCCGGCGCCCGCAACCGGCGCCCGGCGGCCAAAGCGAGGGCGCCTTCTGCCACATCCTCGCCAGACGGGCGGGCATTGGCGCCGGGCTTGAGGCCAGGAGGAACCCGGACGCGGGCGGCATCGGCGGCGGCATCCTCCTGCATGACCACGGTATCGGCGCCGGGCGGCATGGGGGCGCCGGTGAAGATGCGGGCGGCGTGACCAGGCGGCAGCGCTTCCGCCATCGCATGGCCGGCGGCGATGCGGCCGGCGAGCGGCAGCAGGCAATGCTCGCCGGGGGTGAGGTCGGCATGGCGGAAGGCGTAGCCGTCGACAGCCGAGTTGAAGAAGGGCGGCAGCGGCAGCGGCGCGCGGAGATCCCGCGCCAGGACACGGCCCGTCGCCTCGGCGAGGGTCAGGCTCTCCTCGGCGGCGAGGGGTGGGACGCGTTCGGCGATCAGCGCCTCCGCCGCCTCGACCGAGAGCAGCGGGCCGCCGAAGGCGAAGCAGTCATCCGAAAGCTGGGCCATGCCGGCGGCTTACCATGCCTCGGGCTCCGCCGCATGCCGCAGCACCAGTCCGGCAATCGCCCCAATATCGTCGAGTGAGGCCCAGGGCAGCGCGGCGACAGGCCGGATATCGCTGGCGACGGCGCGGATGGCCGGGTCCTCCGGATGCAGCCAGGGCTTGGCGTTGGCGGCACGGTGAACCTCGATCTTCGGGTGGCGGTCGCGCTTGAAACCTTCCACCACCACCAGGTCGACCGGCGAGAGTTGACTGAGCAAAGCCACAAGGCCCGGCTCTGGCGCGCCGCGCAGTTCCGTCATCAGCGCCCAGCGATTCTCCGAACTGACCAGAACCTGCCGGGCGCCAGCTTCGCGGTGCACCCAGGAATCCTTGCCGGGCGTGTCGATATCGAAGCGGTGATGCGCATGCTTGATGGTGGACACGCTGACGCCCCGTGCCCCCAGTTCGGGCAGCAGCCGGGCCAGCAGCGTCGTCTTGCCGGCCCCGCTCCAGCCGGCGAGGCCGATCACCCGCATGCGGAAGCCTCTGGTCTACGTCGGCCGCCTTGGTGCCGGCGGGCGCTGCGCCCTTCCAGACCTCGGCCAATCCCTGCTCCACCCACGGTGCGTGATGCTCCTCGGTCCGACCAGACCCGACCTGACCGGTGCCCATGGCCTGGAAGG
Organism: Belnapia moabensis DSM 16746; assembly: GCF_000745835.1. Classification (GTDB taxonomy): domain Bacteria; phylum Pseudomonadota; class Alphaproteobacteria; order Acetobacterales; family Acetobacteraceae; genus Belnapia; species Belnapia moabensis. The sequence goes on along the minus strand of NZ_JQKB01000004.1, from coordinate 107,047 downwards.
TACCCTCCATTCCGAACCTGCCGATATAGATAGGCGCCGGTACGGATGCCGACCATCCCTGGGCTGGCGCGAATGAGCAGCAGATCGGTGCCGCTCCTGATCCCGTCACGGCAGTGCCGCTGCCGCCTGTTCGATCTCGATGGCGGTGCGCCCGAGTGCCCCGACCGCCTTGTAGAATCCGGCCGCCTCCGCCCCTTCCAGATCGGCGAAACACCGCCCAGCCCAGGGCGCCAAATGCCGGATGAAAAACGCGCCTGCTTCGCCGCCTCGGAAGCGCCCCTCCAACAGTCCGGCCATCACCTCGCAGCAGAAGCCGAGATGATCCTCCGGCTCGGCCACCCCTTCCGCGCGGGCGATGCCGAGTGTGGCGAGCGTCGCCCGCAATTCGGCCAGCGGCCGTTCATGCAGGAAGCCGGTGAGGTAGTAGGAGGCGTAGGGCAGCAGTTCGCCGCGCCCGACGCCGATGAAGAGAGCGAAGTACTCCCGCTCCACCCGAGTTGAATCGGTCCGGCTCGCGGCCTCGGCCAGCCCGGCCAGGGAACGGCCGAACGGCGTGGCATCGCCCTGAACGCCGCGAATCCGGGCCAGCAAATCGGCATCCGGCGGCGCGGAGAGCAGACGGCCGAGCAAGGCGAAGAGGCGCGCCCGCTCCCGATCGAGCGGATCGACCATACCTGTTGCTAAGCCAGGACGTTCCATCACCATCGCTCCATCCTGATTGCACTCAACATCGAGCGGCAGCTTGGTCAGGCGCCGGAAACACGTCCCAGGACCGGATGCATCCGCACGAAGATAAGCGGCTTCTCGAACTGTCAAACCGGCATGGCACCACCATGCCGACGGCGCGGCGGCACGGGCGGGGCTTCGGGCGGTGGCGTGACTTCCACCGCAAGCAAGGGGGACTCGGGTGCCGGTTCGGCGGCATCGGGCGGGGCGGGCTCGGGCAGGGGGTCGGCCGGCGGCGGCGCATCCGGCTCCTCGGCCACGACCTCTTCCAGCGCGCCGATGGCCTGGGCCAACAGCCGCTTCACGTCGCCACCGAGGGCATGGGCGAAGCCGGGCACACCATCCGGCGCATTGTAGTCCCAGGCGTAATCGGCGGGGCCGGTGAAGTCGCGGATGGCAGGGTCGAGCGCCCAAGCCCGGCGCAAAGCCGCGCGGCGCAGCGCGGCCGGCACCTCGGCGCGAAGGAAGGCGGTGATGTCGCTCGCCTCGGTCAGGCTCTCGACCGGCGGCAGGCTGGCCGGATCGAAGATGGGCAAGGCGGGCTCGGGCGGCGCCTCGGCGGGAGGCGGCGGCGCCTCGGCCTCGGGCTCCGGCAGGCCGCGGATCGCCTCGCGCTTCCGGCGCGACCAGCGGCCGAGGAAACCCTCCCCGCTCACGGCCCGCGCCGCCCGCCCGGGCGCTTGCCGAGCGCCTCGGGGTCCGCATCCTCGCGCCGTCGCTTGTGCCGGGCGCGCTCCACATGGTGTGCGAGGATGAAGGCATCGACCGTGGGCCGCAGCCAGTCCGGCAGGGGCAGGCTCTCCATCAGGTCGGCGCCGCTGTCGGCGTAGAGCTGCGCTTCGCCGGCATCGACCGTCACGGCATGCAGGTCGAGGCCCGGCTCGGCCTCCACCGGGCGCAGCACGACCCAGATCAGCGGTGGGTCGGCGGTGAGGTTGTCGCGGTAGTTCGGCGTGTCGGTGGGCGAGAGCACGACCTCCGCCGCACCGGCGAAAAAGAGGGTGCGGCCGGCCTCCTCGCGCAGCACGGTCCAGCGCGGAAGCTCGGGCGCCTCGCGCAGCACCTCGACGGCGCGCCAGGACCAGTCGGCCCAGCGGGACGTGGCCGGGCGGCGCTCGGCCAGCACAGCGACGGGGATGCGGATGGTGCCGGGGACTTCGAGCCGCATCACACCGCCTCCGCCGCAGTCTGCAAGGGCAGGCCGACCGCCAGGTTCTGCGGCTTCATCCGCACCCGCTGCGCCGCATCCATGGCGAGCGCCAGATAGACCGGCCGGCCCGAGGCGCGCGGCAGCACCCGCGTCGCATCGGCGAATTCCAGTACGCCGAGCCAGAGGATGCGGGCGAGCCGCGCCTGCTTCACCTTCTGGCCGCGCCAGAGGTCGTTGGCGATGGCGGTCGCCTCGGCATCGAGGCCGACATGCCAGGTCCAGTTGCGGTCGTCGATCACCGGCACCGGCCGGATCGTGACGCGCTCGCCGATGACATGGGCGATGAAGCGTTCCAGCGCGCGGGCCATGCCATGCTGGCCGGGGCGGTTCTCGGCGATATCCAGCGCCAGGTCATGCGCGTCGGAGCGGGCGGCGTAGCCGGGGGCATTGGCCTCAGACAACACCTCCAGCTCCACCTCGCGCGGCGGCGCCCCGGCCTCGGTCAGCAGCCGGCCGATGCTGCCGAGGTCGCCATCCGCAGCGCGGGCGTCGAGGAATTCCTCATCCGCCAGCAGCAGCGCGCCGGGATGGGTGGCGGCGCGCTGCGGGCGGAAGAAAGCCTCGGCGGCGCGGAGGGCGAAGGCATCCCCCTCCCCTTCCATGGAGGCGCGCGCGACGAGATGGGTCAGCATCTGCAGGAAGATCGGCGGGATGCCGCCAACGCCCGTGCGGAACAGCGAAAGCCAGGCCGCCTCGAGCGTCGGTGCCGCCTGCACCCGCTCGCGGAAGGCGAGGAAGACGTGCCAATTCTCCCGCGCATCGGGGTCGGCCAGCGCCGCCAGCTCCGCCGGCGCGACGGGGCGCAGCGGCGTGGCGAGCAGGCCGGTATGCAGGGCGAGTTCCGCCGCGCAGGCTTCCTCCGGCGGCAGCAGTTCCGGCCGGGCGAGGAAGGCGCGCCAGAGATCCTCGGTCGGGATCAGCCGGCCCGCATCGTCGCGGTCGCAGAGGTGATGGCCGGAGGAGAGCCAGAAATCGCCAGGGCCGATCATCGCCGCTCGCTCCCCATGGTGGTGAGGTCGAGCCGCTCGGGCGCCTCGTCCCCGGCCTCTTCGATGGCGAAGACGGGCAGCGGTCCTTCCCGCCGGTGCAGGGTACGGAACCGCTCACGCACTGCGCCATCCTCCACGGTCCGGCTGAGAGCAAGCACCGTGCCCGGCGGATGGGTGCAGAGCGATTCGGCGAAGGCGATCTCCTCCTCCGCCGCTGCGCGCGCCGCCGCCGCATCGGGCGCGCCGTACCGGGTCTCGATATGCGCCGCGAGCGCCGCTACCGCCGCGCTCCGCGCCTCGGCGCTGGCCTCGGCGACCTCGACCAGCGTCGACCAGCCGAAGCTGCCGAGGCCGAGAAAGCCGGCGCGGAATTCCTGCCGCCGCTTGCCGGTGAGGGCGGCCGGGTCCTCGTCCCAGAAGGCGAAGCCGCCGGGCACGGCCCATTCGCCCGGCTCCGCGGCGCGGGTGAAGACGACGCGGTCCGAAGCGTCGAGCCAGATCGTGCGCGGCAACAGGCTCATGCGAGGGGCACCATCTGCCGGCTGCCGTCGCGCTCGAGCACCAGGGCGCCGCTCGACGGATCGATGCCGCGCCGGAGCCCAGCCTCGGCGCGACCATCCTCCAGCCTGGAAAGGCAATCCTCCACGAGCCGACGCGGCCCGCCGGACTGCCAGCGATCGAGCCCCGCCATCAGGTGCCGTGCCCAAGCGGCCACCAGCTCGGCGGCGGAGGGGGCCTCGAAGCCTTCCTCCTCCAGGCAGGTGCGGTCGGGCGCATCGCCGGGCTCGATGCCGGGCGGTGGGGCAAGCGCCACCTCGAAGCCGATGACGAGCCAGTCCGGCACGGCGGTTTCGGTCGTGCCCGGCGGCGCAGCCAGCTGCAGCCCGCCCACCCTTCCGCCATTGACCAGGACTTCCGCCGGCCAGCGCAGGTCGATGATGACCTCCGGCGGGCCGAGCACCACCAGCGCGTCCGCCAGGGCATTCGCCGCCGCGAGCAGGGCGAGGCGCGCCCCGGCCAGCGGCATCTCCGGCTCCAGCACCACCGCCGCCTCGGCCCGCGCGGCGGAGCGGACCCAGGCGAGCAGCCCGGCGCCGCGCGCCGAGGCCAACGCCACGGCCTGCGCCATGGCATCCCCGCCCTCGCGCAGCGCGAGAGGGGAGAAGACGCTCGGCAGGTCGGGCAGCTCCATCCTTCTCCCTCGCAAGCAGGCAGATCGCGGCATATATGCGCCCGGCCCCGGCAGGACCAGCGGGGGGAGCAAAGGAAGCCCGACGGAATGCCGGATCGCATCGCCCTCGTCTGCAGCTGCGAGGACAGCATGCGCCTCGACGAACGCAGCCTCGCCCGCGGCTGCGGCGCCGAGCTGCGCACTGCGGAGCAGCTCTGCCAGGCACAGCGCGACCGCTTCCTCGCCGCACTGGCGACGGGACGGCCGGTGACGGTCGGCTGCACCCAGGAGGCACCGCTCTTCACCGAACTGGCGGAGGAGGCAGGCGCCGCCCAGCCTCTCGCCTTCGTCAACCTCCGCGAACAGGCCGGCTGGTCGGCCGAAGGGGCCGAGGCCGGGCCGAAGATGGCCGGGCTCATCGCCGCCGCCGCCATCCCGCTGCCCGGGACGCCGCTGGTGCCGCTCAGGAGCGAGGGCGTCACCCTGGTCCTCGGCCGGGATGCGACGGCGATCGAGGCCGGCCGCCGCCTGGCGGACCGGCTCGACATCACCGTGCTGCTGACCGGGGCGGAGCCCGTGGCGCCGGCGCCGCGAACGGAATTTCCTGTCCTCCGTGGCCGGGCGCGCGGCGCGACCGGCTGGCTCGGCGCCTTCGAGGTGGTGGTGGACGGCTATGCGGCGCCCTCCCCCGCCTCGCGCGCCGCCTATGCCTGGGGCCCGGCGCGCAACGAGGCGCGCAGCCGCTGCGACGTCATCCTCGACCTGACCGGGGGCCCCGCCCTCTTCCACGAGACCCGGCAGGGCTACCTTCGCGCCGACCCGGCGGATGCGGCGGCGGTGGAGCGCGCCATCGCCGCGGCGCGGGAGCTGGTCGGCGAATTCGACAAGCCGCGCTTCGTGCAGTTCGAGGCAGGGCTCTGCGCCCATTCCCGCAACCGCCGCACCGGCTGCACCCGCTGCCTGGACCTCTGCCCCACCGGCGCCATCACGCCCGCGAAGGACAGCGTGGCGATCAGCGCCGAGATCTGCGCCGGCTGCGGGTCCTGCGCCGCGGTCTGCCCGACCGGCGCCGTGACCTACGCCCTGCCGCCGCCGGCGACGACCCTCGCTCGGCTGCGCGCCCTTCTGCTCGGTTATGCCGAGGCGGGTGGGCGCGACCCGGTCCTCCTGCTGCATGACGGCAGCCATGGCGAGGCGCTGATCGATGCCTTTGCCCGGCATGACGAGGGACTGCCCTCACGGGTGCTGCCATTCCGCGTCAACGAGGCGAGCGCGCTCGACCTGGCGACGCTCGCCGCCGGCTTCGCCTGGGGTGCGGCGGGCGTGCGGGTGCTGCTGCCCGGGCGGCGCGGGCATGGGACAGAGGGGATGTTCCGCAACCTCGATTACGTGGCGGCGGCGCTCGACGGGCTCGGCCTCGCCGCCGCCCTGCCGCGCGCGGCGGCGATCGAGACGGATGACCCCTTCACCCTCGGCGAGCAGCTCGCCCCGGCGCTGGTGCTGAGTGCCGCATGGCCCGTGGCGAGCTTCCTGCCGCTCGGGGCGCCGCGCGAGGTGCTGCGGCAGGCGCTCGGCGCCTTGCGTCCCGTCGTGGCGCCGGAGGTGGTGCCGATGCCCCCCGCCGCGCCCTTCGGTGCCGCCCTGGTCGCGACCGAGGGCTGCACCCTCTGCCTCGCCTGCACCATGGTCTGCCCGACCGGCGCATTCAGCGCGAATCCGGAGCGGCCGCAGCTGCGCTTCCTCGAGGAGGCCTGCGTGCAATGTGGCCTCTGCGCCGCGACCTGCCCCGAGAAGGTCATCGACCTCGCGCCAAGGCTCAATTTCGCCGAGGCCGCCGCGCAGCCGCAGGTGGTGAAGGAGGAGGAGCCCTTCCATTGCGCCCGCTGCGCCAAGCCCTTCGGCACGGCGAGCAGCATCAGGCGGGTGAAGTCCCGCTTGGCCGCCAGCGGGCATTGGATGTTCGCGGACCCGTCGCGCCTCGCCATGCTGGAACTCTGCGAGGATTGCCGGGCGGTTGAGGCGACGCTGGGCGGCGTCGATCCCTATGCCGGCTCGCCGCGCCCCGTGGTCCGCACCACTGAGGACTGGCTGCGGGAGGCGGAGGAGGAGTAGCCCTCCTCCACCGGACTCTGGCTCAGCCGCCCTTGTTGGAGCGGTTCCGCATCGGCCGGTACTCGGAGGGCACGCCGCCGACGCCCGGGCCGGCGGTGCTGCCATCGCGGGTCACTTGCGGACGGCCCTGGGTGTCGCCGCCCGAGATGGTCGCGGTGCCGGCGCCGGCATTGGCGCTGTGCGGCTGCAGGTCGCTCTGCTGACGCAGCGGGGATGCGGCGGGGCCGGCGGTGCCAGTGGTCGGGGCCGGGCCACTCTGGGCGGCGCAGGCCCCGAGGGCCGTCAACGCCGCCAGGGAAAGGATGGTGTTACGCATGTGTCAGGTCCCGATCATGGAGGCCCACAGGATCGTGGTTCCAGCCAACGGGCCGGAGCCTAGCGACGCATCCTAAGGGTTGCAATGCGTCATGTTACGAGGCCCGACGTTACCAGCCGGCCGTTCCCGGTTCACCTTTGAAGGGCCCGATCAGGTCCCGTGTGATCCAGCCGCCGTAGAATCCACCCGGTTGCGGCATCACCTGCTCATCATCGACGAAGCAGGCCTCCATACGCCCGGCATAGACGGCAATGTGGTCGCGGATCGCGGCGAAGGCCGGCGTCGGCGCCAGATAGCTCCATCCCGCCGCCTCCGCCACTGCGCGGCCGGCGGCGAGCGTCCAGTAGCGGGCGATTCCCTTCCATTCGCAGAAGCTCTGCCCCGCTGCGGGGCGCAGTACGCCGGGGGCGAAGGCGTCGGGCGGCAGATACCAGCTGGGCGGGTGAAAGGTCTCCAGCACCCGCCAGGCCGCGCGGGTCTCGGCGATGATCTCACCGCTCAGGCGGATGCGAATCCGCCGCTGGCTCGGCTCCAGCCGCGGCGGGCGGGGATAGTCGGCGACGCGCTCGGTCATGCCGATGATCTGGCGCTGGCCCCTTCCCTTGCAACCGGGCCGGGGGCAACACTGGCCGCCAAACACGGAGGAGCCGATCCATGGCCGAGATGAACCTGCAGGTCCTGCTGCGCCGCCGCCCGAAGGGCGAGCCGGTGCCGGAGGATTTCGACATCGTCGAGACGCCGGTGTCGCAGCCCGGCCCCGGCGAGGTGCTGGTCCGCGCCCATTACCTCTCGCTCGACCCTTATATGCGCGGCCGCATGTCGGACGCGAAGAGCTACTCCGCCCCGGTCGAGATCGGCGCGGTGATGGAAGGCCAGACAGCGGGTGAGGTCGTCGCCTCCAACGCGCCGGGCTTCGCGCCGGGCGATACCGTGCTCGGCGGCTTCGGTTGGCAGCGCTTCTCGGTCGTGCAGCCCGCACGCCTCTTCAAGATCGACCCGAAGGAGGCGCCGCTCTCGGCCAGCCTCGGCGTGCTCGGCATGCCAGGCCTCACAGCCTGGGTCGGGCTCGAGGATATCGGCCAGCCGAAGGGGGGCGAGACCGTCGTCGTCTCCGCGGCCTCGGGCGCGGTCGGCCAGGTCGTCGGGCAGATCGCCAGGATTCGCGGCTGCAAGGTCGTCGGCATCGCCGGCGGAGCGAAGAAGTGCGAGTTCGTCACCGAGGTGCTGGGCTTCGACGCCTGCATCGACCATCGCGGCGACCTCAACGCGCAGCTCGACCGTCATTGCGCGCAGGGGATCGACGTCTATTGGGAGAATGTCGGCGGGGCGGTGCAGCGTGCCGTCTTTCCACGGCTCAACGACCATGCCCGCATGGTGATGTGCGGCATGATCGCCGAGTACAACGACACCGAGGCGCGGCCGGGGCCGAACCTGATGGCCGCCGTGCGCAAGCGGCTGCGCATCCAGGGCTTCATCGTCAGCGACAATGGCTGGACGCGCTACCCGCAATTCCGAACGGAGATGCTGGGCTACATGGCGTCCGGCCGCATGGCCTGGCGGGAGGATGTGGTGGAGGGGCTGCGGAATGCGCCGTCGGCCTTCATCGGCCTGCTGAAGGGCGAGAATTTCGGCAAGCTCGTCATCAAGATCGACTGAGACGTTGGCGCCGGGGGATGCGGCGCTCGCCGCGCGGCATGCGGAGCATCGCATCCTGCTCTGCTACGGCCTTTTCGGCGAGGTCGTGGCGGGGTTGAGGCTCGACTACATGCGCAGTCAGGCCGATTGGCTGCGCGGCCTCGGCCTTGCCGTCGAGGTCGTGGCGCTGCCGACCGCGGCGCCCGTCCTCGTCAATGCCGCGCGTATCGCCGAGCGCATCGTAGCCGACCCCCGCCCGGTGCTGCTGGTCGGCCACAGCAAGGGCGGGCTGGAGGCGCTGGCGGCGCTGCTTCGCCCCGGCATGGCGGCGCGGTGCCGCGGCCTCGTCGCGCTGCAATCGCCCTTCCTTGGCTCACCCGTTACCGATGCGCTCTGCGGCATCCGTCCGCTGCACCGCGTGGCGCATCGCGCGCTGCAGGCGCTGCGGCTCGGCAGCGGGCAGGGCTTGCGCGACCTGACCGCGCCGGTACGCAAGGCCTGGATGACGGAGAATGCGGCGGCGATTGCCGAGCTGGCGCGGCAGGTGCCGATCGCCGTGGTGGCGACGACATTGGATGGTGCGCCCTGGCGGATCGAGGAGGGCGCGTATCGTCTGCTCGACCGCTGGATGCGAAGCCAAGGTGTCGGACCGGGCGACGGGCTGGTGCCCCTCGCCTCGGCCCGGCTTCTCGACCTGCCACTGCTGGTGCTACCGGGCGGGCACCGCGCGCTGGTGTCGCGCGGGCCGGGGCGGGACCCGGTCGGGGTGCTGCGGGAGCAGCTTCTCGGGCTTACTCCGCCGCCACCTCCACCAGCACCAGCTCCGCATCCTCGGACGCGGTGATCTCCATCACCGCCTCATCCACGATGCCGGCGCCGTCGCGGGCGCCGAGCGCCTTGCCGTTCACCGTCACCGCGCCCTTGGCGGGCACGAGATAGGCGGCGCGGTCCGACGCCAGACCCTGGCGCAGCGTCTGCCCGGCCTTCAGCGTCGCCGCCAGAACCGCGCCATTGACGTTGAGCGGCAGGGCGCCGCTGCCGGCATCCTGCGGCCGGCCGCTCGCCAGCACCTCGAAGCCGGCCTCGCGCTGCTCCTTCGGGAACTGCTTCGCCCCCCAGTTGGGCTTCACGCCGCGGCGGTCGGGGATGATCCAGATCTGGAAGATCTTCGTCGTCTCCGGCTCCAGGTTGTACTCGCTGTGCACCACGCCGGTGCCGGCCGACATGATCTGCACGTCGCCCGCCTCGGTGCGGCCCTCGTTGCCCATGTTATCCCGATGGGTGATGGCCCCCTCGCGCACATAGGTGACAATCTCCATGTCGCGGTGCGGGTGCGGGTCGAAGCCGGTGCCGGCGGCGATCTCGTCGTCGTTCCAGACGCGCAGCTTGCCCCAGTTCATCCGCGCCGGGTCGTGGTAGCCAGCGAAGGAGAAGTGGTGGCGCGCCTTCAACCAGCCGTGATTGGCACCGCCGAGGGTGCCGAAGGGACGGATATCGATCATCTGCGTCGCTCCTTGCAGGAGGCGCCGACCCGTAGGGGCCGGCCGGGATGCGAAGGAGATAGGCGCTTTCCGGGCAGAACGCCCATCACCGGCGGCCATCGGCCTCATTCATCATGACGATGAGCGCATTGCCGCAGTTTAAGCCTCGCCCCACCTCCCGTAGAGGCCGGATCGACGAAGCTGCCGCCTGTCGTCCTGAAGCCCCGAGGCCATGGCATCGGATGAACGGACGGGCGGCATCCGGCAGCGGCTATTTCCCGGCAAGCCGTTGCCAGACTGGCAGCCCCTCATAGGCCGCCATCGGGCCGGCCGGATCTCCGGCCGGCCCGATTTTTTATCCGACGCGCTGGGCTTCCAGCAGTGCCAGCATCCCCTCCAGCAGCTGCGTCGGTGTCGGCGGGCAGCCGGGAATCAGCAGGTCGACCGGCAGCACAGCGTCGATGCCGCCTTCCACCGCATAACTGTCCTTGAAGACGCCGCCATCGACGGCGCAGTCGCCGGCGGCCACCACCCATTTCGGCTCGGGCATGCATTCGGCCGTGTGCAGCAGCGCCTCGCGCATGTTGCGGGTCAGCGGGCCGGTAACCAGCAGCACATCGGCATGGCGCGGGCTGGCGACGAAGCGGAGGCCGAAGCGCTCCAGGTCGTAGATCACGCTCTGCATGGCGTTGATCTCGAGCTCGCAGCCGTTGCACGATCCCGCATCCACCTGCCGGATGGCGAGGCTGCGGCCGAGCCGCGCCTGCGAGGCCGCCTCCAGCCGGGCGACGAGGGCTTGTACCAGCTCCTCCGGCGGCACCGGCGGGGCATCGGTCAGCGGCGGCGAGACCAGGCCCTGCGCGAGCCTCGGCCAGAGCAGGCGGCGCCAGCCCCGCATCAGAGGTCGACCCCGCTATAGGAGGCGTTGACGCTTTTGTTGATGAGCGGGAAGTCGGCCAGGATGTTGCCCTCCATCGCCGCTTCGAGCAGCGGCCAGTGCAGCCAGGACGGGTCGCGCGGGAAGGCGGCGCGCAGCAGCCCGCCATCATCGAGCGCCACCCAGTGCAGGCACTCGCCGCGAAATCCCTCGACCAAGCCGAGGCCCTCGCCCGCCCGCTGCGGCAGCGGCAGGGCGAGCTCGCCCGGCGGCAGCGCCGCCATCAGCCCTCGCGCCAAGCGGATCGAGTCGCCCATTTCCGTCATACGTAGACGTGCCCGCGCATCGACATCGCCGGCGGTTGAGACCCGCGGCTCCAGGGTTGCGTAAGGCGCGTAGCCCGGCCGGTGCCGCGCATCGAACGCCCGGCCGGAGGCACGGCCCACCACCCCGCCGGCAGCGAAGCGCCGCACGAGCGAGGGCGCGATGACCCCGGTGCCGATCATGCGGTCCGCGAGGCTCGCATGGCTGTCATAGACGGCGTCGAGCTGCGGCAGCTCCGCCTCCACCGCGTCGAGCGCGGCGAGGATGGCGGCCGCGCCCTGCGGCGTCAGGTCGTCGGTGACGCCGCCCGGCAGGATGCGGTCCATCATCAGCCGATGGCCGAAGGCGGTGGCGGCCGCGCGCAGCACCGCCTCGCGCAGCGCCCCCGCCCGAGCATGCAGCCAGGCGAAGGCCGCGTCGTTGCAAAGGAAGCCCCAGTCGTTCAGGTGGTTGTGCAGCCGCTCCAGCTCCGCCATCAGCGCCCGCAAGGCGAGCGCCCGCGGCGAGGGCTCGAGGCCGAGCGCCGCCTCGACGCCCTGGGCGAAGGCCCAGCTATGCGCGACCGTCGAATCGCCTGAGAGCCGGGCGGCGAAGCGCGCCGCCACAAGCGCCGGCTTGCCCAGCATCAGCCCGATATGCCCCTTGTGCAGATAGCCGAGCCGCGCCTCCAGCCGCACCACCGCCTCGCCCTGGACATGGAAGCGGAAGTGCCCCGGCTCGATCACCCCGGCATGGACCGGCCCGACCGGGATCTGGTGAACGCCCTGGCCTTCGACGGGAAGGAAGACAGGCTGCGGCGGCGGCATCGCATTCGGCGCCGGTTGTGCCGCCAATGGGCCGGTCAGCGGCCACCGCCCATGGTCGAGCCAGGGCCGTTGGTCGATTCCGCCCTCGGCGACATGGCCCCAGAGGTCGCGGATCATCCGCTCGAAGCGCACTGCCCCCGGCTGCACCGGCGAGAACGCCGCAAAGCGCCCCTCGGGCACGGTGCAGGAGGCGATGAGGATCGTCTCGCCTAGCATCAGCGCAGCATGCACCTGCGCCGGATCGGCCCAGAGGCCGAGCAGCGCCACCGCCTCATCCTCGCCGATGGCGGCGATGAGCGCCGCCCATTGCCCACGGTCGAGCAGGTAGCGCTGATATGGCCGGCAGCCCTGCTCCTGACCGTGGCGGACCAGCCGCAGCAGCGCCTCGCTCATCCCCCCACCCCCGCCGCTTCGCCGAGCATCGACCGCAGCGGTCCCGGCAGCGCGACGCCGAGCAGCAGCGCCAGCACCAGATGCGCCCAGATCGGGCCGAGGCTGGTCCAATCCACCCGCCCGGTCGTGCGATCCGCCGGCGGATCGCAGAAGCAGAGCGCCTGCAAGGTCTGCACCTTCGCCGCCACCGCTACCAGCAGGCCGAGGCCGAGGGGCAGGATCGCCCAAGGGTGCTGCGCCGCCGCCTCCGTCACCAACAGGTATTCGCTGGCGAAGAGGGCAAAGGGCGGCAGGCCCGCCACGGCCGCGATGCTGATCGCCAGCGCCCAGCCGAGCGCCGGCACGGTTGTGCAAAGCCCGCCGAGATCCGCGATCCGCTGGGAGCCGCGCAGCCGCACCGCCGCGCCGATGCCGAAGAACACCGCCGACTTCGCCAGCGAATGCCCGAGCATGTGCAGCAGCCCGGCGAGGTTGCCCGCCACGCCGCCGAAGCCGAAGCCCGTGGCGGCCAGGCCCATATGCAGGATGCTGCTCCAGGCGAAGAAGCGCCGCGCATCCCGCCTGCGCCAGAGCGCAAAACCCGCGACCAGCACCGAGGCGAGGCCGAAGGCCAGCAGGAGCGCCCCCGGCGGCACCGTCTCCGCATTGGCCCCCACGATCGCTTTCACCCGCAGCACCGCATGCAGCGCCGCGTTCAGCAGCAGGCCGGAGAGCACGGCGGAGATGGCGATCGGCCCCTCGGCCTCCGCATCCGGCAGCCAGGCATGCAGCGGCACGAGCCCGGCCTTGGTGCCGTAGCCGACCAGGAGGAAGACGAAGGCAAGGTTCAGCACGCCCGGGTCGCAGCGCGGCGCTGACGCAAGCAGTGCGGCCCAGGACAGCGCCTCCCCCTCGCCCGGCACCGCCTGCGCGGCGAGTCCAAGGATGATGGTTCCGAGCAGCGCGAGGGCGATGCCGACACCGCAGAGGATAAAGAATTTCCACGCCGCCTCGATCGCCGCCGGCGTGCCGTGCAGCCCGACCATCAGCACGCTGGCCAAGGTCGCGATCTCGACCGCCACCCACATCACGCCGAGATTGTCGGCGAGCAGGGCCAGGGCCTGCGCGCCCATGAAGAGCTGGAAGGCGACATGGAAGGCGCGCAGCCGCCGTGCATCGAGCCCCTCGGCGGCGATGGCGCCGAGCGAATAGACGGAGGTGGTCAACCCGACAACGCTGGACAGCAGCAGCAACGGCAGGTTCAGTGCATCGAGCCGCGTCCAGCCGGTCACACCCTGCGGCTCGGCGAGCAGCAGCAGGGACAGCAGAAAACCGGCTGCCGAGACGCCGATGTTGACGAGCGCCGCCACCCGCTCCCGTGGCAGGAAGCCAAGCACCGCCGCCCCGGCCCAGGGCAGCAGCACGAGGAGCCAGGCGAGCGGCATCACTCTGGCTCCCCACGATGCGGATGCAGCAGGAGGGTATCGAGGCTGTCGAGCCGCTCCCGCATCTGGAAGACGACGACGCCGGCCACGACCAGCACCAGCATCACCAGCGCAGCGATCGAGAGCTCGACTACCAGCGGCATGCCGGCGATGCCGACGGCCGCGAGCACCAGCCCGTTCTCCAGGCTCATCAGTCCGACGACCTGGAGGATGGCGTTGCGCCGGGTGATCATCATCAGCATCCCGAGCAGCACGACGGAGAGGGCGATGGCCAGGTCCTCGCGCGCCAGCGCTTGCGCCCCGGTGGTGATCGGCAGCGCCACCATGATGGCGAGTGCCACCAGCGCCACCCCGGCCATCAGGCTCGGCCCGATGCCGAGCGCCGCGTCAACGCCGCGCGCCAGGGCGAGCCTCCGAATCATCCAGCGCAAGGCGAGCGGGATAAGTCCCGCCTTCGCCACCGCCGCGATCAACGCGGTGAGGTAGAGCTGCGGCGCCCCTTGCACGAAGCCCTGCCAAGCCGCCGCCAGCGCGAGCACCGCCCCCTGCGCGGCGAGCACGCTCACCACCGCCGCGACCCGCCGCTGGTACAGCAGCATGAAGGAGAGCAGCAGCATCCCGCCCCCCAGCAGATGGGCGACGTCGTAGGGAAGCTGGCCGAAGCCCATCAGGCGAACCCCGTCGAGACGAAGAGCAGCGCCGCCGCCAGCAGGGCCAGCAGCAGCGCCGCGCCGAGGAATTCCGGCACGCGGAAGACCCGCATCTTGGCGATCGCTCCCTCGAAGACGGCGAGCGCCAGGCAGAAACCGCCCATCTTCGCCACCCAGGCGAGCAGCCCGACCAGCCAGGCGAGCGGCCCGCTGCCCGCCGGCGCCGCGCCGAAGGGGAAGAAGACCGCGGCGATGAGCGCCAGCCATAGGGTCAGCTTCAGCGCCGCCTGATAGTCCCAGAGCGCTAGGTGCCGCCCCGAGGCCTCCAGCAGCATCGCCTCGTGCACCATGGTCAGTTCGAGATGCGTCGCCGGGTTGTCGACCGGCAGGCGCGCATTCTCCGCCAGCGCTACCGCCCCCATCGCCACCGCCGCCAGCCCGAGCGAGACGCGGAGACCGAGCGCCCCGTCGCGGAAGCTGGCGCCGATCTGGTCGAGATTGGTGCTGCCGGCGAGGATGGCGAAGCTCAGCGCCGAGACCAGCAGCGCCGGCTCGGCGAAGACGGCGAAGCTCATCTCCCGCGCCGCGCCCATGCCGCCGAAGGCAGTGCCCGCATCCATGCCGTTGAGCGCCAGCGCCATCCGTGCCAGCGCCAGCAGCCCGGCCACCAGCACCAGGTCGGCAACGGGGGCGAAGGCCATCCCCTGTGCGAAGCCCGGCACCAGCGCCGCGGCGACCAGCGTCGCGGCCAGTGCCAGATAGGGCGCCATCTCGCTGACGAGCGAGGCATTCTCCGCCAGCACCGGACGTTTCCGCAGCAGCCGCGCGAGGTCGCGGTAGGGCTGCAAGGGCGAGGCGCCGCGCCGCCCATTCATGCGTGCCTTTAACCAACGGATGAGGCCAACCACCAGCGGCGGTGCCGCCAGCATCAGGGCGATGTGCAGGATCTGGGTGAGGACCGCGCCGAGAATCACCATTCAGCGCGCTTCCAGCCAGGCCAGCAGCGCCAGCAGCCCGACCAGCGTGGCGAAGCCGAGTGAGAGCGAGCCGCGCAAGGTCAGGCCGCGCAGACGCTCCACCTGCCCGGCGACCGCATCCCGCAGCCGGGCCGTGCGCGTCGGCAAGGCAAGGGCGGCGCGATCCTCAAATCCCGCCTCCAGCCGCGCCGGGCGCGGATCGCCAGGACGCGGCATCGTCACCGCCTCGCGCGCCGCGAGCAGCGTGCCGCCCAGCATCCGCCGCAGCGGCTGCGCCATGCCGGCCGCCGAGGGCTGGCTCAGCGGATCGCCGAAGACGAATTCCGGCGGCGCGTCGATGAAACCGCCATTCCAAGCCGGCCCCCGCTCCGCCACCGCCGGCGAATGCCGGCGCACCACCACCCAGAGCAGGACCAGGGCGAGGCCGAGCAGAAGGATGACAACCAGCGGCGCATAGGCCGAATGTCCCTCCCCCGCCCCGATCGCCAGCCCAACCACCGGCGGCATCGCGGCCGGCCCCACCAGAACGCGGATGCCTGGCGCGGCGAGCGCCAGCGCCAGCCCAGGGAAAAGGCCGACCAGGACGGTGAGCACGGCCGGCACAGCCATCCCCGCCAACTCGAAGCGATTGGCCTCCCGCGCCCCCGCCCCGCGCGGGCTGCGCGGCCGGCCGAGGAAGGCAAGGCCGAAGAGCCGCAGCATCGCCGCCGCCGCCAGCGCCACCGCCATGGCGGCCAGCGCCAGTGCCGCGGCGGCCGCTACCTGCAAGCCGATCTCGCCCAGACGCCAGCCGCCAAGCAGCGCCTGAAGCAGCAGCCATTCGCTGGCGAAGCCGGAAAGCGGCGGCAGCGCGGCAGCGGCGCCGAGGCCGATAAGCGCCGCTACCGCCGTCAGCGGCATGGCGTGGATCAGTCCCCCCAGCCGGTCCAGCCGCCGGCTGCCCGCCGCATGCTGCACGGCGCCGGCAACGAGGAAGAGCAGCGCCTTGAACAGTCCATGCGCCATGGCATGCAGCAGCGCAGCCCCGGCCGCCAGCGCCGCCATCGGCCCGAGATCCGCCGCCCGGAACAGCAGGGCGAGGCCGAGCGCCATGGTGACCAGGCCGACATTCTCGATGGTCGAGCAGGCCAGCGCCACCTTTGTGTCGTCCTCAAGATTGGCCCTGAGCGCGCCGAGTAGCGCCGAGGCCGCACCTATCGCCAGGAGCGGCATGCCCCACCAGCCCGGCTGCACCGGCCCGCAAAGGTCGAGCAGCAGCCGCGCCAGCACGTAGAGCGCCACCTTGGTCATCACCCCCGACATCAGCGCCGAAACCGGCGTGGGCGCCGCCGGATGGGCGAGCGGCAGCCAGAGATGCAGCGGCACCAGCCCCGCCTTGGCCCCGGCGCCGACCAGCCCGAGCGCCAATATGGCGACCGCCCGCCAGCCCTCCGGTGGCGCGGCGCGGATCGCCGCGAAATCGAGCGCGCCGAGCAGGCCGAAGGCGGGCACCAAGCAGACACCCGCGAACGCCGCGAAGATGAGGTAGAGCCGCGCCGCCTCCCGGTTGCCGGCCTCCCGGTGGTCGAGCGCGACCAGCGCCCAGGAGGCGAGCGACATCAGCTCGAAGCCGAGGATCAGGGTGAAGCCATCCGCCGCCAGCAGCGCAAGCCCCATCCCGCCAAGGAAGAGCGGCCAAGCCACCAGCCCCCGTCCGGGACTGCCCAGCGCGAAGAGCGAGGCCGCAAGCCCCGCCAGCCCCAGCAGCAGCAGGAACCAGGCCGAAAGCCCGTCGAGCGCCAGGGTCATCCCGCCCCAGGCCGGGCCGAAGGGCAGCACCAGCACCCCCTCCGGCAGGCCGAGGGCGAGCGCCCCGCCCGCCGCCAGCGCGAAGCCGGCCGAGAGGAAGGCACTGCCCCCCAGCACCACCGGCCCGGCCAGCCGGCCCATCGGCGCCAGGGCGGCCAGGGCCAGCAGGCCGAGAACAACAAGGCCGAGGGCGAGCGCCGTCAGCACAGGGGGCAGGGCGAGGCTTGCACGGGCTGCAGTCTAGCCCGGCCTCGCGACCTGCGCGAAGGGGCCATTCCGCCGGTTGGGCTGGGGAGCCGCAAATCGTGCCTTAACTTTCGTGCAACGACAGGATAGAGACGCGGCCGAGCGCCTTGGGCGCCAAATCAGGATTCGTCCCAGGGAACAGGGAAAGATCATGGATCGTCGAGGGTTGTTCGCCGGTGCCGCCGCTGCCGGCACGCTGGCCCTGGCCACGCCCGCCATCGCCCAGGTCATGCCGGAAGTCCGCTGGCGCTGCGCCTCCTCCTTCCCCAAGTCGCTCGATACCATCTACGGCGCGGGCGAGCATGTGGCGAAGCGCGTCGCGGCGCTGACCGACAACAAGTTCCAGATCCGCGTCTTCGCCGCCGGCGAGCTGGTCCCGGGCCTTGCCGTCGCCGATGCGGTGCAGAACGGCACGGTCGAGTCGGCGCACACCGCCAGCTACTATTTCGTTGGCAAGGACCCGACCTTCGCCTTCGACGGCGCCGTGCCCTTCGGCCTCAACATGCGCCAGATCAATGCCTGGCTGCAGGCCGGCGGCGGGCGCGAGGTCCTCAAGGAGTTCTTTGAGGGCTACAACATGGTCTCCATGCCCGCGGGCAATACCGGCGCCCAGATGGGCGGCTGGTTCCGCAAGGAGATCAAGAGCGTCCAGGACCTCTCCGGCCTGAAATTCCGCGTCGGCGGCTTCGCCGGCAACGTGCTGCAGAAGCTCGGCGTGGTGCCGCAGCAGATCGCCGGCGGCGACATCTACCCGGCGCTCGAGAAGGGCACGATCGACGCCGCCGAGTGGATCGGTCCCTATGACGACGAGAAACTCGGCTTCAACCGCGTCGCGCCCTACTACTACTACCCGGGCTGGTGGGAGGGCTCGCTCAACCTCTCCTTCTACATTGCGAAGGCGAAGTACGAGGAGCTGCCGCAGCTCTACAAGGAGGCGCTGGAGAGCGCCTGCCGCGACAGCACCATCGAGACCATGGCCAAGTACGACGTGCAGAACCCGCAGGCGCTGCGCCGGCTGATCGGCGCCGGCACCCAGCTTCGCGCCTTCCCGCGCGAGGTGATGCAGGCCTGCTACAAGGCCGCCTTCGAGCTGTATGACGAAACTGCGGCGAAGAACGCGAATTTCAAGAAGGTCTACGAGCATTGGCGCGCCTTCCGCGACTCGCAGTACCAGTGGTTCCGCGTCGCCGAGAGCAGCTTTGACAATTTCGGCTACTTCATGCAGGCGCAGGAACAGCAGCAGCGCCGCTGACGGCGCCCGCGGAGTCCGCTATTCATGGGTCCACTGATCGCCTTCAGCCGCGGCGTCGACAAGCTGAACACCGCCGTCAGCAAGCTGGCCGACTGGGCGGTGCTGCTTGCCTGCCTCATCAGCGCCGGCAATGCCTTCGTGCGCTACGGCGTCTCCTACAGCTCCAATGCCTGGTTGGAGGTGCAGTGGTACCTCTTCGGCGCCATCGTGCTGCTCGGCGCCTCCTACACCCTGTTCCGCAACGAGCATGTCCGCGTCGACCTGCTCTACGGCAATGTCTCGGAGCGGACGCGGCTCTGGATCGACGTCTTCGGCTTCATCTTCTTCATGCTGCCGGCGGTCATGCTGCTGGCCTGGATGACCTGGCCATTCTTCGTCGACAGCTGGGTGCGCGACGAGGGCAGCCCCAATGCCGGCGGCCTGCTCCGCTGGCCGGTGAAGCTGCTGCTGCCCATCGGCTTCGTGCTGCTGACCTTGCAGGGCTTCTCGGAACTCATCAAGCGCATCGCCCTGTTGCGCGGCATCCGCCCGGCGGCCGAGGTGGTGGTCGAGTACCACCGCCCCGAGCAGTGAACCAGGACCGACAGATCCTATGACCCTCGACATGGACGTGATGGCCCCGCTGATGTTCGGCGGGCTGGTCGTCTTCCTGCTGATCGGCTTCCCGGTCGCCTTCAGCCTGGCCGCGACCGGGCTGTTCTTCGGCTTCCTCTCGATTGAGCTCGGCTTCTTCACCCCGGCCTATCTCGGCAACCTGCCGCTGCGGGTCTTCGGGATCGTGCAGAACGATCTGCTCCTCTCGATCCCCTTCTTCACGCTGATGGGCGCCATCCTCGAACGGTGCGGCCTCGCCGAGGACCTGCTGGAAGGCACCGGCCAGCTCTTCGGCAAGATTCCGGGCGGCCTCGCCTATGCCGTCATCCTGGTCGGCGCGGTGCTCGGCGCCATCACCGGCACGGTTGCCGCCTCGGTCATCGCCATGGGCATGATCTCGCTGCCCATCATGATGAAATATGGCTACGACATGCGGATCGCCACGGGCGTGATCGCGGCCTCCGGCACCATCACCCAGGTGATCCCGCCCTCGCTCGTGCTGATCGTCCTCGGCGACCAGCTCGGCAAGTCTGTCGGCGACATGTATGCCGGCGCCATCGGGCCATCCATCCTCCAGATCCTTCTCTTCATCCTCTTCATCGTGGGCGTCAGCATCTTCGCCCCCCACAAGGTGCCGGCGCTGCCGGACGAGGCGCTGACGCAGCGCGGCTGGCCGCTGATCTGGCGCGTGGCGAAGGGCATGGTGCCCTCCATCGTGCTGATCTTCCTCGTCCTCGGCACCATTTTCCTTGGCCTCGCAACGCCGACCGAGGCGGGTGCGATGGGCGCGGTCGGCGCCATCGGCCTCGCCTGGGTCAATGGTCGCTTCACCTGGCCGCTGCTGCGCCAGGCGATGGAGAACACCATGCGGATCACCGCCATGGTGATCTTCATCCTGATCGGCGCGACGGTGTTCAGCTTGGTCTTCCAGGGCGTCGACGGCTCGCTCTGGATCGAGCACATGCTGATGCAGCTGCCGGGCGGGGCGACCGGCTTCCTCATCGCGGTCAACATCTTCATTTTCTTCCTGGCCTTCTTCCTCGACTTCTTCGAGATCGCCTTCATCGTCGTCCCGCTGCTGGCCCCGGTCGCGGCCAAGCTCGGCATCGATCTCGTCTGGTTCGGCGTGTTGATCTGCGTGAACATGCAGACCAGCTTCATGCATCCGCCCTTCGGCTTCGCGCTCTTCTACCTGCGCGGCATCGCTCCGAAGGAGGTCCGCAGCAGCGACATCTACTGGGGCGCCATTCCGTGGGTCGGGTTGCAGCTGGTGCTCGTCGCCATCGTCATCTTCTGGCCGCAGAGCGTGACCTACTGGATCGACAAGGGCACGGGCGTGGATCCGAGCACGGTGCGGATCGAGGTGCCGCTGCCCGACCTGCCGGAGGATGACGCGCCGCCGGTGTTCCGGTAAGGCGGGGGCTCTGCCCCCGAACCCCCGCCGGGGGGAAAGCTTCCCCCTGGGCCCCGCCAATATTTAGTTTATCACTGGCATTGGCATCGGGCAGGCGGCTTCCACCACCTCCGCCGCATCCAGCGCCAAGTCTTCACGCCAGCGCGGCGCGATGATCTGCACGCCCATCGGCAGCCCATCCGCCGTCAGCCCGGTCGGGACGGAGACGCTCGGCAGGCCGAGCAGCGGCGTCGCCAGTAGCGGCTGCTGCGCTCGGTAGACCGAATCGAAGCCCTGCTGCCCCGCCACATCCAGCCCCTGCGGGAAGGGCGGCTCGCCGGAGACCGGGCAGAGCACCAGCGGCACCTCCGCCATGAAGCGCGCCCAGTCCCGCTGCCGCGTCGTCCGCCGCGCGGCGAGGCGCATATAGCCGTCGAGGTCGGTCGGCAGGCAATGCTCCAGCATGTAGCGGTAGGTGTCCTGCGCGCCCTGGTCAGCATTGCGCTCGAAGGTTTCGCCCATGAACATCCGTGCCTCGCCATGGGCGAAGGCATCCCAGTCCCGCGCCGCGCCGGCGAAATCGGGCGGATCGCGCTCCTCCACCGCATAGCCGGCAGCAGCCAGGATCTCGCCTGCCCGGCGTACCGCGGCGGCGACTTCCGGATGCACCCCCGTCCCCGCCGCATCGACCGAGAGCGCGACGCGGACCGGCCGCGGCACCGGCGGCCCGTCCAGTGGCGCGGGCATCCACCACGGGTCCCGTGCATCCCCCCGTGCCATCACGGCGAGCGCCACCCGCAAATCGGCGATGCGTCGCGCCAAAGGTCCCTGGGTCGACATCAGCTGACCGGAAAGCGGACGCTCCGCCGCCATGGTCGGGTTGAAGGCGGGGATGCGCCCGAAGCTCGGCCGGATACCGGCGATCCCGCAGGCGTAGGCCGGGTAGCGCACGCTGCCGCCGAGGTCGTTGCCATGGGCAATGGGCCCGATCCCCGCCGCGCAGGCGGCCGAGGCCCCGCCGGAGGAGCCGCCCGGCGTATGCCCGGCGCTCCAAGGGTTGAGCGTCCGCCCGTGCAGCGCATTCTCGGTGAACCAGCGCATGGACAGCGCCGGCGTATTGGTTCGCCCGACGATGATCGCCCCCGCCGCACGGAGATTGGCGACGACGGCGCTGTCCTCCGGCGCGATCAGGTCCCGCCAGGGTACGCAGCCATTGCTGGTCGGCAGCCCCTTCTGGTCGACATTGATCTTGGTCGTCACCGGCACGCCATGCAGCGGCCCCACCGCCTCGCCGCGGGCGATGGCGGCATCGGCGGCCTCGGCGGCCGCCAGCGCCTCCTCCTCCAGCACGAGGACGACGGCATTGATGGCGGGGTTCACCGCCGCGCAGCGGTCGAGCACCGCCCCTACCGCCTCCCGCGCCGAGACTGCCCGTAGCCGGATTGCGCGGGCCAGGTCCACGGCGTCCCAGCGCCAGAGTTCGGAGGGAAGGTGCTGCATCGAGGCGGTCCCCTTGGATGAAGGCCGTCATCATGGCCCGCCCTCGGGGTATCGGACACCTGGCTTTGTAGCCCCCTCCGCCGCCAGATCGGGCAAGGTGGCGCCGACGAGGAGGATCAGGCTATGGCCGACAGCTACATGCAGGAACGCGCGGAGGAGCTGGCCCAGCACCTGAAGCTCAATGATGGCAAGTCAGGCTATGTCGAGGCCACGGCGGATGGCTTCCGCGTCTATGTGCGCCGCAAATGGCCTGGCAAGCAGCTCGCCAGCTGGGACGGGCTGCCGATCGAGTGGCACGAGAATGTCGGCACGCACAAGGCGGCCAACCGGTAAGCGATCAGCCGGCCCGCTTCCAGGTGATGACCAGCACATCCCGGCAGGATGGGAGCGCCGGGTCCACCGGCTGCACCGGCGTCACGCCATGCATCACCCGCCGGTCGTCGATGAAGGCGGTGTCCAGCCGGTCGAGCAGGGTGAAGCGCGCCAGCTCCGCCCCGGCATCGTCGGTGATGAGCGTCTCGCCACCCTGGAGGTTGGTCCGCGCCATCATGCCGATCAGCACGTAATCGACGCCGTCATGATGCACGCCCTCGGGCGTTGGGAAGCCCGGCGCTCCGGCCGCCGCCTCGATGCGGAACTGGTGCATCTCGACGAACCAGTCGGCGCCCGGCGTCCCCGCATCGGCGACTGAACGGCCGAGATCGAGCAGCGCATGCAGCACCGGCCCCTCGCCCACCGCATCCTCGACCGGAGCGAACCATCGCTCCACCCCGCCATTCAGGCTGTTATGGACGACCGCCTGGAAATGCGGGCGGTGCGGCCCCCGCACATGCCCGGCCACGCCGGTACGGGCGGTGAAATTGGCGTGCCGCCGGCGCCGGTATCGGCCGCCATCGGCCATGAAGCGGTCCGTCTCCAGCCGCTCCCAGCTGGCGGCGAACTCCGCCAGCGCCTCGGGCGACAGGCCGAGCCGCGCCCCCAGCGCCGCCCCTGGCAGCCGCGCGAAGCCATGCGCCGCCACCTCCGCCTGCAATGGGTCCGCTACCTCGATCCTCAGCGCCGCGCTCATGACACCTCACCGATCGCCGGCGCTTCCTTGGTCCGCCCGGCCAGGACTTCCGCCACATGGCGCACCTTCACCGGCACGCCCTCCCGCTTCAGCCGACCCGCCATGTTGAGCAGGCAGCCGAGGTCGCCGGCGAGGAGGGTGTCTGCCCCCGTCGCCGCAATTGATTTCGCCTTGTCGGTCACCATCCGGGTCGAAATCTCGGGGTACTTCACGCAGAAGGTGCCGCCGAAGCCGCAGCAGATCTCGGCATCGGCCATCTCCTTGACGACGACGCCCGGCATGGAGCCGAGGAGTTTCCGCGGCTGCGCCTTCACCCCGAGTTCCCGGAGCCCCGAGCAGCTGTCGTGATAAGTGACGACGCCCTCGAAGCGCGCGGCGACGCCTTCCATGCCCCGCATATCGGTCAGAAAGGAGACCAGCTCGTGCGTCTTCGCGCCGAGCGCCTCCGCCTTGCCGCGATACTCCGGATCGTCATCGAAGAGGGCCGGGTAGTGGTGCGAGATCATCCCGCCGCAGCTCCCGCTCGGCACGACGACGTGGTCGTAATGCAGGAACTCGTCGATGACGGCCCGTGCCAGGTCCTTCGCCGTCTGCCGGTCGCCGCTGTTATAGGCCGGCTGGCCACAGCAGGTCTGCGCCCGCGGCACCTCCACCTGGCAACCAGCCTCCTCCAGCAAGGCAATGGCGGAGAAGCCGACATTCGGTCGGTAGAGGTCGACCAGGCAGGTGACGAAAAGCGCGACGCGGGGGCGGGTCTGGAGCATGCCTGCAATCTAGGCGTCTGCTGCTCTCGGCGAAAGGACGCCGTTGCCGGAACTGTACTGCTCCGTCAGCGTGGCAGTAGCAGAAACAGCCGAGCCGGGTCCCGCATCGGCCCGGCCCGCGCGGCGGCCTCCGCCCCCCAGCCCCAGAACAGATCGCCCCGCGCCATGCCGCGGATCGCGCCTCCGGTATCCTGCGCCAGGACGATGCGGCGGATCGGGCGCCCATCCAGCGGGTCCCGCGTCTCCAGGAAGATGGGCGCGCCAAGCGGCACGATTCCGGCATCGACGGCGAGTGAGCGGCCCGGCGTCAGTGGCACCCCAAGCGTGCCGATTGGCCCCGTCTCCGGGTCGAGCCCCTCGATGGGGCGGAAGAAGACATAGGCTGGGTTCTCCCGCAGTAGCGCCGCCGCTTCCCCGGGCGAAGCGGTGCCGAGCCAGGCGCGGATGGCCTGCATCGACATCGCCTCGCGGGCGATGGCGCCGCGCTCGATCAGGCTGCGGCCGATCGGCCGGTAAGGATGCGCATTCCGCCCGGCATAGCCGAGCCGCAACACCCGCCCGTCCGGCAGGCCGATCCGCCCGGAACCCTGGATTTGCAGGAAGAAGGCATCCACCGGGTCATCCACCCAGACGAGTTCCAGCCCTTGCCCATCGAGCCCACCCGCCTCGATGGCGCCTCGGTCCAGCAGCCGCAGCGGTCCCTCGGGCGGCAGGGCGAAGAGCGGTATGGCATAGCCGCCGCCCGGCAGCTCGGCCCCGCGCAGTTCCGGCTCGTAATAGCCGGTGACGAGCCCCTCCCCCAGCGAATGCGGGGCGAACCATCGTTCGAAGAAGGCGGCGGCCTCGCCTGGCGCCACCGCTTCCGCCGCGGCGCAGGCTTCCGCCCAGGGAGCAGCGAATTCTGTCGGACTGGCGCGCAGCGCCTCACAAGAGCGACGGAAGGGCGCAAGCGCCTCCTCGGGCGCCTCGCCCGGCCATTCCGGAGGCCAGCCCGCCCCGCCCAGCAGCAGGGCGAGGCCGAGCAGCAGAAGCGCTCGCCTCAGGCCGAGCGCGTGGCGACCAGCTTCCAGGTCGGATCGGCCTGGCTCAGGTCGCGCTGGAAGGTCCAGATATCGGTGAGCTCCGTCACCGCATCGCTGCCCGTCACCACTTCGCCGTTGCGGCCGGTGGTCAGGTTGATCTGGTCGGTGACGAAGCGGAGGGTGACATCCGCCACGTTGCCACGCAGGTCGGCCGCCTCGATCGCCACCTCATGCACCGCTCGCAACTCGGTCCGCTGCGCCTCGCCAGCATTCTCCCGCGCCGTGATGGCCTGCTCGAAGCCGGCATAGGTATCGTCCGAGAGCAGCGAGCGCAGCGTCTGCCGATCGCCTGCAGCGAAGGCGGTGACGATCATGCGGAACGCCGTTTCCGCCCCGTCGAGGAAGCGGTTCGGCTCGAATCCGCGGTCCTGCTCGGCGATGCGCGCCAGTGCCTGGCCGGGCGGCGTGCGCGGGTCGGGGATCACCCGCCGGCTGCGCGCCGCCGCGGCCGAAGCCGGCACTTCCTCCGCCACGCCCTCGATCGTGCCGCCGCGCGGGTCGTAGCCGGACGCGCGCGCCTCCGGCTGCACCGGGCGTTCGAAGCCGGTGCGCTTGCCGAGCACGCTCCGCAGCCGCAGCACGAGAAAGGCCGCGATCATCGCAAACAGGATCAGATCGACCGGAAATCCGCCCGTCATCATGAACTCCTTTTCACCTATCTAGGCGAGAGGCCCCTCTCCCGCAACGGCCGGGAGGATGACGAGGCCATAAACAATGAACCATGAAGGCGGCTTGCCGCGCCGCCGCGCCCCAGCTACGCCGAGGCGGAAACGCCGGAGGAAGCCGTCAGTGATCCTGCTGCGCCATGGGCAGAGTGAGTTCAACCTCCACTTCACCGCGACCAAGCGCGACCCCGGCATCCCCGACCCGAAGCTGACCGAGCTCGGACAGCAACAGGCGGAAGCGGCGGTGCTGGCGCTGGCCGGCGAGCGCATCACGCGCATCATCGCCTCGCCCTATACCCGCGCCTTGCAGACCGCCGCGCCCATCGCCCGGCAGCGCGGCCTGCCGATCCTGGTGAACCCGGTGGTGCGGGAACGCTACGCCTTCTCCTGCGACATCGGCTCGCCCTGCACCGAGCTGGCCATCGCCTTCCCTGGCCTCGACTTCGCCCATATCGACGATGTCTGGTGGCCCGCGGTGGAGGAGCCCGACCAGGGCATCGAGGCCCGCGCCGCGCTGTTCCGCGCCGAAATGTCGGCGCTGCCGGACTGGCGGGAGACGCTGGTGGTCTCGCATTGGGGCTTCATCCTGGCGATGACCGGCGAGCGGGTGATGAACGGCGAATGGCGCCGCTGCGACCCGACCGCCCCGCCGCCTGGGGCGATCCAATGGCGCCAGCCGCATCCGAGCGCGGTCAAGCCCTGACAGCCCGGCTGGCGGCATGCTACCCCGCCCCCTCTTCGTGAAAGGCGCCCCATGTCCGATCAGCCCCAAGGCCTGCCGAACGGCGACCCCAACCTGGCCCCGCAGGGCCCGTTGGTGCTGAACATCCAGTACACCAAGGACCTCTCCTTCGAGGTGCCGGGCGCGCCGGAGATCTTCGCCACCCTCCGCGAGCAGCCGCGTGTCGACCTCCAGCTCGACGTTCAGGCCAGGCCCGTCCAGGAAGGCAGCAATGTCTACGAGGTGTCGCTGCAGATCCGCGCCGATGCCCAGGCCGAGGGAAAGGCCTGCTTCATCGCCGAGCTGGTCTATTGCGGCATCTTCACCGTGAACGTGCCGCCCGAGCAGCTGGAGCCGGTGCTGCTGGTCGAATGCCCGCGCCTGCTTTTCCCCTTCGCGCGGAATATTCTGGCCGATGTGACGCGCGAAGGCGGCTTCCCGCCGGTGATGCTGGCGCCGATCGACTTCGTCGCCCTCTGGCAGTCCCGCCGGGCGGAGGGGCCGGTGGTCGGCAACGCCTGACTCTCGGCGGGGGCGGCAACTCCCTATCCACGCCGTCACCCGCCAGACGGTGTCGCCCACATCATCGCAACCAGTAGCGCGCCGCTGCGATCGAGCGTCACGCCAACAGATGACTGCGGGACGCGCCGCAGCCTGTCAGGAAGCCGGTGACGACATACTGCGCCTGGCCGCTTGGCCGCCCGTTCTCGACGGGGGCGCAGACGACCTTGCAGCCGGAGAAACCCGGTCGTTTCCAGCCGCTGTGCTCGGCGAGGATCGCGCCGCCGGCATAGCGCGCCGGCAGGCCGCCCCCGCCATCGCCGCTGAACACAAGCACGAGCGGCAAGGCATTCGTCCCCAGCGCATAGTCGGGCGCGGTGGTCCGCGCCACTAGCTCCAGCCGCTGTGCCCGCACGCGCTGGTTGCCCACGCGCCGGTTGCCAATGAAGTCCGGTTAAGCGGACGACGGGAAAAGGCACGATCATCGGAAGGACCGGGTAGCCAGCGATCCTGACCGGAAGACGGGGGCAAGTCGTCGATCACTGGCCAGCCTCGCCGGACGGCAAGAGGCCGCCCTCGATCTCCCCAGGGGCGTGCTTCGCCAGGAGTTCTCCGGCTTCCGTGACGAAACGACACGCCGCTGCGGGACCTTCCCGCCGCCCGAATCGCCGGGGTTGCATCGTATCGTTCCGATATGCATATAGTTTGTTAACGCAACGAAAGCCCTGCCCATGCCGATCGCCGAGGCGGTGCAGTTCCTCCCGCCGGTTCACCGCCTCAGGCCCCGCGCCGAGCCGGCCACGCCGATCCTGCTCTCGCCCCCGCATCTCACGGGCAGGGAACTGCCTGCCCTCGCCGCAACCCTGCAATCCGGCTGGGTAGCGCCCGCCGGGCCCGCGCCGGCCGCTTTCGAGGCGGCGCTCGCCGAGGCCACGGGCCTGCCGCATGTGCTGGCGCTGGCCTCGGGCACGGCGGCGCTGCATCTCGGCTATCGCTGCCTCGGCCTCGAGCGGGGTAACGAGGTCTGGACCGCGACCCTCACCTATATCGCCACCATCGCGCCCGCGGTCCAGATGGGCGCCCGCCCCCGCTTCCTCGATGTCTCTCCCGAAAGCTGGACCCTCGACCCCGACCTGCTGGAGCGAGAGCTGGCACGGGCCGCCCGCGCCGGCCGGCTGCCCCGCGCCGTCGTCCCGGTAGACCTCTTCGGCCAGAGCTGCGACCTCGACGCCATCGGCGCCCTCTGCGGCCGCTGGGGCGTCCCCGTGCTGTGCGACAGCGCGGAATCCCTCGGCGCTACCTGCCGCGGCCGACCGGCCGGCCAGGGCGCGCGGATGGCGGCCTTCAGCTTCAACGGCAACAAGATCGTCACCGCTGGCGGCGGCGGGGCGCTGGCCTCGGCCGATGCGGCGCTGATCGCCGAGGCGCGCGGCCTCGCCAACCAGGCGAAGCGCCCGGCGCCGCATTACGAGCATGAGACCACCGGCTACTCCTACGGCCTCTCCTCGGTTCTCGCTGCGCTCGGCCTGGCTCAGCTTGGCGCATTGGCGGACCGCGTCGCCGCCCGCCGCGCCATCTTCGCGCGCTACCGGGCTGCGCTCGGCAACCTCCCCGGCATCGCCTTCATGCCGGAGCCTGCCTGGAGCCACGGCACCCGCTGGCTGACTGCGATCCTGCTCGACCCGGCCTTCGGTGCCCCAGGCCGCGAGGCGGCGCGCGAGGCGCTAGCCGCCGCTGGCATCGAGAGCCGCCCGGTCTGGAAGCCGATGCACCTTCAACCCGCCTTCCGCGGCGCCCCGCGTGCCGGCGGTTGCGTCGCAGCGGGCCTCTTCGAGCGCGGCCTCTGCCTCCCCTCCGGCAGCGCGCTGACCATACCCCAACAGGACCGGGTGATCGGCGTGCTGCGCAGCCTGTGGCGGCGTTGAGTGAGGATCCTCTACCTCCACCAGCATTTCTCGACGCCCGGCGGGGCTACGGCAACGCGCAGCTTCGCCATGGCCCGCGCCCTCGCCGCCCGCGGCCATGAGGTGACGCTCGCCTGCGGCGGCTATGAGGGCGCCGAAACCGGTCTCACCGGCCCCTTCCGACATGGCCGGCGAGAGGGTTCGGTCGATGCCTTCCGCGTTGTCGAGTTCGCCATCCCCTGCGGCAACCGCCAGGGCCTCGGCGAGCGGGCCGGCGCCTTCCTGCGCTATGCCGGACGCGCGGCCGGGCTGGCGCTCTCCGGCCGCTTCGACCTGACGCTGGCCAGCTCGACGCCGCTGAGCGTCGCCCTCCCCGCCTTGCTCGCCCGGCGGCTGCGCGCCCTGCCCTTCGTCTTCGAGATCCGCGACCCCTGGCCCGAGCTGCCGCGGGCGATGGGCATCGGCAGCCCCGGCCTCTGGTGGGCGATGGACCGGCTGGCCGATGCCGCCTGCCGCCAGGCGCGTGCCGTCATCGCCCTGTCCGAAGGCATGGCCGAGACCGCCCGCGCCCATGGCGCCCGGCTGGTCGAGGTTCTGCCCAATGGATGCGATCTGCACCTCTTCGGCCCGCATGTGCCGCCCTGGCGGCCCGGCTTCATTCCGCCAGATGCGGTGCTCGCCACCTATGCCGGCGCGCATGGCCCGGCCAATGGCCTGCACCAGCTGGTCGAGGCCGCCGCCCGGGTGCGGGATCCACGCCTCCATTTGCTGCTGATCGGCGAGGGCGCGGAGAAACGCCGCCTGCAGGTCGAAGCCGCCGGGCTGCGCAACCTCCACTTCCTCGATCCGCTGCCGAAGCCGCGCCTCGCAAGGCTGCTGGCCGGCAGCCAGATCGGCCTGCAATGCCTGGCCCCGGTCGCCGCCTTCGCCGAATGGACGGCGCCCAACAAGCTGATGGACTACCTCGCGGCGGGCCTTCCCGTCGTCGCCAACAGCCCTGGCCGCGCCGCGCGCCTGCTGGAGGACGGGCCCTGCGGCCTCGCCACCCCGCCCGGCGATGCGGCCGCCCTCGCCGCCGCGCTCGACGCCCTGGCCGCCGACCCGGCCCGCCGCGCCGCGCTCGGCCGCGCCGCCCGGCGCCAGGCCGAGCAGCGCTGGGATCGCCGCCTGCTCGCAGACCGCTTCTGCGCCCTGGTCGAGGCCGCCGCCTGATGGAACTCCATCTGGTCGCCGCCGCCCGGCCCAACCTGCCGAAGCTCGCCGCCCTCTGGCACGCCCTGGCCGAGGCACGCCTGCCCCTCCGTCCCGTCCTGCTCCATACCGGCCAGCATCACGACGCGGCCCTGTTCGGCGGCCACCTCGCCGCCCTCGGCCTGCCGGAGCCGGCGATCAGCCTCGGTATTTCCGGCGGCGGCCATGCCGCGCTCACCGGCCGTACCATGATGGCGGCGGCGGAATGCTGGCAGGCCCGCCGCCCCGCCGCCGTGGTCGTCGCTGGCGATGTGGACGGCGCCCTGGCTGCCGCGCTTGCCGCCCGCAAGCTGGCCCTGCCGCTGGTCCATCTGGAAGCAGGCCTCCGCTGTGCCGATCCCGACATGCCGGAGGAGATCAACCGCCGCGCCATCGACGCCATCGCCACCCATCACTGGGCGCCCGACGAAGCCAGCGCCGCCCGCCTTTGCGCCGAGGGTCATGGTGAGGTCCGCGCCGTCGGCAATGCGATGATCGATACGCTGCTCCGCCAGCTCCCCGAAGCCCGCGCCCGGCCGCTGCCGCCTGGCCTCGCCCCAGGCGGCTATGGCGTCGTCACCCTGCACCGCGCCGCCAATGTCGACGACCGCGCCGCCTTCGCCGCCCTGCTCGACGGCCTCGCCGGCGCCGCCCGGCAACTGCCCCTCGCCTGGCCGATGCATCCCCGCGCCGCCGCCCGCCTCGCCGCTCACAGCCTAGCCTTGCCGCCCGGCATCGTGGTGTTGCCGCCGCTCGCCTATCCGGATTTCCTCGCCCTGCTTACCGCTGCCCGGCTGGTCGCCACCGATAGCGGCGGGGTGCAGGAGGAAAGCGCCGTGCTCGACCTGCCCTGCCTCACCCTGCGCCCGAGCACCGAGCGACCGGTGACGCTGGAGGCCGGCTCCAGCCGCCTCATCCCCGCCGCCGGCCTTGCCGATGCGGTCGCCACCGTCCTCGCCGGCGACTGGCCGCACGCCCGGCCGATCCCGCTCTGGGACGGCAGAGCCGGCGCCCGCATGGCCGAACATCTCGCCGAACAGGACTGGTGCACCGCATGATCCTGATGCTCTCCGCCGCCCATCCGCCGGACGATATCCGCGTCGTCCGCAAGGAGGCCGCGGCGCTGGCCGCGGCGGGCTGGTCGATCCGCCACCTCGCCCCCGGCCCCGCCGATGCGCCAGAACGGATCGAGGGCGTCGCCATCGAGACCTATCGCCGCCGCCCCGGCTGGCGCGGGCGCCTGCTCAACCTGCGCTGGCTTGCCCGCCGCGCGGCGTCGAGTAGCGCGCGCATCCTGCATGCCAGCGAGCCCGATGCCTGGCTCGCCGCGATCTGGGCCGCAAAGCTCTCCCCCTGGGGCAGCGGCGCCCGGGTCGTGCTCGACGTGCATGAGCACTACCCCTCTCGACTCGATTCCCGCCTCCCTCGCCCCCTCCGCCCGCTCGCCCGATCCATGCTCCGCCTCGCCTGCCGCCTCGCCGCCCGCGCCGCCGATGCGGTGGTGGTGGCGAAGGATGGGCTGGCCGAGGATTTCGCTGCCCCCCGCCGCACCGTTGCGGTGCGGAACTACGCCCTGCCCGTCTCCCTCGCCCCCCGCGAGCACCGCCCTGGGCCGCTCACCCTGGTCCATGCCGGGGCGATGACGCGGAGCCGCGGCTGGCCGCAGCTCCTCGCCGCCCTCACCCTTCTGCCACCCGACACGCGCCTCCGCCTCATCGGCCGCTTCACCGATGGCTCGGAAGGTGACTTCACCGCCGAGGCCGCCCGGCTCGGCCTTACCGCCCGCATCGAATGCCTCGGCTGGCGCTCGCATGCGGAGGCGCTGGCGCTCATGGCCGAGGCCGATATCGCCCTCGTCCTGTTCCAGCCCGGCGAGCGCAACCACCAGCTCGCCCTGCCGCACAAGCTGTTCGATGCGATGCTGGCCGGCCTGCCCGTCATCGCCCCGGCCTTCGCCACCGAGGTCGCGGCGATCATCCGCGAGGCTCGGTGCGGCCGGCTGGTGGAGACTGCCGACCCGGGTGCCATCGCCGCCGCCCTCCGGGCGCTGGCGGAACCCGGCCTCCGCGCCCGCCTCGGCGACGCCGGCCGCCTCGCCGCCACTACCCGCTATGGCTGGCCGGCCGAGGCGGAGCGCCTCGTCGCCCTCTACCGGCAGCTCGCTCTCCCAACCGTCGATAGCCAAGCGGCGGCGCCCGTCCTATAGCGGCGCCATGGCTCGCCGCGCGCCGCACCGAATCCTGCTGAACCTGCTGCTCGACAGCCTGATCGCCGCCCTCGCCCTGCCGGCGGCGATGCTGCTGGCCGCCCCCGGCGCCTGGCCGCCCGAACCGCTGGCCTTGGGCTGGTGGCTGCTGGCCTTGCCCGGCGCGGCCCTGGCCCTGCTCGCCGCCGGCCTGCCGGTGCGGCTGCCGCAGCAATATTGGCGCTATGCCGGCCTGCCGGACCTGCTCGGCATCGCCGTAGCGGCCGCGCTCGGCGCGCTGCTCTTCTCCGGCGTCCTGCACATGCTCGGCGCCTGGGTGCCACCCAATCCGGCTTTCCCGGCGATCCATGCCCTCACCCTCGGCCTATTGCTCGGCGCCCCGCGCGTCGCCGGGCGGCTGCATCATGGCCGGCGTGGGCCGGAGGGCGTCGGCACGGCACAGCCGGTGCTGCTGGTTGGTGCTGGCGACGGCGCCAACCTCTTCATCCGCGGCCTCGCCCAGGAGCGGAGCCCGGGATACCGCGTCGTCGGCATCCTTTCGATGCGCTCGCGCCAGGCCGGGCGGCGCATCCAGGGCCACCCCATCCTCGGCACGGCCGATGAGATACCGGCCGTGCTCGACCGCATGCGGGACGAGAACCGGCTGCCCGCCCTGATCGTGCTCACCACCGCCCATGTCCAGGGCCTCGCCCTCGAGCGCCTGCTCGATGCCGCCGACCGCCATGGCGTCCCGGTGCGCCGCGCTCCCTCGATCACCAGCCTCGACCCCGCTGCACGGCGCGCCGAGGATCCATTGCAGGCGAAGGAGGCGGCACCCATCCAGCTTCGCCCCGTGCTGATCGAGGATCTGCTCGACCGCCCGCAGGTGCCGCTCGACCGCGAGGGCATGGCCCGCCTCATCCAGGCCCGCCGCGTCCTCGTCACCGGCGCCGGCGGCACCATTGGCGGCGAGCTGGCGCGGCAGGTGGCCGCTCTCGGCCCGGCCCAGCTGACCCTGCTCGACCATGGCGAATTCGCCCTCTACGAGATCGACCTCGAACTCCGCGAGCGCCACCCGGACGTGCCCCGTCGCGCCGTGCTGGCCGATATCCGGGACGAGGCGCGCATGCGCCGGCTGATGGAGGAGCTGCGGCCGGAGCTCGTCTTCCACGCCGCCGCGCTCAAGCACGTCCCGATGGTCGAGAACGACCCGTTGGAGGGCTTGCAGACCAACGCGCTCGGGACCCGCATCGTGGCCGATGCCGCGCGGGCCGTCGGCTGCAAGGCGATGGTCTTCATCTCGACCGACAAGGCGGTCAACCCGACCAGCGTGATGGGCGCCAGCAAGCGCCTCGCCGAGATGTACTGCCAGGCGCTGGAGCGCGAGGCCCGCGCCCAGGGCGGCATGCGCTGCGTCACGGTCCGCTTCGGCAACGTGCTCGGCTCGACCGGCTCCGTCGTCCCGCTCTTCCGCCGCCAGCTGGAGCGCGGCGGGCCGCTGACCGTCACCCACCCCGACATGCGCCGCTACTTCATGACGGTGCGCGAGGCGGTGGGCCTCGTCCTCCAGGCCAGCGTCATCGGCGCCGAGGACCGCGAGGACCAGCCGAAGGAGCTGGCCGAGGGCGGCATCTTCGTCCTCGACATGGGCAAGCCGGTGAAGATCGTCGACCTTGCCCGCCGCATGATCCGCCTCGCGGGCCTCCGGCCGGAGGAGGATGTGGACATCCGCTTCACCGGCCTCCGCCCCGGCGAGAAGCTCTACGAGGAGCTGTTCCACGGCCAGGAGCCGCCGCGCCCGACCGAGTTCCGCGGCCTGCTGATGGCGACGCCGCGCACCGCCGACCCGGCGCTGGTCGGACGCGCCATCGACGAGATTGCGGCCAGCAGCCGGTCGGGCAACACGCGCGCGGCGCTGGCGCAGCTCGGCCGGCTGGTGCCGGAGTTTACCCACAATGCCGAAGGGGAGGAGGCGCGGAAGGCGCAGTAGCGCCGCCGCGCGCCGAAGCCTGACTGGGCAGCTCAGGTCTCCTCGAACCAGTCCACATCGCCGTCGTCGAGATCGTAGCGGGCGGCGACGATCTTCACCCGTCCGTCGCGCAGCTGCTGCTGGACCACCGGGCTCTGCGTCTTGAGCCGCGTCGCCACGCGCTTGGCATTCGCCACCACCGCGTCGTTCAGCTTCACCTCGCCGGAGGGCTGGCGGGCCGCGAGCACGGCGGGGATGATCGGCTGTATCATCTCG
Source organism: Belnapia moabensis DSM 16746 (assembly GCF_000745835.1). Taxonomy (GTDB): domain Bacteria; phylum Pseudomonadota; class Alphaproteobacteria; order Acetobacterales; family Acetobacteraceae; genus Belnapia; species Belnapia moabensis. The sequence goes on along the minus strand of NZ_JQKB01000004.1, from coordinate 72,817 downwards.
CCGATCACGCCGGGGAAGGTCGCGTTCCGCTGCACCACCTCGACCGCCGCCGCCACGGCGCCGCAGGCCTCATGCCCCAGCACCACGATCAGCGGGCAGCCGAGCACGCCGACCCCGTATTCGATGCTGCCAAGCGCCGCGGTGTCGACCGTGTTGCCGGCATTGCGGACAATGAACAATTCGCCAAGGCCTCGGCCGAACAGCAATTCCGGCGGTACCCGGCTGTCGGAGCAGCCGACGAGCACGCAGAAGGGCGCCTGGCCACGGGCCAGCTCCACCCGCCGCTCCCGGCCCTGAACGCTGCGGAAGGGCGCCTCCGTGCGGAACTGATCGTTGCCGGCTTTCAGCAGGCGGAGCGCGGCCTCCGGGGTGAGGTCGGTCTTCGGCACCGGGTCCGCCGCCCGCGCAGGGCCGGGCGACAGAGCGAGGCTGGCGAGCAAGGCGCCGCCGGCCAGAACGGCGCGGCGCCCCGGGGCGGCGGGACGATGGACCAAGCCGCCGCAGCAGCCGCAGGCATCATAGGGCATGGCGTTCCTCCAGGCCGGATGTGTGCCCTCGGGAACGCGCGAGCGTCGTGTTCGGCCAAGGCGGAAGCTGAACGCTAGGCGCGCGGACCGGCGGCCAGGATCGCCTCCACCACCTCCTGCACCTCCAGCGCCTCGCGCAGCGTCGCCAGGTGGTGCGGCTCGCCCCGCGTCATCGCCGCGACGCCGGCAAGCTGGTCGCGCAGCACCAGCGGCCGCATCCGCTCGTTGGGCAGCGCGTCCGGCGCCTGCACCCAGGCGCCGTCCGCCCCGCGCCGCTCGGCGAAGGACCAGTCACGCAGCCGGATCGAATCGTTCAGCGTCCACGCATTGTGGTCGTCTTTCGACGTGGTACCGACCCCGCCCGCGAGCCGCACCGGCACGCCGCCAGCACGCAGCCGGGTCCGGATGGCCGTCTCCGCGGCGTCGCCAGCGGGGTAGTCGACAGAGGCTTCCTCCACCGCCAGCGGCCCAAGCTGCCGCCGCGTCAGGAAGAGGAAGTGGGAGACCACCTCCCGCGTGAAGCCGCCCTCGGCGCGGCGCGCCAGCCAGCTTGCCGCGTCGCTCTGCCAGCCGCGCGGCCAGGTGGCGAAGCCGACCTCGATCTCCAACGCCTCCGGCCGCAGCGCCTCGCGCCAGACGGAGAGCTGGCGGACGGCCGGCGATGAGGCCATGGGGAAGTTCACCGCCGCCCGCGCGCCTGTCGCCTCCGCCCGGGCGACGAAGGCCCGCGCCTCGGCGAGGTCCGTCGCCAGCGGCTTCTCGAGGAAGACGGACCGCCCCGCCGCCAGCGCCGCCTCGGCCAGCGGCACATGGGAGGCCGGCGGCGCGGCGATGTAGAGGCAGTCGCAAGCCCCGATCACCGCCGCGGCCGACTCGAGCATCGGCACATCGCCCGGTACCTCAGCCAGCCGCCCGCGCGCCGCCTCCGCCGGGTCCCAGACCCCGACGGGCCGCACGCTCTCCGCCGCATGGCCGAGCGCCGCGCGCAGCAGCCGCTCCCCCATGATGCCGAAACCGATGATGCCGAGGGCGATGGGGGCGGGCATGGCGATGATCCTGGCTGAAGGGCTTCGCCTCAGTCCGCGTCGCCGAGGCTGTTGCGCAGCGTCAGCTCCGGCAGGCCGAGGACGAGCAGGAAGGCCGCCGTCATCACCACGCCGCTGAGCAGGAAGCAACCCGTCAGCGCCGAGCGGTAGGCGGCCCCGACCAACGCCTGCTGCGCCGGGCTCATCCCTGCCATCGCCTCGATCCCATGCTGGGTGAGCCGGTCAAGGTCGAGCCCGCCGCCGACCCCGGCCAGCGCCGCCGAGAGCCGCGAGGTCATTATCGTCCCCGAGGCCGCCACTCCGACCGCGGCGCCGAGCGAACGGACGAAGGCCATCGCCCCCGTCGCCGCGCCGAGTTCGCGGTGCGCGACGGCATTCTGCACCGCCGTCGTCAGGTTCGGCATGCCCATGCCCATGCCGAGGCCGAGCGCCCCCATGGAGATGAGGAAGGCCCCCGGCCCCGCCGCGATCCAGGCGAAGAGTGCGAGGCTCGCCAGCGCCGCCGCCTCCAGCGCGAGCGCGGCCAGCAGGAAAGGCTTGTTCCGCCCGAGCCGCGATACGATCCGCCCGCCGATCACCGAGCTCAGCAGCATGCCCACCACCTGCGGCAGCATCATCATGCCCGCGACGGCCGGGCTCATCCCGAGGACAAGCTGGAAGTAGAGCGGCAGGAAAACGGTGGAGCCGAGCATGGCGAAGGTCATCATCCCGCCCACCGCCACGCCGCGGGCGAAGACGGCGTTGCGGAACAGGGCGAGACGGATCAGCGGCTCCGGCGCCCTCAGCTCCCACCAGAGGAAGAGGCCGATCAACCCTATCGTCCCGAGCGCCAGCGCCAGGCTGTCGGCCGATGCCCATGGGAATTCGGTGCCGCCCCAGGCCAGCAGCAGCAGGAGCGCGGTCGTCGCCCCGGCCAGAAGCACCGCGCCCGGATAGTCGATCCGCCGCGCCGGCCCCGGCGGCGCCCGCCGCAGCCCGATGGCGATCATCACCATCGCCAGCAGCCCGATCGGCAAGTTCACGTAGAAGACCCAGCGCCAGGACAGCGCCGAGGTGATAACGCCGCCAAGCAGCGGCCCGGCAACGCTCGCCAGCGCGAAGGTTCCGGTGAACAGCCCCTGATAGCGCGGCCTTTGCCGGGGCGAAACCACGTCGCCGATCACCGCCTGGGCCAGCACCAGCAGCCCGCCCGCCCCAAGCCCCTGCAGCGCCCGGAAGCCGATCAGCTGCCCCATCGACTGCGCCGCCCCGCAGAGCAGGGACCCGGCGAGGAAGAGCGAGATGGCGACGAAGAACAGCCGCCGCCGGCCATAGAGGTCGGACAGCTTGCCGTAGAGCGGCGTCGTCGTGGTCGAGGTCAGCATGAAGGCCGTGACCACCCAGGACAGATGCGCCATCCCCCCAAGTTCGCCGACCATGCGCGGCAGGGCGGTGTTGACGATGTTCTGGTCGAGCGCCGCCAGCATCATCGCCAGCAACGCCCCAGCGAGGACGATGCGCAGCCGCGCCGCTGGGCGCGGCACGGCGGCCTCGGGCACGGGTTCGGCCACGGCGGCATCGGTGCGGGTTCGGGTGCTCACGCGCTCTCCTCGGCCCGGGCGGGCTTTCCCGGATGTGGTCCGGCCTGGCCGGTGGTGGCCCTGTTGCTACGCCCGGCGGGACCAGAACCCACGCCCACGGGCGATGTTGCGCTTCGATACGCGCCTTGATTTGTCTGCCCCGCCCGGCCGGTCTAATCCCCCGCCATGAGCACAGCCGCACCCCGCCCCATCGCCTTCTTCGACATGAAGGCCCAGCAGGCGCTGATCCGGGCCGAGATCGATGCCGGCATCGCCCGCATCCTGGACCACGGCCGCTTCATCCAGGGCCCCGAGGTGGACCAGGTCGAGGCCGGGCTCGCCGCCTTCGCCGGGGCGAAGCATGCGGTCGGCGTCTCCTCCGGCACGGATGCCCTGCAGATCGCCATGATGGCCGAGGGCATTGGGCCGGGCGATGCCGTCTTCCTGCCTGCCTTCACCTATACCGCGACCGCCGAGGTGCCGCTGGTGCTCGGCGCCACGCCGGTCTTCGTCGATGTCGAGGAGGGCAGCTTCAACATCGACCTCGCCGACCTGGAGCGCCGCCTTGCCCTGGTGCAGAGGGAGGGCCGGCTCCGCCCCCGCGCCGTCGTCGGCGTCGACCTCTATGGCCTGCCGGCCGATTGGCCGGCCATCGAGGCGCTCTGCGCGAAGCACGGCATGTTCGCCCTCGACGACGCCGCTCAGGCCTTCGGCGGCGCGCTCGGCAACCGCCGGCTCGGCACGCATGCCGATGCCGCGGCGCTCAGCTTCTACCCAACCAAGACCCTCGGCTGTTATGGCGATGGCGGCGCCATCCTCACCAACGATGCCGGCCGGGCGGAGCTCTACCGCTCGCTCCGCACCCATGGCGAGGGCAAGACCCGCTACGAAGTGCAGCGCACCGGCATGAACGGGCGGCTCGATTCCATCCAGGCCGCCATCCTGCTGGCGAAGCTACCCCTGCTGGAGGGCGAGCTGAAGGCCCGCGCCCAGGCCGCCGCCTGGTACGAGGCGCATCTCGCCGGCCGCGTCCGCACCCCGCGGGTGCCGGAAGGCGCAAGCAGCGCCTGGGGCATCTACACGGTGGTCCTGCCCGACGCCGAGGCCCGCGCCCGCGTGCAGGAGAGCATGAAGGCCGCCGGGATCCCCTCGGCCATCTACTACCCGAAGCCGCTGCACCACCAGCCGGCCTATGCTGCCGCTCATGCCAGGGGTATCGCCGGCGGCCCGCCGCCGCTGCCGGTCAGCGAACGGCTCTGCGACCAGGTGCTCTCCCTGCCCATGCATCCCTACCTCACCGAGGAGGATGTCGCCCGCGTCGCCGCCGCGGTGATCGCCGTGCTATGATCGTTTCCCCGGCGGTTCCTGCTTGAACCGTCGCCCGCGCCCGCGCTTCCATGACGGTCCAGCGTCAAGGAGGCGACGGTCGTGCCGTGCTCCATCTCCCCCCGGCTCGGTCGCCGTGCCCTTCTGGCCGCGACCGCCCAGGCGTCCACGCTTCTCGCACCCACCCTCGCCCGCGCCGAAGGCGACCCGGTGGATGTGCTGCTCGTCCTCGCCGTCGATGTCTCGCGCTCGGTCGATGAGGACGAGGCCGGGCTTCAGCGCGAGGGCTACCGCAATGCCGTCGCCGACCCGGTGGTGGTGGAAGCGATCCGCGGCGGCATGATGGGCGCCATCGGCCTTGCCTATGTCGAATGGGCCGGTGCCGAGTACCAGCGCCTGGTGCTGCCCTGGACCCGCATCGCCGGCGCCGGCGATGCCCAAGCCTGGTCCGAGCGCCTTGCCGAGGCGCCGCGCGCCTCGCTCTCCTGGACTTCGATCTCCGGCGCGCTCGACTTCTCGCTCAAGGTGCTGAACGACGCCCCCCTTGAGGCGACGCGGCGGGTGATCGACGTTTCCGGCGACGGGGTGAACAACAGCGGCGGTCCGGTCGACCTGGCGCGCGACCGGGTGGTGGCCGAGGGGATCACCATCAACGGCCTGCCCATCGTCAATGACCGGCCGACCTTCGGCCGCATGCCCCCGGTGCCGCTCGACGATTACTACCGCGAGAACGTCATCGGCGGCCCCGGCGCATTCGTCATCGTCGCCGAGGATTTCCAGAGCTTCGGCAATGCAGTGAAGCGGAAGCTGATCCGCGAGATCGCAGCATTGCCCGTGCCGTCCAAAGGCTGACTACCGTTCCACATCCTCGATGGAGAGGCCGAAGGCCGCGACGCCCTCGGCCAGCAGGTCGCCCAGCATGTCCATCTGGATGAGGTAGGCACCCGCCGCCATCTGCTCGTTCCGTTCATTGGCGAGGCGTACCGCCTCCTCCCAATCCTCCGGACCGTAATCGCCGCGCCCGACCCAGGCCAGGGCGATGAGGGCTGCCTGCTCGTCCTGATTTAGCCCGTCGATGAAGGCGACCAGTGTCTCCTCGGTCATGTCGTCCGGGTCTTCCTGCAACAGCGCCGCCTCGCTGTCGTCATCCTCAGACAGTTGCTCCGGGTCGCCTTCCTCGGTGCCCTGCAGAGCGCGCGCATGGTCGACGACCGTGGCCACGGTTTCCAGGCTGATGCCCAGATCGACCTCGTCATCGTCAGTCGGTGGTGCCATCGCCCCTCGGTCCCCTCGCAGCCGGGCGCGGCCGGAATGGCCTCGCCACTTGACGCGGCCGACACAGCCGCGACGGACCCGATAAGAGCCGGGACCGGCATCGGTTCCCTGGCCAGTCGCGAGCGCACTACACCGATACGGGATGGAACAGGGGAGAGATATCGACGTTCCGGGGATATGGCCGCTGTCGTTGAGACGGGCGGGCAATGGGAGCCCCCAACCCATGGAACTTAAACGCCTTGCTATGCTGCGAAAGGCCCTCCCCCTGGTCCTCCTCGCGGCCGGACTGGCCTACCCCACCACAGGCGACGCAGCGCCGCCCGACATACAGGCCCCCTCCCTGGTATCGCCGAGCCTCGGCTGCGGCGCCGTCCCCAGCTCGGCCAGCCTTCTCGGCCGGGTGTCGGTGCAACGGCAGCGCCAGCAGGCCTCCCGGCGGCACCGGCGCCAGCAGGCCGAGGCCAACTCCGCCCCGGCGGCGGAGCCGGCACCGAGCCTCAGCCAGGCCTTCTATACCTGCGCCGCGACGCCGCTCACCGCCATGCCGGTCGGCACCGGCTGGCTGGCCGTGGGTCCGATTCGTCGGAGTTGACGCCGATCGGGTTATGCTCCCCCGCATGGCCCGACTTCTGATCGTCAACAGTAATACCACCGAGAGCGTCACCACCCGGATCGCCGCGGCGGCCCGGGCGGTGGCGCCGCCCGGTACCCTGATCGAGGCGGTTTCCGCGCCCTTCGGCCTGCCGCTCATCGTGACGAGGGCGGATTGGCTCGTCGCCGGCCCGGCGACCCTCGCCGCCCTGGCCGCCCGGCGCGGAACCTATGACGCGGCCATCATCGCCTGCTTCGGCGATCCCGGCCTCGATGCGGCGAAGGAGCTGCTCGACGTGCCGGTCCTCGGCATCTCCGAGGCCGCCTTCCACGCCGCCGCCATGCTGGGCCGCCGCTTCGCCGTAGTGAGCTTCACCGCCGCGCTCCGCCCGATGTTCGAGGACTGCCTCGACCACCATGGCCTCCGCGCCCGCTGCTGCGGCTTCCGCATGGGCCCACCCTTCGCCGGCGATCCCGGCCGTGTCGCGGAGGAGCGCCGCTACCTGCTGGTGGATCTCTGCCGCCAGGCTGTGGAGCAGGATGGCGCCGAGGTGGTAATTCTCGCCGGCGGTCCGCTGGCCGGCCTCGCCCCGGTCCTGCAGCCGCATGTGCCGGTGCCGCTGGTCGACGGCACCCAGGCGGCCGTGCGCCTCGCCATGGCGCTCGCCGGGCTAGCGCCTCTCGGCGGGATGCGCCGCCCGCGCCCGCTCGCCGGCTATGACGCCGCGCTCACCCGGGTCTATGGCGGCGAGGCATGATGATGCTCCGCCTCCCGACCGGTTGGGGCAGCGTCGCCGCCCTCGAATTCTGCGGTGCCGCCTGGCTCGGCGATCTGGCCGATCCGCTGCTGGCCGGGCTGTTCTTCAGCTAGCTGCTCAGCATCATCATCTGGCTCGCCTTCAGCGTGATGCATGAGGCGGAGGAATTGGCGCACCGCCTTGGCGAGCCCTACGGCACGCTGATGGCCGAGCTACTCGACCACGCCATTTCCGTGCTCGGCGCCTCGCCAGCGTGCTGATCGCCATAATCGTCTTCACGCGGGAGGGTATCTCGGCGCTGCGCGCCATTGCCTCCAACCACCTGCCCCATGCGGTCAATCTCTGCCACGGCGCCGTCACCTCGCCCCTTGGGCTGACCGTGCCGGCGGCGATGGTCATCGGCCTCGCCACCGGCCAGCCCCGTGGTGCTGTGCCTGTCACCGACCGGCTTGGTGCTGCTGATGCCGACGCGGATCCTCTCCGCCCTCACCTTCTCCCGCCTGCGGACGACGACGCTCGAGGGCGCCGTGCATCTGACGCTCGTCGCCGTCTTCCTTATCCCCGTCTCAACCTATGAGGCGCGTGGGCTCCAGGCTGACATAGACATCGCCGCTGTTCGCCTCGTCGGGCAGGCCGCGGAGATATTCGCCCATCGCCTCCACGGCAATGGGCGCCGCATGGGTGAAGCGCATGCTCTCGCCGAGGCAGGCATTGAACCGGCGGTAGCCGAGCGCCGCCAGCCGGTCGAGGCAGCCCAGCGCCACCCCGCGCTGGATAGTGGTGAACTCGAAGGAGAGGCTGCGCGGCGCGACGGAGAGCCCTGCCAGCGCCGCCGCCTCATAGCCCTCGACATCGACCTTGACGAAATCCGGCCGGCCATGCGCGGCAATGAGTGCATCGAGCGTCGTCACCGGCAGGCGGAGCGCCGCATCCCAGCGCTGCCCTTCCCAGCCCGGCGCGCCATCGGCGGCGGCGATGAACTCCTCGCTCGCCGTGGCGACGGTCGGGTTGGCGCGGTTGAGCCGCAGCACCGCCTCCCCCTCCGCCGCCCCTACCAGCGCCGCGACGCGTGCGACGCCCGCATCCCGCCCGAAGAGCAGCCGCAGCAGCCGAGCGAGCCTCGGCTGCGGCTCCACCGCGACAGCCCGTGCGCCGAGGCGCCGGAAGCTTGCCACCCGGTCGCCGACATGCGCGCCGATATCGAAGCCAAGCTCCCCCGGCCCAAGGAATCGCCGGTGGAAGCCATCGAGCGCCGCCGCCCGCCCCGGCGCGTAATAGGTCCTAAGGCTCCGCCCGATCGGCGAGGTCACGGGTGGGGCGCGTGCGGCGGGTTCTCGTACTTGTCGAGCTGCCAGGCTTCCGGCTCGGCCGCCGCCTCGGCATACCACCGCTCCACCAGCGGATGCGCCCTGACCGCTTCGACATAGTCCCAGGACTCGGCCCGGAGCTCCGGCCGCCAGGTGATGAAGCGCGTCACCACCGGCGCATACATCGCATCCACCAGGCCGAAATCCGCGCCGCCGAGGAAGGGCCCGCCGGAGAGCGCCCGCGCCTCCCGCCAGACCGCCTCGATCCGCGCGATATCCGCCAGCGCCTCCGCCGTCCGCCCGCCGCCGGCGAAGTCCCGCCCGAGATTCATCGGCATCGCCTGCCGCACCCCGCGGAAGCCCGCATGCATCTCGGCCGCGATGGCGCGCATATGCGCCCGCAACACCCGGTCCTCCGGCCAGAGCCCCGGCGCCTGCTCGGCGCAGTATTCGGCGATGGCGATGCTTTCCCAGACCTTCGCCCCGCGATGCTCCAGATAGGGCACGAGGCCGGTCGGCGTCGCCGCCTGGATCGCGGCCGAGGGCGCCGCCTCGAGGGCGATCAACACCTCCTCCACATCCAGCCCGGCGAGCTGCACGGCAAGCCAGCCGCGCAGGCTCCAGGAGGAATAGCGCTTGCTGCCGATGACGAGGCGGCCTTCGGGCATGGGTCAGTCCTTCGCGGTCAGGCGGGCGAGGAGCACGTCGATGGGCAGCGCCTCGTCCAGCAATTCGTCGAGGGTAAAGGGGCAGGCCTCCGGCAGGCCAGGCAGCGGATGGCCGAGCTTCTCGGCGGCGGCGGCGTGGGCTGCCTGCCATTCGCCCTTCAGCTCCGGCGCCACCAGCCGCCGCATCGAGGGCCGGTAGGGGCGGATGGCGCCGCGCCGGAAGGTGACGATCTCGCCCCTCCAGTGCCGCACCGCCAGGTCATCCGGCATCGCCGCCACCAGCAGAAGATGCTTCAGCATCTGATGCAGGTGGCTCCGCACCTTGTCGACCTGCTCGCTGCCCAAATCCTCCACCTCCTCGATCAGGTTGGGCAGGTCGAGCCCTTCCAGCAGGTTCGGCCGCGCCGCCGCCAGCCGGCGCAACGCCGCCGCCTGTTCCTGGGTCCAGGTGAAGAAATCCCGGTCGTGCAGGCTGCCATCCATGGCTTCCGCTCCTCTCGCCCCGAGCCTAGCATAGGAGAGCCGTGCCCGGAGCCCGCCCGATGAACGAGATCAACGTGCCGCGTCCCAACAATCTGGACGCCTATTGGATGCCCTTCTCGGACAACCGCTACTTCAAGTCCAACCCGCGCCTACTCGCCCGGGCCGAGGGCATGTTCTACACGACGGCCGACGGGCAGGAGATCCTCGACGGTACCGCCGGGCTCTGGTGCTGCAATGCCGGCCATGGCCGCCGCGAGATCAAGGAGGCGATCCAGCAGCAGGCCGCCATCCTAGACTACGCGCCCACCTTCCAGCTCGGCCACCCCATCGCCTTCGAGGCCGCCGCCCGCATCGCCGAGCTGACGCCGGACGGCATGGACCGCGTCTTTTTCACCAATAGCGGCTCGGAGAGCGCCGATACCGCCCTCAAGATCGCGCTGGCCTACCACAAGGCCCGCGGCGAGAGCAGCCGCGTGCGGCTGATCGGGCGGGAGCGCGGCTACCATGGCGTCGGCTTCGGCGGCATGTCGGTCGGCGGCATCGGCGGCAACCGCAAGCAGTTCGGCGCCCTGCTGCCCTATGTCGACCACCTTCCCCACACCCATGGCATCGAGGCCAACCTCTTCGCCCGTGGCCTGCCCGAGCATGGCGTGGAGCGGGCCGATGCGCTGGAGGCCCTGGTCGCCCTGCACGGCGCCGAGACCATCGCCGCCGTCATGGTCGAGCCCGTCGCCGGCTCCACCGGCGTACTGGTCCCGCCGAAGGGCTATCTCGAGCGGCTGCGCGCCATCTGCGACAAGCATGGCATCCTGCTGATCTTCGACGAGGTCATCACCGGCTTCGGTCGCATCGGCACCAATTTCGGCAGCGAGCGGCTCGGCGTCACGCCCGACATCATCACCATGGCGAAGGGCCTCACCAACGCCGCGGTGCCGATGGGTGCCGTCGCGGTGAAGAACGGCATCTATGACGCGGTAGTGGACGCCGCCGCGGCCGGGATCGAGCTCTTCCACGGCTACACCTATTCCGGCCACCCGCTGGCCGCCGCTGCCGCCATCGCCACGATGGAGCTGCACCGCGCCGAGGATCTCCCCGGCCGGGCGCGCGCCATCGAGCCGCTCTGGCAGGAGGCGACCCATAGCCTGAAGGGCCTGCCGAACGTCACCGACATCCGCGACTTCGGCCTGATCGCCGGCATCGAGCTGGCGCCGCGCCCTGGCAAGCCCGGCGCCCGCGGCACCGCCGTCTTCCGCCGCTGCTTCGATGCGGGCGTGCTGGTGCGCGTCACCGGCGACATCGTCGCCCTCTCGCCCCCGCTCATCATCGAGAAGCCGCATGTCGACCGCCTCTACGGCACCCTGGCCGAGGCGATCAGGGCCGAGGCCGCCTAGCGCCATGGCCGGCCCCGGCTTCCCGCTGCTCTCGGCCGCGGTCCTGGTCGATTTCGGCCGTGCCCGCGCAGGCGACCCGCGGGTCCGGCCACTGACCATCCTGCTCGCCGGCACTGCGGCGGCCGATACCGCCCAGCTCCGTGAGGGACTGGAGGAGGCCGGGCACCGCTGCCTCCTCGCCGCGGACTGGGCCGAGGCGATGGGCATCGTCAGCCGCATCCCGATCGATGCCATGGTGCAGGACCTCGCCTGCCCCGGCGCCCGCCGCCTCGAGGCGGTGAAGCGCCTGCGCGGCTGGCCCCCGCCCATCTCCCGCCTGCTGGTCGTCGCCCTCGCCGGCGAGCGCGAGCCGCGGCTGGAGACCGCCTGCCTCGAAGCCGGCTTCGACGCCATGGTCTCCCGCCCCGTCCCCGCCGAGGTGCTGGAGGCCGCCCTCCGCCGCCTCGTCGTCGCCCATAGCCCGGCCGAGCCGCTGGATGCCGCCCGCCGCGCCGCCCTGCTGGAGGAACTCGGCCCCGAGGCCCGCCGCGCCCGCGACGAGGCCGCGCTCGACGAGGCCGCCGCCTGCATCGCCGATATCCGGGGCCTGCCGGCCCTGCCCGATGTCCAGGCCGCCGCCGCCCGGGCCGCGGAAATCTTCGCCTCGGTCGGCGCCATCGCCGCCGCCGCCGCCGCCCGCGCCGTCGAGGCCGAGCCCGACCGCCGCCCCGTGCTGCTGCAGCCCCTGGTCTCCGCCGCCGTCGCGGCCAAGATGGCGCTCCGCCGGAGCTGAGCCGTACCAGCCCACCCTTTGCCCTCCGCCCCTGGCCGTCCCATATTCCCCGGCCAAGACCCTCACCTTCTCGCGGAGCCTCCCATGAGCGACGCCTCACCCGTCCCCGTCACCGTGCTGACCGGCTATCTCGGCGCCGGCAAGACCACCCTGCTGAACCGCATCCTCAGCGAGAACCATGGCCGGAAATTCGCCGTGGTCATCAACGAGTTCGGCGAGCTCGGCGTGGACAACGACCTCGTCGTCGATACCGACGAGGAAGTGTTCGAGATGAACAACGGCTGCATCTGCTGCACCGTCCGCGGCGACCTGATCCGCATCATCAACGGGCTGATGAAGCGCCGCGGCAAGTTCGACGGCATCATCGTCGAGACCACCGGCCTCGCCAACCCGGCCCCCGTCGCCCAGACCTTCTTCGCCGATGAGGACGTGAAGCGCGCGACCCGGCTCGACGCCATCGTCACCGTCGTCGACGCCAAGCACCTGCCCGCCCGGCTGGAGGACAGCCACGAGGCGGCGGAGCAGATTGCCTTCGCCGACATCGTCGTTCTCAACAAGATGGACCTGGTGAGCGAGGCCGAGGCCGCCGAGGTCGAGCGTCGCATCCGCGCCATCAACCCCTATGCCGAGATCCGCCGCAGCACCAAGTCCGACGTGCCGATCGACAGCGTGATCGGGCGCGACGCCTTCAACCTCGCCCGCATCCTGGAGCGCGAGCCGGAATTCCTCTCGGGCGAGGACGAGCACGAGCATGACTCGGCGGTGAACTCCGTCTCTTTCGAGGTATCCCGGCCGATCGACCCGGAGCGCTTCAACGCCTGGATCACCCAGCTCCTCGCCCAGAAGGGCCAGGACCTGCTGCGCACCAAGGGCATCCTCTACTATGCCGGCGAGGATCGCCGCTTCGCCTTCCAGGCCGTGCACATGATCGCCGACGGCGACTATATCGGCCAGGTGAAGGAGGGCGACCCGCGCCGCTCCAAGATCGTCTTCATCGGCCGCGACCTGAGCCGCCCGGTGCTCCGCCGCGGCTTCGAAGCTTGCCAGGTCGAGGATGGCGCGAAGGTCGAGGCCGAGGTCGCCCGCTGGAGCCCGGTATGAGCGAGACCAATGACGCCGACTTCCTGCTCTCGGCCCGCGGCCGGTCGCAGGAGCTCGGCGCCTGGGTCGTAGGCCTCGCCTTCGACCGCGGCGGCGCCTGCGGCTTCGGCCTCGGCGACGGCACCCTGCGCATCTCCCCGCCCGGCGGCGCCGACTGGCTGACGGCGGAGGCGCATGACGGCGCCGTGCTCTCGCTCGTGGCGGATGCCAAGGACGGCTTCCTTACGGGCGGCGACGACGGCCGGCTGGTCCGCACCGATGCCGCCGGCGCGATGGCGGAGATCGCCAGGCTCGGCGCGATGAAATGGGTGGAGCATGTCGCCGCGCATGAAAGCGGCCTCCGTGCCGCCTCGGTCGGCAAGCAGCTGCATCTCTTCGATGCCAAGGGCGAGAAACTGAAGACGCTCGCCCACCCGAGCTCCGTCGGCGGCATCGCCTTCGACGCCAAGGGCAAACGCGTCGCCGCCAGCCACTACAACGGCGCCTCCCTCTGGTTCGTCGCGGCGAAGGAGGACAAGCCGCGCGTGCTGGAGTGGAAAGGCAGCCACGCCGCCATCGCCTTCAGCCCGGACGGCTCGCATGTCGTGACGGCGATGCAGGAGAATGCGCTGCATGGCTGGCGCCTGACCGACAGCCAGCACATGCGGATGTCCGGCTACCCCTCGAAGACCCGCTTCCTCAGCTTCACCGCCCGCGGCCGCTGGCTGGCGACGAGCGGCGCCGACAGCGTCGTCATCTGGCCTTTCTTCGGCGGCGGCCCGATGGGCAAGGCCCCGACCGAACTGGCCGGCGGCGATGGCGTGCTGTGCAGCGCCGTCGCCTGCCATCCCCAGCATGAAGTCGTGGCGGCCGGCTTCGCCGACGGGTTGGTCCTCATCGCCGAGATCGCCTCGGGCAAGGTGGTGCCGGTGGCCCCGCCCGGCCGCGGCGGCATCTCCGCCCTCGGCTGGAACGCCGCCGGCTCCATGCTTGCCTTCGGTACCGAGGAAGGCTTCGCCGGCCTCGTCGACCTCAGCCGGCGGTAGCGGGGGCTCAAAGCCCCCGCATCACCTCCCACAACGCCGCCTTCGCCTCGAAGCCGATTCCCGGCACCTCCGGCATGCGGATGCGGCTGTCCTTGACCGGCGTGCTGTCCGCGAAGCCGCCAAAGGGCGCGAAGACCTCCGGATAGCTCTCATTGCCCCCGAGCCCGAGGCCGATGGCGATGTTCAGCGCGAATTGGTGCCCGCCATGCGGCACGCAGCGCCGCGCCGACCAGCCGTGCTCCTGCAGCATCGCCAGCGTCCGCAGATACTCGACCAGCCCGTAGGACAGCACCGGGTCGAATTGCAGCACGTCGCGGTCGGGGCGGAGGCCGCCATGGCGGATGAGATTCCGCGCATCCTGCATCGAGAACAGGTTCTCGCCGGTAGCGATCGGGCCGCGGTAATGCTCGGCCAGCGTCGCATGCGTCGCGTAGTCCAGCGGGTCGAGCGGCTCCTCGTACCAACGCAACCGATAGGGCTCGAGCGCCGCGCCATAGGCCAGCGCCGCATGCAGGCCGAAGCGCCCGTTGACGTCGACGCAGAGCCGCGAGCCATCGCCGCCGAGCAGCTTCAGCACCGCCTCGATGCGGCCTATATCCTCCTTCAGCGCATCCCGCAGCGGCGTCCCCGGCGCGCCGCCGATCTTCATCTTCACCACGCTGTAGCCGAGATCGAGATAGCGTTGCATCTCCTCGACCAGCGCCGCCTCGCCCTTGCCCGGGTAGTAGTAGCCGCCGGCCGCGTAGATCCAGGCGCTCTCATCCGCCTCGCCGCCGCGATAGCGGTCCGCCAGCAGCCGCCAGAGCGGCACGCCGCGCAGCTTGGCGGCGGCATCCCACAGCGCCATGTCGAGCGTGCCGACCGCGACGCTGCGGTCGCCATGCCCGCCCGGCTTCTCGTTCCGCATCATCGCCGCCCAGGCGCCCGCCGGTTCCAGCCCGCCATCGGCATGGATCAGCGTCGCCTCCGGCGCCTCCAGCAGGCGGGGGATGAAGCGCTCCCGCAGCAGCCCCTGCTGGGCATAGCGCCCGTTGCTGTTGAAGCCGTAGCCGGTGGCGCTGCGGCCGTTGCCATCCTCCACCGTGACGGCGACCACGGAGGCCGTCATCTTGGAGAAGTCGATATAGGCATTGGCGATGGCGCTGCTGATCGGCGCCACAGTCTCGCGGACGGAGGCGATGCGCATCAGACCGCGCCCTTCCCGCGCAGCGACGCAAGCTCCGCCTCGCCGATGCCGAACTCGGCCAGCACCTCGGCCGTATGCTCGCCCCGTTCCGGCGTCGGCTGGCGCGGCGGTTCCACGCCGTCGAGATTCATCGGCGCCCGGACCAGCTTGAGTTCACCGAGCGTTGGGTGCTGCACCGCCCATTCGATGCCGAGATGCTTCACCTGCGGATCCGCGAAGACCTGATCCATCGCATAGACCGGCCCGCTCGGCACGCCCGCTCTGTTCAGCCGCTCGATCCAGTTCGCGCTGGTGTCCTCCAGCAACGGCTTCTGCAGCAGCGCATTCGTCTTCGCGCGGTTGGCCGCCCGCGACTTGTCGGTGGCGAAATCCGGGTCCTTCGCCTCCTCTTCGATGCCGAGCGTCTCGACGATCCGCCGCCACATCTCCTGCCCGCCCCCGGCCAGGTTGATCATGCCGTCCTTGGTATGGAACAGCCCCGTAGGCACCGTCGTCGGATGGTCGTTGCCGGCCTGCTGCGGCACCTCCTGCTTCATCGTCCAGCGCGTCGCCTGGAAGTCCATCATGGCGACCATGGCCTCGAGCAGGCTGGTATGCACCCAGCGCCCACGGCCTGTTTGCTCCCGCTCCAGCAGCGCCACCAGGATGCCGATCGCCGTGTAGAGCCCCGCCGTCAGGTCGGCCACGGGGATGCCGACGCGCACCGGCCCCTGTCCCGGCAGGCCGGTTACGCTCATCAGCCCGCCCATGCCCTGCGCGATCTGGTCGAAGCCCGGCCGCCGCGCATAAGGCCCGGTCTGCCCGAAGCCGCTGATGGAGCCCAGCACGATGCGCGGATTGACCGCCGCCAGCGCCTCGTACCCGATGCCGAGCCGGTCCTTCACATCCGGCCGGTAATTCTCGACGACGACATCCGCCTTCCCGACCATCCGCTTGAACAGCGCCAGCCCGTCCGGATTTTTCAGGTTGATCGTGACGCCGCGCTTGTTGCGATGGACATGCTGGAAGTCCGGCCCATGCCGCTCCCCGCCCATACCCTTGCCGGTGTCGATCTCGTCCGGCGCCTCGATCTTGATGACATTCGCCCCCCAGTCGGCCAGCTGGCGCACGCAGGTGGGGCCGGAACGGACGCGGGTGAGGTCGAGCACGGTGAAGCGCGCAAGCGGCAGCATGGTTGGAGGCTCCTCCTGATGCGGCTAGCCTTGCCCCGAACCCCCGGGGAGGCAAGTCCATGGATGAACTGCTCTACGAGCGCCGCGACGGCATCGGCTTCGTTACGCTGAACCGCCCGCAGGCCCGCAACGCCCTGACCTTCCCGATGTACGAGCGGCTGCGCGAGATCGCCCTCGGCGCCTCCGACGATGCCGACCTCAAGGCCATCGTCATCACCGGCGCCGGCGAGAAGGCCTTCGCCGCCGGCACCGACATCTCCCAGTTCAAGGAGTTCCGGACGCCCGAGGACGCCCTCGCCTACGAGGAGCGCATCGACCGCGTCCTCGTCGCCCTGGAGGAATGCCCGAAGCCCACCATCGCCGCCATCGCCGGCGCCGCGACCGGAGGCGGCGCCGCCATCGCCGCGGTCTGCGACCTCCGCATTGCGGCCGCCAGTGCCCGCATCGGCTTCCCCATCGCCAAGACGCTCGGCAATTGCCTGTCGATGGCGAATTACGGCCGCCTTGCCGCGCTGATCGGCCCGGCCCGCGTGCTCGACCTCATCTACACCGCCCGCCTGGTCGAGGCGGAGGAGGCGCGCGCGATCGGCCTCGTCTCCGAGGTCCTCCCCGATCACGCCGCGCTCCAGTCCCGCGCCGAGGCCCTCGCCCGCACCATCGCCGGTCATGCCCCGCTGACGCTGCGCGCCACCAAGGAGGCGATGCGCCGCCTTCGCCTTGCCGCCCGCCAGGTCGATGGCGACGATCTGGTGACGATGTGCTTCACCAGCCGCGACTTCCACGAGGGCGTCGAAAGCTTCCTCGCACGGCGTCCCGCCGCCTGGAGCGGAACCTAAGCTTCGTATATCGTCACCGTGAAATGAACCGAGACGCCGCAGTTGCGCTCTCTCCGTGACACACACGTCACAAGAAGGGAAAGCCCCATGCGACGCATCGCCATCATCACCGCCGCCCTGGCCGGCCTGGCCACGGTCGGCATGGTCGACGCCCAGGCCCAGACCAGCACCACCAGTCCGAATGCCGTGCCGAATGCCCCCGGCACCCTGCCGCAGCCCGGCGGCGGCGTCACCGCCGGCACCGGCGCGCCCGGCAATGCCGATCGCGGCGTCATGCCGAGCGGCCGCGGCGCGCCGCCTCCGGGCATGGCCAACCCGCCCGGCCTCGGCGCCGGCACCGGCGGCAGCCCGCTGACCCCGGGCGGCGCCATCCGTCCCGGCTCCGGCCCAGGCGGCGGCGGCACCAGCAACAACCCGCAGAGCGGCGGCGGCGGCTGATCGCCCGCCTCGCCTGACGGCACAGGGGCCGGCCTCCGCGAGGGGGCCGGCCCTTGCCATATCCAGCTTCCACCGGCTGCGGTATCCATCGGCAAAAGCCCGGAGGAAACCGCCATGCCCAGCCGCCGCAGTCTGCTGGCCGCTCCCCTCGTCCTGCCCGCCCTCGCCCGTGCTCAGTCCGACTGGCAGCCGAGCCGCCCCGTCACCTTGCTGGTCGGCTTCGCCCCCGGCGGCGGCACGGACATCATCGCCCGTCTCGTCGCCCCCGCCCTTCAACAGTCCCTTGGCGTCCCCATCGCCGTGGAGAACCGCCCGGGCGCCAGCGGCACCATTGCCGCCCAGGTCAACAGCCGCGCCGCGCCGGACGGCCATACCGTGCTGATGAGCACCGTCAGCGCCTCCGCCGTCGTCCCGCCCCAGATGACGCCGCCGCCCTTTGACATCCACCGCGATCAGACGGCCATCGCCCTCGCCGCCACCGTCCCGCTGGTCGCCGTGGTGCCGCTCGCCTCGCCCGCCCGCGACCTAGCCGGTTTCATCGCCCGTGCCCGCGAGAATCCCGGCGGGCTGAACTACTCCTCTTCCGGCGTCGCCACCCAGCAGCACCTCGCGGCCGAGTTGCTCTCCATGGCGGCCGGCATCCGGATGACGCATGTTCCCTTCCGCGGCACCGGCCAAGCCGTGAACGAGATCCTCGCCGGGCGCATCGACCTCGCCATCGATACCTTCCCGACCTACCTGCCGCATATCCGCGGCGAGCGGGTCCGGGCGCTGGCCACGACCATGCCCGAGCGCATCGACTGGCTGCCCGATCTGCCGACCGTCGCCGAGAGCGGCTTCCCCGGCTTCGACGCCAATGTCTGGTACATGCTGATGGGCCCCGCCGGGCTGCCGGTGCCGATCCGCGACCGCTGGGCCGCCGCCCTCGGCACTGCCCTCGCCGACCCGGTGCTGCGGCCGCGCATCCGCGAGGCCGGCTTCATCCCCGGCGGCGGCACCAGCGCCGAAGCCGCCGCCCTGCTGAACCGCGATGCCGAGCGCTATGGCGCCCTCATCCGCCAGGCCGGAATCCGCATCGAATAGAAGGACAGCCCCCGCGCATCATGAACGGCTTCGGCTGGGCCGGACCTGCTTCGCCGGCACCGCATCCGGCGCCTCCTCGGGCCCGGCCATCCGCCGCACCACCAGCAGTACCGCCGCCTTGGCGCTGAATTCCAGCTTCCGGTAGGCCCGCAACAGTCCCTCCTCGTCGCCGGCGAGCAGGCCTAGCGAGCCCTGCTCCTCCTCCAGCCACTCCGCCGGCGGGGGCACGTCCGGGTCGAGCCCAACGAGATAGGAGACGGAGGTGGAGAGTGCCTCGGCCAGCCGCCGCAGCCGCTCGCCGCGCGGCACCGGCACGCGCCCCTCGCGCAGCCGGTCGAGGAAATCGGGCGGCAGGCCAGCGGCTCGGCTCGCCTCCTCCGGGGTCAGGCCGAGCCGTTCGAGGCGCCCCTCGATCAGCTCCACCATGGGCGGCGCGGCATCATCCTCCATGCGCAGCCGACGCGCGGGCGGGCCGCCGGTTTCCCGCCATCCTCGCTTTTCCGCACCGGGTCATATAGGATCAAATTCCTTGCTCTTTGACAACTCCATCCGCCCCGTACGCTCGCGTCCGCCCACCGGGGCAGTTTGTCCAAAACCTGCCAAACCATGTCATCGGGCGCCGACCCATTGATTGGCAACGGATGGTTCAGCACCTGCCCCACCGGATCCGGATTTGTCCGAAACCTGCCGAACCGCCCTCACCCCGGCAGCGTCGCCAGCGCCACCAACCCGCCCGCCTCCCGGTTGCGCAGCACGACATCGCCGCCATGCGCCCGGAAGATGTTCCGCGCGATCGGCAGGCCGAGCCCCGTCCCGCCCGTCTCCCGGTTCCGGCTCGCCTCCAGCCGGCGGAAGGGCTGGAACACCGCCTCAAGCTGATCGACCGGGATACCTGGCCCCTCATCCTCCACCGCCAGCCGCACCGGCTCGCCGCCCGGTGCCTCGGGCGCCGTCAGCACCAGCCGGGCTGCGCCGCCATAAAGCAGCGCATTGCCGACCAGGTTGGCGAGCGCCCGTTTCAGCGCCACCGGCCGCGCCTGCACCACCAGCCGCTCCGGCCCCTTGTAGCCGATCGCATCGGCGAGGTCGGGCCGCGCATCGGCCGCCTCGTCCAGCACGGTGCGGCAGAGCGCGGCGAGGTCGAGGGCGACCGTCGGCTCGCCTGCCGAATCGTCGCGGGCGAAGGCCAGCGTCGCCGCCACCATCGCCTCCATCTCGTCGAGATCGGCTAGCATCTTCCGCCGCTGCTCGTCGTCATCCATGAACTCGGCGCGTAGCCGCAGCCGGGTGATCGGCGTCCTCAGGTCGTGGCCGATGGCGGCCAACATCTGCGTCCGGTCGCCGACGAAGCGACGGATGCGCTCTGCCATGGTGTTGAAGGCATGCGCCGCCTTGGCCACCTCGGTCGGCCCGCGCTCCGGCATGGGCGGGGCGTTAACGTCGCGCCCCAGCCGCTCCGCCGCCTCGGCCAGGAGCCGCACCGGCCGCGTCAGCCGCCGCACCGCCCAGTTGATCAGCAGCCCGGCCGCCAGCGTCATGGCGAAGAAGGCGATGAGGAAGGTTTCCGAATGCCAGGGCCGCGGTGGCGGCAGGCTGATGCGGAGGTTCAGCCACTCTCCGCTCGGCAGCCGCAGGCTGACGAAGAAGACCGGGCTCCGCTCGCCCCAAGAGGTCAACACCTCGCGCGGCCGGAAGCGCGGTGGCCCGCTGCCGAGCAGGTCCAGCCGCAGCATCCGCGCGATCGGCGGCGGGATCGGCGGCTGGTCGAGCCGGGCGATCGGCCGCCCGTCGAGCGTAGCATCGAGGCCCTGCGGCAGTTCCAGCTCGGCCAACATCTGCGCGCGCCGGTCGGCCGGCGCAAGGTTGACGGTGCGCCAGGCGCTGATGGCGCGGGCCGAGATCTCCCGCGCCTGGGCGAAGCGCTGGAGATCCACGCGGTCGAGCGCATGGATGGTCAACCCCGCCGCCTGGACAGCGGTGAGCGCCAGCAGCAGGACGAGCGCCGTCCGCCCGGCGAGGCTCTGGGGCCAGACGCGCCAGGACTTCAACTGCGCTCCACCGTCGCCGCCAGCACATAGCCGCCGCCGCGCACCGTCTTGATGAGGCTCGGGTTGCGCCCGTCATCCTCAAGCTTCCGCCGCAGCCGGGAGACGGCGACGTCGATCGCCCGGTCGAAGGGTCCTGCCTGGCGGCCGCGCAGCAGATCCATCAGCATGTCCCGGGTGAGGACGCGGTTCGGCCGCTCCACCAGCACCTGCAGCAGCTCGTACTCGCCACCCGTCAGCGGCACCTCGGCGCCGTCGGGGTTGAGCAGGCGGCGCCGCGCCGGCTCCAGCGTCCAGCCGCCGAAGCGGACGGCCTTGGCCGGCGGCTCCTTCGGCGCCCCCGCCTCGCCCGAGGCGCGGCGCAGCACCGCCCGCACCCGCGCCAGCAGCTCCCGCGGGTTGAAGGGTTTGCTGAGATAGTCGTCGGCGCCGAGCTCGAGGCCGACGATGCGGTCCGTCTCGTCGGCCATGGCGGTCAGCATGACGATCGGCACATCGCCCTGGCTGCGGAGCCATTTGGCGAAGTCGAGCCCGCTCTCGCCCGGCAGCATGAGGTCGAGCACCACTAGGTGGTAGCGGCCGAGCGGCCAGAGCCGCCGCGCCTCCTTCGCGTCCCGGGCGGCAGCGACGCGCATGCCCTGGCGCTCGAGGAATTTCGAGAGGAGGTCACGAATCTCGCGGTCGTCATCGACGACCAGGATGTGAGGCTGGGGTTCCATGGTGATTGTAACATAGCGCGCCCCGCGCCATTCCGCTCGGGATGTTGTTGCGCCAGGTTGCCGAAGCCGCCGGTGTTGCAGGCCGTTGCAATTCGGCACGCCCGGGGCCTTCTGGCCGCGACATCCGGGGCGCAGCTTCAGGGCACCCAAGGCGGCCGCTTCCCCATCCCGGTCGCCGATGGGCTATAGGCGGCGGGGATGGCCTCTCCCTCCTCCCCATCCTCGCCGCCTTTCCCTCGCCCACCCCCCTGGGCCAGGGAGGGGCTTGCGGCGCTGGCCGCCGCCGATCCGCGCCTCGGTGCGATCGAGGCGGCGGCCGGGCCGCTCCCCTGGCGGACGCGGCAACCCGGCTTCCCAGGCTTGCTGCGCGCTATCTGCGGCCAGCAAATCAGCAACCAGGCCGCATCCGCCATCTGGCGCCGCCTCTCCACCCTGCCCAGCGCCCTTGATCCCGCCGGGCTGCTGGCTATGGACGATGCGACGCTCTGCGGCATTGCCGGCCTCTCCCGCCCCAAGGCGGCACATGCCCGCTCGCTGGCCATGGCCTGCCTCGACGGCCGGCTCGACTTCACCGCCCTGCCAGGCATGGGAAATGCGGAGGCGATCGCGCATATCGCCGCGGTGAAGGGCCTCGGCCCTTGGACGGCGGAGGTCCATCTGCTCTTCGCCGAGCAGAGGCCGGACATCTTCCCCTCTGGCGACCTGGCGCTGGCGGCGAGCGCGGCGCATCTGCTTGGCCTGCCGGCGCGGCCAGGGCCGAAGGCGCTCGCCGTCCTGGCCGAAGGCTGGGCGCCCTGGCGGTCGCTGGCGGCGCGGCTGCTCTGGCATCATTGGCGCTTCGTCACCGGGCGGCCGGCGGTGGAGGATGGTTGACGCTCAGGGCTCCAGCAGGATCGAGTCCAGCGGCCAGGGAATAGTCTCACCCTCTATGAGGAAGACGAGTTCCTGCTCGTCCTCGCCGTCCCAGGCGCGAGCCAGCGCCAGGGCAATGACCGGCAGCCAGCCGGAGGCACCGAGGGCGGCGCTGCAATGCGCCTCCAGCCGGCCGCGCTCGTCGTGCAGGCGGATGACATGGGCGGCCCAGATGCGCTCGCCCTCGCTGCCGACGCCGACAGGGGTTTCCGTCGTCAGCATCCGCAGCAGCTCGCGGACGCGACCGTCGGTGCGGATGAGGCGGGCAATGCGCCAGGGCTCATCGGCTGCGTTGTAGGCAGTGTAGTCGGGCTCGGCGGGGATCATGACAGTGGGGGCGCGGCATCGAAGCCGTCCGCCACGACTCCGCGTGGGGCGATGAAGTCGTAGGCGCCGCGGGGCAGGAACTGCCCGCTGCCTGGCTCGGCCTGCACCACACCGTCGCGCATCACGACCTCCCCCCGCCGGATCGTCGTCACCGGCCAGCCGGTGACTTCCAGCCCTTCGTATGGGGTGTAGTCGATGGCATGTTGCATCAACGGATTCTTAATGACGGCCTTTTTCGCTGGATCCCACAAGGCGAGGTCGGCATCGGCGCCAATGGCGATGACGCCCTTGCGCGGGGCGAGGCCCATCAGCCGGGCCGGGTTGGTCGCCGTCAGCCGGACGAAGTGGTCGAGGGTGATGCGGCCTTTCGAGACCCCCTCGCTGAACAGGATCGGCAGCCGGGCGGCGAGGCCCGGGATGCCGTTCGGGATGTCGCGGAAGGGGGCGTCGCGGCCATTCGCCGCCTTGCCTGCCTTGCCGCCCATCGAGAAGCCGCAATGGTCGGAGGAGACGACATCGAGCGTGCCGCGGCGGATCATCTCCCAGACGCGCCCCTGCTCCTCCATCATGCGCGGGCTCGGCGAGCACATGTAGGCGGCGCCCTCGAAGCCGGGGCGGTCCATGTCGGCGGCGGTCAGCGTCAGGTATTGTGGGCAGGTCTCGCCCCAGACCTTGAGGCCGCGATGCTGGGCGCGGGCGATCTCCTCCGCCGCCTCGGCGCAGCTCACATGGAAGACCTGGATCGGCTGGTCGACGAGCTCGGCGAGGGCGATGGCGCGGTGCGTCGCCTCGCGCTCGACGACGATGGGGCGCGACCAGGCATGGTATTTCGGCGCGGTCATGCCGGCGCGGAGCAGCATCTCCGTGCGCCACTTAATGGCGGCGTAGTTCTCGCAATGCACGGTGACGAGGCAGCCATGGCGCCGTGCCGTCACCAGCACCTTGAGGAATTGCTCGTCGCTCAGGTGCAGCGGCTCGTAGGTGAGGAAGACCTTCAGGCTGCGGATACCCTTGGCGACGATCTGCGGCACCTCGCGCTCCAGCACCTCGTCGGTCGGGTCGCTGATGATCTGGTGGAAGCTGTAGTCGAGCATGCCCTTCGCCGCCCGCTGCTCGTAATCGGCGATGCGGGGGAGGATGCCCTCGCCCTTCCACTGGGGCACGAAGCAGACGACGCTGGTGGTGCCGCCGGCGAAGGCCGAGGTGCTGGCGGTGCGAAAGCTCTCCTCGTTCACCGTCACCGCGAGGTCGCCGCCGGTGCCGACATAGCCGCCGCGGGCCGGCTCCTCGATGTGGCAATGGCTATCGACGCCGCCGGGCAGGACCAGCAGACCGCCGGCATCGAGCGTCGCCGCGCCATCCGCGATCCTATCGGCGAGCGCCACGATACGGCCGGCGCGGATGCCGATATCGCAGCGCATGGTGCCAAAGCCGCTGGCTACCTGCCCGCCGCGCACCACGAGATCGAAGTCAGCCATCCGCCCCCTCCTCCGGGTTGCCTGCCGGAGGGCCAGTCTAGGAGCCGTAGACCAGGTTCGGAAGCACCAGGGTGATCTGCGGAAAGACGGTCAGCAGGATGAGGGCACCGATCAGCGGGATGAAGAAGGGCAGCGTCGCCCAGGCCAGCTTGCCATAAGGGATGTTGCCGACCTTCGCCACGACGAAGAGGCCAATGCCCATCGGCGGATGCAGCAGGCCGAGCATCAGGTTGAGGGTAATCACCATGCCGAAATGCACCGGGTCGATGCCGAGCTGGGTCACCACCGGCATCAGCACGGGCACGGTCAGCACCATGATGGCCAACGCCTCCATGAACATGCCGAGGAAGAAGAGCAGCAGGTTGATCAGCAGCAGCATCAGCATCGGGTCATCGGTGACGCCGAGCAGCAGCTCCGCCACCTGCTGCGGCACCCTCTCACGGGCCAGGACCCAGTTGAAAAGGGTCGCTGCGCAGACGATGAAGGCAACGGTCGCGGTGGTGTTCATGCTCTCCCGAAAGACCTGGACCAGTTGGCGCCAGCCAAGCTCCCGGTAGACCACGGTGCCGAGCAGCAGCGCGTAAAGGGCGGCGACGGCCGCGGCCTCGGTCGCGGTGAAGATGCCACCGAACATACCGCCGAGAATGATGCCCGGCGTCAGCAGCGGCAGGAAGGCGCGGGCGGCGGCCTGGCCGCGCTCGGCCCATGTGTGGCGGCGGCCACGGGGGAAGCCCTCCTTCCCCGCCACGTACCAGACATAGGCCATCAGCGCCGCGCCGATGACGAGGCCGGGGATAATGCCGCCGAGGAAAAGACGGCCAATCGAGGTGTTCGAGATCACCGCATAGAGCACGAGCGGGATGGAGGGTGGGATGATCGGCCCAACGACGCAGGAGGCCGCTGTCAGGGCACCGGCGAATTCGGGCCGGTAGCCCTCCTTCACCATGGCCTTGATCTCAAGCGCGCCGAGCCCGCCGGCATCGGCGACGGCGCTGCCCGACATGCCGGAGAAGATGACGGAGCCAAGGATGTTCACATGCCCCAGCCCGCCGCGAAAATGCCCGACCATGGCGGAGGCGAAGCCGTAGATGCGGTCCGTGACGCCCGAAGTGTTCATCAGATTGCCGGCGAGGACGAAGAAGGGCACGGCGAGCAGCGCGAAATTGTCAGCCCCGGCCATGAGGCGCTGCGGCGCGGTGATCATCGGCGCGCCTTCCAGCATCAGCCAGCCGACGGCGACGACGCCGAGGGCGAAGGCGACGGGCTGGGCCAGCACCACCAGCCCAAGCCAGGCGCCGAAGAAGCCGAGCATCCTTCAGAAATCCCTGGCGGCGGAGGCGGTCAGCACCTCGCCGTGGCGGAAGGCGCGGATGTCCTCGGCCATGCAGGCCAGAGTCCGCACGGCCATGATGGCGGCGGCCGCGGGGATGATGGCCAGCACCAGGCCGGTCGGGATTTCCATGGCCATGCTCGGAAGGTCCCATTCTCGGGCGGCAGCGCGCCAGCCCCAGAGGATGATGGCGACGCAGAAGGCGAGCGTCAGCGCCTGGGTGACGAGCGAGACGGCGAGGCGCGGGCCGGGCGGGAGGCGCTCCACCAGGAAGGGCATGCCAATATGGCTGCGGTCGCCGACCGCCGCCGCGGCGCCGAAGAAGACGACGCCGACATAGAGGTAGCGCGCGGCTTCCTCGGTATAGGCGCTCGGGTCGCCGAGCAGGTAGCGCGTCACCACCTGCCAGATCAGCACGGCGAAGAGGGCGACGCCGAGCAGGACGGACAGGGCTTCATCGGCCCGGCGCAGCAGCCTCACAGCGCCTGCAGTGCGGCATGGACGCCGCGACCCCAGACCTCCTCGTAGCGGGCGTACATGGGGCCGAGAGCGCGCTGGAAGGCGGCGCGGTCGCTGTCGACGAAGACCGCGCCGCGGGCCTCGAATTCGCCGCGCAGGCGCTGCTCGCTGTCCCGCGTCAGCTGGCCGCCGAGGGCGCCGCCCTCATCCAGCGCGGCGACCAGAAGGTCACGGTCGGCGGGCGGCAGGGCGGTCCAGCTCCGCTCGCTCAGCACCGGAACCAGCGGAACGAGGATATGCCCCGTCAGATTCACGTATTTCTGGACTTCCATGAATTTGTTCGCCGCGATGGTCGGCAGGGGGTTCTCCTGCCCGTCGATGACGCCGGTCTGCAGCGAGAGATAGACCTCACCGAGCGACATGGGCGTCGGCGCGGCGCCCAAGGTGCGCATCATGTCGAGGAAGAGCGGCGCCTCGGGGACGCGGATCTTGAGGCCCTTCAGGTCTTCCGGCAGGCGGACGGGGCGGTCGCGCGTCGTCAGCTGGCGGGTGCCGTAATACCAGGGCGCGAGCACCCGCATGCTGCGTTGCTCGGCGAGCTGGCGGCGCATGGACTGCACGGCCGGATGCTCGAACATCCGCTGCAACTGGGCAAAGTCGCGGGTGAGGAAAGGGCTCTCCAGGATGGAGAGCGGGCGCACCCAGGAGCCGAGCACGCCCGGGCCAGTGATGCAGAGGTCAAGCGTGCCGGAGGAGACCTGGCTCAGCATGTCCCGCTCGCCACCGAGCTGGGAGGAGGGGAAGTTATCGATCCGCAGCCGGCCGCCGGAGCGTTCCTTCAGCAGCTCCGCGGTGCGGAGGATACCGCGGTTGATCTCGCCCTCGGGCGGCTGGACATGGCCGAAGCGGAGCGCCCGCGTACCTTGGCCACGCGCGATAGCGGGCGCAGCAAGCAATGCGCCAGCGAGCAGCACACCCCGGCGGGTGATCCCTGGAACCATGGTCTGCCCTCCCCCGTCCAGCCGGCGTCTTTGCGCCGGGTTCTGGAGTCAGGTTGGCATGGCAACGGCTCAGGCGCTACCCGCGACGGGGAGGCCCGCGAGATCACCAGGCGCGAGGGCCCGGAGGAAGTCCTCACCCCAGCCTTCGGGCGAGGCGCCGGCGATCGCCTCCCAGGCAGCCTGCCAGCGCTCCTGCCGTTCGCCGCGCGGCATATCGAGGGCACAGGCCAGCGCCTCCGCCATGCCCTCGGCGTCATGCGGGTTGACCAGCAGGGCGGAGGAGAGCTGGGCGGCAGCGCCGGCAAAGCGGGAGAGCACGAGCACGCCCGGGTCGCTCGGGTCCTGAGCGGCAATGAACTCCTTGGCGACGAGGTTCATCCCGTCGCGGATCGGCGTTACCAGGCAGACCCGGGCGAGGCGCATGAAGCCGGCCACCGTGTCTCGCGTCTGCGGCCGGGCAAGAAGGCGCAGCGGCAGCCAATCCGGCTCGCCGAATTCGCTGTTGATGGAGCCGGCAGCGCTGTCCACTTCCTGGCGGAGGCGGCGATAGGCCAGCACGTCCTCGCGCGAGGGGGCTGCGATCTGCAGCATGGTGGCGCTGCGGGCCGGGCGGCGCGCGATGACGCGGCGAAAGGCTTCCAGCCGCTCGGGCAGGCCCTTGGTCGGGTCGAGCCGGTCGACGCCGAGAATGAGAGCCTGACTCTGCAGCGAACGGGATAGGAGGCGGGCAGGCTCCAGCACCGATTGCGCGGCGGCGGTTGCAGCGAATTCGCGGGCGGCGATCTCGGCAGGGAAGACGCCGAGGCGAATCGGGCGGCCGCCCAGCTCCAATTGCTGGTCGCCGGTGCGGACGGCGCCGGCGAATTCGGTGGCGGTTGCCGCGAAATTGTCGCGGTCGCTCGCAGTCTGGAAGCCGAGCAGGTCCGAGGCCAGCACATCCTGCACCAGACTGCGGATGCCGGGGGCAACGGCCGCAGCATCCGGGGCCGGGAAAGGAACATGGAGGAAGAAGCCGGTCGGGTTCCGCACCCCCTGGCTGCGCAGCGCCCCTGGCAGGGAGAAAAGGTGGTAGTCATGCACCCAAATGCGGTCGTCCTGCTCCAACAGCGGCGCCAGGTTATGGGCGAAGCGCTGGTTGACGCGGCGATAGGTGTCGAGGTCCTGGCGGCGGAAGGACATCAGATGCGGCAGTGAATGCAGCATCGGCCAAAGCACGCCGTTGGAATAGCCGGTGTAGTAGCCGCGATGCTCCGCCTCGGTCAGATCGAGGGTTGCATAGCCGACGGCGCCGCGCTGGGCGAAGGCCGGCGGGCCAGTTTCCTCGGTGACGGCACCGCTCCAGCCGAACCAGAGGCCGCCGCGGCGCTGCATCAGCCCAAGGAGCGCAACAGCGAGCCCACCGGCATGCCCGGAATTCCCAGCCGGGACCGGCACCCGGTTGGAGACGACGACGATGCGGCTCATCCCACCTCCAGCAGCGCGACCGGCAGGCGGGCGAGGATCTCAGCCAGGGGCAGACGATCCCCGGCTTCCCCCCCGGGCGCGCCGAGGACCGCCCCGGTCAACGCATCCCGCCAGCGGTGTTCCGCACTTGGACGCGGCAGGACGAGTTCGGTTCCGCGCCATTCCTCTGGCGGCACGAGCGGGAGCGTCGTGTCGCCCATGAGCGCCGCAGGCAGGCGGGTGGCGACGGCGATCACCGAGCGGTTCTTGTGGCTCCGGGCGAAGGCAAGGACATGGGCGGCATGGGGTCCCTCGACGGTGAGGGGTTGGTAGTCGCCTTCGGCGAAGAGGGAAGCATGCTCGGCACGGACCGCCAGGGCGCGGGCGAGCACGGCCTGCTTCACCCGCCCGTCCTGCCAGTGTTGCAGCAGGTCCTGGGGCGGGATAGCGGCCTCCAGGCTTTCGCGGCGTGCGTCGTAATCGACGGGGCGGCGATTGTCGGGATCAACCAGACTGAAGTCCCAGAACTCGGTGCCCTGGTAGAGATCGGGCACGCCCGGCGCGGTGCAGCGGAGCAGGAGCTGGGTCAGGCCGTTCGCCGCCCCCGCCGGGGCGATTCGGGTGGCGAAGCCGGCGACCTCCTCGCGAAGGTGGCTGGCGCGGTCGGGCGCCATGGACGCGAAGATGAAGTCGCGGCAGGCGGCCTCGTACTCGGCATTGGGCACGGCCCATTCGGTGCGGCGCTTGGCCTCGCGCAGCGCCTTCTCCTGCCAGGCGGCGACGCGATCGAGGAAGGCAGTGACGCCCGCCTCGTCATCCGCGGCGAGGCCGAGGGGCCAGGCGCCGACCAGCGTCTGATAGAGCATGAGCTGGGCGCTCATTCCCGGCGCCGCGCCGTCGTCGAGCGTCTTGCGGAGGGAAGCATTCAGCCGGGTCCAACGCTGGACGGCGGCGGACCATTCAGCAGGAATCTCGGAGAGTACGGCGAGGCGAGCGCGGACATCCTCGCCGCGCTTGTGGTCATGCGTCGCCGTCGCCAGCAGGGCGCGCGGGAAGTTCTTCGTCCGCGCCCTAGCGGAGGCGTGGAAGCCGGCAGGGGTGACGGCGAAGCGGCCGGGGTCGGAGCCGACCTCGTTGCGGGAGATGAGGCGGCCATAGCGGTAGAAGGCCGTGTCCTCCACGCTCTTCGCCGTTGCCGGGGCGGAGAGCTGCTGGAAGCGCACCGCAGCCGAGAGGCGCTCGCGGCGCTGGTTCGGCGGCAGGCTGCGCGGCGGCTCGCCGCCGAGCCAGCCATCGAGCAGTTCCAGCAGGGGCCGCTCGGTGGCGCGGACGGTGCGGCGGGCGCCAGCCAGCGCCCAATCGAGGATGCGCTTGTCCTCGGCGCTGCGGCCGCCGGAGGTGATGTAGAGCCGGTAGATCGGGAAATGCACCAGCACCTCGGCCAGCGCCCGACGCAGCGCCGTCAGGGTGAAGTCGCGGGTGACGAGGTCCCGCATGGCGACGCGCTTAATGGCGGCGGCGGTGGCGTTCAGCTCGGAGGCGAGGTTGTCGCGGAGGATCTGGCGCTTGGCCTCGCGCACCTCGACCTCGAACTCGCCGGAGCGACGGGTCTGCTCGGTCCAGAGCGCGGTGAGCGGGCCCTCTCCGGCCGGGTCATGGAGTACGCCGCTGGCCTCGTCCATGAAGTCGTAGCCGGTGGTGCCGTCCACCATCCAGTCGGTGCGCAGCGCCTCGAAGGGGGCAAGGATCTTCTCGACCCAGATCAGCGGCTCCTGGCCGGGGCGGGCCGTCTGCATCCGGCGATGCAGCTTGCGGCAATAGCCGCGCGGGTCGGCGAGGCCGTCGACATGGTCGATGCGGACGCCGTCGATGGTGCCCTCGGCATAGAGGTTCAGCACCAGTTCATGCGTCGCGTCGAAGACCTCGGGCAGTTCGACGCGGAGGCCGGCGAGCGATGTGATGTCGAAGAAACGGCGCCAATTGATCTCGTCCGCTGCGGCCCGCCACCAGGCGAGGCGGTAGTGCTGGCGCTCCAGCAGCCGGTGCAGGGCCTGACGGCCGGCCTCATCCTTCGCGTCGAAGGCAGCGAGCGCATGGGTGATGCCGGCGCGGCCGGCTTCCGTCGCCGCGGTCTCGGCGAGGCGGGCGCGACAGGCGGAAGCCTCGCGCCGTGAGAGGGCGCGGTCACGCTGATGCAGGCCGATGCGGCCGAAGGCGAGGGCAAGTTCCTGCAGCCCCGGTTCCTCCGAAGCCTGCAGGATGTGGTGGTAGTGCTGCGGCGCGATGGGGAAGCGATGCTCGTAATACTCGGTGTAGAAGCGGCCGGTCTCCGCTTCGAACTTCAGAACGAGGTTGCCGGAGGCCAGCACCTCGCCATAGGGATCGCCGAGGAAGGGGGCGAGCAGGCGGTTAGAGAGCGACCTGTCCGGCGGCTCCCAGTCGATGTCGAAATAGGGGGCGAAGGGGCTCTGGCGGCCCCATTCCAGCACGTCGAGCCACCATTCGTTGTCGGCGCCGCCGACGCCCATATGGTTCGGCACGATATCGAGGATGAGGCCGAGCCCGGCCTCCTTCAGCGCGGCCGAGAGCCGGCGCAGCGCGGGCTCGCCGCCGAGTTCCGGGTTGATCTGGCGATGATCGACGATGTCGTAGCCATGGGTGGAGCCGGGCCGCGCCTTCAGGATGGGCGAGGCGTAGAGATGGCTGATGCCGAGCCGGGCGAGATAGGGCACCAGAGGCACGGCATCGTCGAGGGTGAAACCGGCGTGGAACTGAAGCCGGGCCGTCGCCCGTAGTGGAATCGGCACGAGCGTCAATCTCCTTTAGGTCGGGCGCGGGCGAGGATCTCGATGCGGCGGGCGACGGCCGGGTCGTCGAGCAGATGGGCGGCCTCGCCGGGCATGCGGCGCTGCCAATTCGGGTGGCCTTCGGTGGTGCCGGGCAGGTTGGGCTGCTCCGGCAGGGCGAGCGCATCCTCGATGGGGAGGATGGCCAGGGTGCAGGCGGCGCTCGCGGTATGGGCGATGGCGGCGTCGACCACCGCTTCGGCGTCGTCGGGCTCGGGCTCGTCGCCGGTCGCGGCGCCGCTGTCGAGGAAGGCGCCCCAGAGGGCACTGCGATCCTCGGCGCGGCGGGCCTGCTCCTGCTTCGCCGTATCCGCCGCCGGGAAAAGGCCAAGGCGGTCGCGCCAGCCGATATCGAGGCCGCGCCACCATCCGGTGATGGTCGGCAGGTCATGCGTCGTCGTCATCGCCGCGGCGTCGGGCGACCAGCCATGCGGCGGGCGGAAGCTTCGGTCCTCCTCCTGCTCGAACCAGAGCACGCGCATGCCGAGGATGCCGGCGCGTGCCATCTCGCCCTGAAAGCCCTCCGGCAGCGTGCCGAGATCCTCGCCGATGACGATGGCCTGATGGCGATGGGATTCGAGGGCGAGCAGGCGCAGCATGTCCTGCATCGGATAGCGCAGATAGGCTCCGGTTGACGGGCCGAGGCCTTGCGGCACCACCCAAAGCCGGGCCAGCCCCATCGCATGGTCGACGCGCAGGCCGCCGGCATGGCGGAAGGTCGCCTGCAGCAGCTCGGTGAAGGCGCCGAAGCCGCCCGTCCGCATCTCGAGCGGGGAGAAGGCGGTGAGGCCCCAATCCTGGCCGAGTGGGGAGAAGATGTCGGGCGGGGCGCCGACCGAGAGGCCGGGCAGGATCTCCCGCTGGCGCGACCAGGCATGGCTGCCGCCGCCATCCGTGCCGACGGCGAGGTCGGCAATCAGCCCGACCGGCATGCCGGCATCGCGTGCCGCCTGCTGTGCCGCGCCGCGCGAGGCATCGGCCAACCATTGGCAGAAGGCGTGGAAGGCAACCTCGCGGGCATTCTCCCGGGCGAAGCGCTGGACGCCGGGGCTTTGCGGGGTACGGAATGCCTCCGGCCAGTTGCGCCAATGCCAAAGATCGGGCGACTGGCCGTAGAAATGTGCGTGCAGTGCCTCGAAGCGGGCATGGTCCTCAAGGGCGGGACCGGCCTCACGGCGGTATTCGACGAAGCCGGGATGGTCGGCGGCGGCATCGAAGAGCAGGCGGAACTGAGCCAGCTTGGCGGTAGTCGCCCCTGGCCAATCGATCAGCGGCGCATCCTCGGCCGGCAGCACGGAGGCGGTGCCTAGGGCGGTAGCCGGATCGGCATGCAGCACGTTCAGCATGATCCGGCTAGAGGGGGCGTAGGGGCCGTATTTGCTGGGGTCGGCACTGAACAGCGCGTGGGCGGGGCTGATCGCGAGCGCTGCGGCGCCACGGCGGCCGGCGGCGTGGGCGAAGGCCGCGACGCCGCCGAAATCGCCGATGCCGCCATCGCCGGTGCGACGAAGCGAATAGATCTGCGCCGCCAACGCCCAAGGGACCGCCCCTCGGTGAATTTCGGCACCGAGGTCGTTGAGGGTGACGCAGCGCGGCGGTGCGGCGGCGATAGTCGCATGGCCGCCATCGAGGGTCAGGCGATGATAGCCGGGGGTGGAGACGGCTGGCAGCCGCGCCTCGCCGCCCCAGCCGGTCTCAAGCCGGCCCTCAATGCGGTCGCCGCCCTCGATCTGCAGCACGAAGCGATGGCCGGGCGAGGCGCCGGGGATGGCGACGCCATCAGGCCCGATCGTCATGGTCAGCAGCGGCGGCAGGCGGCTGTCGAGCTCGCGGAGCAGGTGGCGGGCCTCGCGCGCCTCCTCCGGCAGGCCGAGAGCGGCGAGGACCGCGCGCATCGTCTCCGGTGCGATATGCTGATCCTGGCCATGCACGTCGCGCCAAGTGGTGGCGATGCCGGCGGCCTCCGCCAGATCCCGCAACTCCTCATCGGCACTCATATCATCATCCTTGGCTGAGCAGCGCGACGGTTGAACGCGGCGGCAACTCGCCGGTGGCGAGCGTGCCAGCGGCACCGGCCATGCTCTCGAACAATACCTCGCCTTCCGCGGTGGCACGTGCAGCCTTGGCGCCCAGGTTGCAGGCGATGGTCAAGGTGCTGCCATCGCCAAGCCGCCAGCGGGCGACCACCGCCCCCTCCCCCACCGCTTGGGCGCCGAGCGCCGACGCGCCCGGCAGATGCGGGACGATGCGCTCGTGGCGCAGCGCGAGCAGGCGCCGGTAGAGAGCGAGGGTCGCGTCATGCGGCGGTCGCGCGGCCTCGGCCGGGTCGGGGGCGGAGTTGCGGAAGGT
This sequence comes from Belnapia moabensis DSM 16746, assembly GCF_000745835.1. Lineage (GTDB taxonomy): Bacteria > Pseudomonadota > Alphaproteobacteria > Acetobacterales > Acetobacteraceae > Belnapia > Belnapia moabensis. Next base: position 39,364 of record NZ_JQKB01000004.1, on the reverse strand, counting down.
GCTCTCCGCATTCGGGTCGGGGATGGTCTCGCGCTTGGCGGGATCCTGGAACGCCGCGAATTTGGCGAATTCCTTGCGCCTTCCCTGAGTGACGAGCGGGGCGAGTTCTGCATTGTGGTCGGTGAAGAACAGGAAGGGCGCCGTTGCTCCCCATTCCTCGCCCATGAAGAGCAACGGAATCTGCGGGCAGAGCAGCAGCAGGGCGGTCGCGGCCTGAAGGGCGTGCGGATCGCTGAGGGCCGGAAGGCGCTCGCCGAAGGCACGGTTGCCGACTTGGTCGTGGTTCTGCAGGAAGAGGACGAAGGCGGTGGGCGGCAGGCCTGCAGTCGGCTCGCCGCGCGGGGCGCCGAGATGGCCGGAGAGCTGGCCCTGGAAGAGGAAGCCCTCGGCCAGGACCTTGGCGAGCTTGGCGGCGCCGTCGTCGCAGAAGTCTTCGTAGTAGCCCTCGCGCTCGCCGGTCAGCAGCGGGTGGAGGATGTTGTGGCCGTCATCGTTCCACTGCGCGTCGAAGCCGCCCTTGGGGCGGAGGTGGCGGGCGGCGTTGCGCTCGTTCTCCAGCACCAGATGGATGTGGCGGTCGGGAAACTCGCCGCGGAGGCGGGTGGCGAGGACATCGAGCCAATCGGCCTCGGAGATGGCATGGACTGCGTCGAAGCGGAGGCCATCGATGCGATAGTCGCGCAACCAGGCGATCGCGTTCTCCTCGAAGAAGGCGCGCACCGGCTCCTGCTTGAAGTCGATGGCGGCGCCCCAGGGAGTATGGATGCCCTCGTCGAAAAAGCGCCTTGCATAGGCATGGAGATAGGCGCCGTCCGGGCCGAAATGGTTGTAGACGACGTCGAGGAAGACCATCAGCCCGAGGCCGTGCGCAGCATCGACGAGGGAGCGCAGTTCGTCCGGCGTGCCGAGCGCGGTGTCGGGCGCATAGGGCAGCACGCCGTCATAGCCCCAATTCCACCGGCCAGGGAAATCGTTCACCGGCATCAACTCGATGGCGGTGATGCCGAGTTCCTTCAGCCGCGGCAGCGCGGCCTCGACGCCGGCGAAGCCGCCCATGGCGCCGGCATGCACCTCGTAGAGCACCGTCTCGTGCCAAGGGCGGCCGCGCCACTCCTCGTTGCGCCAGGAATAAGCCTTCGGGTCGACCACCACCGAGGCGTCATGGACATCGCCCGCTTGAAGGCGCGAGGCGGGGTCGGGCACGACGAGATCCGGCGAGACGCGGAAACGGTAGCGAGCGCCTGCGCCGACCGGCGCCTCGGCCTCGAACCACCCCTCGCCTTTCGGCTGCATCGGTTGCGAAGGGCGGCCGTCGATCTCAAGGCTGACCTCGTTGCTGTCGGGCGCCCAGATGCGGAAGCGGGTGCGGTCGGGGGCGAGCAGCGCGGCGCCCCAGGTATCGGTCATGCTCATTTCGGTGGCAGCCTCGTCGCCAGCAGCACGACGGAATGGGCGGCGACGGGCACGCTTTCGCCCTTGGCGCGATACTCTTCGGCCTCGGGGTCGGCGGTGTCGAGCACGATGGTCCAATCCATGGCGGGTGCGGGCAGGGTGAAATCATGTGACGCGCCATCGGCGTTGAGCAGCAGCAGCGTCGCGTCGACGCTGCCGTCCTCGGCCCCGGTGGCGCGGCGGAGTGTCAGCGTCCGGGCCTCGGGCTCGTTCCATGCCTCCGGCATCATCGCCTGACCGTTCTGGTCGAACCAACCGATATCGGCGAGGCCGGGGCGGACCTCGGCGCCGCCATGCAGGAAAATTGCTGGGCGGAGCGGCGGCAGGCGGTGGCGCAGCGCGATGCAGCGGGCGGTGAAGCGTTGCAGCGTCTCGGCCTCTGGCGTGGCGGCGCGGGTCCAGTCGAACCAGCTGATCTCGTTGTCTTGGCAGTAGGCGTTGTTGTTGCCTATTTGGGTACGCATCATCTCATCGCCGCCGAGCAGCATCGGCGTGCCGGCGGAGGCGAAGAGGGTTGCCAGCATGGAGCGCGCCACCGACTGCCGGATGGCGTTGATTGCGGTATCGTCCGTCTCGCCCTCGACGCCCCAGTTGTTGCTGTGGTTGTTGGAATGGCCGTCGTGGTTGTCCTCGCCATTCGCTTCGTTGTGGCGCTGCTCATAGGCGTTGAGGTCGTGCAGCGTGTAGCCGTCATGGCTCGCCAGGAAATTGACGCTGGCCCAAGGGCGGCGGCGGCGGCGGTCGAACAGCTCGGCGGAGCCGGTGAGGCGGGCGGCGAGGTCGCTGCGCATGGCGCTATCGCCGCGCCAGAAACGGCGCACACCATCGCGGTAGCGGTCGTTCCATTCGCTCCAGCCGGGTGGGTGGTTGCCGACCTGGTAGCCGCCGGGGCCGATGTCCCAGGGCTCCGAGATCAGCTTCACCCGCGACAGCACGGGGTCCTGGCGGATGGCGTCGAAAAAGCCGCTGCCCTGATCGAAACCGCTAGGCTCACGGCCCAGGATGGTGCCGAGGTCGAAGCGGAAGCCATCGACATGGTAATGCTCGACCCAATAGCGCAGGCTGTCCATCACCATCTGCAGCACGCGCGGGTGGCTGATGTTGATGGTGTTGCCGGTGCCCGTGTCGTTGATGAGATAGCGTGGCTCGTCCGGCATCGCCCGGTAATAGGAGGCGTTGTCGAAACCGCGCCAGGAGAGGGTCGGGCCCATCTCACTGCCTTCGCAGGTGTGGTTGTAGACCACGTCCATGATGACCTCGATGCCGGCGGCATGCAGCCGGCGCACGGCCACCTTCAGCTCGTTGCGCATCCATGGTTCGATCAGGTAGCGCGGCTCTGGGGCGAAGAAGCCGAGGGTCGAATAGCCCCAGTAATTCCTCAGCCCCTTGGAGACGAGGAAGCGGTCCTGTAGGAAGGCCTGAATTGGCAGCAACTCCAGCGCGGTGATGCCGAGGCGCTGGAGATGGTCGATGAAGCGTGGGTCGGCCAGGGCGGCGAAGGTGCCGCGCTCGCGCGGGGCAATATCCTCGCGCAGCATGGTAAGGCCGCGGACATGCGCCTCGTAGATCACCGTGCGTTCCCAGGGGATGCAGGGCGGCCGGTCGTCGCCCCAATGAAAGCTGTCATCCACCACGACGGATTTCGGCATCGCCGGCGCGCTGTCGCGGCGGTCGAAGGTCAGGTCGGCACGGCCGGCGCCGACGCGGTAGCCGAACAGCGCGTCCGACCAGCGGATCTCGCCCGAGATCTGCCGCGCATAGGGATCGAGCAGCAGCTTGTGCGGGTTGAACCGATGGCCCTGACGCGGCTCGTAAGGGCCGTAGGCGCGGTAGCCGTAGAGTTGGCCTGGCCGCGCTTCCGGCAGATAGCCGTGCCAGACCTCATCGGTGCATTCCGGCATGGGAAGCCGGGCGAGTTCGCGGCGGCCGGCGGCATCGAAGAGGCAAAGCTCGATCCGTTCGGCATGCGCGGAGAACACCGCGAAATTGACGCCCAGCCCATCCCAGTGCGCCCCGAGCGGATTGGCCCGTCCGGGGAGCAGGTGGGTCGGGATGGGCGGCATCAGCCTTGATGCCGGAGGACGAGGACAGCCAGCGGCGGCAGGAAGAGCGGGAGCGACTGGTCGAAACCGTGGCTCTCGACCGTCTCCGCCTGGACCGAGCCACCATTTCCGGTATTCGTCCCGCCGTAGGCATTGCCGTCCGTGTTCAAGACCTCATGCCACTGCCCCGCTAGCGGCACGCCGATCCGATAGCCGTAGCGCGGCACCGGGGTCATGTTGCAGACGACGAGCGCAGGCGGATCGTCCGCCGTGCCGAAGCGGAGCCAGGCGAAGACGCTCTGAGCGTTGTCATCGCCCACCACCCAGCGGAAACCGTCGGGCGAGGCGTCCTGACGATGCAATGCGGGGATGGTGCGATAGGCGGTATTCAAGTCGTGCACGAGGCGCTGGATGCCGCGATGGTTGGCATCGTCGAGCAGGCCCCAGGACAGGGCCGCATCGTGGTTCCACTCGCTCGGCTGAGCGATCTCGCCGCCCATGAAGAGCAGCTTCTTTCCCGGATGCGTCCACATGAAAGCGAGATAGGCACGTAGATTGGCGAATTTCTGCCATCGGTCGCCCGGCATCTTCCCGATCATGGAGCCCTTGCCGTAGACAACCTCATCATGGCTGAGCGGCAGGATGAATTTCTCGCTCCACGCATAGACCAGGCCGAAGGTCATGCTGTCATGGTGGTAGCGCCGGTTGATCGGATCCTCCTCGATGTAGTGGAGGGTATCGTGCATCCAGCCCATGTTCCATTTGAAATGGAAGCCGAGACCGCCTTCAGTGGTGGGGCGCGTCACGCCGGGCCAGGCAGTGCTTTCCTCTGCGATCATCACCGCGCCGCGGCAACGCTCCTCGACAACGGCATTCAGTTCCTGGAGGAAGGCGACAGCTTCCAAGTTCTCGCGGCCGCCGTAGCGATTTGGGATCCATTCGTCCGCAGGTCGTGAATAGTCGCGGTAGAGCATCGAGGCAACGGCATCCACGCGAAGCCCATCGACATGATAGTGCTCCAGCCAATGCATGGCGCTGGCGAGCAGGAAACCGCGCACCTCGTTGCGGCCGAAATTGTAGATCGCCGTGTTCCAGTCGCGGTGGAAGCCCTCGCGCGGGTCGCCATGCTCGTAGAGTGCGGTGCCATCGAAGCGATAGAGCCCATGCGCATCGGTCGGGAAATGCGCCGGCACCCAGTCGAGGATGACGCCGATCTTTGCTGCATGAGCACGATCGACGAAGCGCGCGAAGCCCATGGGCGAGCCGAAGCGGGCGCTTGGCGCGAACATGCCGAGCGGCTGGTAGCCCCAGGAGCCGCCGAAAGGATGCTCCATCACCGGCAGGAATTCGATATGGGTGAAGCCCATGCCCTGCACATAGGGGATGAGGCGATCGGCCAGCCGATCCCAGTCTGGCGATTCGCCAGCGGCGTCTCGCCACCAAGAGCCCGGATGCACCTCGTAAACGGAGATCGGCGCGTCCTTGGCCTGGCGGGCGGCGCGTTCCTCCATCCAGGCCTGGTCGGTCCAGAGGAAGGGCGTCGGATCTGGGATGCGGGAGGCCGTGGCGGGCGGCATCTCCGTCGCCACCGCAACCGGATCGGCCTTCAGCGGCAGCACGCTGCCATCGGCGCCGATGAGTTCGTACTTGTAGGGCGCACCGGGGCGGAGGCGCGGGATGAACAGCTCCCATACACCCGCCTCGCGTCGCAACCGCATCGGATGGCGGCGACCATCCCAGCCGTTGAACTCGCCGACGATCGAAACACGCTGCGCATTCGGCGCCCAAAGGGCAAAGCGTACGCCGGGCACGCCATCAACCGACATCGGCTGCGCACCGAAAACCTTGGCCAGTTCGAAATGCCGGCCTTCGGCGAACAGGTGCAGGTCGAGCGGGCCGAGCAGCAGACCGAAGCTGTACGGGTCCTCCGTCTCCTGCACCGAGCCAGGCCAGTCGATACGAAGCCGATAAGGCACTTGGCGGGAGACACGGCCGGCGAAGAGGCCGGCGGGATGCACCTGCTCCAAGCGGCCAAGTTCCTCGCCACCTTCGCGGGCGAGAACGGTGATGCCCAGCGCGCCCGGCTGGAGGCTGCGGACATCCCCGTCATGCGGCCCCAGCAGGGCGAAGGGGTCGCCATGCCGGCCGGCGACGAGCGCGTCGGTACCGGGGATCATGCCGTGATCCTTTCCGCCAAAGCGGCGAGGCCACGGAGAGGCACACCGATCCAGGCCGGACGGTTGGCCGCCTCGTAGCGCACCTCGTAGGCGGCCTTCTCGAGCAGGAAGAGGTCGAGCAGAGCTGCTTCCGCGCCGGCGGGAACCCAAGGGTTCTCGGCGGCATGTTCGACGGCGCGATAAGCTTCGAGGAAGGAGGCGGAAGCTTCACGCTGCCAGCGCTGGAAAAGCGCCGCGCGGCGCTCGGCCGGGGCGGCGGTAGCGGCACCCGACGCCTCGCTCGCCGTCGCCACTGAGGCGGCATAGTCAAGGCTGCGCAACAGGCCGGCGACGTCGCGCAGGGGGCTACCCTTGGCGCGGCGCTCGTCGAGCGTGCGGGCGGGCTCGCCCTCGAAATCGACGATCACAGCATCGCCCTGCGCCACCAGCACCTGGCCGAGGTGGAAGTCGCCATGCACGCGCGTCTTCAGCGCGCCATCGGCGGATTGTGCAAGACGCTGGGCGGCCTGATGCAACGCCTCACGCTTCGCCACCAGTGCGGCGGCGAGCGGGGCAACGTCCTCGGCCAGGCCGCCACGGGCAAGGAGGTCAAGCGCTGGGTCGAGTTGCTCCAAAGCACCGTGCGCCCAGTTGGCGCGGTCCGCCTCGGTCGCCGGCTCCGGCTTGAAGTCCGGGTTGTCCGTGGGCCGGGCGAGGGTCGCATGCAACTCGCCAAGCCGGCGGCCAAGAGCCTCGGCAAAAGCGAGGTAACCGGCGAAGGCATCTTCAGGCGCTTCCTCGGTGAGCGCCGCCTCGTCGACGGCCCGGTGCAGCCAGTCCTGCGTCCAGCCCCAGCCATCGCCCTGGTTCCGGACGAAGCCCTGGGCCAGCATCAGCGTGTGCGGCGTTCCGTCGGGCGCGATGCGCACCACCTCGCCGAGCAGCGGGGCGGTGTTGCCGAAGCCGGCTTCCGTCAGGTAGCGCGTCACCTCCGCTTCCGGATGGATGCCGGGGTTGATGCGGCGGATGATCTTCAGGACGATCTGCTCGCCATAGATCAGCGAGGAGTTCGATTGCTCAGCCGAGAGGCGCCTGATCTCAGGCGTCTCGGGCAGGGGCACCTCGGCCAGGCGGGAGGTGGCGGTGAAGCGGATCTCGCCTTCCTCGGTTGCCAGGCTGACGCCCTGCCGCAAGGCATTCAGCACGGCGGGCGGCATTCGGTCATCGGCGAAGGCATCGGTGAGGAAGCCGACGCGGCGCACCTGACGCAGCCGCGACAGGGCGAGCTGCGAGGCGAGTGGGCCGGCGCCCTCCACATCCTCCACACCGGCGAGCGGCAGGGCGTATCGCTCGGTGCGGCCGGGAAGGCCAACCTCCACCTCGGCCATGACGACGGCGCCACTTGCCTCCGGCAAGCTGGCGATGGCGCCGAGCCGGATCGATTCGATCCGCTCGCCCTTGCTGGCGAACCAGCGACGCTTCGGCAGGTATTCGGGCAGGACGAGCTGTTCCAGCTCACGCCTGACGGCGGCTCCGAGAAGTTCTTTCACATCGGCCTTCAGGACTAGGGTGCGGAGATCGGGCAGCGGCTCCGGCGAGGGCTCGTGCCAGGGCGGCAGGGCCTTCTCCGTCGCCAGGACGAACCAGTAGAAGCCGTAGGGCGGCAGCGTCAGCAGGTAGGGGAGCTGGCCGATCGGCGGGAAGCTCGTGCCGCCCAGCATTTCCACCGGCACGTGACCGGCGCAATTCGACAGGTCGAGCTCAACCGCTTGCGCCGCGCGGGAAAGGTTGAAAACGCAGAGGATGGTGTCGCCCTCGAACTCCCGGAGATAGGCGAGCACCTTGCGGTTGGCTGGATAGAGCAATCGCATCTCGCCGCGGCCAAAGGCGCGGCTGCGCTTGCGAACGGCCAGCATGCGCCGCATCCAGTTGAGCAGCGAATGCGGGTCGCGCGACTGGGCTTCGACATTAACCGCCTGGAAGCCGTAGATCGGGTCCTGCAAGGGCGGCAGGACGAGCGCGGCAGGGTCGGCCTTGGAGAAACCGCCGTTGCGGTCCGGCGACCACTGCATCGGCGTGCGCACACCGTCGCGGTCGCGGAGGAAGATGTTATCGCCCATGCCGATCTCGTCGCCGTAATAGATGACGGGCGTGCCGGGCATGGAGAGCAGCAGGCCGTTCATCAGCTCGATCCGGCGGCGGTCGCGCTGCAGCAGTGGGGCGAGGCGGCGACGGATACCGAGGTTGATGCGCGCGCGCTTGTCGGCGGCATAGGTGGACCAGAGGTAGTCGCGCTCGCGGTCCGTCACCATCTCGAGCGTCAGCTCGTCATGATTGCGGAGGAAGATGGCCCATTGGCAGCCTTCCGGGATGTCCGGCGTCTGCCGCAGGATGTCGGTGATCGGGAAGCGGTCCTCCTGGGCGATGCCCATATACATGCGCGGCATCAGCGGAAAATGGAAGGCCATGTGGCATTCGTCGCCCTGGCCGAAATACTGCTGCGTATCCTCGGGCCATTGATTGGCCTCGGCCAGCAGCATGCGCCCCTCGAAGGAATGGTCAAGCTTGCTGCGGATGGTCTTCAGCACCGCATGCGTTTCGGATAGGTTCTCGTTGTTGGTTCCCTCACGCTCGACGAGATAGGGCACGGCATCGAGCCGCAGCCCGTCCACGCCGATATCCAGCCAGAATTTCATCACGTTCAGCACTTCGGCCAGGACGCGCGGGTTGTCGAAATTCAGGTCCGGCTGATGGCTGTAGAAGCGATGCCAGAAATAGGCCTTGGCCTCCGGGTCCCAGGTCCAGTTCGACTTCTCGGTGTCGAGGAAGATGATACGCGTGCCATCGTACTTCTGATCGGTCTCGGACCACACGTAGTAGTCGCGCGCGGCCGAGCCGGGCTTCGCGGCCCGGGCGCGCTGGAACCACGGATGCTGGTCGCTGGTATGGTTGATGACCAGCTCGGTGATGACGCGCAGGCCGCGCGCATGCGCCTCCCGCACGAAGCGGCGGGCATCGTGCATGTTGCCGTAGCTGGGATTGACCGAACGGTAGTCGGCGATGTCGTAGCCGTCATCGCGTAGCGGGCTCGGATAGAAGGGCAGCAGCCAGAGCGTGTCGACGCCAAGCTCGGCGATGTAGTCGAGCTTCTGCAACAGCCCGGCGAAATCGCCGATGCCGTCGTCATTGGCGTCGAAGAAGCTCTTCACATGCAGCTGGTAGATGACCGCGTCGCGGTACCAGTGCGGATCCTCGGGCAGGCTCATCTAGAAGCCCCCTGCCGGGCGGACCCGCCAGATGCCGAAGGGGAGTTCACCGGGGTCGAGCCGTATCGTCTGCATCTTGCCTTGCCAGGTAAAGCGGTGTCCGCGCATCAGGTCCTCTGCTTCCAGCGCCGCATGGTCGGGCAGACCCCATTCCCAGAGCGGGAGCTCGACGCTTGCCTGCTGGACATTGTGCGGGTCGAGGCTGACCGCGACCAGGATGCAATTGTCCCGCTCCGGCGTCGCCTTGCGGTACCATAGAATGTTGTCGTTGAAGGCATTGTGGAAGGCCACGCCAAGCTGCGTCTGCAAGGCGGGGTTGCCGCGGCGGATGGCATTCAGCCGGGTGATCTCGTCCACGATGTCACCCGGCGCCCGATCGGGCCAGGCGCGGAGCTGGTACTTCTCGGAGTCCAGATACTCCTCCTTGCCGGGCATCGCGCGGGCCTCGCAGAACTCATATCCCTGTACCATGCCCCAGAGGCCCGAAAGCGTCGTCGCCAGCGCGGCACGGATCAGGAAGCCCGGCCGGCCGGAGCTCTGCAGGAAGAGCGGGTTGATGTCCGGCGTATTGACGAAGAAGTGCGGGCGGAAGAAGTCGCGCGGCGCCGTCGTCGTCAGCTCCGTCAGATACTCCTCGATCTCGCGCTTCTCGTTGCGCCAGGTGAAGTAGGTGTAGGACTGGCTGAACCCAAGCTTCGCCAGCCGGTACATCACCTTCGGCCGGGTGAAGGCCTCGGCCAGGAAGACGGCATCCGGATGCCGGGCGCGGATATCGGTGATCAGCCACTCCCAGAAGGGGAAGGGCTTGGTATGCGGATTGTCGACGCGGAACAGGCGGACGCCCTGGTCGCACCAGAAGCGGACGACGTCACGCAACGCGATCCACAGCGAGGGGACGGAGCCCTCGTTGTAGAAATCGACATTGACGATGTCCTCGTACTTCTTGGGCGGATTCTCGGCGTAGCGGAGCGAGCCGTCCGGCCGCCAGTCGAACCATTCCTTGTGCTCGCGCAGCCATGGGTGGTCCGGGCTGCACTGGATGGCGAAGTCGAGCGCCAGTTCCAGCCCGTGGGCCGAAGCCTCCCTCACCAGCCGGCGGAAATCCTCCAGCTTACCGAGCTCCGGATGCAGCGCGTCATGCCCGCCATCCTCCGAGCCGATGGCGTAGGGGCTGCCGGGATCGTCCGGTGCCGGGGTCAGCGTGTTGTTGCGGCCCTTGCGGTTCTTCTTCCCGATCGGATGGATGGGCGGGAAGTAGAGCACGTCGAAGCCCATCCGCCGGATGCGCGGCAGCTGGCGGATGACGTCGTCGAAGGTGCCGTGCCGGGAGGGATCGCCCGACTGGCTGCGGGGGAAGAGCTCGTACCAGCTGGCGAAGCGGGCGCCGGTGCGCTCGGATTCCAGCGGAATCTCGGCGCTGCGGAGGCGGAAGGGGCGGTCATCGGCCTCGGCCATCAGCGCCGCGGTCTCGGGGGCGAGAAGCAGGGCGAGGCGCTCCCCCTCCCCTGCCCCGGCGAGGCGCGTGGCCAGCTCGGCGACGGCGCCGCCGGCACGCTGCCCGGCGGCCTCGACCAGCAGGCGGCCTTCCTCCAGCTCCAGCGCCACGGGGACGCCGGCATTGTGCTTCTTCTGCAGCTCGTCGGTGAAGGTGGCGAAGGCGTCGCGCCAGGCTTCGACGGCGAAGATGTAGCGGCCCATGCGCTCGAGCGGGAAGCTCGCTGCCCAGCGGTCATTGCCGAGCGGGCGGAGGCGGGTCTCACGCCAGGTATCCTCGTCGGCCGCACGCCAGAGCAGGGCGGCGGCGAGCTTGTCATGCCCGTCGCAGACCACGTCGCAGCGGACTTCGATCACCTCGCCGACCGTGCGCTTCACCGGGAAGCGGCCGTCATCGACGATCGGCTCGATCCGCTCGATGCCGAGCCGCGGGGCGCGGGCGCCGGCCTCGGCGTTTGGTTCCCCGGCGGGGCGGATGGGACTTGGCGGGATGGCCTCCAGGATGCGTACCTCACCCGGTTGCAGGAGCAGCGTGCCGCCCGGCTCGAGGCCGGTTCCGCCATCGGGCAGGCAGGGGGTGAAGCGGGTGAAAACGCCGCCGGTCGCGGGCAGCAGCGCCGTCGCCGTCACGCTCGCCGGACGATGCAGGTCGGGATTGGCCAGGATAAGGGCGGCGCTGCGGGCCTGACGCACATCCGGGCCGGCGGCGCGCAGCAGGGCGGTGGCCGGCGCGCCGGGGCCGGCGAGCGGGCGAAGCTCGGTCGGCGAGAGGGAGCGGCTCGCCAGCATTGCATTAGCGTCGCTGAGCTCGGCGGAAAGGTCGAAGGTCGCGTGGCGGACCAGCCAGTCCCAGTCGCCGGGCCGGTCGCGGGCCGGGTCGAGCGGGCGGCGGGCGCCGTATTCGAAGCCCATCGGCACCAGCAGCCCAGCGCCGATGCCGGCGGCGAGGCGGAGGTGACGCAGCGCGGCCCGCTCGGCCATGGCCGGGTCGGGATCGCGGGCGGCAAGACGCGGGCCGAAGGGTGCCTCCACCGTGGCGATCGCCGGGGCGACGGCGGCAAGACGCATGGCCTCCTCGGGCAGCCAGCCCTCGCGCAGATCCCACCAGGCGAGGCTGTCGAAGCTCGCGGTGAAGCCGGCGCCGGCGAGGTCGGGCAGCGCCTCGGCGGGCAGGCCGACGGTCCAGGCGAGGAAGCGTGCCTCGGGAATGGCAGCCGTCAGCCGGCGCCAGAGGCGGCCGGGCACGCGGGCGGGCGCATCACAACGGAAGCCGGCGACGCCGGCGGCGGTGAAGCGGCGCAGCCGCTCCTCCCACCAAGCACCGAGGCCGGCGACGGTATCCGGGTCTTCCCAGCGGGCGCGCAGCGTGTCCCAATCCGGCGGATCGAGCCGCGGGTCGGGCGTGCCGGAGGGCACGATGGCAGTGAACCAGCCGGGCTGCTCGCGGGCCAGGCGCCCGTCGGCGGCGACGCGGTCGAGCACCAGGTCGACATAAAGATCGAGCCCCTGCGCCCGCGCCTTGGCGGCGAGCGCCTCAAGCGTCGCGGTAGAGTCACCCGAGGCCCCGAACACCGGATGCGGCGCGTCCGGGTCGCCGATCTGGTAGAGATGACCGCTGCCGCCTGTGGCGAAGGGCGGCGGGATCAGCACGCCGTTGAAGCCGAGCGCCGCAGCACGTTCGAAGGCGTCATCCCAAGCCGGCAAGGCGCCGATCAGCAGCGGGTGCAGGAGGTACAAGCGCGGCACCAGGGGGCCGGTCGTGGCCGGCTCGGGCTCGGGCTCCGGTGGGGTGATGACGGCGGGAAGGGCGGGGACGATCGCCGGTGGGGCCTCTTCTGCCTTGCGCTTCGCGGCCGGGACCGCTCGTTTCGCCGGCTTCGGCTTGTCGGTGCGTCGCTCCGCCATCCAATCCCCCAAATCCATCTCAGCGGCGCAACGCCGAACGGGCGAAATGGTCCGCCCGCCCTTCGATCACCGATGCGCGATCGGTGAAAGGTGGCCGGCACGGAACCCGCATGGAACGATGCAACCTTTCCAAAAGGAACCGCGCCGATGCTCGATCCGGACCGATTCGACCCAGCCGCCCACGTGGCGGCCGCCGCCCCGGCGGTCGGCCTCGCCCTCGATGCCGCCCGCCAGGCACGGGTCGCGGCCGCCTTCGCGTTGGTTGCACGCATCGCCGCGCCGGCCCTTGCCGTGCCCTTGACCGAGGCCGACGAGCCGGCGCCGGTGTACCGGCCATGAGCGGCTCTGCCCTCGCCATCGCCGCCCGGGTGCGGACGGGTGAAACCTCGGCCCGCGCCGTGGCGGAGGCGGCGCTGACCCGCATCGCCGCGCGCGGCGCCGAGGTGAACGCCTTTACTGCCGTGCTTGCCGAACGGGCATTGGCTGTGGCGGATGCCGTGGATCAGCGCATCGCTGCCGGGCAGGACCCGGGCCCGCTGGCCGGCGTACCTTATGCGGCGAAGAACCTGTTTGATCTGGCGGGCATCCCTACCCTCGCCGGCAGCAGGATTCGCCGCGATGCGCCGCCGGCAACGCGCGATGCCTTCCTCGTCCGGCAGATGGATGCCGCCGGCGCGGTCTGCCTCGGCGCGCTCAACATGGACGAGTTCGCCTACGGCTTCACCACGGAGAACAGCCATGCCGGTCCTTGCCGCAATCCACATGACCTGACGCGCATCGCCGGCGGCTCCTCCGGCGGCTCCGGCGCGGCGGTGGCGGCGGGGCTGGTGCCGCTCAGCCTCGGGACGGATACCAACGGCTCGATCCGGGTGCCGGCCTCGCTGAACGGCATATTCGGACTGAAGCCGACCTATGGGCGGCTGTCACGCCATGGTTCCTTCCCCTTCGTCTATGCACTCGACCACGTCGGGCCCTTCGCCCGCAGCACTGCCGACTTGGCCGCCGCTTATGATGCATTGCAAGGGTTGGACGCCGAAGACAGCCACCAAGCGCCGCAAACGCCGGGGCCGGTGACGCCGCTGCTCGGCGCTGGCTTGGCGGGGCTGCGGGTGGCGCGGCTGGGCGGCTGGTTCGGGCGGATGCAGTCCAAGGCAGCGCGGGGCGCCGTGTCTGCGGTGGCCGACGGACTCGGCGCGACGGCGGAGGTGGAGTGGGCGATGGCGGAGGCGAGCCGCTCCGCCGCCTTCATCATCACCGCCTCGGAAGGCGCGGCGCTGCATCTGCCGACGCTCCGCACCCGGCTCGAAGAGTATGAGCCGCTGATCCAGGACCGGTTGCTGGCCGGGGCGCTGATCCCCGCGGCCTGGGTCGCCCATGCGCAGCGCGTGCGGGCCAAGGCGCGGGATGCGATGCGGGTGGCGATGGCGGAGTGGGACATCCTGTTGGCCCCGGCGACGCCGGTGCCGGCGACGCCGATCGGTCAGGAGATGCTGATGCTGGACGGGGTGGAGTTGCCGCTGCGCCCCTCCATGGGGCTCTTCACCCAGCCCGTCAGCAGTATTGGCATGCCGGTGCTGACGGTGCCGGTGCAACGGACCGATGGCGCGCTGCCGATCGGCGTGCAGCTCATCGGTAAGCCTTGGACGGAGGGACTGCTTTTCCGTGCCGCGGCGGCACTGGAGGCAGCGGGGGTCTGCGCAGCGCCGGTGGCGCCGGCCTTCGCCGAGGGGGCGATTTGAGCAGCGCGCCGCGCTTCGGCCGCATCGGCGAAGGGCTGGCGGCCCCGGCCGAAGGCGGCGAGCGATTCGAGACCCTGCTTGCCGCCGGCGGCGGGCGGGTGGAGCGGATCGCCTCGCGCGGCCAGAGCGATCCGCCGGACCAATGGTACGACCAGCCGGGCGATGAGTTCGTGCTGTTGCTCACCGGTGCCGCACGGCTCGGATTCGCCGATGGCGCAGAGAAGGCGCTGGCGCCGGGAGATTGGGCGGTACTGCCGGCTGGCTGCCGCCACCGTGTTGCCTGGACCGATCCGGCGCGGGAGACGCTTTGGCTCGCCTTCCACCTGCCACCGGGCTGATACCCGGGGGCGGCACGCTGAGCCGGCTACATCTCCGGCACGGTCCCGATCACTTGCAGAGGCGGCCGAGAGCGTTGGTCAGGTCGTCCGGGTCGTAAGGCTTCGCCAGCACCGGCACCCCGATATGGCCAGGCGGCAGGCCATCCGCGCCATAGCCGGTGGCGACGACGAAAGGCACGCCACGGGCAGCCAGGGCATCGGCGACCGGGGTGGATGTCTCGCCGGCCAGGTTGAGGTCCAGCACGGCGACATCCGGCAACTCCTGTGCCAGAAGGGCGATCGCCTCGGCGACGGTTGCGACCGGGCCGATGACCGAGGCCCCCGCATCAAGCAGGGCATCCTCCACAAGCATCGCGACCAGCGCCTCGTCCTCCACAACCAGAACGCGCCGCCCGTTGAGCCTGGTCATTCCGTCTGTCCCCTCGCAAGAAGCGATGTAGCCGTCCCAAGCACAACCATTGTGGCGGCCAGGCTCCTGCCCATTCCGAAACGCATCATAATCCAACCCGCCAGGAGCGGGATAGCGGGACCCCGCCGCCCGGCACGTCCATGCCGGGTTTTGTGCCGGTCAGCGAAGACGCCATTCCTCACATTCCCGTGTCGGCCATCAGGTGGCCATGCCGTGGATGACACGCCAAATACGCTCCGGCGTCGCCGGCATGTCGATATGAGTGATGCCGAACTCCGACAGCGCATCCACCAGCGCGTTCATCACCGCGGGAAGCGAGCCGGCACAGCCCGCCTCGCCGCAGCCCTTGGCGCCGACCGGGTTGGTCTTGCAGGGGCTCGGATGGCTCTCAAAGCCGAAGCTCGGCAGGTCGCCGGCGCGCGGCAGGCAATAGTCCTGGTAGCTGCCGGAAAGGAGCTGGCCCTCCTCCGAATAGGCAACATGCTCGTAAAGCGCCTGGCCGATGCCCTGGGCGATGCCGCCATGCGCCTGCCCCTCGACCATCAACGGGTTCACGATGACGCCGAAATCGTTGACGGACACGTAGCGCACCACCTCGGCGATGCCGGTCTCCGGCTCGACCTCCACCTCGCAGACATGGCAGCCATTGGGATAGGCCTGCGGCGCCTCGCCGAAGACGTGACGGACATCGAGGCTCTCGGGCATGTCGGGCGGCGAATTGTTCGCCGTGCGGATGCGCTGGGCAAGCTCCATGATGCCGATCGAGCGGTCCGTGCCGGCGATGGCGAAGCGGCCGAGGCCCTCCGCATCGCGCTCGAACTCGATATCGCCGATGGCGGCTTCCAGCATATGCGCCGCGGCGGTTCGGCCCTTCTCGATGACAAGCTGCGCCGCCTCCATGATCGCGGCGCCCGACGCCATCAGCGATTTCGAGCCGCCCGTGCCGCCGCCGGCGATGAGCAGGTCGGAGTCACCCTGGACCAGACGGATGCTCTCAAAGGGCACGCCGAGCGTCTGGTGCAGCACCTGCGCGAAGGGCGTCCAGTGCCCTTGGCCGTAGTCGAGAGTGCCGGTGATGATCGTCACCGTGCCGTCCTCGTTGAAGCGGATCTCACCCTGCTCCTTTGTAGGAGGCGCGGTGCATTCGAGGAAATTGCCGATACCTCGGCCGCGCAGCTTACCGCGCGCCTTGCTCTCTGCCTGGCGAGCCGCGAAGCCGTCCCAATCGGCGGCCTCGAGCGCCTTCTCCAGCACGGCGGTGAAATCGCCGCTGTCATAGACGGAGCCGGTGGACGCCTGGAACGGGAAGGCATCCGCCTTGATGTGGTTGATGCGTCGCAGCTCGATGGCGCTGCGGCCGGTCTCCTTGGCTGCCTGCTCCAGCAGCCGCTCGAAGAAGTAGTTGCCCTCCGGCCGCCCGGCGCCGCGATAGGCGGAGACCGGCGTGGTGTTGGTGACGAGGCAGCGGGTGTTAACCTCGATCAGCGGCGTCGCGTAGTTGGACTGCACGTTCTTGACGAAATTGCCGGTGCCCATCAGCGGCGCGACCGTCGCGAGGTAGCCACCCATATTGGCGAATGCGGTCAGCCGCACCGCGAGCGCCTTCCCTTCCGCATCGAGGGCAAGCTCCGCCTCCACCTCATGGTCGCGGCCATGCTGGTCGGAGAGGAAGGAGCCGGTGCGCTCGTCGGTCCATTTCACCGGACGGCCGAGCAGCTTGGCGGCATGCAGGATGCAGGGATACTCCGGGTAGCAGCTCGCCTTCATGCCGAAGCTGCCGCCGACATTGCCGGTGAGGATGCGCACTTTCTCGGTTGGCGCCTTCAGGATGTCGGCCATCTGCGCCCGCAGGCCGAAGACACCCTGGCTGCCGACATGGAGGGTGTAGCGGCCGGTCTCCGCCTCGTACTCGCCGATCGCGCTGCGCGGTTCCATTGCACAGACGACCACGCGGTTGTTGCGGATGGAGAGCTTCGTCACATGCGCGGCAGAGGCGAAGGCCTGCACGACCTTCTCGCTATCGCCGTAATGGAAGTCGAGGACCTGGTTGCCGGGAACATGGTCGTAGAGCTGCGGCGCGTCCGGCGCGGCGGCGGCCGAGGCATCGGTGACGGCGGGCAGGATGTCGATATCCAGGAAAACCGCCTCGGCCCCGTCCCGCGCCGCCATGCGCGTCTCGGCGACGACGAAGGCGACCGGGTCGCCCACGAAGCGCACTTTGTCCATGGCGAGCGGCGGGCGGTCGATATTGGTGAGCGGGCTGCCGTCGCGGTTCTTCAGCGGCAGGGCGCAGCGCATGGCGCCGTAGCCGGCCTCGGCCAGGTCGGCGCCGGTATAGACGCCGAGCACGCCCGGCACCGCCTTCGCTGCCTCGGTATCGATCCCGTTGATGACGCCATGCGCGTAGGGGCTGCGGATCATGACGGCGTAGAGCTGGCCGGGCAGGTCGATATCGTCCGTGTAGCGGCCGCGCCCTTGCAAAAGGACCGGGTCCTCGTTGCGAGGCACCGGCTGGCCAACGCCGAATTTCAGCCGCGTGGAATCAGGCAGGATCGAATCGGGCATAGGTCTCGCCTTCGGCAAATGTCGTGCTTGAGATCGAGCCTAGGCCAGGATTGGCAAGGGCGCGACCCCTCACCCCAACGGCGGCAGGTGCAGAGCGACCACGTCACCACCCTGCCCCGGCACGGCGGGGAAACGGCTGCGTACCTCCGGGTCATGGCCGGGGATCACCCGGGTCTCGTCGCCTCCGGCCAGGCGACGGGCGATGCGCCAACCCTGGGTCATGGCGCCGAGGTCGAAGATGATCGGGAAGGGATTGCCCTGCCGGTCATTGGCATAGAAGTGCATCGCGTCCGAGGCGATGACGACCGGGCCGCGGGCGGTCTGCACCCGCACCACCTGCAGCCCGTCCGAATGGCCGCCGACGCGATGGACCGTCACGCCGGGCGCCACCTCTCCCTCGCCGTCATGGAAGACAACCTTGTCGGCGAAGAGGGCGCGGACCATGGAGACGACATGATCCGCCTCGAAGGGCAGTCGGATGCAGGCGGTGCACATGTGCTTGCCCGTGGCGAAGGCCATCTCCCGCTCCTGGATATGGATCTTCGCCCCGGTGAAAAGCTCGACGCTGCCGGCATGGTCGTAATGCAGATGGGTGACGACCACGTCCCGCACCCGGGCCGGGTCGCTGCCCATCGCCTTGAGGCTGTCGGCGACGGAGCGGCTCAGCGTGCGGCCGCGACGCTCGGCGCAGGCGGCGTCGAAGCCGGTATCGACGACGATCTCGTGCCCGTCCGGCGCCCGCAGCAGCCAGACAAAATAGTCGAGTGGCATGGCCTCATGAGGATCCTGCACCGGCAGCAGGAAATTCGATTGGGCGGGCCGGTCATGCCGCCCGTAACGGATCGCATAGGCCTCCCAGATCATCCTATTTATTTCCTCCCAGGATCTCGCCCGCCAACTTCTCGGGAAGCTGGGCACCGGCGGTGTGGTTGTTCCCCGGCCCGAGCGAGGCGAGCGCCGCCGTCCACAACTCCTTGGCCAGCGCGGCGAGCGGCGTCGGCGTCGCGGTCTGTCGCCCGACCTCGAGGGCGATACCGAGATCCTTCACCATCAACTCCAACGCGAAGCCATCGTCGAAGCGGCGGCTGAGGACGAACTGTTTGAATTTCCGCTGGCTGCTGTCCGACATGCCGGAGGAGGCATTGAGCACATCCACCATCTTCGCCGGATCGAGGCCGAAGCGCTGGCCGATCAGCATCACCTCCACGCCGAGCATAAAATTGCCCGCCGAGGCGAGGTTGTTCAGCGCCTTCATCGCCTGGCCGGCGCCGATGCCGCCGCAGCGATGCAGGCTGGTGCCCATTGCCTTCAGCACCGGCTCGGCGCGGTCGAGCAGGGTGTCCTCGCCGCCCAACATAATGGCGAGGCTGCCATTCTTGGCCCGCGGCACACCGCCTGAGACGGGGGCGTCGATCATGCCGATGCCCTTCCGGCCGAGTTCGGCGGCGACCTCGCGCGTCGTCGCCGGCTGGCCGCTGGTCATGTCGATGACGAGGGCGCCGGCGGCGAGGGTAGCGGCCAGTTCGGTGGCCACCTCTGCTACCTGCTTGCTCGTCGGCAGAATGGTAACGACCGCATCGGCATCGCGCGCCGCCTCAGCCGGGCTTCCGGCGGGCCGGCCGCCGATCTCCTCCGCGAATTGCGCGGCGCGGCCGGGCACCGCGTCGCAGACCGCGACGTCGAAGCCCGCTTTCACCAAGTTGGCCGCCATCGGCCAGCCCATATTGCCGATGCCGACGAAGCCGATGCGACGGATCGGCCTGCTCACTTGAGCGCGCCTTCCTTCACCAGCACCTCATGCGCCGCCTTGAAGGCATCGAGCCCTGCGGGGATACCGCAATAGGCCGTGGCATGCAGCAGCGCCGCCTTGATCTCCTCGACCGTGACACCGTTGTTCAACGCACCCTTCACATGCAGCTTGATCTCCGGCGCGCGGTTCAGCGCCGTCAGCATGGCGAGGTTAATAAGGCTGCGCGTCTTGCGGTCCAGCGTCGGGTCACCCCAGGCCCAGCCCCAGGCGATCGCCGTGGTGGCGCGCTGGAAGGACATCATGAAGTCGTCGGCCTTCGCCATGGAGGCATCGACATACTCGGCGCCGAGCACCTCGCGACGGATCGGCAAGCCCTTGTCGAACAGGGCACTATCCTCGGACATGGCTTCCTCCATCCTTTTCGACGGTGAGGCTCGCCCGCCGCGGCACGGCGGTCAACCGGCTGGCATGATGTTTCGAAAATGATCCGGTAAGGGCGTGAACCCGGCGCTGCCGTCGTCGTTCTGCGGCGATGCGAAAGGTCGCCGTCGTCATCAATGCCCGCTCGGGCGGGCTGCTGGGCCGGGAGCACGCGGCCGAGGAAGTGGCGGAGCGACTCGCCGCCGCCGGCCTCGCGCCCAGCATCCTGCACGAGGGGAAGGAACCCGATCTCGGCCGCCGGCTGGACCGGGCGGTGGCACTCGGGATGGAGGCCGTGGTGGTAGGCGGCGGGGACGGCACCATCGCCGCAGCGGCACAGCGCCTGGCCGGGACGGGCATCGCCCTCGGCATCCTGCCGCTCGGCACCATGAACATGCTGGCGAAGGACCTTGGCATCCCGCTCGGGCTCGAGGCGGCGGCAGAGGCGCTGGCGCATGGCGAGGTCCGGACAATCGACGTGGCCGCGGTGAACGCCCATGTCTTCCTATGCCTCTCCGTCCTCGGCCTGCCGACCGCGATCGGGCGGCACCGGGAGCGGCATCGCGGCACCGGTGGGCAGGTGCGGCTGATGCTCGCCGCATTGCGGACCATGCTGCGCTACCGACCGATGCGCCTCCGCCTCGCGCTCGATGGCAAGGTGGAGCAGCCGGTCTTCCTCCGCGCGCTTGCCGTCGCCAACAACGCCTATGCGGAGGGCGTCGGCGCCTTCTTCAGCCGACCGCGGCTCGACCGGGGTGAGCTCGTCCTCTACCAGACCCATGAATTCGGCCCCTGGTGGACCGCCAGGATGCTGGCGGCGATGGCGCTCGGCCGCTGGCGGCGCAGGCCTGAGCTCGATGAGCGGCCGGCGCGAGAGATCACCATTTACAGCCGGCGGCGGAGCCTCCGCGTGATGAATGACGGCGAGGCGCTGCTGCTCGCCCCGCCGCTGCACTACACGATCCGGTCCGGAGCGCTCCGCGTCATCGTTCCGGCTGCATCGGCGGTGGCGCCGCGCCTTGCGGCCACGGCGGAGGCCTGAATCCCCATGCATCGCATCGCCCATATCTCCGACCTCCATTTCGGCGCCGAGCTGCCCGATGTCGTCGCCGCGCTAGCGGAGGAGCTGAACCGCGACCCGCCTCACCTCATCGCCATCAGCGGCGACCTCACCATGCGAGCGCGGCGGAGCGAATTCCGCGCCGCGCGGACCTTCATCGGCGGGTTACAAGCGCCCGTGCTGGTGGTTCCGGGCAATCATGACATCACGCCCTTCAAGCTGGTGGAGCGCTTCCTCGACCCTTATGCGCGCTGGCGCCGCTTCATCGCCCCGGAGACAGAGCCGGTCTTCCAGGACGGACGGATCGGGGTGGTCGGGCTGAACACCGCTCGGCGGGCGGGCTTCTATCTCGACTGGTCGCGCGGGCGGGTCGGCAGCGGGCGGCTGGCGCGCTGCGAGGCGCGGTTGGCGGCCATGCCGCCGGGCCTCACGCGCATCGTCGTGGCACACCACCCGTTCCTGCCGCCGCGAGCGGCACCGGAGGCGCAGTTGGTGGGCGGGGCGGCGATGGCGCTCGAAGCTTTCGCCCGGCAGGGGGTCCGGCTGGTCCTCTCCGGCCATCTTCATGTCGGTGACGTGGCGGAGCCGGCGGCGGTGGTTCCGGACGATGCCGCCAAGGAGCGTCTGACCGTGGTATTGTCGGCCACCAGCACCTCGCACCGCCTGCGCGGCGAGCCGAATGCCTTCAACGACATCCGCATCGATGCAAATGGCAAAGTGGAGGTCGTAGCGCGTATCTGGACCGGGCAGGGCTGGCGCCAGGTTGCGCCGAAATCGACCGAGGCCTCGCCCGCGCAGATCCTGGCGCCCGGCGCCTGATGACCGCAGACTGACGGCGGATCCAGGCCCTGGGTGCTCCATCCAGGACGATCGCAGGCCGGAGGTCGCTCATGTTCTTCGAAGGTTTCACGCTGGAGCACCGCGAGGCCAATGGCCAGCGCATCCGCCTCCGCCGTGGGGGTAGCGGACCGCCCTTGCTGCTGCTGCACGGGAATCCGCAAACCCATGCGATGTGGCACAAGCTCGCCCCGACGCTGGCCCGGCGCTTCACCATCGTCGCGCCCGATATTCGCGGCTACGGTTTCTCGCAGAAGCCGCCTGCCCTGCCGGACAGCGCCGCCATGGCGAAGCAGGCAATGGCGGAGGATCTGGTCGCGCTGATGTCGGGGCTCGGGCATGAGCGCTTCACCGTTGTCAGCCATGACCGCGGCGCCCGCGTCGCGCACCGGCTGGCGCTCGACCATCCGGAGCGGGTCGAGCGACTCTGCACCATGGACATCATCCCGACGCTCGCGCATTTCGAGCGTACCAGCATGGAGTTCGCGCTCGGCTACTATCACTGGTTCTTCCTCGCCCAGCCGCATGACAAGCCGGAGCGCATGATCCTGCGCGACGTGGAGGATTGGTTCGACCTGCATACCTCGCGGGAGCCCAAGGATCGCGGCTTCTTCCATCCCGAGGCGCGGGCCGACTACCTGGCCGCGCTGCGGGAGGAGGGCACGGTGCGCGCGATCTGCGAGGATTACCGCGCCGCGACGGGGATCGACCTGGAACATGACCGGGCCAGCCGCGCCGCCGGGCGGAAGGTGCAGTGCCCCTTGCTGGCGCTCTGGGGCTCCAAGGGCTCCATCCCCAAATGGTACGACCCGCTCGCCATCTGGCGTGACTATGCGGCGGGAGAGGTGACAGGCGGCGGCGTCGACAGCGGCCACTACTTGGCCGAGGAAGCACCGGAGGAGGTGCTGATCTGGCTCGCCCGCTTCCTCAGCTGAGCGCCAAGTCGACCTCGATCCGGTTATACCCGTCCGCGCTGCGGCTGTAGCGCAGGGCCTCGGCATTGCGCCGCACCAGGGCGAGGCCGAGGCCGCCGATTGGTGCCGCCTCCAGCGAGGCGGCGGGCGGTTGCAGTGCGCCGGCGGTCGGGTCGAAAGGCTGGCCGGAATCCTCAAGAGCCAAGGTGCAAAGACCTGCCGCGATGCTGGCCTCCACCAGGACTTCCGGTGCGCCGCCATGACGCTGCGCGTTCAGCGCCAATTCCTCCAACACCATTTCGGCTCGGGTAATGCTGCGCGGGCTGGCGCCGGCGGCTGCCATCCACCCGGCCAGTGCCGCCTGCGCCACCGAAACCTCGGCCGCTCCGCCGGCGATCCGCTGACGGAAGATCACGCGGCGAGGCGGGCCCGCGCTTCCGCCTCGGTGGCGACGATCGGGATCATCTGGTCGAGGGCGATGGTATTGAAGACCTCCATCACCTGTGACTGTGCACCGAACAGGATCATCTGCGCGCCGCGCCGTTGCAGTACCCGGGCCACCGAGATGAACATTCGCAGCCCGAGCGAGGCGACGAAGCTGACCTCCGTCAGGTCGACCAGCGCATTCTTCGCGACGCTGCCGACGGTGGAGGTGAAGCGCAGATCGATCGCCTCGGCGCCCACTGCATCGAGCCGGCCGCTCAAGGTCACCCGATTGGTGCCGGAGTCGAGTTCGGTCAGCACGAAATCCATCGGGTCATCCTCGTCATTGTGCGGGTGGCTTCACCGTGTCGTCACGAGAAGTCCAGCGACAGTATGGAGACATCATCCTCGAAAGGACCCGGTCTCGAAAGGGACCTCGCCACTTGCAACAAACGCTCCGCCGCGCCAGCCGCCGGCGGGACGGCAAGCGGCAGATGCGGCAGGAAATCCTCAAGACCGAGCTGGCGGCCGTCAGGCGCCCGGGTCTCGAAGGCGCCGTCGCTGAAGAGCAGCAGCCGGGCTCCGGCGGGCAAGGCCGCGCTGCCGGTGCGAAAGTGGATTCCCGGCATCATCCCGACCGGAGGGTTGCGAGTGGTCAGCGCCTCGGCTGTTACAACGCCAGGCTGGAGCAGGTAGCCGGCATGATGCCCGGCAGCGGAGTAGTCGAGGCGCCGCGCCGCAAGATCGGCGACGCCGTACCAGATGGTGAAGAACAGGCCCCCCTGCTCCTCCATCTGGAAGCTGGAGTTGAGCCCGGCCAGCACCGCGGCCGGGTCGCTCCCGACGCCGGCGCGCAGCATGTTCATCACCGAGACGGCGAGCAGGGCGGAGCCGGCGCCATGCCCCGCCACGTCGAGGATGAAAATGGCGAAGCGCTCCGCATCCAGCCAGCGGTAGCCGAAGGCATCGCCGCCGATACTGGCGGAGGGCAGGAAGCTCCATTCCGCTCGCACCCGTCCTTCCGGGATGGGCGGCGGCAGCAATGCCTGCACGTAGCGGATGGCCCGCTCCATCTCGCGCTCCAGCTCGGCGGCGCGTTCCATCTCGCGCTGGCGGCCACGCTGGTACTGCAGGGCGAAGGGGCCGATGGCGAGCCGCGCCCCGGGCGCCAGCGGAGCGTTGCCCTCGAGCCGCGCGCCATCGAGCCAAGTGCCGTTGGTCGAGCCGAGATCGGTGAGGCTCGCCTCCTCTCCCACCACCGTCAGCACGGCGTGGTTGCGCGAGACCTCGGGTGCCGGCAGCACCAGGTCGTTGCCAACGACCCGGCCGATGCGAAAGGGCGTCGGCCCGAGCGGGATTCGCCGGGTCTCTCCATTCTCCGCAGCCAGGACCAGCACATGCAGCATCGGCTCCGGCGCCTCGGGGAGGCGCGGGCCGCGGCGGATCATGGTTTCCTCGGTATCGGCCGGAGGCGCTGTCATTGGGCTGTCCTCAACCTGATCCCGGACCCTCACCCATCCCGTTCATTGGGGCAATCGTATTATCGGTTTTTACTATACTTGTAACGGTCATGGTGCGAGGACGGATGTCCCGGGACGACCATCTGGCGCAGGCTGGCCGTCACCGGGCGGATGCCGGCTTGAGTGATCGGTGTATGCGCCTGACCACGGCAACGGGACGGGCGGCTAAGGAAATGGTTCGCAGTCACGGTGCCGGGCGAGGCCATCGCCTGCCGCGAGGCGCTGCTGAACCAGTGGAGCGTGCCAACCAGCGAATCCTTGGTCATCCTGGGGCACCAGTCCGGCGAGATCATTCGGTCAGATCTCCTTCCAGAAAATAACGGTGGCATGGGCGGCACCGGTCTCGTCCAGCGCGTAGCCTGGGATGCGCCCGGCCTCCTGCCAGCCGAGGCTGCGGTAAAGCGGCTCCCCGGCATCGCCGGCGAGCGTGTCGAGGACGAGCAGGCGGCGGTGAAGGCGCTGCGCGGTCTGCTCCGCCCGGCGCATCAGCGCGCGGGCGACACCGCGGCGGCGAGCGGCTGGGGCGACCAGCAATTTCGCAAGGTCGGCACGATGCGGCTGGTTCTGCGGCGTGTCGAGATGGAGCTGCACCGTGCCGACGAGGTCGCCATCCAGCCAGGCAGCGAGCAGCACCCGGCGATTGGCGGCGACATCGGCCGCCATCTTCTTCCAGAAACCCCGCGCCACATCGGGCGCGAGCGGCTTGAGGAAGGAGACGCTGGCGCCCTCATCGACACAAGCGACCAAGATCTCGGACAGGCGCCGCTCCGCGCTGGCCGCGGCGGCGGCATCCAAGGCTTCCACCACCAGCCCGGCGGCCGGCTTGGCATAGCGGAATTCAAGGGATTTCGAGATGTCGTCGAGGATGCGAATGGCGCCCTGGCGCAAATAGCCACGCTTCTCGTAGAAGCGGTGAGCCACATCGAAGCGGGTATCGGTCCAGAGTACGAGGCGCTGTGCACCTGCGGCGCGGGCATTCGCTTCGGCCGTATCAAGCAGCCGTTGCGAGAGGCCGGTGCCGCGCTCCGGCACCGCAACATACATCCGGCAGATCTCATAGGCCTGGTCGTTGTTGAGCGGCCTGGTGCCGACCATGCCGACCACACTGCCCTCCCGCTCCGCCGCCCAGAGCGCGCCGCCCGCCTTGGCGAAATAGCTGGCCAGCGCCCGGAGTTCCGGCGCCTCGCGGTCCACGTCGAGGATGCAGTTGGGGAATTCCGCCCAGCAATCGCCGATCAGGCGGATGAAGCCTTCGGCATCCTCGTCCCGGCCGGGGCGGATCATCGCAGGTCCCGGCAAAACTCCTGGATGCGCGTGCAGGCCTCGGTGAGGCTGGCGGTGTCGGTGGCATAGGAGATGCGCATATAGGGGCTCATCCCATAGGCCGTGCCCTGGACGGCTGCGACGCGCTTCTCCTCCAGCAGCGCCGTGACGAAATCGGTATCCGTCCCGATCCTGCGCCCGCCCTTGGTAGTCTTGCCGAGGCAGCCGGCGAGGTTCGGGAAGACGTAGAAGGCGCCCTCCGGCTTGTGGCAGGTGACGCCGGGACAGGCGTTCAGCATTTCCACCACCATGTCGCGGCGCTGGCGATAGACCTCGGCATTGCGCTTGACGAAATCCTGCGGCCCGTCGAGCGCCGCCACGGCCGCCGCCTGGCTGATGGTGGAGACGCCGGCCGTCGCCTGGCCCTGCATGTTGAACATGCCCTTGATGAGCGGGGCCGGACCGCCGCCGAAGCCGACGCGCCAACCGGTCATCGCATAGGTCTTGGAGCAGCCGTTGACCGTCAGCGTGCGGTCCTTCAGCCCCGGCTCCACTGCGGCGATGGTGTGGTACTCGAAGCCGTCATAGAGCAGGTGCTCGTACATGTCGTCGGTCATGACCCAGACATGCGGGTGCCGCATCAGCACGTCGGCGATGGCACGCATCTCGTCGCGCGAGGGCACCGCGCCGGTTGGATTGCCGGGGAAGTTCAGCAGCACCCACTTCGTCTTCGGCGTGATCGCGGCCTCGATGTCCTCGGGCCGCGGCTTGAAGCCGTTGTTCTGCGGGCAGGCGACAGTGACCGGCACGCCGCCGGCAAGCTTCGCCATGTCGGCATAGCTGATCCAGAAGGGCGAAGGGATCACCACCTCATCGCCCGGGTCGAGCGTCGCCATGAAGGCGTTGAAGATCACCTGCTTGCCGCCATTGCCGACGATGATCTCGTCGGCGGCGTAGTCGAGGCCGTTGTCGCGCTTGAACTTGCGCGCGATCGCCGCCTTCAGCGCCGGCGTGCCGCCCTGGGGCGGGTACTTGGTATCGCCGCTGAGCGCCGCCCGATGCGCCGCCTCGATGGCATGCGGCGGGGAGGCGAAGTCCGGCTCCCCATTCGAGAGGCTGATGACCTCGATGCCTTGCCCGCGCAGCTCCCGTGCACGCTGGGTCATGGCGGCGGAGGCGGAGACCTGCACCTCCCGGAGGCGCTGCGCGAGCGATGGCATGGCGGCTTACCTCATCCCTTCGCAGAAGCGGCGGATGCGGGCGCAAGCCTCCTTCAGCACCGCGTCGCTGGTCGCGTAGCTGATGCGGAAGTGGCCCGGATACATGAAGGCCGCGCCATGAACGCAGGCGACGCCCTCCTCCTCCAGCAGCGCCGTGCAGAAATCCTCGTCGCTGGCGATGGCCTTGCCGCCCTTGGTCGTCTTGCCGATGCAGCCCTGCATGCTCGGGAAGACGTAGAAGGCACCCTCCGGCTTGTGGCAATAGAGTCCCGGCGCTGCGTTCAGCTCCTCCACCATCATGTCGCGGCGCCGCTTGTAGGCGGTGCGCATGACATCGATGCTGTCCTGCGGCCCGGTCAGCGCCTCGACGGCCGCCGCCTGGCTGACGCTGCTGGTGTTGGAGGTGGACTGGCTTTGCAGCTTGTCCATCTGCTTGATGAGATGCACGGGTGCCGCAGCATAACCGATGCGCCAGCCGGTCATCGCATAGGCCTTGGAGCAGCCGTTCATCGTCACCGTACGGTCGCGCAGCCGCGGCTCGACCTCGAGAATCGTCGCCGGGCGGAAGCCGTCATAGGCGAGCTTCTCGTAGATGTCGTCAGTGAAGACCCAAACATCCGGGTGGCGCATCAGCACGTCCGTCAGCGCCTTCAGCTCCTCCGCATTGTAGGCGGCTCCGGTCGGGTTGCAGGGATTGTTGAGCAGGAACCACTTGGTCTTCGGGGTGATCGCCGCCTCGAGCTGCTCGGGACGAAGCTTGAAGCCGCTGTTCTGGTCGCAGGCGACGATGACGGGCTTGCCCTCGGCCAGCTCGACGATGTCCGGGTAGCTCACCCAGCAGGGCGCCGGGATGATGGCCTCGTCGCCCGGATTGATGGTGGCGAGCAGCGCGTCGAATATCACCTGCTTGCCGCCGGTGGCGATCAGGATCTCCTCGGGCTTGAAGTCCAGGCCATGGTCGGCCTTGAACCGCTCGCAGACAGCCCTCCGCAGCGCCGGCGTGCCGGCGACATCGGTGTACTTCGTCTCACCACGCTCGATGGCGGCGATCGCCGCATCCTTCACGTTGCGTGGGGTGTCGAAATCGGGCTCGCCCGAAGAGAGGCCGACGATATCCTTCCCCGCCGCCTTCAGCGCCCGGGCCTTGCTGGTCATCGCAATGGTCAGCGAGGGGGAGATGCGGTCGAGGCGGTCGGCAATGAGCTTCATGGGGTCGTGGCCCTGGTTCTGGCGAAGGCGGGGAAACTCCCCCCCCCCCCCCGCCGCTTCAACCCGCGCCATTCGCCCGACGGGCCAAAAACAGTCCCGCCGCCCCAACGAACAGTGCTGCCAGCGCCAGGAACAGTGCCGCCAGCGCGTTCACCTCGGGCGTCAGCCCGACCTTGAGGGCGGAAAAGACCAGCATCGGCAGGGTCGTCCCGGCCGGGCCGGAGACGAAGCTTGCCACCACCACATCGTCGAGCGAGAGGGTGAAGGCCAGCAGCCAGCCCGCGGCAAGACTCGGTGCAATGAGTGGCAGGGTCACGGTGCGGAAGATGGTGAAGGGCTCGGCGCCAAGATCGGCCGCCGCTTCCTCCAAGCTCGGGTCGAGCGCCGCCAGCCGCGCCTGCACGACGACCGCGACATAGGCGAGGCCGATGGTCGCATGGGCGAGCAGGATGGTCGCCGCCCCGCGGCCGGGCGCCCAGCCGAGCCAGGCCTCCACCGCCCCCTGTGCCAGGACGAAGAGCAGCAGCAGGGAGAGCCCCGTCACCACCTCCGGCAGCACCAGCGGTGCGCTGGCCAACGCCCCGAGCAGCGTCCGGCCTCGGAACGGACCGAACCGCGCCAGCGCCCAGCCGGCAAGGCCGCCGAGGAGTGTCGCCAGCGTCGCCGCCCCGGCGGCAATGCGGAGCGAGAGCAAGGCTGCCTCCCGCATCCGCTCATTGGCGGCGAGCGCCGCGAACCAGCGTAGCGAGAACCCGCCCCATTGGAAGGGGATGCGGTCGGCGCTGAAAGCGTAGAGCACCATCAGCAGGATCGGCGCCCAGAGGAAGCCGAGGCCAAGCGCCAGGCCGATCCGCCTCATCCCCGCCTCCCAAGCCGCTGGAAGAGCAGGATGGGCGGCAGCAGCAGCACCAGCATCGCGAGCGCGAGCGCCGCGGCTAGCGGCCAGTCGCGGTTCTGGAAGAACTCGCCCCAGAGCACCCGCCCGACAAGCTGCGCCTCCGGCGGACCGAGCAGTTCGGGAATGACGAACTCTCCCGCCGCCGGGATGAACACCAGCAGGAAGGCCGAAGCCGCCGCCGGCAGCGAGAGCGGCAAGGTGACGCTGCGGAAGACGGTGAAGGGGGTCGCCCCCAGATCGGCCGCCGCCTCCTCCAGCGACCTATCTCGCCGCAGCAGCGCCGTCGCCAGGGGCAGCACGGCGAAGGGCAGGTAGGCGTGGACCATGCCGAGATAGAGCGCTAGGTTGCTATAGAGCAGCCGTAACGGCCCGATCCCGGCGAGGCCGAGCACGCCGTTCGCCCACCCTCCATCCCGCAGCAGCCCGATCCAGGCGCCGAGCCGCGGCAGGAAGCCGGCCCAGAAAGGCAGCAGCACCAGCAACAACAGCGGCAGCCGCCAGGAGGGACGGGCGCCGGCGATGCCGAGGGCCATCGGATAGGCGAGCAGCAGGCACAGCGCCGCCGTGACGAAGGCGGTGAGCAGTGAGCGGAGAAAGGCCTCCAGGTAGTAGGTTTCGCCCAGGAGCGTACCGATGCTCTCGGTACTGCCCCGCCAGACCGGCCCGCCCGCCCAGCCGAACGGTGGGATGAAGGGTGGCACCCCGGGCCCTGCCTCGGCAAAGGCAATGAGGCCGATAATCAGCAGCGGCGCCGCCACCAGCAGCAGCAGCCATGCGAGCGGTGGCAGAAGGATGAGCAGCCGGCGCATCAGGCGCGGAGCGCCACCAGCGCCTCGGCCGGCCAGCCGAGGGCCAGGTGCGATCCCGGCTCGGGTGGCGCCACTCCGGCGGGCAGGGCGACGCGCAGCTCCGTCCCGTCCGGCAGGGCGACCAGCGCCATCCAGCCGTCGCCGCGATAGGCGAGGTCCCGCAGCACCCCGGCCACGCCATTGGCCCCAGGCGGCGCGCCCTCCAGCAGGCGGATGCGCTCCGGCCGCAACGCCACAGCCAGGGTCTCGCCGGGCGCGGCGCCATGCGGCAGGGCCAGGCGGCAGGGCCCCGCCACCATCACGCCGTCCGCGCCGACCTTGCCTTCCAGCACATTGGCCGCGCCGAGGAAGCGGGCGACGAAACGCGTCGCCGGCCGCTCGTAGAGCTCGGCCGGCGGGCCGCATTGAGCAAGGCGACCCGCCTCCAGCACGGCGATGCGGTCGGCCAGCGCCAGCGCCTCCGCTTGGTCATGCGTCACCATGACGAAGCCGGCGCCGATGCGGCGCTGCAGCGCCCGCAGTTCGAGGCCGGTGCGCTCGCGCAACCCCGCATCGAGGGCGGCGAGCGGCTCATCCAGCAGCAGCAGGCGGGGCCGCTTTACCAACGAGCGGACCAGCGCCACCCGCTGCCGCTGCCCGCCGGAGAGCTGATGGGGCTTCCGTCCGGCCATCGCCTCCAGCCCGACCATGGCCAGCGCCTCGCGGACACGCTGCCCGATCTCGGCCGCCGCCATACGCTCGCGCCGCAGCCCATAAGCGACGTTGTCGAAGACCGAGAGATGCGGGAAGAGCGCATAGCTCTGGAACATCATCCCGACCGGCCGCGCATGCGGCGGCAGCCCGGCAAGGTCGCGCCCCTCCAGCAGGATACGCCCCGCATCCGGCGTCTCGAACCCCGCCACCAGCCGCAGCAGCGTCGACTTGCCGGAGCCGGAGCCGCCGAGCAGCGCCAGAAACTCGCCCGGCCGCAGTTCGAGGTCGAGCCCGTCCAGCGCCAGCGCCGCGCCGAAGCGCTTGCTCAACCCCTCGACCGCGAGCAGCGCCAAGCTCAGCGCCCTGCCCGGAAGCGGCTCCAGAGCCGGCTGCGCAGCCGCTCCGCCTGCGGGCCCGGCGTGCCGGGGACGAAACCATGCGCCAGCACCGCATCGGGCGGATAGACATTCGAATCTTCCCGCACCGGCGCGGCGATCAATGGCCGGCTGGCCGGCACTGCGTTCGGGTAGCGCACATGGCTGCTGACGGCAGCGATCACCTCCGGCCGCAGCAGGAAGTCGATGAAGGCATGCGCCGCATCCGGATTCGGCGCATCGGCCGGAATCGCCAGCATATCGAAGAAGAGATGCGGTCCGGCGGCAGGCGCCACATAGCCGATCTCGACGCCGCGCCCCGCCTCGCGCGCCCGCGCCGCGGCTTGGATAACATCGCCGCTATAGGCCAGCGCGACGCAGATCTCGCCCGTCGCCAGCATGTCGAGCAGCGCGCCGGAGCCGGGGATGCCGCGAAGCTGCGGGCGGATGGCGAGCAGCGCCGCCTCCGCCGCCCGCAGATCGCCGGCATCGGCGCTGTCCGGGTCGCGCCCGAGCCAGCGCAGCACGGAGGGCAGCACATCCGTCGCACTGTCCATCACCGCAAGGCCGCAACCGGCGAGTCGCCGCGCATTCTCCGGCTTCAGCAACAGGTCTAGCCCGTCGAGCGCGAGATCGGGCGCGATCGCCCTGATCCGGTCGAGCCGGAGGCCGAGACCCACCGTACCCCAGAGATAGATCGCCCCATGCGCATTGCCGGGATCGGCCCGCCCGGCACGCTCCATCAGCCCCGTGTCAAGATTGCGCCAGTTGGGGATTCTCGCCCGATCGAGCGGCCGCAAGGCGCCGGCGCGGACCAGCCGGGCGAAGCTCGGCTCGCTGGTCGGGACGACCAGGTCGTAGCCGCTGCGCCCGGCGGAAAGCTTTCCTTCCAGCGTCTCCAGGCTGTCATAGACATCGTAGCGGATGCGGATGCCCGTCTCCTGCTGGAAGCGCTGCACTACGTCAGGGTCGATGTAGTCGGTCCAGTTGTAGACATTCAGCACCGTCTGCGCCTGGGCCAATGCAGGGGCCAGCAGCAGGGCGGCAATCAGGGCAAAGTGGCGCATCCGGCCTCCGGCAGGGTTCGGGCGGTGCGCAGACTAGGGCCAAAGCCACATTTATCGAACTAGGACGTTTTTCCTTGACGAGAAGAGAATATTCCGGTACTCCAGCCCTCGCCGACGGCCGAACTGCGCCCGGCGCTCCCCCAGCCCTTCCCCGCGCCCCTCCCCCTCCCGGAAGCCCCCTTCCCGGGAGGCGCGGCGCCCGTTGAACGGAGACTTCCGTGCCCTTCAGCTCGGCCAATCTCGCAGCCCTCATCCAGGGCAACAACTTCACCCTCTGGCAGTACCGCACCCCCGACAGCCGCGCCGCCGTCACTGCGGCAGGCTATTTCGCCGCAGTCGCCGGCAGCCTCAAGCCAGGCGACCTGATGGTGCTGCAGACTGCCGACTCGATGGCGCTGCTGCCGATCCGCAGCGGCCCGGTGCTCGGCACTGGCCTCACGCTCGACGGCGCGGTCGGCCCGATCAACACGGTGCGCAGCGTCGCCCAGCGCTTCGGCTTCGGCCAGGCAGCGGCAGCGGTGGTGCGCACCATCATCCTCGCCCCCTTCGCCGCCGGCATCGTCGCCGGCACCACCATCCCGGTCTCTGCGACTGTGATCGGCCCGATCAGCCAAGTCGTCTTCAGCCTCCGCGACGGCAGCGGCGCCATCGTACCGCCGGTGCAGGTGGTGCCGGTGGTCAGCGGCGGCGCCTCGGCCAGCTTCTCGACGCCAGCGATCGGCTCCGGCTACCGCATCCGCATCGAGGATGCGGCGGACCCGGCGCTCGGCGTGCTCTCCCGCAGCTTCAATGTCGGCCCCGACCTGAAGCTGATCCTAGTCGAGAGCGACGGCCGCCTGCTGAACGAAGCCGGCAACGTGCTGAAGCAGTAGCCGCCTCGCTCGCCTCCCTTTCCCCACACGCAGGCGGCCTTCCCACCTGCCCATCCGGACCGGAGCCCGATGCCCGACGCAAGGATCAGCGAGCTGCCCGCGGCCAGCGCCCTCGGCGATACCGACATCGCCCCGCTGGTGCAGACAAGCGGCAGCACCACCGAGACCCGGCGCGCCACCCTCGCACAGTTGCGCGGCGCGGTACTCACCGACCGCGGCGCGCATGTGCGCGACTACGGCGCCAAGGGAGACGGCAACGCCGATGACGGCCCCGCTTTCCAGGCCGCCATCGACGACCTGAAGACGAAAGGCGGCGGCACGCTCTTTCTCGGCCCGAAGATCTACCGCATCGCCTCGCCGGTGGTGCTGAACGGCGCCACCATTCGCCTCCAGGGCGCCGGCTTCACCGAGGGACCCGGCGGCGGCCAGGGCACCTGGCTGCGCATCAACACCACGGGCTTCACCCCCTTCACCTTCACCGGCGTCAACAGCCGCGGCGCCGGGCTGCGCGACATTGCCGTGCAGCAGACGCACAGCGCGGCGCAAGTGAGCGGCTGGGCGCCGGCCGCCTATGACTACGTCTTCCGCATCGAGGACTGCCTCGGCGGCATCGATTTCGACAATGTCTTCCTCTGCAACGTCAACAAGGGAATCTATTGCCGCAACTCCGGCCGGCTCGACATCCGCCGGCTACGCGGCCAAGTGCTGACGACGGGCATCGAGATCGACCAGTGCTACGACATCCCGCGCATCCATAGCGTCCATTTCTGGACGTTCTGGACCTCCAACGCCTTCGTCCTCGCCTGGCAGCAGGCCAATGCGGATGCCATGATCTTCCGCCGCAGCGACGGCGTCTTCATCGACCAGGCCTTCGCCCTCGGCTACCGCAGCATGTTCCGCTTCGGCAGCTCGGAGAGCGGCGTGACGACGAAGTTCTACATCGGCCAGGCCTATGCGGATTTCGTGAGGTACGGGCTCTGGGTGGAGGGCTCCGGCACCGACGGCCAGGTCGCCAATTTCACCTCGCACAACGAGATCTTCAACGCCGCTGGGGCGCCCCTGCCAGGCTCGGCGGCGATCCAGGTGGATGGTTCGAACACCCGCGTGCAGATCGGCAACCTTCGCGCCGACGCGGTGGAAGACAGCCCGATCCGCGTGGGCGGCACGGGCAACAGGCTCGATATCTTCTCGCTTCGCTGTACCCGCTTCAACACGCGGAACAACGGCGCGGCGGCGATCCATATCGCCGATAGCGGCGCGGCGCCGCCAAACGCCATCTACCTCGGCACCCCGCCGCTGCTCGAGGATGGCGGGCTCGTCGTCAACGCCGGGACCAACGCGGTGCTCGCCAGCGGTACCCCCGCAGGCCAGGCAGCGCGGCCCGGGCTCGCGGTCGGCAGCGTCGATACCGGGCTCTTCCTTCCCACAAGCGGCACCCTCGCCGCCTCCGCCGGCGGCGCCGAGGTATTGCGGGCGACGTCCACCGGCAACCTCACCCTCGGCGGCGCCCCCGGCGGCCATGCGCTGGAGGTGGCGACGCCGGTTGGCACGGTGAACCGCCTGCTGGTTGGCGGCGGCACCACCGGCAGCACCGTCACGGCCCAGGCCCAGGGCGCGGATGCCATTGTCGGCCTCCAGCTCGCTGCCAAGGGCACCGGTACGGTGGCGCTGCAGGCCAATGGCGCGACGGCGCTCGCCATCGGCAATACGACGACCCCGGCGGTGAACTGGCTGCGCGTCGATGGCGGCATCGCCGGCAGCGCAGTGACGCTCTCGGCCCAGGGCAACGATGCGGCCATCGGCATCACCTTGACGCCGAAGGGCGCCGCCTTCGTGCGGGCGACGACGCCAGCAAGCACGGACAACTCGACGGCTCTCGCCACCACCGCCTTCGTCAAGGCGCAGAACTACGCGGTGGCCGGGGCGGTGGCGAGCGTCGCCGATGGCACCGCCGCGGCCCCCGGCCTCGGCTTCGCCGGCGCTGCGGCGACCGGCCTTTCCCGCGCCTCGACAGGCGGGCTGTCGCTCTCGGTCAACGGGTTGGAGACGGTGCGGATTGCGCCTGTGGCCAGCGCGGTGAACCGGATCGGCCTTTATGGCAGCACGACCGGCGCGTCGGCGGCGTTGCTGGCCGAGGGGAGCGACACCAATATCGGGCTGGTGCTGGGGCCGAAGGGCAGCGGCGCCCTCAGCGGTATGATGCCCGACAACACCGCGACCGGCGGCAATGCGCGCGGCGCCAATGCCGTGGACTGGCAGACCAGCAGAACTTCCGCAGCCCAGGTTGCTAGCGGCTTCCGTGCCACCATCGCCGGCGGAGGCGGCAATACCGCCTCGGGGCAGGAAGCCGCCGTTGTCGGCGGAACCGGCAATGCGGCAACCGGCATCCTCTGCTTTGTCGGCGGCGGAATCGGCAACTCCGCGAGCGGCAACCGCATCTCCATCGCAGGCGGCGACTCGAACACCGGCGATGGGCTCTATGGCTGGATTCCCGGCGGCGCCAATGCCAGCCTGCGCGGCACTCTCGGCCGGGGTGCTTGGGCGTCCGGGCGCTTCGCCTTGACGGGCGACGCCCAGGCCGGCGAGTTCGTGCTGCGCCGGCAGACCAGCGATGCCAATGCCGCCCGGCTCACGGCCGATGCCAGCGCGCCCGGTGCGACGAATACCGTCAACCTGCCGAACAACGGCAGCTACCGGCTGAAGCTGCTGGTCATCGCTCGCCAAGGCGGCGGCACCGCGGGCACAGCGGGCGACACGGCAAGCTGGGAGGCGAGCCTGCTCATCCGCCGCGGCGCTACGGCGGCGGCGACGGTGCTGGTCGGCGGCGTCGCTCTCGGCAGCGGGCCGGCGCTCACCGCCATCACCGCCGGCACCGGCTTCGTCCCTGGGATCAACGACAGCGGCGCCGCCGCCTGGCGGCTGACCCTCGACGCCGACACCACCAATGGCGGCCTTGCCATCAGCGGCACCGGCGAGGCGGGCAAGACCATCAACTGGGTCGCCCGCCTGCTCTCGGTCGAGGCCGTCGGCTGAGGTCAGCGCGCATCACCCGTCCCTCTCCCCTACCCCCAAGGAGCATCCCATGGCTGACCTGACCGATTACGCGAAGAACCTGCTCGGCCGCGCGCTCTGCGCCCGCAGCCCGGCCCTGCCGAGCCAGGTCTTTCTCGGCCTAGGCACCGGCGGCAGCGACCCGACCGGCCTCACCGGTGAGCCGGTGGGTAATGGCTATGCCCGCCAGAAGGTGACCTTCAGCGGCACCGGCGCGCAGCAGAACACCGACGCCATCCGCTTCACCTTCACCGCCGCGGCCGGCACGCTGACCCATGTCGGCTTGTTCGATGCGGCGAGCGGCGGCAACCCGCTCACCTGGTCGGCGCTGGCGAGCGCTGCGGCGGTGACCGGGGCGGGAACGGTGACGATCAACGCCGCCGGGCTGGTACTGACACCGAACTGAGCCGCATCCCAAGGGACGTCGCCGCAGCGGCGTCCCTCTTCCTATTGCAGGCTGCCCCAGCGCGGCACAGCAGGCTCCGCCGCCGCCCATTTCCAGTTCTCCCCCTGGCGGCAGGCAGTGGTGAGGAACCAGTGCCGCGCGCCATCCTCCTCCACCGAGAACAGCGCCTCGCGGCAGGGCGCGAGGGCATTGTCGATCTCCCGTACCAGCCGCACCTCGCCCTCCTCATTGCCCAGCGGGACGGTATGGCGGATGCGCCAGCGCCGCACCTCGCCTGGGGCGAGGGTGCCGATCACCGCCGCCACCTCGTCCTGTTCCGCACCTTGCCGGCTTCGCACCACATAGCGGATACCGGCGGCGGTCGCCGCACGCACGCCGATGCCGACGCCGATCGCGAGCGCCGGGTTGCCACTGGCCAGCGCCGCGCCGCCACCGGCGACCGCCCCCGCCACATCCGCTACTTGGTTGCAACCGGCGAGCGCCAGCGGCAGCAGCACCAGCGCCAAGCGCCTCATTGCAGCGAGCCCCAGCGCGCCGTCGCCGGCTCTGCACTGGCCCAGCGCCAAGCTTCGCCGTCTCGGCAGATGGTGGCGGTGTAGAAACCGCGCTCCCGCTTCCGGTCGACCGAGAAGACGATTTCCTTACATTCGAGCCCGCCGGCCCCGATCAATCGCGCGACCGTCACCTCGCCCGCCTCGTCGGGCTCGATCGGCAATGTATGGCGGATGGACCATTGTGCCACGCCGCCGACCGGCAAGGACCCGGCAGCATGGGCGATACTGTCCTGCGCCACCCCATGCGCCCGCCGCTGCGCATACTGCAGCCCCGCCCGCCCAACCGCCTGGACACCGAGGCCTATCGCGGTGGTCGCCGCCGCATTGGCGCCGATTGCATCCGATACGCCGGCCCCGGTGACGCCGGCCGCGGTGCTGGCACTTTCGGCGACCAGGGCGGCACAACCTGGCAATCCAGTCATCAATGCGAGGAGGAGGACGAGGTGGGCGGCGCGGCAAAGCGAGGCTGGCATGCCGATGGCATGACGCGCCCTGGCCAAGCCGGCAAGCGGCAAAGGTATACGTTTTCGTGGGCAGTTGTTGCTTCAGGAGGTGATCGCCCAGCCGGTCGCCATCCCGGCCCGGCCGGCCATGCCCAAACCCGTACAAGACCGGGACCTTTATGCAAGCTCCGCGCATCCGCCCGACTCTGGCTCTCACCGCCACCGGCCCTCGCCGGTGAGGAGGTCCAGTTCGAGGGCACGGCCTTCGAAGCTCCTTAAAGGCGGGCGACCAATGCGAAGACCTAGCCAAGCATCTGGCAGGCCGAACGCCGTCTCGACGAGAGATGTGCCCGCGGCACAGCCCTGATCCAGATGGCCGACCCCATCCCGGCCTTCAAAGTATATTTCGGTATTGCCATAAATTGTCTCGCCGTATGTATGACCGCCGCCGACTACTGCACCCGCCAGGAGGCGCGGTGCTGCATGAGGGGCAACGACATCTCCATCGGCATCGAGACGATGCACATCAGCGGTGGATGTTGCTACGCCGTCCTCATGCTGGTCGGCACGTCCGGGCGGAGTCGCTTCGCGTCGGCAGCGCGTTGTGCTCGGCCATTCATCCAGCGGCGGGCCAGAAGCAGCTCATGATGACCAGCCCATCGAGTGGTCCGGGCGGATTTTTAGTGGATCACCTCAGGTTTGGAACCGGGTGCCTTTCTCCCAAGGCACGCGACCTACTTTGAAGGTTACTAGCAGTCCAACATGTCAGGTGCATGACACGGCCTTCCTCGGCAGGGGCGACCCGCTTCGACAAATTTGTTCTTGATTCGTTCGCGCCATCCAGCCAACGTCGGAGCATGGAGTCGCAGAACCCGCCCCCGCCCGATCCGTCCGACACTCCCGCCGAGCGCGCGAGTGGGTTTAATGCTCCCCTGCTATTGGTCGATCAGGCGGAGCTCGCTTCTGCGCTGGCCTACGGGCTGCGCTTCGACGAGCGCGGCAAACCCCGCCGCGGCGCCGCCTGGGAGATGGCAGCCACTCTGCTGGCCGAGCAGCTCGTGGCTCAGCTCGAGCGAGCGAACTTCGTCGTCCTCAAGCGTCCCCCTCATCCGCCACACACCACCTGAGGGCAGACCGGCGACTGCCGGGAGACGGACCACGACGATACGGATGCCGGCTCATGCCTTCAGCCCCCTCGGATATTCCGTTGGACCAAGCTGCCATGTTGGCAGCCCTGCGAGCCCGCGTGGCGCGGCTCGAGGGCAGCATCCGTGACCGGCACAGCCACGACGCCATCCCGATCTGCGACGGGCTGCCCGGTGACGGCCTGGCGCGGGCCGCGGTGCACGATGTACTGGCCAGCTCGCCCGGTTGTGGCGCTGCCTTGTGCGCCCTGCTGCTGGCCCGCACCGGTGGCACTGTCCTTTGGATCGCGCTCGAGCAGGATGGGCTGCTGGCTTGGCCGCCGGGGTTGGCACGCTTCGGCCTGACACCGGCCAAGCTGGTACTGGCCCGGACCAGTCGCTCGGCCGACGCGCTCTGGGCGATGGAGGAGGCGCTGCGGTGTCCAGCCGTGAGCGGAGCCGTGTTGGCCCTACCACTAGAACACACGATAGGTCATCATCCGCTGCATTTGACGGCCACACGCCGGCTGCAGCTGGCCGCGGAGGCGGGTGGCGCCCTCGGCCTGCTGCTAAGGCCGGATGACGGCAGCGTCACCCCCAGCGCCACCAGCACCCGCTGGCGGATCAGTGCCCACCCAGCCGAGGCAGAGGCGAGGCTGGATGCAGAGTGCTGGCAGCTGGAGTTGCTGCGCACCAAGATCGGCCGTCCCGGCGGGCCTTGGGCTGTGACCTGGAACGCCGCCGCAGGGCAGTTGGTACTGGCCGCGACTGTAGTGCGCCCGGATGCTGAGACAGTCGGCTGCGCTAATCAGGCGGCCAAAGGTAAAGCGGCCTGCGGGCCTTGAGCAAGGCGGCGTTGCTCGGCGCGGATTTGGTTCGGGGTGCGGTAGCCGTGCCTGGCGACGAGCCAAGTGGCGTTGTAGTGGGCGACGAAATCCTGCAGCCCGCACCGCAGCTGTTCGATGGTGTCGAAGGTATGCACCCAGAGGAAGTTCTCTTTTAGGGTACGGATAAAGCGCTCGGCGACGCCGTTGCCCTCGGGCTGGCGGACGAAAGAGGGCGAGCTCTCGATGCCGAGGAAGGCGATCTCG